>PHET01000021.1:0-38908 GCA_002841275.1 Actinobacteria bacterium HGW-Actinobacteria-7 | reverse complement strand
TGCCAGTCGGTTGACGATCATCGCGACGATCACCACGAGACCATATCGGCCGTTTCCGTTTCTGGTGCGAGTGCCCGAGGGCGTGCTTGCGCGCACTTCCACTGTGGACTGCGCACACATTCGAACCGTGGACCAGTCGCGCTTGAGCGGTCGACCGCTCGCAACCCTCGATGACGCGACCATGGCTCGCGTCGACACCGCTCTGCGCATCTCGCTCGGACTCGACTGAACACCGATCCTGCCGCCTGCCGTCCTGAAGCTACCTTCAGGCGTGCTCGGCGTAGTCCTCCGATAGATCCCGTGCGATAATCGCTGAATCGCATGAGCGGTGCCGATGTATACAACGTTTCGAAGGGGGCGCGTCATGCCGGACCAGAACTCCGACGCCCAAGCGAAGATCGCACAGGTTCGTTCGAGGATCGACGAGATCGACTGCCAGCTCGTGAAGCTTCTCAACGAGCGCGCACAGTGCTCGCTCGATATCCGCGGGCTCAAGCCTGCCGCGCACTGGGGACTCTACGATCCCAAGCGTGAAGAGGAGATCTTCACCAACGTTGCCAGGTGCAACGAGGGGCCGCTTTACGGCGACGACCTGCGCGAGATCTACGAAGCCATCCTGCATGTCGCCAAGGAGATGAGGGGCTGATGGGCGCGCAGAACGGCGCGGCGATCGGCGCCGTCACACAAGGGGACAAGTGCACCATCATCGCTGGACCGTGCTCGGTTGAGAGCCGCGAACAGATGCGCGAGGTCGCGGCCACCCTCTCCGAGCTGGGAATCAAGGTCATGCGTGGTGGCGCCTACAAGCCGCGCACCTCGCCGTTCTCGTTCCAGGGCCTCGAAGAAGAGGGTCTGATCATGATGCGCGAGGCCGCCGATGAGTACGGCCTGCTGGTAGTCACCGAGGTCACCGACTCCGCCCATGCCGAGAAGATCCACGAGTACGCCGACATGATTCAGATCGGCACGCGCAACATGGCCAACTTCAGCTTGCTGCGCAAGGTCGGCGAAGTGACTGCGGACAGCGGCAAGCCGGTCGTCTTCAAGCGCGGTATGGCTGCCACGATTGAAGAGTGGCTGCAGGCGAGCAACTACATCACGATGAACGGCAACGAGAATGTAATCCTGTGCGAGCGAGGCATCCGTACCTTCGAGAACGCCTACCGTTTCACACTCGACATCACTGCGGTGCCGGTCGTGCACAGTCTCTCGCTGCTGCCCATCATCGTCGATGTGTCGCACCCGGCAGGCCGCGCGGACCTCGTGCCCGCACTGAGCCGTGCCGCGGTCGCCGTTGGTGCCGACGGCATCATGGTTGAGGTACACCCCAACCCGCGTGAGGCGCTCTGTGACGGGCCGCAGTCGCTTGATCTGGACGGGATTCGCTCGCTGATGGCCGAGCTGGGGCGCGTTGCCGAGTCCGTGGACAAGCAGCTCGGATAGTCGGCGCCATCTAGCTGGAACTCAAGCGGGCCCGCCTATGCGGGCCCGCTTCATTTGGTGCTGAAAACCGCGCGCCGGTCCCTAGGATGCGTGCTACACTACCTCGGCTATGACACTCGATCTCACCTCCCTGAACCCCGCGCAGCGCCAAGCCGTCGAGACCACCGAGGGCCCGCTTTTGGTGCTCGCGGGCGCTGGATCCGGCAAGACGCGCGTGCTCACGTACCGTATCGCGCACCTGATCACGGACAAGCGCGTCAGCCCGCACGAGATTCTCGCGATCACCTTCACCAACAAGGCTGCCGCCGAGATGCGTGAGAGACTGGCGACGTTGCTTGGCTCACTTCCCGGGCAGTACAGCTCGCGCGCGATGTGGGTCTCGACCTTCCACGCCATGTGCGTGCGAATGCTGCGCACTGACGCGAAGCTCTTGGGTTTCACCTCCAACTTCACGATCTACGATGACGATGACTCCAAGCGTCTCGTGCGTGAGGTCATGAAGGAGCTCGAGTACGACGACAAGCGCTACCCCATCAATGCGGTGCGGAGCCGCATCTCGAGCGCGAAGAGCGAGCTGATGGGGGCTGCGGCGCTTGCCGAGAGCTCGTTCACGCCGTTGGACAAGGCCGCAGCCAAGATCTTCGCGCGCTACGAGACGCGTCTGCTTGCGGCCAACTCCATGGACTTCGACGATCTGCTCGTGAACACGCATCGGCTGCTCTCCGAGAACGTCAAGGTGCTCGACGCCTACCAGGACCGGTTCCGCTACATCAGCGTCGACGAGTACCAGGACACCAACCACGCGCAGTACGCGATCACCAACCTGCTCGCTGCCAAGCACCGCCATCTCATGGTGGTGGGCGACGATGACCAGTCGATCTACTCGTGGCGCGGCGCCGACATCCGTAACATCCTCGAGTTCGAGCACGACTACCCCGAGGCAACAGTTGTGAAGCTCGAGGAGAACTACCGCTCGACCGCGCGGATCCTGATGGCTGCCAACGCGGTGGTTGCCAACAACACGAACCGCAAGCCCAAGACGCTGTTCACGAGCAACGCCGAGGGTGAGAAGATCGCGAGCTACCTGGCGAGCGACGAGCGCGACGAGGCCCGCTTCATTGCCGGCGAAATCGAGCGCCTGGGACGCGCCGAGCACCGCCGCTATACGGACTTCGCGATCTTCTACCGCACCAACGCACAGTCACGCTCGCTGGAAGACGCGTTGCTGCGAGCGGGCATCGCCTACAAGATCGTGGGCGGCACGCGGTTCTTCGATCGTGCCGAGATCCGCGACGTGATGGGCTATCTCAAGGCCGTGGTCAACCCGGCCGACGAGATATCGCTCAAGCGCATCATCAACACGCCCAAGCGTGGCATCGGCGACAGCACCATCGACAAGGTGCAGCTTGTTGCCCGTGAGCGTAACGTCGGGTTCGAAGATGCGATGCGCGCGGCGGTCGAAGAGGACTGGCTGGCCGCACGCGCCCGCATGAGCCTGCTTGGCTTCACTCAGATACTCGATGAGCTGCGCGTGCTCGAGGGCGACCTGCGCGACCTCGTGGAGATGATCGTCGAGAAAGCCGGCCTCATCGCCGCCTACGAGGCCGAGCGCACCGACGAGGCCCTGGGACGCGCCGAGAACATCCGCGAGTTCTTCACGGTCGTCAGCGAGTTCGCCGCGAGTCACGATGAGCCCAGTCTTCCTGCGTTCATGGAGTGGCTTGCGCTGCGCACGGACCTCGACTCGGTCGATGAGTGTGTCGACGAGTTCGTGACTCTCATGACGGTGCACACCGCGAAGGGACTCGAGTACCCGGTGGTGTTCGTGGCGGGGCTCGAGGAGTCAATCTTTCCGCACCAGAACTCGATGTTCGAGCCCGCGAGTCTCGAGGAGGAGCGACGGCTGGCCTATGTCGCCATCACCCGTGCGCGCGAACGGCTCTACCTCACGCACGCCTATTCGCGGTCGATCTTCGGCGTCACCCAGCACAACTCGCCCAGCCGTTTCATCGGCGAGATTCCGGCCGAGCACGTGGAGGCGTCGGGCGTGGGCTCGGTGGGCTTCTCGGGCACGGGCTGGGAGAAGCGGGGAGACCGCAGCGGAAGCTACGGGCACGGTACTGCCGAGAGCGGCGGGCGCGTGTTCGGCAGCGGAACGAGGCAGGTACCGGCGGCTGGGAGTTCGGCTGGCGGTGGCGCGTTCGGTGCGCGTTCCGCAGGCCCCAAGCGCAAGGAACAGACCGAGACCTTCTCGGTAGGAGACGCGGTTGACCACAAGGTCTTCGGCCGGGGTACGGTCACGACCGTCAATGGCGACGCACTCGAGATCCGATTCGACCGGACT
Source organism: Actinobacteria bacterium HGW-Actinobacteria-7 (assembly GCA_002841275.1). GTDB lineage: Bacteria > Actinomycetota > Coriobacteriia > Anaerosomatales > PHET01 > PHET01. The sequence continues at coordinate 35,121 of PHET01000021.1, read as the reverse complement.
CGCGAGACGAAGAAGCTGCTGGTCGGGTACGCTCCTATCGTCAAGATCAAGCAGTAGTCACCGATAGGGCACGTCAACTGGAGGAGACATCGTGGGACCGGTACTGGTCTTCGGCCACAAGAATCCCGACAACGACTCGATCTGCTCGGCGGTCGCCTACGCGCACCTGAAGAACATCACTGACCCGGACGCTGTCTACATTCCAGCGCGATTGGGACCCGTCCCCACCGAGACCCGATGGGCGTTCGAACGCTTCGGCCTCGAGCTTCCCGCCCAAGTCGATCACGTCCACACACGCGTGCGCGATGTGATGACCGAGGGCGCGCTGACGATTGCGCCGTCTGCATCAATGCTCGAGGCCGGTCGCCTCATGAGAGAACACGATGTGCGCGCGCTACCTGTTGTGGCAGAAGACGGCGGTGTGGTCGGTCTGATCAGCCAGCGCCTTCTGGCAGAACGCTACCTCGACGAGACCGAGATCGCCGGTTTCGCCGACATGCCGGTTTCGGTCGCGCGGCTGGTTCGCGTGCTCGACGGCGAGCTTCTTGCGGGCGACACGGCGGGATCGGTGAGCGGAAGCGTGCTCATTGGTGCCTCGGAGCCTGAGACGGTGGTCTCGCTCGTCTCGTCTGGTGACGTGCTCATCGTGGGCGATCGTGTCCGCACTCAGCCTATGGCGCTTGAGGCGGGTGTTGCGTGCTTGGTGGTCACCGGCGGCGTGAAGCCAGCCGCTTCGGTGGTCGAGCTTGCTCGCGAGCGTGGGATCGCGCTCATTGCGACTGAGCGCGACACGTACTCCTCGGCACGGCTTGTCTCGCTCGCTCACGCGGTCGGTGACCTCATGGAGACCGATGCACTGAGAGTGAGTCCCGAGACGCTGTTGGGCGAAGCCGCCGAGGACCTGCTTGCCAGCGTGCATCGAGAGGCGATCGTCGTCGACGAGGACGGCCGCTGCGAAGGAATGCTCACGCGTACCGACATCGCCCGTGGCATCCGGCGCCGCGTGGTGCTCGTCGATCACAACGAGGCCGCGCAGTCAGCACCGGGTATCGAGGACGCGAGCGTGGTCGAGATCGTGGACCACCACAGGGTCGGCGACATTCAGACCCCCGGCCCGATCCTCTTCCTCAATCTGCCGGTTGGCTCTACGGCGACTATCGTCGCGTCGCGCTACGAGGCGCTTGGTGTGGAGGTTCCGGGGGCGATAGCGGGAATCCTGCTGGGTGCGGTGCTTACCGATACCGTGCTGCTCAAGTCGCCCACAACGACTGATCTCGATCGGGAGACGGCTACGCGCCTCGCGGGTATTGCCCACGTCGACGTCGACGAGCTCGGGATGGAGCTCTTCCGATCACGCACCGAAGGTGAGACCTTCAGTTCCGAGAAAGTCGTGCGCAACGACGTCAAGGAGTACCGAGCGGGCGACGTGGTCACGGCCATCGCTCAGTACGAAGCGGTTGACTTGGCACAAGTGATGGCTCATGCCGACGAGATCCGGTCCGCGATGGAGACTCTGCTGGAGCAGCGGGGATACGATCTGGTGTTGCTCATGGCCACGGACATCGTGCGTGAAGGATCGGAGATTCTCGCTGTGGGGAAGGTGCGCCTTGCCGAGCGGGCGCTGGGCATCAGTCTTGAGGCCGGCAGCGCGTGGATGCCCGGGGTGCTGTCTCGCAAGAAGCAGATCGCGGCCAGGCTCGTCGAGGCTTTCGGCGCGTGAGGCGCGGTCGACTCTATGCCAGCGCGACCGCCGCTATCGCCTGTCTTGTCGGCTTCTGGGAGCTGGGTACCGACTTCGCCTACGAGTCTGAAGTGCAGAGGTTCGACGCTGTGGTCAGTGCGGCTATCGTTTCGCTCCGGACGCCGTGGCTCACCTGGGTCATGAAGCTCGTGACTGTCACGGGGGGAGGGGTTGTCGTCACCGCGGCGGTGTTTGCGCTGGTGACCTGGCAGATGGTGCGCCGACGCCGTGTCGCTGCGCTCTTCTCGGTGGTTCTCGTGGCAGGCGGAAGCCTGATCGCCGCAATCGCCAAGGGGCAGTTCGTGCGGCTCAGGCCCCCGGCCGAGAGTGCACTGATCGCGCTGCCGCAGTCGTACTCGTTCCCTTCTGGGCACGCGATGGCGAGTCTGTGTCTTGGCGCGGCGCTGGCCTACTCGATACTGCATTCGGCGGCGTCGCGGTTGGTGAAGAGAGCCTCGGTCATTGCGTGCCTCGTGTACCCAGTGGCGGTGGGGCTCTCTCGGGTCTATCTCGGGGTACACTTTGCCAGTGACGTGGTCGCGTCCTGGCTGCTGGGAGGGGTCCTCCTGTCGCTTTCACTGGGGGCGGCATCGCTCTCGCAATCAGCGGACTGAGCATTCCTGTCATGTCGTGCGGGTGACGCCCGCTCTGTTGGGAGAACCGCGTGTCGAGTGGTGAATCTGTAGAGGCGACACTTGCGGACGTGGGGCTGTTCGTTGTGCTCAGCGACGTGTGGTTCTGGCGAGGGGGCCTGACGCGCAACGCCCTGCACAAGGCGACGCTGGTGAGTGACCGGCTAGGCAAGCAGGTCACCGTCCTCACAGTCAACTTCGATCCCGATACGGACCTATCCGTGTCTCGGATGGCCGAGGCGGGGCTTGTCGGCGAGTTCGTCGTGATCAAGAACCTGTTCCAGGATGCGGGTCTGGACGGGGGCGAGAGCTCGCCCTTCTTCGCGGTTCAGGGTGCGGCCAGGGACACGCAGGCGGAGGTTGACGAGCCGGATCCCCATGTGGCCGACCCAGTGGGAGCGGAGATCGCCGAGCAGACCGACCCCGCGGGCAGACGCGTACGTGTCGCGTTGGACCAGCTAGGCAGGACGATGTGGCGTGAGTCGTTCGATTTCGCAGGTCGTCTGCGTAGCACGGAGGAGTTCGACCCCGTTTCTGGTTCCTCACTGGAACGGCGCTATCTCGATCCCAGCGGCAGATGCCGTGTGCACTATCGCCGTGATCCGGAGGATGGCCGGCGCTGGCTCGTCGCATTTCGGGATGAGCAGGGAACCACGACCCGCGTCGGTGGGCTGGCTGCGATTCGGACCTCATGGCTGGAGAGCTACGCGGCTGGTTGTGCGGATTCCATCTTCCAGGTGGAGTCTGAAAGCCACCACATCGTCCGTGCGGTGCTCGACATGAGCGCCCCCAGGGTCGCCAAGGTGATGATGCTGCACTCGAGCCACCTGGACTACCCGCACACCCTTGGCTCGCCTGCGATGCCGGAGCACGCACGTGTCCTCAGCCGCCTGAGCGACTTCGATGCGTTCGCATTGATCACCGCCACACACCGGGACGATATCGCAGACGAGTATGGTCCGCGGACGACCCTGCACGCAGTGCCGCACGATGCGCCGCCTGCGGTGCCGGCCGAGTCTGCGGTGGTCGACACGAAGCTCGCTGTTGGAATCGGCAGATTCGAGGATCGCAAGAACTGGGACCACGCGATCAGAGCGTTTCACATGGTCTTGGAGAGGGTGCCAGACGCGCGCCTTGAGCTGTGGGGCATGGGCCCGCTTCAGGATGACTATGGAACCCTGATCTCAGAACTCGGGCTCGAGGGCCGCGTGCGCGTGATGGGGCTGACCGACGACGCGATCTCGGTGTTCCGGCGCGCCACGTTCTCGGTCCTGGCGGGCATTCGTGAGGGCTTCCCCTTGGTGATGCTGGAGTCACTGGCGGCAGGGACGCCGGTGGTCGCATACGACGGCAAGTACGGTCCGCGAGACATGCTCAGAGATGGCGTCGACGGCATACTCGTGCCCTATGGCGACGAGGCGGCGCTCGCTGGCGCGATGGCGGAGCTGTTCTTGAATCCCAAACGTCAGCGGAGCATGGGGCGGGCTGCCTTGGCGATCACCGAGCGGTTCTCGGCCGAGAAGTGCGTCGCGGGGTGGCTCGAGGTATACCGCGCAGCACTTGAACAGCGCGATCGACGGGTGTGTCTCCCCCCGATGACCGCCAACCTTACGGAGATTCGGATATCGAGGCGCGGTTGCTTGGTGCGTGGGCGGCTGGGAGTCGATGGGCTCAAGGAGGGTCCGACGGTGCGTCTGTATCTGCGGCCACGTGACACCGTGGTTGGCGCACGATACTTCGATGTCACCGCCTCTCCGGCTGCTGACGGCGCAATCGGGTTCGAGGTGAAGTTCGGTTCCGCATTCGTCGCGCTTGATGACGGCATCTGGGATGTCTACCTCAGCGTCGCGCTACGCAATGATCACCGCTTCGTCAGACTCGCAGCCGGCGGCGTGATAGAAGCCGTGGGCACGGGCCGCATCGCGCTGGCTGTGACCACGATGGGCAACGTGAGCCTCAAGCGTGCTCCCCGACGGCCCGCGCCACATGTCCGTGCGGGCAGGGCGCTGGTCCGAGTGGCGAAGAGGGCGAGCCGCGGAGTTCACAGGCGCTTGTCCAGGGCGTTCGCGCCAGTGACCGGTCGGGTGCGACTGGTGTTCGGCGAGCTCTCGGCCTACCTTACAACCGCTTCTCTGCGTTTGCGCGCGCGGTACGCACGAGACATTCGCGGGACCCGGATCGATCCGAATCTGGTAGTCGTGGAGACATTGCTCGACGACACCGTGCGATGCAACCCACGCGCACTGGTTCTTCGTATGCTCGACGACTCGACATACGAGCGGTACTCGTTTGCATGGGTGATCCGCAAGGAAGAGACACTCCGCAGCCTGAGACGGCAGTTCGCCGGCGGACGAATCGGCTTTGTCGAACGCGACTCCGCCGAACACGTTCGCGCTCTTGCTACGGCCGGTCATATCATCACGAACGGCTCTCTGCCCACGTACTTCCAGCGCCGAGAAGGGCAGGTGGTGCTGAACACATGGCACGGAGTCCCCATCAAGAAGATGGGTTTCGAGATCCCCAACGGTCGTGTCGAGGCGCGAAACGTCCTCAGGGTATTGATGCAGTGCACCTACTTGGTATCCGGTTCCGACTACGAGTCAGATGCCCTGTATCTTCGCAGTCATCGGCTCACAGGGCTGTACCGCGGCACGATCCTTGAGACTGGACATCCACGCCTCGATTTGACAGTGAACGCGGACCGCGAGGAGCAGCGCGCGAAGTTGCGCTCGGCAGGGTTCGCTGCCGGTTCGGACCGCACGGTGGTGCTCTACGCGCCCACGTGGCGCGGCAGCAGCATCTCGGAACCGCAGGACACCGTCGACGAGGTGACGGCGTTCGTGGAATCGCTTGTGGCACGTCTCGGTGAGGATGACTACACGATCCTGCTGAAGCTCCATCCGCTCACTGCGGCGCATCTCGCTGCTGAGGACCGGCTCGCGAGCATGTTGGTTCCTGCGGATTTCGACACCAACGAGCTTCTCAGTGCGGTTGACGTTCTCATTTCGGACTACTCGAGCATCTTCGTGGACTACATGGTCACCGGACGGCCGATCGTCTTCTACATCAAGGACGTGGAAGACTACATGCACGAAAGAGGGGTCTACCTCCGGCCCGAGGAGCTACCTGGTCCTGTCACCACCGATGCCGAGTCGGTGGCCGCGTGCATCGTGCATGCCGAAGCCGACAGCGAGCTCTACGCGACGCGGTATGAGAGTCTTCGCCGCAGGTTGCTGCCGTTCGAAGACGGGCATGCGACCCAGCGGGTACTTGATGCGGCCTTTGGAGACAGTCGGGACGTGCGCGCTCGCACAGGTTTTGATGGCGGGAAGACGCGGCTGCTGATCCATACCGGAGGGTTCCGACGAGGGCAGAAGTCCCGCTCGCTGCTCGCACTTCTGGACCGAATCGATCCCAATCGTTTTGACATCAGTGTGTTCGCCCGCTACCGCGATGACGAGGGGCAGCGAGAGAACCTCCAGCGGCTGCCCGCACATGTGCGCACGTTCCTGCGTTCGAGCCAGGGCAACTTCACATTGGCCGAGAGAATCAGACTGGCGTCGTGGGCTGAGAGACCTGATAGAACCGACCCGCCTGCAACTCTTCTAACCCGAGAATGGGCCCGGCTGTTCGGCCCGTGCGAGTTCGACGTCGCATGGGACCTGACCGGTGGATCGGTGCTCCATTCGGGCCTTTTGGCATGCGGAACCGCAATACGTCGGTTCCTTGTCGACCACGGGAAGAGCGCGTCGACGTGGCGGGGGACGGAGACGGAAGAGCCGGGCTTCTCGGCGATTCTGAGCGCTTCGGACGCTCCATTCGTACGCATGATCGACACGGCCGTGATCGCGTCGGACGCTGGCTCGTTCGCCGTTGAGGTGTCCGACGGTGTGCGGACACTGATCGTGCCTGACGAGACAGGGCGTTCAGGAAACGGGCCACAGCGGGTTGTGCTACCCGCACCCGCTGAACGCACCTTCGTGATGGCCGACCGAGGCCGCGATGATCAACTGCGGACGCTGTCGGCATTCTCGAAGGTGTGCGTGGGGGTTCCGGACGCACATCTGTTCCTCCTGGACCACGGTGCGAGTGCCATTCAGCTCGCACAGGCGGTTCGCAAGGTGAGCGTCGAGTCGAACGTCACCGTCGTGAGTTCAGCTAGCGAACTAGCGGTGATCGCGCAGTGCGGTTGCCTCGTTGCGCCGACACGAGCAGTCGATCCGTCAGTCACCACCCTCGAGGCGGCTGCGCTGGGCCTTGCCACTCTCGCCGTCGGCACACCGGAATCGCAGGTGTTGTTCGCCGACACCGGGCGCCTGGTCGATGATGGAGAGGAGGCACTTGTGGATGCGATGAAAGCGTTCTTGGATGGCTCGCTCCAGCAGCTCCCGGTCAACTTCAGTGCATACAACCAGCAGGCGCTCGAGGTGTTTTACCGGGCGTGTGACGAGGCGTAGTCTTGCGCCTCGCGGTGATGTGTTTGGTGTTGCCGCGCTTGGCTAGAGCGCTCTGGGCAGGTTCAGGGTGAATCGGGAACCTTCGCCTGGGCTCGAATCGAGCGTGACGGATCCGCCGCTCCTGTCGACAACATGGCGCACCAGCGCCAGCCCGAGTCCCGTTCCGCCCGCGCCACGGTCACGCCCTTTATCGACACGGTAGAAGCGTTCGAAGACGCGTGGCTGGTGTTCGGGGTGTATGCCCGGTCCGGTGTCGGTCACCGATATCGCTATCCGTGCGTCCAGGGCCTCGACGGCTATCCGCACCGAGCCCGCGTTCGTGTAGTTGATCGCGTTGTCCAGCAGGTTGTCGAGCGCGATAGCGACGTCGGTTCTGTCGGCAGCCACGTACACATCACGACCTTGAACGGCCGAGAAGTCCGTGACAACCTCGAGTCCCTTCCGCGCAGCCGCCGATCGATGTGACACTACAGCGTTCTCGACGACCTGCCGCACGTCGGTCACCGCGTCTGGGGCCGGCACAGCCTCCAGTCGAGACAGGTCCAGCAGATCGCCGACGAGCCTTTGCAGCCGTGCGGCCTCGGCCTCGATCTGGCCGGCGAACACGAGTGCTTGCTTGACGTCGCCGTCCGAGGCCGCAATCTCCGCGGACTGCGCCAGTAGTCGGATTCCGGCTGCCGGTGTCTTGAGCTCGTGGCTCGCGTTGGCGACGAAATCGCGACGCACACTGTCGAGCCGCGCGAGTTCGGTGACGTCCGCTACCGAGACGATGGTCCGTCCCGGAGCCGCCCCACGCCCCAACGGGGCGACGAGCAATCGAAGCACCCGGCCCGTTGGATCCGGCGGCAAGGTGGACGCGTAGGTCTCTTGGCCCATCCGATGTGCATCGATTGCGGCCTCAAGCCCCCCAGGGAGACCCGCCGCGGAGAGCGGCGTGTTCCTCCAACCACCCACTGGCGTCCGGAATAGTCGGCTGGCGGCCGCGTTGGCCAGACGGATGTCCGCACCCTCCAGCAGTAGGACGGCCTCGCCCAGTCCATCGAGCGTGGTACGGAGCGTGACCTTCTCGGACTCAAGGGCCTCGATTCTCGCGCGCATCTGGTTTCGTAGTGCCGCTAGGGCGTCTGCCAGTCCTTCGAGGTCGGTAGGGACCGTGGGGACGACGACACTGAGATCGCCGTCTGCCATCTTCTCGGCGGTCCGGGACAGGACTCCGATGGGATAGGTCGCCTGGCGTGTGGTGAGTATCGCGATGCCGACGGCGAGAATGAGCGAGCCAGCGAGCAGCGCCAGGCCCATGCGACGGGAGCGGGCTGCGATCTGTTCGATCTGGGCAAGTGGCTGCGAAACGCGCAGCGCGACCCGGCCGCCGCCCACAGAGGCAGGTACGGCCACGTACAGTTCTTCCTGCTTCTCGGTTCGAGATACCCGACGTGCCACGCCGGTCTGTCCGGCGAGCGCGGCCACGACCTCCGGTCGGTGCAGGTGGTTTTCCATGCTTGATGCGGCGAAGTTGGAGTCGGCCAGCACTCGCCCGTCGGACGCGATGATGGTCAAGCGAAGGTCGGTGCGGGCGACAAGCTGCCGAGCGATAGCACCGGGCGTTTCGGTGGAGTGCGCCGCGACCAGTGCCGCCGCTTGGGCGACCGCCGTGAGGTTACGCTGCTGTTGGTTGAGCGCCGCCTGCTTCAGTGGACCGTACAGAGACCACAGCCATGCCGAGGCGAACACGACGGCTATGAGTGCGTAGCCGAGGACCAGGCGTGCGAGTAGTGACCCGGTGAGTCGCTTCACGATGGGTCCAGGTCAGGGTCCTTCGGCACAGGCTCGAACCGGTAGCCCATGCCGTGGACGGTCTGGATGTAGGTGAAGGCAGACGGGTCTTCGACCGCCTGGCGGAGGCGCCGGATGTGGACGTCGATAGTGCGCGAAGAGGTCATGTGTTCGTAGCCCCAGACCTCCTCGGCGAGCATCTCCCGCGTGCAGAGCTGGCCGACGCGCTTCGCCATCGCGTGCAGCAACTGGAACTCCTTGAGACGCAGCTTCGCCGGTGCTCCTGCGACCGACGCCCGGAAGCTCTTGGGCTCGATCACCAGGTCACCCAGTTCGAGCCTCTTGTCGTCGTTGAGTGTGCCGCGGGTTCGAACGCGCCGCAGGTTGGCGCGCACGCGTGCGAGCAGCTCATCCATCGAGAACGGCTTGGTCAGGTAGTCGTCGGCGCCGGCGTCGAGCCCGCGGACCTTGTCGCGATCCGTGTCCAACGCGGTGACCATGATGATTCCGGTCTCCTTGTCGGTCGCGCGAAGGCGTTCGGCGATCTGGTAGCCGTCCATGCCCGGGAGCATCAGATCGAGCAGAACCAGGTCGGGGGAGGTCTTCTCGGCAAGCTCGAGTGCTTGTGCCCCGTCGCCGGTCGAATGGGTTTGGAACCCCGCGCGCTTGAGGGCGTACTCGACGGTCTGGCGAATGATCGGGTCGTCCTCGACTATGAGGATGGTCGACATGCGCGGTCTCCCTGGGTCGGGCGGGCTGTTGTGCTCATCATGGCACGCCTGCGCCTGAGGACGTGAGCCATTTCACAGACGTTTTACATTCATACCCCTACGAGTTTACTTTCGTGCAACCACTGGGCATGGATACCTACGTAGAGTGACTTCAGCGGGCCATCCGGCCCACCTCGTTTGTCATTGAACCAGCAGAAGGGGAGTCGCAGTGAAGAAGTGGATTGCACTGGCACTCACAGCAGCTCTGGCAGTTGCGCTCGTCGGTTGTGGCGGTAAGGCGACGAAGGACTCGGGCACAGGCTCAGAGCTCACCGGAGCCATCAACGTCGAGGGCTCTGACACCATCGTGAACATGGGCCAGGCGTGGGCCGAGGAGTTCGGCAACGTGAACCCCGGCGTCATGATCTCGGTCAAGGGCGGCGGCTCGGGTACCGGCATCGCTGCGCTCATCAACGGCACCGTCGATTTTGCCAACGCGTCTCGTGAGATGAAGGCCGAAGAGATCTCACAGGCCAAGGCCGCTGGCGTCGATCCCGTTGAGACGGTAATCGCCAAGGACGGCATCTCCATCGTCGTGAACCCCGCGAACCAGGTTGCCGATCTCACCGTCGAGCAGCTGGGCAAGATCTACCGCGGCGAGATCACGAACTGGAAGGACGTCGGCGGTGCTGACAAGGCGATCGTCCTGTTGTCTCGCGACTCGTCTTCTGGCACCTATGAGTTCTTCAAGGAGGCCGTTGTGGGCAAGGACGCGGAGTACGCGAAGGCGGCAAAGCTCCTCGCCTCCAACCAGGCCATCGTCGATGAGGTCAAGGGCAATGTTGCGGCCATCGGCTACGTCGGCCTTGGCTACGCTCAGAACGCGGGTCCTGCCATCAAGGAGGTCACTGTCGAGGGTGTCGCCCCCAGCGTGGACTCGGTCCTTGACGCGAGCTACCCGCTGTCTCGCGATCTCTACATGTACAGCAACGGAAAGCCTGCCGGCGTCATGCAGGCATACATCGAGTGGATCCTTGGTGCCGACGGCCAGAAGATCGTCGCCGACCAGGGCTTCGTACCCCTGCCGCAGTAGTCCATGGCAGACACGTCCACCACAGGACGGCGCCTCAGCCGCCCGGCGTTTCGCCGGGCGGCTGACCGTGTCGTCACCCAGCTCATAGGTCTAAGCGGCATCGCGGCGATCGTCATCCTCGCCGCGATCACGGTGTTCCTGGTCATCAACTCCTCGCGCGCCCTGCGCGAGGTCGGCCTGTGGAACATGGTCAGCGGCACGGACTGGTTTCCTACAAGCGAACACGCGAAGTTCGGCTTCCTCCCCGCCGAGGTGGGCTCGCTCTGGGTGACCGCAGTTGCCATGGTTCTGTGCATTCCCGTTGGCGTCGCCGCTGCGATCTACATCTCGGAGTTCGCCGGCAGGCGTACCAAAGAGGTCACCAAGTCGATCATCGAGTTCATGGCCGCGGTCCCCTCGGTCGTGCTCGCATTGCTTGGCATCGCGCTTCTCGCCCCGCACGTGCGCGAGTGGTTCAACCTCGACACAGGGCTCACCGCATTCACGGCCGGCATCGTCGTGGGCGCGATGGCCCTACCTACGATCATCACCATCTCTGAAGATGCGCTCCACGCGGTTCCAAAGGACCTCCGTACCGGCTCGCTGGCACTGGGCAACACGCAGTGGCAGACCGTGTACAAGGTCGTCTTGCCCTCGGCATCCTCGGGCATCTTCGCTGCTGTGATGCTGGGCCTCGGCCGGGCGATCGGTGAGACGATGGTCGTGCTGATACTCGCGGGCAACTCAGGCATCATTCCCGATACCGCTCTGGTCTCGGCGCGCACCATGCCGGGTACCATCGCCGGCGAGATGGCTGAAGTGGTCCAAGGCGGCCTGCACTACTCGGTGCTGTTCGCCATGGGTCTCGTGCTGTTCACGGTGACATTCGCGATCAACCTGGCGGCCGACATCGTGCTTGAGCGTCAGCGAAAGAAGTGGCGCCGATGAAAGCGTCTACTGCGCGTGTGAAGCGTGCACGGGCCATCGAGTCCGTCGCCAAGACCATAACGGGGCTTGCGGCGTTTCTGGTCGTCGGTCTCGTACTCTTCGTCATCGGCTACATCGTCTACCGTGGCGCCGGGTCGATCTCGTGGGAGTTCCTGACCCAACCGCCGCGCAAGAACATGACCGCAGGAGGTATCTGGCCTGCTATCTGGGGCACCATGCTGCTCACCTTCTGGACGGCTGCGTTCTCGCTGCCGATCGGAGTCATGGCCGGAATCTACCTTGCCGAGTACGCGCCCAGGGGCACGTTCACTCGCGTCGTCCGGCTGTCGATCGCGAACATGGCCGGCGTCCCGTCGATCGTCTACGGGCTCTTCGGGCTATCGCTGTTCGTGTTGACGTTCGGGTTCGGCAGATCCGTCATCGCGGGAGCACTCACTCTCGCGTGTCTGACGCTTCCGGTGATCATCACCTCTACCGAGGAGGCCCTGCGGCAGGTCCCCAAGGACCTTCGGCAGGCGTCGCTGGCGTTGGGCGCTTCTCGGCTGAGAACCATCGTCCGGGTGGTTCTACCGGCCGCAGCCCCGGGAATCGTGACCGGTTCGATCCTGGGTCTGTCGCGTGCGGCGGGCGAGACGGCGCCGATCCTGGTCACCGCTGTCGCCTTCTACGCGCCGATTCCGTCGACGGTCTTTGGCGAGACCATGGCACTGCCGTATCACCTCTACATCATGGCCACCCAGGCCGTTAAGCCCGCTCCGCACATCGTGTGGGGTACCGCGCTCGTGCTTGTCGCAGGAGTGGGGATCATCAACGTCGCCGCAGCTACGTGGCGTTCTCGGCAAAGGAGCAAGATCAGATGGTAACGGCCCCCGCGACCACCACCGGCATGTTCGACCTTCACGATGTCTCTGTGACCTACGGGTCCGAGACAGCCGTGGCCGGCGTGAACATGCATATCCCTCCACAAGCGGTGACCGCGCTCATCGGTCCGTCAGGTTGTGGGAAGTCGACACTACTGCGCTGCCTGAACCGCATGAACGACGAGCTGGGCAACGTGAAGGTCGGGGGTCGGATCCTTCTCGACGGTGTGGAGGTCAACGACCGCTCGGTCGATCCGGTCGAGTTGAGGATGCGAGTTGGGCAGGTATTCCAGAAGCCCAACCCGTTCCCGTTCTCGATCTACGACAACGTCGCCTACGGGCCGCGGACCCATGGCGTGCGTTCACGCGCGGCACTCGACGGGCTTGTCGAGGACTCGCTCAAGCGCGCTGCCCTGTGGAACGAGGTCAAAGACTCTCTGAAGAAGCACGCGTTTGAGCTGTCCGGCGGTCAGCAACAGCGTCTCTGCATAGCACGTGCCCTCGCAACGGCGCCGGAGGTACTGCTGATGGATGAGCCCGCCAGTGCCCTGGATCCCATCTCGACGCAGCAGATCGAGGACACCATCGCTGAGCTGAAGAGGACGGTCACCATAGTCATCGTCACCCACAACATGCAGCAGGCGGCCCGCATCAGCGACCAGACCGCCTTCATGTTGCGAGAGTCAATGGAGCGGCCGGCACAGCTGGTCGAAGTGGGCGACACCAGGCTCATGTTCACCAACCCGTCCGACAAGCGGACAGAGTCGTATATCACAGGCCGTTTCGGCTAGGTTGGAGCAGCCCGAAAGCGGTTCTCGGCGCTTCGAAGGGTGCTTCCCGGAAACTCGTGAGAAAAAGACAGGACGCGCCTGAGGGGGGGTAGGCGCGTCCTGCAACACTGTGAGGGGCGTTTCCCACCCGAGGGGGGAGGGTTAGGCGGGTCGCCCAGCTCTTGGTCAACAATGAGCAACGGCTGTGCCATGCTGTGGAGCCTAGGCCACGTTTCACGTACCCTCCATATACTGTCTGTTCGAACCCATCTGAGACGCTTGGGAGCCACGGATGTCCGATGTGAGAATGCGGCGCGCCCAGAGCAGTGACGCAGCGGTGATCGCCGCGATCTACAACCACTACATAGCCACGTCCACCGCCACATTCGATACGATCGGTAAGACGGTGGAGGAGCGCGAAGCGTGGCTCGAGCAGCACGGGGACGCACATCCGGTGCTCGTAGCCGAGCGGGACGGCGTGGTCGTGGGTTGGGGCGCACTGACCCCCTGGGGCGTTCGGCCGGGCTGGGCGCACACCGCCGAAGTGACGGTCTATCTGGCACCGGATGCGACCGGTCAAGGCATAGGGGCCGTGGTTCTTTCCGCGTTGGTCGAGGCCGCGCGAGTAGCGGGCCATCACGCTCTCTTGAGTCAGATCGTCGCCGAGAACACCGCCAGCCTCACGATGACGGAGCGGGTGGGGTTCGAGCGTGTGGGCTACCTGCGATCCGTGGGCAGGAAGTTCGACCGTTGGATCGATCTCGTCGTGATGGAGCTGGTACTGTGACCGGCGCTTGGGAGGGTGAGTAGCAATGGCAGACATGCGGCCTCCGCGCGGCTCCGGGGCCATCAGACGGGCCGCCGACAGCTTCTCGGCATTCATGCAGCAGGAGACGTCAGGGGCGCTCGTGCTGCTGGCGGCCACAGTCACTGCCCTGGCGCTGGCCAATACGTCGCTTAACCCCGCATACGAGGCGTTCTGGCACGAGCATGCCGGGTTCTTCCTGCTCGACATGAAGCTCGACCAGTCACTCGCACATTGGGTGGACGACGCGCTCATGGCGTTGTTCTTCTTTGTAGTGGGGCTGGAGATCAAACGTGAGTTCATCGTTGGCGAGCTGTCGTCTGTTCGTGGCGCCGCACTTCCGGTTGTGGCGGCACTAGGCGGGATGCTCGTTCCGGCAGGCATCTACGCACTGGTCAACTCAGGAGGCGCCGCGGCTCGTGGGTGGGGTGTTCCCATGGCGACCGATATAGCTTTTGCCCTTGGAGTGCTTGCCCTCCTCGGTTCCCGGATCCCCACGGGGCTGCGCGTGTTTCTCTCGGCCCTGGCCATTGCTGATGACATCGGCGCGATCATCGTCATCGCTCTGTTCTACACCGAGCGGATCGCCACATCGTGGCTTCTCCTCGCGCTTGTTCCCCTGCTGCTGCTGGTCGTTATGAACCGGATGGGTATCGACCAGCCGACCTGGTACTTCGTTGTCGCAGGCGCGCTGTGGTTCTGCGTGCTGAACTCGGGAATCCATGCCACGATCGCCGGGGTGGTGGCCGCGTTCGCGATTCCCGCCACGGCGAGGATCTCACCCATCGCCTTCTCGAAGTTCGCACGAACACAGCTCGAGGTCATCGAACAGGCGGATGTCCCTGGTGCACATACCCTCGAAGACTACGACCAACAGTACGCGGCTTTGAGAATCAAGGACGCAGCGATCACCAGCACAGCTCCACTTCAGCGGCTTGAAATCGCGCTCCACCCCCTGACCGCCTTTGCAGTCCTTCCGCTGTTCGCACTGGTGAACGCAGGAATCCGTCTTGTGGACGCGAGTGGCGGCGGAGTGCACGCGTGGGGCATGGGTGTCTTCCTTGGTCTGGTTGTGGGTAAACCGCTGGGCGTCGTGGGTGCCTCGTGGCTCGCTGTACGTCTGGGCGTGGTGTCGCTGCCCTCCGGTGTGACGTGGAGACACCTGGTTGGCGCAGGGCTGCTTGCGGGAATAGGTTTCACGATGTCGCTGTTCGTCGCGAATCTGGCCTTCCGTACCCAGGGAGTCCAGACTGAAGCGAAGGTCGCGATTCTGGCTGCTTCGGTGGTTGCAGGCGTGCTGGGCTACCTGTGGTTGCGTTATGTAGCGCCTCCAGACGCCGAGGCGGCCGTCTAGTTCACCTGACGGGAGACACATGGCACATCTGAAGTTCGATCTCGCCAAGATCCACAAGCTCGACGACACGGGCCGTTTCGAGACAATGCGGCCCGAGGTGATGTGGCGGGCGCTCGAGGACCCGTCACCCGAGGTCATCATCGAGATCGGCGCGGGGACCGGATTGTTCTCTGCGAAGTTCGCCGAGATGGCCCCTGGCGCGACGGTCTACTCGGCCGATACCGAGCAGGTGATGCTCGACTGGATGCGCGAACATCGCCCCGAGGTCGCCGCCGGCCGCATGGTACCGGTGTTGAGTCAGGAGACGACCGTTCCGCTGCCGGATGGTACGGCGCAGCTGGTTGTGATGCTGAATCTCCACCACGAGCTGGCGGATCCCCGGGCGATCTGCACCGAGGCGTACAGGATGCTGCTTCCGGGCGGTCAGCTGCTCATTGTCGATTGGGCACCCGGCGACACTCCCAAAGGTCCTCCGCAGGAGGTCCGCGTATCCGCAAACGATGTGGTAGCGCTGCTTTCGAGTGTCGGGTTCGCTTCGGCGCAGGCTCACGAGGACGCTCTTCCGTGGCACTGGCTTGTGACGGCAGAGCGCCCGTGAGCGAGCGTGTCATCGACGCCGGAGGTGCGCCGCTTGCGCGCATCGTCGACGGAGACGGCCCCGTTCTGGCTTTGGCTCTGCATGCCGGTCACGCGGTGCGCCCCGGGCTGGAGTCGTATCTGGCGTTGGGTGATGACGAGCGGCTGCGCGAGGAGGACCCGCACACCGCGCGGATGGCCCCCCGGGGACTCCCGCTTCTCGAGGTCCTCCGCTCGCGCTTCGAGATCGATCTGAACAGGCCCCGTTTTCGAGCGGTCTACCAGGGTCCGCAGGATGCCTGGGGTCTGCGCGTCTACCGCAGTGAGTTGCCGGATGACGAGGACCGGGTCTCGCGCGCGGCGTACGACACCTTCTATGCGACGGCGTTCGACCTGCTCTCGCGTCTTGCCGAGAAGCACGGGCGATTCGTCGTGCTCGATCTGCACAGCTACAACCACCGGCGCGACGGCGCAGAACAGCCGGGCGCGGACGAGCGCGAGAACCCCGAGGTCAACCTCGGGACACGGCGCCTGGACCGCGAGCGTTGGGCGGGGGTCGTCGAGTGCTTCTCGGCGGCAATGGAAACATCCGGCTTCGACTGTCGTGAGAACGTGAAGTTCGGAGGCGGTCATTTCGCCCATTGGGTGGCAGAGACATTTCCGGGCACGGGAGCGGCGCTCTCGATCGAGTTCAAGAAGACCTACATGGACGAGTGGACCGGTGCTGTTGACTCGAGCGCCGTTGAGCGGATCCGCATGGCACTGGGATCGGCCGTTCCCGCGCTGGTCAGAGCTATCGAAACGATGGGGTAAGACCCGTGTAAGTTCTCTGTGAAATCATCTTCCGCATTGCAGCCCGAGGCCGCATACTGAGTCGGTTTCCGCTCACCACCGGATTGATCTTCCGAAAGGATCACGACAGCACATGAGAATCGGGTTCCTCGTCAACGACATCGAGACCGAGACCGCGGGCTACACGACCACGCGGCTTGGCGTAGCGGCGATCAATCGAGGCCACGAGGCGTGGGTCATGACGCCGGGCGACTTCGCCTACGACACCGATGAGAAGATCAGGGCGCGCGCGAAGCATGCCCCCAAGGACAAGTACTCGAGCGGTGCGGCCTATCTCTCGGGTCTCCGCGGCAAGAGCGCACGTACGCGCCGTATCACGGTAGACGACCTCGACGTGCTGATGCTGCGAAACGATCCTTCGCAAGACGTTGAGGACCCGTGGCGGCAGAACGCCGGAATCGACTTCGGCCGACTTGCCATGCGCAACGGGGTCATCGTGCTGAATGACCCCAACGGGCTGGCCAAGGCGATGAACAAGATGTACTTCCAGCAGTTCCCGGAGGAAGTGCGCCCTCGGACGCTCATCACCCGCGATCGCGATGAGATCAAGCAGTTCGTCAAGGACGAGGGAGGGCGAGCGGTCCTCAAGCCGCTGCAGGGCAGCGGGGGCAAGGGTGTGTTTCTCGTCGACCATGCTTCGAACAAGAACCTCAACCAGATGATCGATGCGCTCACGCGCGACGGCTACGTGATCGCGCAGGAGTACCTCGAAGAGGCCGAGCAGGGCGACACGCGGCTGTTCATGATGAATGGGCGGCCGTTCAAGTTCAAAGGCCACTACGCGGCGTTCCGTCGAGTCAGGCAGGGCGATGACATCCGCTCGAACGTGCATGCGGGCGGTACCATCGCCCAAGCCAAGATCACCGAGCGTGACCTCCGAATCGCAGAGATCGTCAGGCCAAAGCTGGTTGCTGACGGTATGTTCCTGGTCGGGCTCGACATCGTGGGCGACAAACTCATGGAAGTGAACGTGTTCTCGCCGGGCGGCCTGGGCAGCGCCCAGACGTTCGAGAAGGTGAACTTCGCTCACGGTGTGATCGAGGCGCTCGAGCGCAAGGTCGACTACATGGGCGCGTACAAGCGCCGCTTCTCGAACGTACAGATGAACACCCTCTAGAGAGCAGCCGTCAAAGCGTCAGTCTCGAGTATCCCCGGGTAGCTTGGAGAACATCACGAGATCGACGCGTTTGCCGTGGTGCAGCCGGTACGCGCGCAACACGCCTTCTTCTCGGAAGCCGTTGGCGAGCGCGACTCGTTGCGAGGTCTGGTTTTCCGGATGTGTCGTGATCTCCAGACGACCCAGCCCCAAGGTCTCAAACGCCCAGCCTTCGATCAAGGTCACCGCAGCCGATGCGATTCCGCGGCCCCGTTCTTCGGCGGCGATCCAGTAGCCTATCTCACCGATTGCGTCGTCGGCGCAGGACAGCTCGAGGCTGACCGACCCAAGGAGGCGACCGTCTCCGACATCGGTGATCGCGAGGCTGACGCTGCGTCCTGTCGCGAGGTCCGCATCGCGGCCGGCGATCCACTTGGAGACGTTCTCGATCGTGTGATTCGGGGGAATCGACAGGAAGCGGGGGATCTCTGGGTCTTGGACCATGCGATGCACGACGGGCACGTCGTCAAGGGACCACGCGCGAAGCGAGATGGTGCCGTCGGTCAGCTCCGGGTAGTACAACATCAGTCCACCGTCCCAAACCGGCTGTTCCAGCCGTGGCCTTTCAATGCGGAGTTCAACTGGTTGCACAGGCGGTGTCTGGCGTAGGTCCCCGGCGGCAGCAGGTTCACGATGCCGAGAAGATCCTCAGGCAGATCAAGCGCTTCGGCCCGCATGACGGCATCGAGTCGTGACACACGCTTCGTGTCGCGATACAGCGCTTCGATGAACCGCTGCAGCAGCTCCTTGTCGTCGTCGGCCATGCGATTCCGTCCGTTGTGCGAAGTAGTTGAGACAGTCTAGCGCCTCTGACTGGTGCCAGGTCGTGCCGGTGCGTGAATCGATGCTGGAGGAAGGGGCCTAGCTCAACCAGTCCTCCACCACGGCGACGATGCCGTCGCGGCCCGAATCGACGGTGCTCGCGAAACGAACCTTCGCCGAGTCGAGTTCCGCAAGCGCCCGAGGCACGAGTGCGGCTGTCGGGGCGATTTCCTGCACCTTGGCGAGGACATCGACCCCAGAGAGCTCGTCCAGTTCGGCGGGCAGCGGTGCTGCGTACGGGACCGCATACAGCGCGCGCAGCACGTCGGCACCGAATTTCGCCCAGTGCGCCGTCGAGACCACGAGCATCGGGTTGTGGTCGTGCGTCCGCTCAGCGACCTCCCACGCAACGGCGGTATGCGGATCCATCAGGTATCCGGTCTCGTCGAATACGCGTTTCACCGTGGCGAGTGACTCATCGTTGCTCACATAGTCGCCCACCATGAACTCGCGCATGGTCTTGAACGTCTCACGGTCGATCTGGAAGCGCTTGTTCTGGGCAAGCTCGCCCATCCAACCGCGAACCGCCTCGGGGCCCGCGAGATGATACAGGAGCCGCTCGAGGTTGCTCGAGATCAGGATGTCCATGGAGGGGGAGGGCGTCGTGACGAAATCCCGGTCAGAGATGTCGTAGACGCCCGTAGCGATGAAGTCAGCGAGCACGTTGTTCTCGTTGCTGGCGCAGATGAGTCGGCCGATAGGCACGCCCATCTCGCGTGCATAGTAGGCACCCAGGATGTTGCCGAAATTGCCGGTGGGGACGCAGACGTCCATCGGTTCACCGGCCACGACGCCTCCAGAGGCCACCATGTCGGCGTACGCACTCACGTAGTACACGATCTGGGGCATGAGGCGTCCCCAGTTGATCGAGTTGGCGCTGGACAGGCGGACACCGGCGTGAGTGTGGAGCCAGAAGCGGAACTCCTCGTCGGCGAACGCCTCTTTGACGGCGCTCTGGCAGTCATCGAAGTTGCCTCGCACCCCAAAGACTGCCACGTTGTCGCCCTGCTGAGTGACCATCTGCAGTCGCTGGATATCGCTGACTCCGTTGACCGGATAGAAGACTACGATGCGCGTGTGGGGGCGATCGGCGAACCCGTCGAGCGCGGCCTTGCCGGTGTCGCCTGAGGTGGCGACGAGAATGAGTATGTCGTCGCTGAGCTCCTCCCGTTCCTGCTTGCGACTGATCGCCTCGCTGAAGAACTGGGGCATGCATTGCAGCGCCATGTCTTTGAAGGCGCTGGTCGGGCCGTGCCAGAGTTCGAGTACGTGCATGCCCGCCACGACCTCTTCGATCACGGCGATTCTCTCATCGGACCACTGAGCGCCGTATGCCTGTCGCATGAGAAGGTCGATACGGTCGGAAGGCAGATCCACCCCGCAGCGCGTGAAGACAGCCGCTGCTCTACGCCAGTAGGGCATGGCCGAGAAGGCCAGTATCTCGGGCAGTGTGAGGTGGGGCAGCGACTCAGGAACGAACAGACCGCCGCCCGGCGCAATGCCGGTAACGACGACGTCGGTGAAGGTATGGTTCCCGTGGCCGAGGCCGCGAGTATCGAGGTAGGTCGTCACGGTCTTCATGTGGTAGGTCCTGACTGAGGCGATAGTGCGAAGATTCTACTCTACTGCGCGGTGGCGGGGACAATTGGGTCCGGCCGAGCCGCCAACCAGCTCTACGTCTATCTTCCCAGTTGCGGCGGCAGGCATCTTGGCCGGGGCTGTCGGACGGTCATAGACGAGAGCGACAATCCGGCGACGCACTCCGCCGCGCGGGTAACGGTCGTGACGAGTCGGCGCAACTCGCTGGTACCCTGTACCGGTACCCGAATCAACGAAGGGCATCCATGAAGTACGTCGTTGTCATCTTGGACGGTGCATCTGGCTGGCCGTTGGCCGAACTCGGTGGGAAGACCTGTCTCCAGGCAGCGTCCACGCCGCACCTCGATGCGCTTGCGCGCGAAGGTCAGGTAGGGCTTGCCCAAACCGTTCCGGTCGGGGCGGAGCCCTCATCGGCAGCAGCATGTACTTCGATACTGGGATACGACCCAGCCGACGACTACGTGGGACGTGGCGCGATCGAGGCCGCGAGCATGGGAATCGAGCTCGCCTCAGACGAAGTGGCGCTGCGGCTGAACCTCGTAACCATCCACGAAGGTGTGATGACCAGCTACGCCGCGGGCCACATCTCCACCGAAGAGTCGCGGGCTATCGTCACTCACATGGCCACAGCGCTCGATGATGAGACGTTCCGCCTCTATCCGGGCGTGGCATACCGGCACATTCTGGTCGTCAAAGGGCACCCGGAGCTGCTGGACCTGGTGTACACCCCACCTCACGACATCTCGGACAAGCCAATTGCGGGATTGCTTCCCTCCGGGCCCGGAGAGGAGCTGCTTCTGGAGTACATGGACCGGGCGCGCCCTTTGCTCGCGAATATCGCCGTCAATACGTGCAGGGCCGATCTTGGGGCCCTGCCTGCAACGGACGTGTGGCCGTTCTGGCCGGGAGTGCGTCCGTCCGGAATGGTGCCGTTCGCCGAGAAGCGCGGTGTGGACGCCACGATGACCAGTGGCGTCGATCTGCTCAATGGCCTCGCGGTGCTCGCGGGCATCGACCGCCTGCAGATCCCGGGGGTGACCGACGGGCCAGACACCGACTATGTGGCGCAGGCTGAAGGAGCGCTCGCGTCTCTGGCGGACCACGATCTGGTGGTCATCCACGTGGAGTCCCCGGATGAGATGGGTCACGCCGGAGATATCGCAGGCAAGATCGCCGCTATCGAGGCTATCGATCGTGAGATCGTGTCGAGGATCAGGCGCTGTTCCGAGGAGCTCCGCATCTTGGCGATGCCGGATCACGCGACCCCCATAGAGATCAAGACGCACGTTGGGGAGCCGGTGCCGTTCATCCTGTGGGGTCCCGGGATCGAGTCCAACGGTGCCAGGGCCTACGATCAGTACTGGGCCGCCAGAACCCGCCTTGTGCTGGATCCGGGCCGACAGGTGATGGACCAGCTGCTGGGCTGAGCGTTGGAAAGCGCGATCGTCGCCGTCGCAACGACTGGTGCTCGGGCTAGATCTTGCCTGCCAGAACGCGTCCGAGTGACTCGGCCTTGTCGCACTCCCAGATGTCGAGTGCGGGGCGGGTTCGCGACCAGGTCCCTGACACGGCGAGCGATCCCACCGTGCGGATCCCACCCGAGCCAAGAGAGCGGCGCAGCTCGCGGATGGGGCCGGTGCCGTAACCGAAGAAGGTCGCGATGGGCTCAGGTGCTGAGGTGGCCGTGATGATAACGGCACGCTTGGCTGCTCTGGCGACAGGCACCAGCGGGATCTCGCGCTCGGAGAATCCGGGGAGGCGGAGCTGACCGTTGTCTGCGAAGAAGCTGGACAGCCGGTCCATGACGGCCTGGAGTGCGCGGTCGGCCTTGCGGAAGTATGCGGGGGTGCCAAAGATGACGCCGTCGCTCTCGGATATCTGCTGAGCCAAGCGGGGGAGGTCGTCATCTATCTTGCAGGCTCCGGTGTATCGGCACATCTTGCAGCCGGTGCAGAAGCGGATGTCGTAGTCGGCGAGTCTCACACGTTCGACCGTCGCGCCGGCGTTCTCCGCCGACTTCGCTGCCAGTTCGACGGAGCGACTGAGCACTCCGCGGCCCCTGCTTGCATCGATGGCGATGATTCTCACACGCATCCCCTCTCGCCCTGCCGGCACCATACTACGCCGGCTCTGCCCCAAACAGATGCCGCTGACCGATTCCCCTGCCCTCTGAGCCGGGGAGCGCGCCTTCGGTGACCGCATGGATACAGTCATCGAGCCAGCTGATGAGCGCTCGTTCCCTTTCGGCCGCACCGTCCAGCGCGGTCTGACGCAGAACCTCGGTACGCGGTCCCAGCTTCCCGGCGGCGAGTTCAGACGCCGCCAGACGCAGCTCCTCCAGCCTGCGCTCGTGCTCAGCGCGCCGCGACTCCAGCACACCGAGAAGATCGTCATCGGGCACGGACGCCCCGAAGTAGAGCTGCAGGAGAAACGGGTCCCTGAGCGTTGGGGAGGGGTGTGCCTGGGCGAGCCACGCATCAAGCTGCTCGCGCCCCGATCGGGTGATCTCGTAGATGCGACGATCGGGACGGCCAGCACACCGACGTGTGGTGACCGAGACGTGCTTGGCGGCTTTCAGGCGCTCCAGAGTGCGGTAGATCTGGGCCTGATCGGCAGTCCAGAAGGGTTTGAGGGCGTCGTCGAAGCACCGCGTCTTCAGGTCGTAGCCCGAGCGGGGGCGTTCACTCAACAGACCGAGGATTGCGTGGTCAAGCGACACTCGAGGACTCCTTTGGTGAATATAGGATAGAACATATAATAGACCAGTCATATATGACAAGGCAATGGTCAAGCAAGGGTTGAGGGTTTCAGAGTTTGTGCTGGTAGATGACGTGAAAGAAGGCTCATGTAGGGATTGAGTGCCGATTTGACGCTCGCTGGGTCCGGTCAGTCGCCAAACTGAGCGTCGTGAAGGGCGGAGAATGCCCCATGGGCCGCAAGCAGGCTGCCGTAGGTCCCCTGCTCGACTATTCGGCCGTCTTCGAGGACCACGATCCGGTGCGCGTCACGCACGGTGGAGAGGCGGTGCGCGATAATCAGCGCGGTGCGGCCCTCGAGGATGTTTCGAAGGCCCTTCTGGATGAGCAGCTCGGTCCTGGTGTCCACCGAAGAAGTGGCTTCGTCGAGAATCAGCACGGCCGGGTCGCCCACGATCGCCCGGGCGAATGCCAGAAGCTGCCGCTGTCCGGTCGACAGCGTGGCGCCGCGCTCGCTGATCGCGGTCTCGAAGCCGTCAGGGAGCTCGTGGATGAAGGCCGCCCCGGCCAGTTCGGCAGCTCGTCGCACCTGCTCGTCGGTGGCGGTCAGGCTTCCGTACCGGATGTTCTGGGCGACGGTGCCCGAGAAGAGGAACGGTTCCTGCAAGACGATGCCGAAGCTCCCCCGCAGCGAATCCAGCGTCAAGGTGCGCAGGTCGCGTCCGTCGAGCAGCACGCAGCCCCCAGTGGGGTCGTACAAGCGCGCAGCGAGGTTGATGAGTGTGGTCTTGCCGGCGCCGGTCGGACCGACGATCGCGATGGTCTCGCCAGCGGATATCGTGAGGTCGATGCCGTGGAGGATCTCAGGGCCGGTGCGGTACACGAAGCGCACTCCGGAAAACTCGATTCGTCCTTGCACGGCGGTCGCAGGTACGGCGTCCGGGAGATCGGCCACTTCCGACACGGTGTCGATGAGCTGGAATACGCGCTCACCTCCAGCCAGTGCGGACTGGGTCTCCGAGTACAGGGAGGACAGCTGCGTCACCGCGTTGAAGAACTGACGCGCGTAGTTGAGGAACGCCACCACCACTCCGATAGTGATGAGCCCGCGCGCGGCCCCCCAGCCTCCTAGAGCAGCAACCAAAGCGCTGGCGGCCGTCGATATCACGGCGAGTACCGGCGAGAATGCCGAGGAGACCACCGCGGCCCCGATGTTCGCGTCGCGGTTCACCGCGTTGCGCGAAGCGAATGCGTCACGATTTCGGTCCGTTCGGTCGAACGCCTGAGCGACTTTGATGCCGCCCAACTCCTCGGCGAGGGTCGCCGACACATCGCCGATGGCCTCCTGTCGCTTTCGAAACGCGCGGCGTGCAATCATCCCGAACAGCCGTGTTACGCCCAGCATCACCGGGACAACCAGCAACGTCGCAGCGGCCAGGCGCCATTCCACCACCAGCATGAACACCAGAGTGGCGGTCAGGCTGAACGCCGAGGAGAGTAGTCGTCGAAAGCCTTGCGCCAGAAACGAGTTGATCTGCTCGATGTCGTTGATCAGCCGGCTCATCAGGTCGCCTGACTCAACCGACTCGAAATAGCCGACATCCAGGTCGACCACCTTCGCGAACACCTCGGCACGCACCTGATACAGAGCAAGCTGCCCCGCTGTTCCCAGTGTCAGGATCTGCATCCGCTGCGCGTACCATCCAAGCAGCGTGGCACCCACCAGAACCAGCGCGGGAGCGGTCAGAGCCCGTGTGCTGCCGCCGTCTGTATTCGCGAGGGCTATGTCGATGAGCTTCCCGATCAGTGCCGGGGTCGCCGCCACGGCGGTCGACGATGCGACCAGCCACGCTATGCCCTGTGCCACCGGCTTGCGATGGGCAAGCAGATACCGCAGTAGCCGGCTGGTGACGGCTCGGGTGGATTGGGGCTTCTCGTCTTTCGCAATCGAGCGCAGCGATGCCGAGGCGTTCGGGCCGGCCATCAGTTCGCCCTGTCCGGGTTGTCGACAGTGCCGTGGTCCGCAGGGCCCTCGGCGACTTCGTCGCCGACCAGCTGGCTTGCCGCTATCTCCGCGTACAGGCACGAACGTTCCATCAGCTCGGCGTGCGTACCCTTGTCTGCGATGCGTCCGTCCTCGAGGACCACCACCACGTCGGCCTTGCGTGCGGTGGCAAGCCTCTGCGCGATGATGAATGATGTCCTGCCTTCGATGAGGATGTCGAGTTGGGCTCGAATCGCTGCTTCGGTCTCTGAATCCACCGATGACGTCGAGTCGTCCATCACGAGAATGCGCGGGTCTATCAGAAGGGCACGGGCTATGGCGATGCGTTGGCGCTGCCCTCCGGAGAGCTTGACGCCGCGTTCACCGACGCGTGTCTCGTAGCCCTCAGGCAGGCGGGTGATGAACTCATGGGCCTGAGCCGCGCGCGCCGCAGACTCGACGTCGGAGTCGCTCGCGTCCGGCCGCCCGTAGGCTATGTTCTCTCGCACGGTGCCCGAGAAGAGCACCGAGTCCTGCATGACGAAACCGACCTGTCGTCGAAGCGAACTCAACGTCACATCCCGGACGTCATGGCCGTCGACGATCACCGCTCCGCTCGTGGGGTCGTAGAACCGCGATACCAGGTTCACAAGTGAGGTCTTGCCCGAGCCCGTCGCACCCACGACTGCGACGGTGGTGCCGGCGGCGACATCCAGGTCCACCCCGGTGAGCGTCTCGGTCGTCGTGCCGGGGTACCTGAGGTGGACATTCGAGAAGAGCACCCGCCCGCTCAGTCGGCCCAGCGTGGTCGCTCCGGGCTTCTCCTCCACGTCCTCCGGTGCGTCGAGTATCTCGAAGAGGCGTTCGGCACTCGCGCTTGAACGCGCGATCTGCTGCGCCCCGAATCCCAGGACGAACAACGGTTGCAGCAACAAGAACAGGTACGCGCTGAAGGCTACGAGCGCCCCCACGGTCAGGGTTCCGTGAACGATCTGTACCGCCCCCGCCCACGTGACCAGCCCGACTCCGATGGTGCCCACGCTGAAGAGCAACGGAAACGCATTCGCCACTGTGCGACGAACCGTGAGTCCCTGCTCTAGGAGCTCACGATTGGCGTGGTCGTATCGCTCGATCTCGAACGCTTCACGAGCGAAGGCGCGAACCACACGTACACCAGCGACATTCTCTTGGAGGATTGTGTTGAGCGCCGCCAGTCGCATCTGGAACAGCCTGAACATCGGGCCGAGACGCCGAACGAAGAAGAAGAGCACGCCGATCGTAGCGGGCAAGACCAGCAAGGCGATCCATGCCAGCTGCGCGTTCAGTCCAAAGAGCAAAGTGACCGCACCCATCAGGAGCAGCACCGCCGAAACCGCCTGGACCAGCCCACCGCCAACGAACTCCCTGACCAGATCGACGTCACTGGTCACGCGGGTAATCAACTGGCCCGTCTGCGCGCGGTCGTGGTAGGCGAAGGAGAGTCGTTGGAGTTTGTCGAAGATCTCGTTGCGCATGTCGAATGCGGCGCCATGACTGGCACGGGCCGAGCAGTAGCCCTGTATGAAGCTCGCCAGTCCGCCGGCGGCCGCCACTGCGACCAGAAGCAGCGAGGACGAGATGATGGTGCCAGGTTGGTTGAGCGTGATGCCGACGTCTATCAGGCGCTTGAGCAGCTGAGGGCTCATCAGGTCGGCGATAGCCGATGCAAGCACGGCCAGAACACCCAGGACCGCCCACAGAGCGTAGGCGCGCATGAAGCGCAGCGCTCTGACCAGGGCAGCAGACATACAGGGCTCCTAGCATGGAAGGTGACCGCCGGTGTTGTGCGGTTCGCAGAAACGAACTCGACAGTGCGGATTCTACCCCTCGTGGCTTAGGAGATAGTCGGACATGCGAAACGGCCCGGAATGGCGTCCGGGCCGTTTCGCACAACAAGGAGGGGAAGGGGGCAGGCGCGGGACAACGCCTGGGAAGAAGCGATCAGCGTCTCAGAATCACCAACATGTCATCGTATTCCTGACGCGTGATGACGCCGCGCGCATAGCGGGCGGCAAGGATGAGCTCGGCCTCGTCGAGGGGAGAGGCGGGGTCAATCGAGGAGGTCTGCACTCGGTTCTGGTCCGCGCGTGATATCGACCACGCCAAGAAGAGGCTCAATGCGATTGCCGCGAATATGCCCAGTGCCATCGCGCGCCTCCTCGTCTCCAGTGCGGGTCTTGTCGAGCCGCAACTCCGCCATGACGCGTGCGGCGTCAGCTCTTGAATTGAGTATTGCCTCATTTTGAGAATCGCCGATGTATCGAGTGTGGAGATGGAATGAAGACCGTTTGGGCGGAGCGCGCTATCCTGTAGTCGCATCGGGGGCGGTGCACGCGAGGAGGACGCGGTGACCGAGGAGTACACAGAGCCTAGCGACGATCGCGACGGTGATCGGCGGCGTTCGGCTTGGCTGTCCTGGGCCGTGCTCGCGATAGTGTTCGTCGTGGTCATATGGGTGTTCCTACACTACGGGCAAGTGCCGGCGTCGTCCGGCTCCAGAACCTCGAACTCGATGCTCACCGCGGCAACGGTACCCAATGTTGTGGGTATGACCGGCGACGCGGCGACCGAGATGCTCAAGCGAGCTGGTTTTGTCGCTGAAGTCGACTCAGCGTTCAGCAGTAAGGTCACTCCCGGAACCGTCGCGTCTCAGAAGCCCCGGGCCGGAACCAAGCTGGTCAAGGGCGGGCTTGTCGTGGTGGTCGTGGCGTTCTCGGTAGGCTCCGAGAGCGGCACTGCAGAGGGGATGGAAGCCGCCGACAACCGTGTTCCCAGCGTGGTGGGGCTCACAGAGCTCCGAGCCGATGAACTACTTGAAAACGACGGCTACAACCTCTCGTGCACCGGGGGATACACCAAGACCAGGCCCCGAGGTGTCATCTACAGTCAGTCGCCCGAACCGGGTGAGATCTCTCCGCTGGGGTCGACAGTCGAGGCGAAGATGTCACTCGGACCTCCGCCGCCCGGGCAGGTGCAAGTTCCGGATACCATTGGGATGACGCCTTACAGAGCGACCCAGGCACTCAAGGTCGCGGGCTTGGATCCGCGTTCGATGATCCAGTGGCGCGACGGCTCTTCGGGAATCGTGTTTCAGCAGGATCCGGCGCCCGGGGTGCTGGCAGCCGAAGGCTCCCGGGTGTTCATACTCTCCGGGGAGTAGGCAGGAACTCAGACTTCGCTTGGGACGGGTTCGAGGTGGTTCTCGGCGTCGCCAAGGGGCTTTCCGGGTCTTCGGGGTGGCAGCGTGGGCGATGCGGTCGTGAGCGCGACGCCCGATACGATGACGATCATCCCGATGAACATCGCCGCGCTGACGGGCTCGGGCGGAACGAGACCGACGCGGCCGGCAAGCCACCCTGCGAACACGGCGATCACGGGATTGATGTACGCATAGGTCATGACTTTGCTGGCGGGCAGGTTCGCAAGGGCGTACACGAAGGCGGTGAACGCGATGCAGCTGCCTACCACGGTGAGGTAGGCGAGGGCCCCCGCGCCCTTGGGCGTGAGGGAGAAGTGCCGCCACTCACCCAGCGCCGTGCCGAGCGCCAGAGTGACCACGCCCGCGAAGAGCATCTCGTAGGCGGTCGCGACGATCCCGTCGACGCGCAACGGGTTCCGCTTGCTGTAGATCGAACCGGCGGTCCACAGCCAGGTGGCGAGAATCTGGATGCCGATACCAAGGAACTCGCGTGCGCCTGCGCTCACGCCGGTGAGTCGCGGCCAGAGTAGGATTCCCAGCCCGGTGAATCCCACGATGAGGCCCAGCCAGCCCAGGCGCCCGGGCCGTTGCATGTCCGGGAAGACCGACTCCGCGAGTGCGATCCAGAGCGGAAGCAGTGCCACGATGAGTGCCGAGAGGCCCGAAGGCACGTACTGCTCGGCGAGTATGGTTCCGTACTGGCCGCCCACGAGCAGGAGGATTCCCACGATGCTCAGGATACTGAGCGCACTGGGCTCGACGCGAAGGCTCGATCCTCTGAACGCGGCGAGCGCGAACAGGATCAACGCGGCCGGCACCGTTCTCAGGCCAGCAAACAGGGCAGGCGGCAGACTCCCGTCCAAACCGACCTTGATACCCAGGTATGTCGTGCCCCATACGACATACAAGGTGAGCATAGACAGGATGACTCGTGCTCGCTTGGACAACGTGCCTCCACACAGGACGGGCTGCTGAGATTGTCAGTGTAGTCCAGACGACTCGCGCAAGGGCTACACAATGCGGGAGGGTTTTCTCGGCGAGGCGGGACATTAACGCTACACTGGTCACATGCAATACACCTATGACTACCCACGCCCGGCCCTGTGCTGCGACACCGTCGTGTTCTGTGGCGAGCCCACTGACCGCAGGGTGCTGCTCGTGCGTCGAGGCGCTGAGCCGCACAAGGACTGCTGGGCGCTGCCCGGCGGGTTCGTCGACGAGGGTGAGCGACCTGTTGCTGCTGCGCGTCGCGAGCTGGCCGAGGAGACCGGACTGATCTGGGAAGGCCCACTGGTTCCCATCGGCACGTTCGCAGATCCCGGCCGTGACCCTCGCGGATGGACTGCCAGCGCGGCGTACTTGGCCGACATCGGCCTCGAAGAGCCCTTCGTGGTCTCGGGTGATGACGCCGCTGAGGCGCGGTGGTTCTCCGTCGGCAAGCTTCCCAAGGAGCTCGCATTCGACCATTCGGATATCGTCGCGGCGGCCCTCTGGCGCCTTAACTGCCTGTAGGGCTGCTCCGTATCACACGCCTGTGCAGGAAGGTGCGCTATGCCTGACATCATGATGAGACTCGGCCGAGAAGTGCTCGTACTTGACGGAGCAATGGGCACGATGCTCCAGAGTGCCGGCCTGCCGGCAGGCGAGTGTCCCGAGCTGCTCAACGTGACTGCGCCCGATATGGTGGGCCAGGTGCTCAGCCTCTATGCGCTCGCGGGTAGCGACTGCTGTATCACCAACACCTTTGGGGGCTCAGGCCCAAAACTCGCGGAGTACGGCTATGCCGACCGCGTAGAGGAGTTCAACCGGGCGGCAGTGCGCGTAGCGAAGCAGCACGGTGCTCCGCACGTACTGGGCGACATCGGTCCGACGGGCCTTGTGATGCAGCCACTGGGAACCGCGACGTTCGAAGAGGTCTTCTCGGCGTTCGCGGAGCAGGCTGCGGCACTCGCTGCCGAGGGGCCCGACGCGATCTTCATCGAGACCATGACCGACATCGCGGAAGCCCGATGCGCGGTGCTCGCAGCCAAGAGCGTGTGCGACCTGCCGGTCATCGCAAGCTGCACGTTCGGGTTGTCTGGCCGGATGGATCTCTCGGGAACCGATCCTGGGACAGCGGCTGTGATCCTCGAAGCCGCCGGTGCTGACGCAGTGGGCATGAACTGCGGGCTGGGCCCGGAACAGATGCTGCCGCTTCTGGGTCAGATGGTAGCCGCGACCACGCTGCCGATCGTCGTGCAGCCCAACGCGGGTCTGCCCACGCTCAACGCGGAGGGCAAGACCGTGTTCCCGGGCACACCCGATGAGATGGGTGCATTCGCGGAGCGCGCGTGGCGTGCCGGGGCAGCGGCCATAGGGTCGTGCTGCGGATCGTCGCCAGCCTATACAGGCGCGATCGTCGATGCGGTTGCAGACAAAGACATCGTTGCGATTTCCGGCCGGGGTTACTCGGGAACCGTACTTGCGGGTCCTCGGCGTACCGTGGTCCTGGGGCCGGGCCAGCCGCTGCGCGTAATCGGTGAGCGCATCAACCCCACTGGCAAGCCGACGCTCAAAGAGACGCTGCTGGCAGGGTCGATGAGTGTTGTGCGCACGTTTGCCTCGGAGCAGGAGGCGGCGGGTGCCGATCTTCTGGATGTGAACGTGGGTGCCGCCGGAGTCGATGCGGTGGCGACACTGCCGGCCGCCGTGCTCGCCTGCGTTGGCACCAGTGAGTTGCCTCTGGTACTGGACACCACCGACCCGCTCGCGCTGGAAGCTGCGCTTCGCGTGTATCCGGGCCGCGCGCTGATCAACAGCGTGAACGGCGATCCTGAGTCGCTCGAAGCGGTACTTCCGCTGGCGGTTCGCTACGGTGCGGCCGTCGTAGCGCTCGCGCTCGATGACACGGGGATTCCTACGACCGCCGAAGGACGCATGGCGGTCATCGAGCGCATCCGTTCTGCGGCGCTGTCGCTCGGCATGCTCGACCACGACCTGGTGGTCGACGCTCTGGTGATGACGGCCGCGACTGACGCCGAGGCGCCCTCAACGACGGTCGCTGCGGTGCGTGCGGCGCACGCGGCCGGGCTGGCAACGGTGCTGGGTGTGTCGAACGTCTCGCATGGTCTGCCCGACCGCGCTCTGCTCAACGCGGCGTTCATTGACGCTGCGGCTGCAGCCGGGCTGGACTCGGCGATTGCGAATCCGGGCGATCATGTGGCCATGGAGGCAGTGCGGCTCGCAAGTCAGGCGCGCGTGGCCGGCGAGAGCCCCGACGCGCACGGTGAGGCGTGGCCCGCATGGACTGCCGCCTACGAGTCGGCGCTTGAAAAGGCCGCTGCCGGTGTCGAGGCCGCTACCGGCAGCGTGAGCGAGGGCACAGCAGCTACCGATCCCCGCGTGGCGCTTGAGACGGCGGTGCTTCGAGGTGACTCCGACGCGGCTCCCGAGCTGGCCGATGCGGTCATCGCTGCGGGCACTCCTGCGGAGCGCGTTATCGCAGAGGTGCTGACGCCCGCGATCCAGCGCATGGGTGATGCTTACGGGCGCGGCGAGGTGTTCCTGCCCCAGATGATGGTTGCGGCCGAGGCGATGAAAGCCGCGGTGGCGCGAATCAAACAGCACCTGCCCGAGGGCGGGGCGGGTTCCTCGGCAGGCAAGGTCGTCTTCGCGACGGTGAAGGGCGATATCCATTCGATTGGCAAGGACATCTGCGTCTCGCTGCTGGAGAGTCAGGGCTTCGAGGTCGCTGACCTGGGCGTGGACGTACCCGCCGAGGCGATCCTGGAGGCCGCCGCCGGGTCCGATGCGGTGTGCCTCTCGGCTCTCATGACCACGACGCTTCCCGCGATGACCGCGACGGTGTCGGCGTTGCGTGATGCGTTCTCGCAGCTGCCGGTGTTCGTGGGCGGGGCGGTGGTCACGCAGGAGTGGGCGGACCAGATCGGCGCGGGGTACTCGGCCGATGCGCCCGGGTGCGTCGATGTCGTGCGAACCGCGATTGCGAGGGGCGAACAGTGATCGTCACCAAGCCGCGCGACTGGGCGCGTATCAAGGCGAATCTTGAGAGCATCGACGCCAAATCGGTGTTCCTGATGGGCTGCGGTCAGTGCGCGACGGTGGCGCATACCGGCGGCGAGAAGGAGCTGGCGGTCGCCAAGGCGCGCTTGGAGGCCGATGGCTATCAGGTGACTGGTTGGGCGGTGGGCGAGGTCGCCTGCCACCTGGGCGGCACCAAGCTTGAGACCCGGAAGCATTTCGGGTCAGTGGACGCCGCGGACGCGGTGGTCGTGCTCGCGTGTGGTGCGGGCGTGCAGACGGTGGCCGATGCCGTGAAGAAGCCGGTCTTCCCCGGACTCGAAAGCGCGTTTCTGGGGACCGTGCTGCGCAGCGGCGTGTACGAAGAGCGCTGTCAGACCTGCGGCGACTGCGTGCTCGATCTGACCGCAGGCATATGCCCGGTGACGACCTGCCCCAAGGGGCTGCTCAACGGGCCGTGTGGCGGGATGTGGAACGGCATGTGCGAGGTGCAGACCGATCGCGAGTGCACGCACGTCCGTATTAAGCGCAGGCTTGCCGAGCAGGGCCGCAGTGCGACGCGCGTGATTCCGGCCAAGGACAACTCGGTGAAGCTCAAGCCCGGCTCGATCAACACGCGCGAGAGGAAAGGCCAATGAGTCGGCTGAGGGATGCGCTCGATCGCGGTGAGTTCGTGATCACCGGCGAGGTGGCTCCGCCCCATGGCACGGACTACTCGGCGATGCGCGCCAGCCTGGACACGTTGGGGCCGCTCTGCCACGCCATCAACATCACGGACAATCAAGGTGCCACACTGCATCTCAGCTCGCTGGCCGCTTCGAAGGCCGCGCTCGAGGCGGGCTACGAGCCGATCTTCCAGCAGACCTGCAGGGACCGGAACCGACTTGCTCTACAGAGCGACCTGCTGGCCGCTTGGACCTTGGGGCTCGAAAACGTGCTCATGGTCACCGGTGATGACCCGCGAAGCGGCGACCACACCAAGGCCAAAGGCGTGTTCGACCTCGACTCCACGCAGCTGCTCGCGGTAGCCAAGGGCATGAACGAGGGCGTCGACATGAACGGCAGCGAGTTGACCGGAGCGACGGGGTTTCTTCTCGGCGGCGCGATGTTTCCCGAAGCCGAACCGTGGGAGATCCAGCTGGAGCGCGCGGTGCAGAAAGCAGAGGCAGGGGCTACGTTCTTCCAGACCCAGGCGGTCATGGACACAGACAAGCTGGCGCGCGCCGTCGACGCACTCGCCCCGTATGGCGTGAAGCTCATCGCGAGCATCTTGCTGCTGAAGAACGGTCGTGTGATCGACTTCGTCAACACCAAGCTCGCCGGCATGATGATCCCCGACCATATCGGGAGTCGCATCAAGGGCGCCGCGGATCCAATGGCTGAGGCGATTGCGCTGGCCACCGAACAGGTGCGTGAGATCCGCGACATCGCCCACGGCGTGCACGTCATGCCTCTGGGAGCGGACGACGTGGTCGAGCGTATTCTCGAGGGCGCGGGACTGTAGTCAGCGGCCGATTCGGGCAACCATCCGGGTGCTACACTACCCGCACGTTTCGTGATTCCGGTGCATATCAGGAGGACTTCATGCGTATCGCTGTACTTGGTGGCGGCCCCGGCGGATACTCGGCGGCTTTCGAGGCGGCCCGTCTGGGTGCCGATGTGGTGCTGGTCGAGCGCGAGCGTCTTGGCGGTACCTGCCTGAACTGGGGATGCATCCCCACCAAGACCATCCTGCGCTCGGCACATATCGTCGCCGACACGCGAGATGCGCATGAGTTTGGGCTGAACGCTTCAGTCGCTACGGTCGATGTTGCGCGCCTGCGCGCCCGCAAGGAAGGCGTGGTCGACGAGCTGGTGGGCCAGATCGAGAGCATGGCGAAGCGCCTCAAGGTCGAAGTCATCGCTGGCGAGGGTCGGCTCTCGAGCCCGAGCACCATCGAGGTCGCCGTGGCGGACGGATCAAGCCGAACGGTCGAGGCTGACGCCGTCATCCTCGCCACTGGTTCGCTCGTCTTCAAGCTTCCGAGCATCGACCACGAGCTGGAGGGCGTGTGGACGAGCGACAACGCCGTGTCACTCACTGAGATCCCGCAGAGCATCGTGATTATCGGCGGAGGCGTCATCGGGCTCGAGTTCGCGTGCGCGTACGCGGCGTTCGGCTCGAAGGTGATCGTCGTCGAGCTCATGGACCAGGTGCTTCCCGGCAACGACAAGCGCGTCGCACGTTCGATGCAGACCGCGCTGGCCGAGAAGGGCGTGGAGTTCCATATTGGCGACGCGGTCGAGTCGGTTGAGCGTCGCGACGGGCGAATGTTCTCGACGCTCAAGAGTGGTGGCGTTCTGGAGAGTGACATCGTCATGAGCGCAGTGGGTCGCGTGCCTAACTCCGCCGGCTTCGGCTTCGAGGAGGCCGGCATCGAGTTCGACCGTCGTGCGATCAAGGCCGACGAGTACTTCCGCACCAACATCGAGGGCGTGTACGCGATCGGTGACCTTATCGGCGGCATGATGCTCGCGCACGTCGCCGAGGAGGAGGGCGTGCTGGCTGCACGTAATGCGGTCGCGGCGCTCAAGGGCGAGGAACACCTCGAGTCGCTCGACTACTCGGCGGTTCCTGCGGCCGTCTACACCTTCCCGGAGGTCGGCGTTGTGGGCAGTTCGCGCGATGGCGCCAAGGAGCGCGGTGTCGATGCGATCCAGGCCATCTCGAAGTTCGCCGCCAACGGCAAGGCGCTAGGCGAAGGTGAGAGCGATGGGTTCGTGCAACTGGTGGCCGAGAAGGGCACAGGGTTGATCGTGGGCTGTCAGATTGTCGGCCCACACGCCGTTGAGATCATCCAAGAGGTCGCCGTCGCCAAGCGATGGGGCATCACCGTCGGGCAGCTGGCGGAGACCGTGCACGGCCACCCGACTGTCGGTGAGGTCATCAAGGCTGCAGCGATCGACGCGGCAAGCAAGGTATAGCGAGTAGCCTAGTTGTAGTTCCCACATAGGTTGTTGACAGTTGAGGACCCCGTCCTGAACGGTTGTTGGTGTCGAAGCCACAACTGAACAGG
>PHET01000020.1:4868-44789 GCA_002841275.1 Actinobacteria bacterium HGW-Actinobacteria-7 | reverse complement strand
CCAGAAGGGAAACAGGAATGGCAACTAGGGACACCGGGCAGCCGTCCTCGGGAATCAGCAGGCGTGATTTCCTGAAGACTACAGCTGCCGCAACAGCGGTGGTCGGTTGCGGTCTGGATTTCGCCTACGATGCAGATAAAGCTGCGGCGTACGAGGACTCCCCACTGCACACGATCACCACGACGACGTGTCCGTACTGCTCAGCGAGCTGCGGGCAGCGCGTCGTCAAAGAAATCGCATCAGGCACTGTCGTCGACATCTATGGCGACTTCCAGTCGCCCTTCAACGCAGGCGGGCTGTGCGCCAAGGGCGCTGGTTCGCTGCAGCTCGTGAACAATGCACGGCGCATCGGTGCATTCCCGGGCGATCATCCGGTGAACAACGTCTTCGCCTCCGATGCTGCTGGCTCCGACGCCACCGGCATCGCTTGGAAGCGGATTGGAAACGGCGACTGGACGGCCATGGGCCTCCAGACCGCGTTCGACGAGATCGCTGCCGGCGACGGTACCGCGTTCAACGAGGGCATGGTTGCGTATCGCAACAAGGACGTCGCAGGCTGGACTGGTGCCAACCAGAACAGCAAGTCGGTCGCCTTCTTCGGCTCATCGCACATCAATAACGAGCCCAACTGGATGTACCGCAAGCTGATCGCGGAGTTCGGCACCAGTAACACCGAGCATCAGGCTCGTATATGACACTCGTCCACCGTGGCCGGTCTGGCCGCAGGATTTGGACGAGGCGCCATGACGAACAACTGGACGGATCTTGGTAACGCCACACTCTTCATCGTGATGGGTGCCAACCCGGCCGAGAACCACCCCGCGAGCATCGCGCACGTCAACCGTGCCCGTGAGGACCTCGTGGGCGGCGTGAAGACCATCTATGATCGTGCAGGCAACGCCTACACGAGCAGCAAGCCCAAGGCTGAGATGATCGTCATCGACCCGCGGAAGACGCGGACCGCAGCCATGGCAGACAAGTACATCCGCATCCGTCCCGGTACCGACATCGCTTTCATCAACGCGATGATCAACTACATCACGGATGCCACCGGAACCGGCACCGGTTTCAATGACCCGGCGAACTCGAACAAGAAGACCCGCTGGGAGGCCTATCACCAGGCGACTCTCGCGAAGGCGACCAGCATCTACAACGATGCCAACGCCAAGCAGAATCCTGTTCGTCCGAAGTACACGGATGCCACGTTCAACGTGAGTACAACCGACTACGTACGTGACACGCACGTGTCTGCCCTCGGTACGTTCACCGGGCTTCCCACGGTCGCCGGTACCGCCTTGGACTTCACGGGCACGCCGGACATGTACGCTGCGGGCACGGCATTCTCCGCGCTCAAGGCACATGTCGCGCCGTACACACTTGCCGAGTCCGCAGACATCTGCGGCTGCACGGCTGACGAGATCAAGTACGTGGCCGACAAGATGATCGCCAACAGCCGCTGCTCCAGTGTCGCAACTGATGCAGCTGCTTTTGCTGCCACCATCAACGATCCTCGGACGGCCAACTACCGCTCGACGACCTTCATGTACGCGATGGGCATCACGCAGCACACTTGCGGTTCCCAGAACGTGAAGTCGTTTGCGGTCATCCAGACGCTCATGGGCAACATGGGCCGCGCCGGTGGCGGAATCAACGCCCTGCGTGGCATCCACAACGTTCAGGGTTCGACCGACATGGGTCTGCTCTATCACCTGATCCCTGGCTACTCGGGCAACCCCACCGGTGACTTCGGCCACTACATGAACAGCCTGTATGGCAACCGTCTCAATGGTGTTGCCGGTGGTACCGCCGCTATTGATCCGTACGTCTTCGCAAGCGGCGGGCTGCAGCAGAAGGGGTTCTGGTCGATGACCAAGACCTACTTCGGCGATACCCCGTACCGGTTGAACACGGGCTCGTTTGTCGGCTACACCGAGCCGCTGAGTGTCCTCCCCGAGGATGCGGCAACGATGGATGCTCTCTACTCGCTGTGGCCCAAGGGTAACGGCGACAACCACGTCAAGATGTTCCGCAAGATGCAGAGCTCGTGGGCGGGCACGGACAAGATCCGCGCCGCCGTTGTGTGGGGCCAGAACCCTGCAGTCACCGAGCCGAACCAGGGCGCGGTTCGCTCTGGTCTCAAGGAGCTCGATCTCCTGGTCTGCGTCGACATGTTCGAGAACGAGACCGCAGCGTGCGACCGCAAGGACGATAGCCGCACCTACCTGATTCCTGCATCCTCGCACGTTGAGGAAGCCGGGTCGGCTACGAACTCCGGTCGAGTTCTGCAGTGGCGCTACCAGAACATCGCTCCGCAGGGCAAGTCCAAGACCGACATCGAGCTGCTGATGCGCTTCGCCTTTGCACTCAACGGTGCCGGAGCGTTCGACCACATCAAGGCCGTATGGGCCGGTGCCACGATCAATCAGCCGACGTGGGACCCCTACACGAAGC
This sequence comes from Actinobacteria bacterium HGW-Actinobacteria-7, assembly GCA_002841275.1. GTDB lineage: Bacteria > Actinomycetota > Coriobacteriia > Anaerosomatales > PHET01 > PHET01. Next base: position 42,338 of record PHET01000020.1, on the reverse strand, counting down.
TGTGGGCCGAGCAGTACGGTTGGACTCCTGGTGGAACCTTCGATTGCGAAGCGTCCGCTGAGAAGTGCTACAAGCAGATGTGCGCACCGCAGAACAACGGTGGAGCTCTCTGGCTCTACCTTGAGGGCTGGGACTCGGTTACCACCACACGTGGTGGCGGCTGGCCCGCCGGTGCTCCGAACCGCGCCAAGTCGCGCATCAACGTTGATGCAGACGGAGTGGGCTTCGACAACGGTGGCGGACACCTGCTCTACAAGAACTGGGGCTACGCATGGTTGGTCAACAGGCGCGTCCTGTACACCAACGGCGACACCCCGTGGGACGTCAGCGACGGTTTCCAGGGTCCGGATCTCGTGGCCCGGCTGTTTGTCAGCACGAAGTCGGATGTCGTCGAGTACTCGACGGCCTATCGTAAGGTCCACACGCTCGCGGACAAGCCGCAGCTTCCCGGTGGCGCTACCCCGGACGGCTCTTCATTCGCCGGACGCTTCCCGTGGCACACCGAGCCCTACGAGACGCCTCGTGACGATGTAGCCGGTGTGTACGGCTACAACTCGAGCAGCAGCCAGATGAGCGACCGCGCGGCCGGAGCAGAGGGCAACCTCATCTTCTCCGACTCGCCTCGCGGAACCAAGGAGACCTATCCTCTGGTTCTCACCACGATCCGGTGCGTCGAGCACTTCCAAGGCGGCCCGATCACGCGTAACAACCACTGGAACGTCGAGATGGAGCCGGAGCCGTGGATCGAGCTCAACTCCGTTGATGCCCGCGCGTTCAGCATCAAGGACGGCGACATGGTACGCATCGTCACCGCCCGCACCGACGGTTTTGCCGGTGACACCATCGCTTCAACGTATCCGCGCGCTGCGTATGGCGATGGATTCCGTGCCCGCGTCGGTGTTGGCGTGAAGGACAATCAGCGGGTTGGCGTTGGCGTAGTGGCGATTCCTTGGCACTGGGGCGACCGCGGTCTGTCGACCGGTTCTCGCGCCAATGACCTGTGCCTCGACGCTATGGACGCGAACTCGACCATTCCCGAGTACAAGGCATGCCTGTGCCGCATCGAGAAGATATAAGGAGGTGTGACCGATGACTGTAATGGCTATCTTCCAAGAAGTTGACAAGTGCATGCGTTGCGGTGGCTGCACGATCGCCTGCAAGCGTGAGTGGGGCCTCAAGAACTTCACCGATATCGAGACGGTTAAGCCTCAGCGCTCCGTCGTCAACCCGCGTCAGCGGCTGGCGATCAAGAGCCAGAAGCGCGTCGACATGGGTCCATTCATCCGCTTCTCGTGCTGGCACTGCCCGGATCCTCCCTGCGCAAAGGCATGTCCGCTTGGCGCTATCACCAAAGAGGCCAACGGTGCTGTCAGTGTTGACAACACCAAGTGCGATCCGTCCGCTTGTTCGACCAACGCCATAAAGCCGTGCGAGATCCAGTGTCAGCGCGGTGGCTATCCCAAGGTTGGCGATGCCTACGAGGCAACGCCGGGTGTGGTCAAGATGAACAAGTGCACGCTGTGCTCCGGTCGCGCCGGTGAAGACGATCCGACCAAGAACAACATGCTTCCCACGACGGCTACTCAGGCTGAGATCGATGCAGTTCCTGAGAAGGCCCACATGCCGGCTTGTGTCTCCACATGCCCGGCCAAGGCCATGCGGTGGGACACGCGTGAGAACTTGATCGCGTTCGCAGAAGCCAACTACTATCTGGCCGACGGCACGAAGAACTGGTACGGCAACGGATCGATGATGTGGGGCAGCAAGAAGGTTATGCTGACCCCGGCGAAGGCCGATCCCTTTATCGAGGATCACATCACTCCGATGACTTCCAGCATGCTCTCCGGCTCGAAGATGATCCTTCCGACCCTCGTGGTCGGTGGCCTGGCGGCTCTCTCAGCTCGTCGGGTGCGTAACGAAGCAGACGCCGTCAATGGCGGGGAGGTGTAGACGAGATGAAGTCGAGAAAACTCGTTATCGCGTTCGCCCTCGCAGTACTCGTCGCGCTTGCCGTGCCGACAACTGCCTTTGCGAACTTCGCGATCCACGGCAACTACGTTGCCGACACTGATGCGTGCGCCGGCTGTCACCGCGCTCACACTTCCATCAGCAGCATCACGTGGCAGAGCGGCCCGTCTGACCGGAGCGCGTTGCTCGTCAGCTCGGCCACCCAGATGTGGGAGTTTTGCTACGCCTGTCACGACGCTACCGGCCAGGGCGCTGATACCAACGTCCAGGAAGGTATCTACGAGGGCGACACGTACGGTGAGCAGTTCGCCGTCCTCAACGGTGGTGGATTCGAGTCTCTGGATCAGAGCGCGACCACGTCGACCCACATGTACCAGGGTGCTTCGTGGGGCGCATACGGCGGCGGCTACTATGGCGGCACTCCGTATCCTGATGGTCAGATCGCAGGGGCCGATATCGGCGAGTCAGTGCCGATCAAGATGGACTGCGCGACCTGCCACGATCCTCACGGCAGCGCGAACTACCGCATCTTGAAGGCTCAGGTCAACGGTAACGCTGTTGGTGGCTACGTCGGCGCCGGCACGGATCCCACACCTGACGGCTGGGTTTCTTCTGTAGAGACCGGCTGGCCGCTGGGCGGTTTCGAGCTTCACAAGGACTACCCGAACTACAAGCCGGACTACACGACGCCCATGTACGCAAAGGGTCGCACAACCACCTCCGACGCTGCTGCCAAGACGGGCATGAGCGGCTGGTGTGCTGGTTGTCACCAGACCTATCTGCGTGAGGCCGAGATGTTCACCAAGTCCGACGGAAGCACCTACACGGCTTCGGCCAGCGTTTACAATGCGGGCGACGGCGGCGGCCTCAAGCTGCGCCATCGTCACCCCATCAACGTGCCGCTTAGCAACTTCAACGGCGCGGTCGCTTTGGTCGCCGACAGCGGTCTTCCGCTGGCGAACTCGCTCACTGAGTCCGCTACGGCAGGTCCCCGTGTTGCTGATACCAGCGACTGGATCGAGTGTCTGACTTGTCACCGTGCACACGGCACGTCGTCGACGATGACCGGGTTTGCCAGTGCTGCTGGAGCGGCTTCAGTTGTTGACACGGATGGCGTCGCCAGGAACCTGTTCCCTGCCAGCGAGTCTGCTCTGCTGCGTAAGGACAACCGAGGCGTATGCGAGGCGTGCCACAACAAGTAAGGCAAGCGTTGCGTGTATCACTCTGATACCGTTGGAAGGGCCGGGGAGCACAAAGCCCCGGCCCTTCCTCTCGGTCAGGCCGTCTTCCCCATGGGAGTGTCGTGTCCGCAAAGCCCATCAAGCTCGTCGGTGCTGCCGTGCTCGCCGTTGCCGGTGCTGCTGGTTCCTTCACGCTGACCACGGTCGTGATGGACCAGATGCCGGATGCGCTCCTGATCGGCGTGACCACCCTTCTCGCGGCGTTGGTCGTTGTGACCATCCGCGCTGCCGGCCTCGGCCGTTTCCTTCAAGCAACACCGCCGCGTGATTTGATCATCGCCGCCTTGGGCGGTGCCGCGGCATTCTGGGTCGCCCCTCTTGTCGTGCTCAGCCAGCGCGCTTCGGATGCTCCTTCGGGCTCGGAGGTGCTCTTCTTTACCACCGCGATGTGGGGGCCGATCGCAGTTGCCGTCGCCGTCGTCGTCTTGCAAGAGCGCCCTGCATGGGCCGGCTTCGCAGGCGCCGCGCTCGCGGTAGCGGGCGCCGCCGCGCTTCTTGCGAACTGGGAGCGCCCCAGCTCGTTTTCGCCGTTTGCCAAGTTCCCAGAGCAAGAGATCGTGATGTTGGGCGCGGGAGCGGTCTTCGCGCTTGGCTCGGCAGCGATCCTCATGGTTGCTCGGAAGCATGACAATCGTCTTGTCGCTGCGGTGGCCGCAGGCGGTGCGGGCCTGCTCAGCGCTGTGGTTGCGGTGTTCAGTCTTGGCGACTACGGGCAGACCATTGTGCGGCTGAGCACGGAGCTCATCTTGCTTGGGGTGTCGCAGGCTGCGTTCATCGGGGGCTGGACGTCACTGACCCACGAGCGCGGACTCTTGCGGTCGAGCTCTGTGCTTCTCTCAATCCCGGCGGTGATGACGACGCTGTTCGTCGTCGAGCGCGTGACGGGTATATTCGGGCCCATTCCGTTCCAGATTCCTGCAGTGGTCGCCGGAGCGTTGGTCTGTCTGGCTGGGGCGGTCTCCGTCTGGATTGCGGGTACGGGCACCGCGGCCCCTGCGGCCACGAGCGGGCGGTTGGCCGAAGTCGCTGGATTCCTTGCCTGGCTCGGTCTGGCGGGTGCCGCTGTGGCGCTCTTCCGGCCGGCGCTCTCGGCAGCCGCCCAAGGCGTCCTGGGGGACGGGTTCTCGGCCACCTGGGTCATGGTCGGAGCCGAATCAGCCGCCGGCTGGATTCTCTTTGCAGCGGCGCTTGCCCTGCTTGCAGCCGTGCGGACGCGCCGGATGGGGTCACCCAGTGCCACATGGGTGAGCCTGTTGGTGGCCGCCCTGGTCGCGTTGGCTGCCTCGCCAATGCTCATCGACACCACGCTCCACACGTGGAATCAGTGGGTGCCGGCTGCGGTTCAACAGACATATGGCACCGAGTATGCTCGGTTCTCTGTAGAAGCACTCGTGGATCCTGTCTGGATTGGGTCTGCGGTGCTGGTGGTACTCTCAGCCGTGTTGCTCTTGAGCTCTGTGCTGATAGACAGGCGAAGAGCCGCACGACCTGAACTCGAGGAGACGCAATGAGACGCTTGATCAGTGCCACCACGGTGTTGGCCCTGGCGTTGGTGCTGTTCGGCGGTGCCGGGTGTGCACCCCAAGTCGAGGTACGCACCGGCACCAAGGTCGTCTGCACCTACGGTGAAGTCATCTCCGATGGCATTCATACGGTCAAGGTGCCGGCCCAAGATGCGGGCAAGTACAAGGTGCGCACGATCACGCGCCTGTGTCCGCGCCACGCGCAGCTTGAGTCTCTGTACCAGGCGGCGCAGCAGGCACTGGCGGCAGGTGATATGGCCGCCGCGAAGAAGGCACTCGAACAGGTCGTCGCTATCGACCCCGCATTCGCCAAAGCTGCAGCGCAGCTCGACACGATCGCTGGGGGAGGGAAGCCGGCACCGGACACGTCTTCGCCCGGAGGGTCCGCGGCAACCACCTCTACGCCGGACAAGCCAGGCGATGCCGACACCGGCAGCCCGGCGGAATCGCTGCTCGTGTGGGCCCCGGACAAGATCTCGGGCTTCACGGCCAGCCGGCCCACCGTCGACCCGCTCACTATCGCTCGGCAGTACGTGCCGGCCAGCGGATCGGACGCTGTATCGTTCGTCATCGCGGTCGAGCAGTTTCCCAGCGCGAAGTTGGCCAACTCGGGACTGACTGCTCAGGTGAAACGGGTGTACTCGCGCGACTCTGATACGTTCAAGCTCAATGGACACGACGTGTACTTCGGTACGGACGGGCAGCGCTACGGCGCTCTGGGCTTTGTGGACGGGGCGGTCATGGTCGTGTTGGAGATGTCCGGAAAGTCCGGAGAGCCCCCGTCAGGGCTCAAGTCGGCACTCAAGGCGGCCGCCAATCAGCTTCCGTAGATTGTGTGGATAGCGGTGACAACAGGGCGGAATCGGCGCAGTCTTCGTTGTTGACGGAGCTGAGATTCCGCGAGTATGGTGTGTAACATTCGTTACAAGCATCCTGGGGTCCCGGCAGATCCCGTTTCATAACGAGCAAAGGGTAAGGGAAGTACATGACCGAAGAGACTGAAGTCCGCCCGTCGCGCCGCAACGTCGATAGCGCACTCAGATGGGTGGTCGTCGCTCTTGTTGCGGCGATACTGGGTCTGGGCGGCTTGCTCGGATACACCATTTGGCAGACGCGCCAGGAAGAGTCCACTGCGACGCCCGCGCAGCGCGCACTCGGGGAACTCGAGAAGTTCGTCAAGGCCCAGCCCAACAGCGCTGCGGGCCGCGTCCGCTACGGCGAGGCGCTGGCGACCGCCGGCATGCTCAAGGAAGCAACTCAGCAGTTCAAGGCCGCTGTGAAGCTTGACGAGAAGCACACGGGCGCATGGCTCGACCTCGGGCTTGTCGCCATGGAAGCCAAAGACCGAACCAACGCCGAGAAGTACTTCAACAAGGTAGTCGACCTGACGACCGGATCCACGTACGAAGCGATCAACCAGCGCCGCGGGGTGGCGTTCTTCCACTTGGGTGAGATCGCGTTGGATGATCGCCGGTACGAAGAGGCAGCAGGGTACTTCAAGGGTTCGCTGCGCATCAAGAAGGACTCCTCGACCACCTACTACCTGCTTGCGAACGCGCTGCACGGTTTGGGCGACGATGACGCCGCTCTCGAACAGCTGGATGCGGCGCTGGCGTTCGACCCCAACTACGCTGAGGCGCACTACCTGTACGGCGTGCTGCTCCTTGAGCGCAAAGACCGTATCAACGCCGCGGTGCATCTGCGCAAGGCCGTCGACCTCGCCCCCGATTCGGAGTTGGCCAAGACGGCCTTCGCCAAGCTCGGCACGCTTGATGACGCGATCAAGCGTTCGAAGGAAGCGCTGGCGGCTGGCCGCGATACCGATGCCGTGGATGAGGCGCTCCTGGCCCGACAGATCGATCCTACAAGCGTGGAGGCGATTCTTGCTCAGGCGCGGGCACTGGTTTCGCGCGGTGACGTCAAGTCCGCGCAGACCGTTGCCAGAGAGGCGCTGAAGCTCGATCCCAAGAACGCTGAGGCCAAGAGAATCACCCAGTCGACCACGCCATAGACCAGCGATACTCTTCTGAGGGGCCCGCTGAACGCTCGAGCCGAAGGATGTCGGAATGTCGCGCAAACGCACTCGTTTGATAGTCACCATCGTGATTCTGGTTCTGTTGCTGGCCCTCCTCGGAGTGGCGTATCTCAACTACCGCGCGTCGCGGAAGTTGGGGCTCGACATCCAGTTCAACCAAGCCGAGCTGCTCGCACAGCCCCAGTATCTGTTCTCGTTCAGCGGGGACGGGGCGCAGCGTCTTGCTCGGCCCATCGGTGTTCTTGTCGCCGGAGGGCGTGCATTCGTGACAGACGCCGCCCGAGGAACCCTTGACGTGTTCACCGCCGAGGGCGATCGGGTCGCGATCTGGGGCAAGGGGAAGCTGGTGACCCCGCTCTACGTCGCGCGCAATCCGGTTTCGGGTGAGTTCTATGTATCAGACCGGCGACTGAGAGCCGTGGAGATCTTCTCGGCATCAGGGAAGTTCCTACGAGAGTTCAATCCCAAGCTGCCTAAGTCGGAGCTGCCCAAGTTCGACACCGGTGGCGCTCAGTGGGCTCCGGTTGCGCTCGCGTTTGCCCCCGACGGATCGCTGTATGTGACAGAGATACTGAACGGTCACAGGCTTCTGATCTTCGACAAGAACGGGACCTTCAAGAAGAGCGTGGGTACTGCCGGACTGGTCGAGGATGCGAAGCAGGGCGAGGCGATCTTCCAGTTCCCGAACTCGGTGAAGGTCAGCGGCGACGAGGTGTGGATAGCCGACTCCAACAACCGGCGGATACAGGTGTTCTCGCTGGACGGTGAGTTCCTCCGCATCGTTCTGACCCAGGGGCTGCCCCGCGGGTTTGACTTCCTTCCCAAGCTGACAAAGACCGAGCCGCGCAGGATCGTCGTCGCGGACACACTTTCACACGATGCAACCATCTGGGATGCCGATAAGGGCCAGCGCATTCTGAGCTTCGGCGAGCAGGGCGTCTTGGAGGGGCAGTTCAGCTACCCCAACGATGTCTCGATCGACGCGCGTCGCCGAATCTACATCGCGGACACGGTCAACGGGCGTATCCAGGTATGGGGTTGGCCCGAGGCGCTCAGCCCGGTTCCCATGCCAAAGACGCCCACGGGCTGGGCGCTGTGCCTCTCTCCGCTCCTGCTGCTACCGCTTCTCCTGTTCCTGCGCCGCCGCCGCTACTTCGCGACGCGTGAGTTCGTTGAAGCGATGATCGCGCTCGAAGAGCTGCAGCTCATGCCTCAGCGCCGCGTGCGCTGGGAGGTCACGCCCGAAGACTACGAGCTGTTCAAGGACGTCAAGCAGGGCGACGTGGATCTCTCGGAGCTGCTTCACCCGGTTGAGCATTCGGAGTCCGACGCGACGGCGCTCAAGGACCGCTACAAGCTGGAATGGCATGACGCGGTATTGCTTTCAATAGCGCAGCGCGCCAAGTTGTTCTGCGCTGAGGACCCTGAGATCCGACGGGTTGCGCGGGTGCTCGAGGTTGAGTCCGTGGATCACCTTGAGTTCATCGCTCGACAGCGCAAGTCTGAAGTCAAGTCGGCGGGGTCTCCCGTCAACAAAGATTAAGGAGTATGTTGTTGACCACTCACGTGCACGCTCGTACGATGTAGCGGGACAATGTAACAGACGTTACATGGGTTCGCATGTGAGTTGAATAACCGCATAGACAGCACGATGGGTCGGAGCCGGCAATCGGGCCCGCGGATCCAGGACACCGCTGAACGTACCATGCGTGTCCTGAACCCGAACCGAACTGTGTTTCATGCACAGCAGGCCGCCTCCTCCCGTCCACGATGGGACTATAAGGAGGTGGCCTGTTCCATTTCCCATCGAGGAACCGCAAGCACCCCTAGTGTGTGTGAAGGAGGTTTGTAAGGAATGGCGATAACCAGGAGACAGTTTGTCACCCGGTTGAGCACCCTGGCAGCAGCCATGGGAATGAGCCAGGTTGACCTCGCGCAGGTCACCCAGGCATTCGCCCATGGTTCCGTATGGAGCGGCGCGTGGACTGACAAGCCCAAGGTGGTTTGGGTTCACGGCGCAGAGTGCACAGGCTGCTCGACCTCGCTTCTGAGTCTCTTCGAAGACGTCAGAGGCACCGCCGTCGAGGGTACGTCGATTTCGACGCTCAAGGCCCTCGATCTCGCTGTTGGAGGCAACGGCGATGGCGGGAACGTTGCCGGCACGATCACTGCTGGCGCGCTCGGCATCACCAAGGAGACCGGTGCGGGTCACCCGTACGGTCACCGCACCCTTTTCGAGACCAATGGGATTGTCGGCTCTGACTTCGAGAGCGCCGGCGGTAACGGCGGCAAGAGCGCGTTCGTGGCGAACATCGCCGACGTACTCATCGACTTCATCGACCTTCAGTACCATGAGACCGTCATGAACATGGGCGGGGACTTGGCGTACCAGTGGTTGAATCAGCTTCGCCTCACCCCTGGCTCCACCCCGTTCGTGCTCGTCGTCGAGGGCGCAATCCAGCCTAGCGATGGCGGCGGTATGTGGAACAAGACCGGCGACGCCGCATGGTGTTCAATCGGCAAGCCGGAGACCGGCGCCGGCGATCACAAGATGGACGAGGTCATTCGCGATCTCGCCACCGATCCCAGCTGCAAGGCGATCGTGCCTATCGGCCAGTGCGCCACGTTCGGCGGCTATCCGGCATGCGTCTCTCCTGTCGTGAAGAACCCCGTCAGTGGCCTCAAGGGCAGCCAGACCGGCGCCTTGGGCACCTACGAGTATCTCCGCACGCAGGGCGCGAACGGCATCGCGGCATCCAACAAGGTCATCAACGTACCGGGCTGTCCCACCAACCCGTGGTGGTTCATCCTTACGGTCGTCGCGTGGCTTGTTGACTTCACGCAGCCGACCCAGCCTCTGGGCGTTCTGAACGCCGACAAGTCGATCAACACGGCTGCGGTGGACGATCAGCGCAGACTCAAGGCCGTCTACGGCGTGCCGCTTCACGGCCCGTACTGCAAGCGTTACGTGCACTGGCGCAACAACAACTTCGCGACGAAGCCGGGCGATCCGGGTTGTCTGCAGCTCATCGGCTGCAAGGGCCCCCAGACCATGACGCTCTGTGCTGTGCATGGTTGGAACTCCCAGCATCCCCGCAACGACGCTACGCTCGACTACGGCGTTGGCGGCATCAACAGCGGCAAGGGCGGCAACTGCGTTGCCGGCGGCCACCCGTGCATGGCTTGCACGGAGCAGGGCTACCCCGACGCTTTCCTGCCGTTCATCGTCCGTTAGAGGAAAGGAAGGAGGGAAGAGATAGATGGCTAGTGTAACCAGAGAGGTCGACCCGATCTCACGTATCGAAGGTCACCTCGGCGTCAAGCTTACGGTTGATGACGCGACCAATATGGTCACCGAAGCCGATGTCCACGGTAACCTGTGGCGCGGTTTTGAGAACTTCCTCATCGGCCGTGAAGTGAACGACGCTATCACGTTCACCCAGCGTATCTGCGGTGTGTGCCCTGTGCCTCACGGCCAGACCTCCACATTCGCAGCCGACAACGTTCTGGGCTACAACGACAGCTTCCAGACGTGGGTCGCAGGCGGGCAGCAGCTCAGCAGTGCTGACGGTACGAGCACGGTTGACGTACCCGATGGCCAGGGTATCCCGGCCAAGGCGCTGCACATCAGAAACCTCGTGCTCTCAGCTGAGTTCCTGATGTCGCACATCACCCACTCGTATCACCTTGCGGCCCCCAGCTACATCCAGGGTCCCAACATTCCGCCTTGGACGCCGTACTTCGATGACAGCTTCTATCACCCGCTGCTCAGGGCAACCGGCAAGGGTGTTGCCGCTACGACCAACGCGAGCCAGCCTGCTCAGGCCGGCGCCACGCTCCCGTTGGATGATGAAGGCTTCTCCGTAGACCTGTGGTCGGCCGTCATCAAGCAGTATGTGAAGGCATTGCGCATCCGCCGTCTCACGTTCGAGGCGGGCGCCCTGTTCGCAGGCCGTATGCCCATGACTTCCTGCTTCGTTGCCGGTGGTGTGACCACCGACAAGGACGAGGTACTCACGTCCAAGTGCACGATGTACCGCTCGATGATGGAAGAGATCGGCAACTTCATCATCCAGGAGTTCGTGCCGTTGTTCCTCGCTCTGGGTGCGCTCTATCCCGAGTACGACAACGTCAACAACGTCTCCAGCCCCTTCGGCACGTGCGAAGGCTACGGCGCGGGTTGTGGCAACTTCCTGGCGTGGGGTGCGTTCCCGCAGACGGATGGCACGCTCGGTTCGGCTCGTGGATACAAGGTTGGCCTTGGCGCGGCGACTCTGCCCATCACCAAGGATGATGTCTACGCGAATCTCAAGGAGCACATCAAGTACTCGCGCTACGCAGGTAGCGTCACCGAGCTTGATGCCAACGGCGCACCGGTTGTTGTCGCTGCTGACATCACCGAGCCGGCCACCGAGATGCGCACCATTCCCGTACGCGACGACGTCGACAAGTACTCTTGGATTAAGGCACCTCGCTGGGACGGCCACCCGATGGAGGTCGGCCCCATGGCTCGCCTCTTCGTTGCCGGCGTCATCCAGGACGGCGTGTACCTGCGGACGACGGTTCCGAGCTACACGGCGTATGCCAAGACCGTTGGGGGCGACACTGGCCTCAACCCCGCGCTCATCGGACCCGACCTCGCGGTCGCGTGCGTGCGCAGCGGGCTTGCTACGCTGAAGTTCAACGCGGACCTCACGGCGCTTGGCCTTGTGGGTGCTGCTCAGGACTGGACCGTCACCAACGCTGGTACCACGTCTTACGCATCAGCCAACATCAACATCGCGGACATCACGCAGTCCACGATCGCGCTGGCCTACGGCCTTCCCAGTGCCGTCATTCTTGGTGCTGTGGCCGGTTGGGTGTACAACCTCAAGGGCGGCGCGTCGACCATCGACCGCCTGCGCTCACGTCCGCTCGAGTCGTTCGTGCTGATCCAGAAGATGATCGGCGGGTTCACCCCGGGTACCAACGGCCTCGATCCCATCACGTGGACCGGCGGCGGTTGGTTGGCAGCGCTTGACGCTCTTGGCACGGCAGACACCTTCATTTCGAAGCAGGCTGCCCCAGGTGGCGCCGAGGGCTTTGGTGCCAGTGAGGCACCTCGCGGTGCGCTTATGCATATGTGCAGCATCGATGGCGCAGGCAAGATCCTTCGCTACCAGTGCATCGTTCCCACCACGTGGAACGCCTCCCCCAAGGATGCGAACGACGTGCGTGGTCCCATGGAAGCGGCCATGGCGAGCAACGGCGGTATTCCGTACTTGCCCACCAAGACCGTTGCCAAGGGCGGTGCTGGTGCGTTCATCGCTGGCGGTGCCGGTGGTGGCGTCGAGGCGCTGCGTGTAGCCCAGTCATTCGATCCGTGCATCGCTTGCGCGGTCCACTAGCCCAGAAGGGGGTGAACTGAGTGAAGAGAGTATCTATCGTTCTTGCACTGACCGCGCTGGTCATCGTTGCGACAGCGGGTTCGGCCTTTGCAAACTTCGGCCCTCACGGTGCGTACGCGCTTGACACCGACGCATGCGCCGGCTGTCACCGTGCACACACCTCGTTCTCCACGCTCACGTGGGACAACGCTGGCCCTAGTGGCGGACGCAGTGCATTGCTCGTGTCTTCGGCATCGACCATGCAGGAGTTCTGCTACGCATGCCACGGTGATGCTGCTCCCGGCGCTTCCACCAACGTCGAGGTAGGCATCTTCGACTCCGGTCCTTCAGGGGCCGACACGGTGGCGCTTGGTGGCGCCATCCTGTACGAGACCAACTCCACGTTCAATGCGGGCCTCAACGGCGGTGCGTTCTCCGGCGTGAGTTCGATGCATGACATGGACAAGGGCTCTGTGACCGATCCCATGTGGGGCGGCGGAACGTCGGCGCCTGCTGGAACCGATCTCTCGTGCATCAGCTGTCACGACGTGCACGGTTCTTCGAACTACCGCCTGCTCAAGGACAGCGTCAACGGCGTGACCGTTGGCGGCTACAACGGTAGCGACGTTCCGCAGGGCTACGTCTTCTCTTCTGAGGAAGGCTACCCCTCGGTCGGTACTGGCGGTTGGCTCAAGCATGATCCGGGCGCGGCGCAGATGGTTGCTTACCGTCCGAACTACACCGCAGCGCAGTACTTCTTCGAGCCGACCACTGGCTCGGGTATCTCCTCACCGCGCTCGATGTCCACGTGGTGCTCGACCTGCCACACCCAGTACGACAACCTGTCCAGCAACTATGACTACGGCGCGTACGAGTCTGACGGCGCTCTCAGCCGCGACGTCGACGGCAAGCTCACAGTCACGGGCGCTGCGAACTTTGTTGGCGACATGCCTCGTCACCGCCACCCGGTCAACACCACGGTTGGTACGGCGAACACCGTCAACAGCTTCGGCACCAACGCTGTAACGAGCACCGTACTTCCGCTCGAGAAGAGCGCAGCTTCGCTGGCCGATCCGGTTGGCGAGTACCGTCTGACTGACTACATGGGTTGCCTCACGTGCCACCGTGCACACGGCTCCGATGTCACGATGACCGGCTGGGCGAACTCTCGCTTGGTATATAACGGGGCCTCTGCGGTCAACACGTGGTCGGTTGAGCCGACGACGGTTGCCCCTGTTGGTGTGAACCCGAACGTGTCGAGCGCGATTCTTCGTGCCGACAATCGTGGCGTGTGCGAGCGCTGCCACAACAAGTAAGACGGTTTGACGTCACCTCCTTGTGACGCACGAAGGGCCCCGGACGAGTCATTCGCCCGGGGCCCTCTCAGTTTCGTGGCGCGATCTCCGCATGGGCGAGCGCAACGGATTTGCACACGCCACTCGGCAGGTGGGGGTATACTGGAGATTCGTGATGGGGCCATGCCCTGCGCAGGGGAATCCGGCCGATTGTCCTCGCACCCGATCAGGTAAGGGAGTGCTTGCCCGTGCAATCTTCGTATGACGCTCAGAGTGCGATTCGACACCTCGGCCTTATCGGCGATCCGTTTGCCGTGCCCGATGACGGTTCTGCGGATTCAGCAGGTCTGAAGCTGGCGGTGCGAGCCGCCTCCCTGAAACTCCTCGCAGCAATCGAAGACTCTGTCTCCGACCCTGCGCATACTCCCATCATCATCGAGAAGAACTCTCAGCTCCCTGCGTACTACCCGGTGGCTGCCCTCGCTGGTGCTCTGGCGAATCTCTCTGCAAGCGAATCGGTGGAAGGCGTCATCCCCGCCTACGTGCCGCTTGACATGATGCGCATGGGCCGCGTCCGTGCGGTCCTGAACGTCTTCGCCGAGCGTATCGCCAACGGCACGCCCGATGTCCTTATCGGCAACTTGGCGCGTGAGGCTCTGAGCGAGCCCGACGACTCCTTGGCCGAGTGGACCATGCTCGACGAAACCGGATTCGATCGTGAGGCCGCACTCGCGGAGATAGAAGCGGATGCGGCAGCTTTCGCCGTGCGCATCTTTGGCGCGCCGTTGGAATCGCGTGAGGGAGCTGACGATTTCGAGGCGCTCATGCGCGTGTCGACTACCCGCCAGCAGCGTTTGGACGCCGACCCGGCGGGGGATTCGACACTCGCGGAGTCCGAAGACGCCACCGACGACCCACTGGGCGAGGTGTTCACGATTCCGCTGGGCGAGATCGACGAAGATGCCCTTACCGAGGGACAGCCTGACGGCTCGACCGACGCGCTCCTGGCCGAGTACATCGCCGCCTACGCGAAGGCTAACCTCTCACCGGTCGTAGCGCGAGGTATTCGTGCCTACAGAGCACAGGGATGTGCGTCGATGGCCGAGGAACTCAAGGTCTCGAAGGCGCCGACCAAGACACTCCTGGCCCTTCTGAAGTTCGCATCGGGCACCTACCGTGCGGGCGTCGTGATCTACGACCGGCTGGAGATGTGGGAGAACGTTCCCGAGGATCTGCGCGCGAGTATCGTAGAGACCATGGTGGCGCTACGGGAGAACCTTCGTGACTCTGCGGTTCTGGTGCTGATGCTCCAAGCAGGCAAGGCGCCGGAACTTGAGTCGAGTTTTGAGTCTGCGCGCCATATCACTTGGGACTTCGCCGAACTCGACGATGTATACCCAAGCGATGCGGTGTTCGATGCCGACATAGCGCTTGGCTGGGTCTCTGCTGCTGCTCTGGGCGGCGAGATTCCCGCATGGGCAGAGGAGGTCGTTAGCGCGGTACCCGAGGGCACGCTGATGGGCGCGGCATGCGCCGCGGTATCGACGGCCGTGCAAGCTGCTGCGAGCGCAGGAACCGTTCCGACGGCCGCTGCGGTCGTTGACGCTTTGGCTCGTGACTGACAAGTGGCGCGACATGTGCTGCGAACAGTAGTACCTCGCGCTATGTGAACGTGCTCGCACCAATGCGAGCGTTGATTCCGGGGACCGGCATCCCTCGCGCGAAGAGACGGCGGTGTGAACGTGGGTAAGCTCGGTGGAATGAAGGCGAAGCGGTGGTTGTGGGTTGGCCTCGGTGTGCTTGGCCTCGCTGCGGTCGTCTTCCTTGGCGGCGCGTTGGCGAAGTCCGATACGCCCAAACCCGCTCCCTCCACACAGCTCGCACCCAGCATCCAAGCGGACCAACTTGCGCGCGACGCTCAGGCTGCGCTCTCGAAGAATGACACCGCGACCGCGCTGAGCCTTGCCGAGAAGGCCCTCAAGGCCGACCCCTCCAATGCGGCCGCGGCAGCGGTTGTGGCAGCCGCGAAGGCGCAACCGACACCAGCCGAGCCGACCAAGCCTGACTCCGGTGACTCCTCGTCGAAGGATGACCCGTACCTATCGGCGGTCAAGGACCTCAAGAAGCTGCTGCCCACCAAGATCACTGGTTGGGAGGTCGGCCAGGTCGTGGAGCAGTCTCCGGACGCCTTGGTGACCTACCAGCCCGAGGCCGGATCCACTGATGATGATTGGACCAAGCGCGCTGTGTTCAGCGTGCATGACCTGAAGACCGTGACCAAAGCCAAGGATTTCGTGGCAAAGGTGGACAAGGTCGCGTATGCCAAGACCCCCGCGACCCTCTCGGTCGGCGTGGTGGACACGGCGTACTTCGGCACGAACGAATCCGGAACGGCGATGGTGGCTTTTGCGCGCGGCAGGTTCGCGTTCGAAATGCTCGTCGTGGCGGAGCAGGGCGTGGATCCGGTCGCGCTAAAGGACACGGCAACAGCTCTCGCTGCGGCGTTTCCAGCAGCCAAGTAAGGAGTAGGTCGCAATGGTGTATCGCGCAAAGATGTTGGTCGTTTTGTTTGGGGTCCTGTTCGCCGGCGTTCTGACCCCGGGCGTGGCGCTCGCCGCCGGACCCTCGCGGACGGCGGCCACGATCATCTCCGAGGGGTTCGAGTCCGGTACGACGCCATCGTATAGCGTCGTCTCAGCTCCGCCTCGTGCCAGCTGGGCACCGATAGCCCGGGCCTATGCAGGGACCAAGGGGTTGTGGTGCGCCGGTACCGCGGGTGCGCTGTCGGCCTACCCGACCAACACGTACGGTCTTGCCACCTTCAACCTCACCCAGACGGCCGACTACTACTCCAGCCAACTGGACTTCTACTACCTGATGCCGTCGGTCGGCGCCGGTGAGGCAAACAACTTCCTCATCCAGTGGCAACAGACCGGATCCGGTCAGACCATTCCTGTCAATTCCGCCCCGGTGACCACCAGCTGGAAGACGCGGTCCTACGATCTGTCCGCGGCTGGGAACCAGTCGTTAGCACGTGCCGCAGGTTCGTTGTGGTTCAAGTTCGAAGACATCAACCACGTGGACTCGCCCGCAACCGGCGCCGGGCCCACTGTCGACAACGTGCTCGTGTCAGGGTGGAAGTACGGTTCGCCGCGCTCGGTGATCGCTACTGCCGCGCCGAGCTCCGTCGAGCTGACGTGGGCCAAGCCCTACCGCTCGGTGATTGAGACGGTTGTCGATACGCGCAGTGTCGCCTACCGCGTGTGGCGCGCTCCGGCGAGCACAGAGGCGTGGACGGAACTCACTGGCACACGCACCAGTGCAACTACCTACAGTGACCCCCTACCGGGCGAGGGCGCGTCGTATCGCTATTCGGTGCAGCCATGGGATACCGGAACGGGCACTGGCTACGGCCAGGCTATCGATTCGACCGTTTCGGTCACCGCACATGCGCCGACAGTGTCCATGGCTACGCCTGGCGCGGGATTCACCATCGCGGCCGGTTCACCGGTCGTCATCAGTGGTAATGCCAGTGACGTGGGCACGGGTCTCGATGTCGTCAAGATCAGAATCCGGCAAGCCGACGGCCAGTGCTGGACCGGATCGATGTGGACTGCGGTCGACTACTGGGTTGCGGCGTCCAGCGCCAACGGATACTCCACGTGGACCTACTCATGGACACCCACGGTCGGAGACGTGGCGAAGGGCCAGATCATTACCGTGACGCCCAAGGCGTTCGACAAGGCCGCGCTGTCGACGACCGGCAATTCGGTCTCCTCTGCAGCCCCCGCAGGAGCTTCGGTGTCGCTCGAAGACGGAGCTCCCTACACGAAACAGACTCAGGTTTCGGTAGCTGTCTCGGCAGCAGGGGCCGCGTACATGCAGCATTCGGTCGACGGCGGTGCGTTCGGTCCATGGGGTCCCTCAGCCAGTTCGGACAGCGTAACCATCGCGGCCGTCGAGGGCAGCCATAGCGTGACCTACCAATTCTCGTCGGCCCCCAACGGTCCCAGCGAAGCCTCGGCGTCCGACTCCATCGGGTTCGACTCGACGGCACCGGAAGTGACAATCACGTCGCCTTCCTCATCGACCGCGCCCGACGCAATCGTTTCGGTGCAAGGCACATCGTCGGATGCCGGCTCCGGCGTGGATTCGGTGAAGGTCTCACTTAGCAGCGGCGGCAAGTACTGGAACGGCTACGCCTGGCAGGACGACCCGTTCACCATCGACGCCACAAGCAGCAACGGGTTCGCCACATGGACGGTTCCGACAGTGCCCTCAGGCGACCTCATGCCGTACCTCCCAATCACGGTTGAGGCGGTCTCGACCGATGCTCTTGGCAATGCGTCTGCACCCACGGCTGCCAGCTCTCTGGATCCGCTCGATCCGGTGGCGTTGACGTTCTCGGTCTCTCCGACGACGCTCAACTACGGTGCGTACACCACGGTCTCAGGGGTACTCACCTCGCAAGGTGCGCCGCTGGTGGGCAGAAGCGTCGAGCTTCTCTACTACAGTTCTGGTACTTGGAAGAGGCTGACCGCCAAGTCCACCAACTCCTCAGGCGAGGTCGCCTTCGTCACAAGGCCGGTGAGCAAGAACAAGACGTATTTCCGTCTCAGATTCACGGCGGCTGGATTCCAGTCCGTGACAACTGCCTATCGGTACGTGATGCCGCGTCCGTATGTCGGAGTGCCAACGAAGCCATCGGTCGTCTACCGGAACAGGTCGTTCACCTCACGTGCCACGCTGAATCCCCGTCACACCGCCGGGACCAGACCGGTCAGGATCCTGTGCTACCGCTATGAGAAGGGCAAGTGGGTCTACCGCAGAGGTTTCTGGGCAAAGGCATACAACTATTCGAGCTACAGCCGCGTCTACACCTCGGTAAAGATCCCGTACTCGGGGACGTGGAAGATGCGGGCATATGCGCCGGCGGACTCTCGTCATGCAGTGCAGTTCGGTAGCTACTCAAGGACCTTCAAGGTCAAGTAGCAGGGCTCCTCGCCGCGGACGGCCGCGGCTCGAACCGCTCTGGACTCGTCGCCCGTAGCCCGCGGCTGTTGGATTACGCCGTGCTGCTTTCCCTGGTGCCCAGTCGAGTGTCGCCTTGGCACCCGCCCGTCGCGGCCCGCTGCGTACTATCATGTGGGCGGGCACCTGGGACGCTGACGCCTGCACCGCGAGCGGGAGGGGGGACTGAATGGCAGAGGCCGAGGAGACTGCGGCGAACCGGGGCAGTATTGACCGGCTCATCCGACGAATCAGCGACGCGCACGGAATCGACCTCGCTCTCTATCGTCAGCCCTATCTCGAACGACGGCTAGCGGCTCGCATGCGTGTCTTGGGGCTGACGTCCTATCGGCGCTACGGTGACTTGTTGGAGGGAGACCCTGCGGAGTATGCCCGCCTGATCGACACGCTTACCATCAACGTCACGGAGTTCTTTCGCGACTCAACAGTGTGGGACTCGATTCGACGGACCGTCGTACCTGACTTGGTCACGCGCAAGCGCGATTCGCGCAACCGATCGATTCGCGTCTGGTCCGCCGGGTGTGCGACCGGTGAGGAGCCCTATTCGGTGGCGATGCTTCTGCTGGATATCCTTGGCGACGATGCCGCGCACTTCGCGACGTCGGTACTGGCCACGGACATAGATCCCAACGCGCTGGCGAAGGCCAAGGCCGGCGTCTTCGACAAGGCCAAGTACAAGGGCGTCACCGCAGACTATCGGTTACGATTCACACGGGCCCACGGAAACGCGCACTTCGAGGTGGCTGATGAGGTCCGTGACGTAATCAGATTCAGGAAGATGAGCCTGTTTGACGATATACCTGTAAGAGTCATCGATCTCGTGTTGTGTCGGAACGTGTTCATCTACTTCGATCGCCAGCAACAGGCCAGAGTACTGGAGAACTTCAATCGGGCGATGACGCCCGGTGGCTACTTGGTTCTGGGGCGAAGCGAGAAGCTGTCGGATGCGGCATCGACATGGCTCGAGCCGGTTGACGGGAACGGACGAATCTATCGCAAACGTGAGCGGACGTAGTGTCCGTGCCGGGAACGAGAGACGCTGAGCAGGGGGCGCCAATGGAACGCGAACGTCGCGACAGCACGGTGCGAGGGGGTCTGTCTTCCTACTTCGCCAACTTGATGTGGCTTGTTGTACTGCCGCCACTGATTCTGGCGTGCACGATGACGGGTGTCATCGCTACGCTCTACCTCGGCTACACCTGGGGGCAGGTGATGCCTATCGTCCTGCTCGGCGGTCTTCTGATGGGCGTCCAAGCTCCCGTGGTCTCGTTCCTGTGGCGCGGGAAGTTCAAGGAGCGTATTCTGCGGCCGCTCAGGGACCTCGGAGCGGTTCTCATCGACGTGGGCGAGGGCAATCTCACACTACGGGCTGACGATTCCGGCAACGACGAGATCGCGCTTCTGGCGGACGAGTGCAATGGGCTCATCCTGTCGCTCGGCAACATGGCCGGCCAGATGAGGCGTTCGGCCGACGCGGTCGCTGCGGCGGCAACCGAGCTGTCCGCCTCGTCTGAAGAGATCAACTCTTCAACCATGGAGATATCCTCGTCGGTCCAGCAGATAGCCCTTGGTGCCGAGCTCCAGTCGCGCAATGTTGACGAGACGAGCCGCTCGATGGATCTCATCGCGTCCACCACAGAGGAGGTCTCGGCACAGGCCGCCGCCGCGGTACGCACCAGCGAAGAGGCCGCAAGCGTAGCCCATCAGGGTGAGTTGGCGACCGAACAGGCGATACTCAAGATCGCGGAGATTCAACAGGCGATCGAGACGCTCGCGGAGTCGATCGAGGTTCTGGGCAAGCGCAGTGACCAGATCGGCGGAATCGTGGATGTCATCACGAACATCGCCGACCAGACAAACCTGCTCTCGCTCAACGCGGCGATTGAGGCCGCGCGCGCAGGCGAGTCCGGCCGGGGCTTCTCGGTTGTGGCCGAGGAGGTTCGCAAGCTGGCTGAGGGCTCAGGCCGCGCCGCGGAGCAGATCGGCGAGCTCATCAAGGAAGTACAGAGCGAGACGGCCAAGGCCGTTCGCTACATGGAGATCGGAACACGCGAGGTCGAGGTGGGAAGTGAGGTCGTCGGGCGGACAGGAGACGCGCTTCGTCTGATCAGTGACGCTGTCTCGCGTACGTCCAGTCTGGCGGCTCAGATATCCGAGTCGATGACCGTACAGTCACGTCGTACGGCCGAGGTCGAAAAGGCCATGCACCAGATTGCGGCAGTGGTCGAGGAGAATGCCGCTTCGGCCGAGGAGACCGCGGCAGCCGCGGAAGAGCAGACCGCCTGCATGCAGGAGATCACAGCATCGGCACAGGACCTGGCTGACATGGCTCAGGGTCTCGACACCGCTGTGAACCGATTCCGGACCGACTAGGGGCCGCTCGTGAATGAAGGCAGAGGTCGCAGCTTCGTGGTGTTCCGCCTTGGTGCGGAACTCTATGGGGTGCCGGTCGAGGGCATCAACAGCATCATCCGGTACGAGATGTCTACGCCCGTGCCTCGATCACCCCAGTCCGTGTTGGGCGTGATCAACCTCAGAGGGCGCGTGATTCCGGTCATTGACTTGGGTCACCGCTTCTCGGGTGCCGAGTTCGTTGCTACCGGTCAGTCAAGGATCGTGGTCGCAGATACGGAGTCGGGTCTGGTGGGGTTGGCAGTCGACGAGGCGAACGAAGTCGTCGAACTCAGTGCCGAGAGCTTCCGGCCGATACCCGAGGGCGTGCTTGCCGCCGAAACATCCAAAGCGTTCACAGGCGTTGCAGAGCGTGATGATTCGCTGATCATCCTGCTCGATCTCGAAGAGACGATTCCGCATGGGGCCAACATTACCGGGGGTTCCGACGTGGACGAAGTTGGGGGAGTGCTCGATGTCTAGGACGATCCTCGTCGTTGACGACGCTGCGTTCATGAGGATGATGATCAGAGACATCCTCATCAAGGAGGGCTACACGATTCACGAGGCAGTCAATGGTCGTGATGCCGTGGAGAAGTTCGCGGAGCTCAAGCCGGACTTGACCACCATGGACATCACGATGCCTGAACTCGACGGTATCTCAGCGCTCAAGACCATTCGACAGGCCAATCCTGATGCCCGGGTGCTGATGGTGAGCGCCATGGGCCAGCAGAAGATGATTGTTGAGGCCCTTGAGGCCGGCGCCCTCGACTTCCTCGTCAAGCCGTTCCAGCCGACGAAGGTGCTCGAGACCGTGAAGAAGTGTCTCAACACGACCGTAGGCTGAGAGGCTGCTCGGCAGATGCGTCTGACCATTCGAGTCCTCGTCGTTGATGATTCTGCGCTCATCAGGCAGATGCTGGTGCGCGCTCTCTCGATGGACCCGCGAATCGAGATCGTCGGTACAGCGAAGAACGGCGTGGAGGCCATCGAACAGGCGCGAGCATTGGCCCCCGACATCGTCACACTCGACATTGACATGCCGGAGCTCAGCGGGCTCGAGGCGCTCACCCACATCCGCAAGCACACTCAGGCCCGAGTGATCATGCTCTCCTCGGACACCGATGCAGACACCATCTATCGGGCGCTGGCTTTGGGAGCGGTCGACTTCATTCCGAAACCAGCCACAGGTGTGGCCAGCTCGATCACCGAACTGACCGAACTGCTGCTCAAGAAGATCCGAACCGCGTACCGTATTCCACCCGAGCATGCCCCCGCCCAGTCGGCGGAGGGAGGGGCCGCACCTTCGCCTGCGTCTCCGCGCGCTGCGGCGTCGGTTCTTCCTGTCGGGCACCGTCCGCCCGAGATGCTCGTGGCGATTGCCGCGTCGACGGGCGGCCCCCCGGCTCTCGAGCGGGTGTTCGCTGGCCTTTCCATCGCAGTTTCTGCAGCGTATGTGGTCGTCCAGCATCTTCCGGCGGGCTTCTCTGCATCACTCGCTCGCAGACTGACGGCGGTGGGCACGGTGCCGATCGTCGAGGCATTCGACGGGCAGGTGCTGGAGAAGGGTCGGGGCTATCTGATCCCCTACGGGAGGCACGCCACGGTCGTGCGCGCCGAGGAGGGCGCACGGCTGCGATTCATCGATACGCCTCCACGGCACGGAGTGTGCCCGGCGGCTGACATCCTGTTCGAGAGCGTTGCTCGCGAATTTGGCGTGAAGGGCATGGGTGTAGTCCTCACGGGCATGGGCTCGGATGGGGCGATGGGAAGCCTGGCGATACGACGGGCTGGCGGTAATGTCGTCGTTCAGGACGAGGCAACAAGTGTGATCTGGGGAATGCCCGGATCAGCTGTGAGGTTCGGTGCAGCGGACCTGGTCGTTCCCGTGGAGCAGGTCGCCACCGAGATCCGCCGCACGGTGAAGGGGCGAACGGGGGGATACGGCGATGGATGATATGGAGCAGTATCGGTCGGTGTTTCTTGCCGAAAGCACGGAGTACATCCAGCAGATCACCGACGGTCTACTTGCCCTAGAGTCCGACCCCTCGGATCTTACCCCCGTCGAGGTCGTGTTTCGTGGTGCACACTCGCTCAAGGGCATGGCGGCGGCGATGGCGTATCGGCGCACCGCCGAGCTGACCCACAAGATGGAAAGCCTGATGGACCGCGTTCGTCGCGGCGTCATGGTGCCCGAGGCCGCCGTGACCGGGCTCATGCTTGCCGCCGTCGATATGGTGAGGGACCTCATCGACGACGAGTCCAACGGGCGAGAAGAAGTGCAGATTGATGAGATGATCGAGGCCCTCACCGCTGCGGCTGCGCGCGGAGAGGGAGCACTGCGAGCCGACGCGGACATGTCGGCAGCGCCGACAACCACGATGGGGGAGTCCGGGACCACATGGCACGTCTCGGTGACACTGCAGGACTCATGCGTTCTCAAAGCCGTTCGCGCATACATGGTGATCAAGCGGCTCGAACATGTCGGGCGGGTTCTCGAGACGCTGCCGTCGGAACGTGAGATCGAGGACGAGCACTTCGATCGGACGTTCGAGGTGATCGTGGCCGCGGACGCTAGCAGAGAAGACGTCGAGGCCGCTGTCATGCGTATCAGCGAAGTAGAAGCGGTTGAAGCCGTTCGAATCGACTACGCTGAACCGCATGCGGAGGAGTCCCCGGAGGACGCCGCGCCAGCCAGCCAGCAACGCGCCCGTCAGCTACCGCGACTGTCACAAGCGCAGACCGTCCGCATCTCGATCGGGCATCTCGACATGCTGGTCGATCTGGCGGGCGAACTCGTCATCCTGCGTTCGCGGCTCGACCAGATGGCGGAACGACGACGGGACGCCGAACTGATCGAGGTTCTGGAAGAGCTGCACCGCGTTTCGACCGATCTGCAGTACGAGATCATGCAGACCCGGATGGTCCCGGTGGAGAACATCTTCAATCGCTTTCCGCGAATGGTGCGTGATCTTGCGCTTGAGCTGGACAAGCGGGTCGAGTTTCACATGGAGGGGCTCGAGATCGAGTTGGATCGCACGGTTCTCGATGAGATTGGCGATCCGCTCGTTCATCTGCTGCGCAACTGCATCGATCATGGCATGGAGACGGTCAGCGAGAGGGCGCAGGCCGGCAAGCAAGCGGTGGGCAACATCACGCTCCGTGCGAGCCGCGAGAGAGATCACGTCGCCATCATCGTGAGCGACGATGGTCGCGGCATCGACCCCGACAAGGTCTGGAATGAGGCGGTTACCAGAGGCATCGTCGAGGCGTCGGATCGAGCCGACTACGACGAGTCCTCCATACTGATGCTCACTTGCGTCCCAGGGCTCTCCACTCTACAGAGCGCCAACCGGGTCTCCGGGCGGGGCGTGGGCCTCGATGCCGTCAAGGGCAAGATCGAGTACCTCGGCGGCACCATCCAGATACGCTCGGCTCTCGGACAGGGAACCGAGTTCATGCTGCGTCTACCGCTGACACTCGCCATCATCCAGGCGTTGATAGTCGAGGCGGGTAGCCGCCCGTTCGCACTGCCGCTCTCGGCGGTCGATGAGGTGTACGCCGCCGATGAGTTGAACATCACGACCGTTGATGGCGCGCCGGTAGTCATCCTCCGGACAGGTGAAGTGGTGCCCCTGTTGCGCCTTGACGCACTACTGTCCGATTGTGACCTGCATGAACTCCCGGAGCGAGGATCGAGCGTGGTTTTGGTCGAGAACGGGGCCGAGCGCAGGGCCCTGGTCGTTGATTCGCTAGGCGGCCGCAAAGAAATCGTGGTCAAGCCGCTGTCCCGACTCTTCAGGGACTCGCGAGGCTTCTCGGGCGCGACTATTCTCGGCGACGGCCGTGTGATGCTGATTCTGGACCCGCGCACGTTGTTCACACACCAGGAGGCGTGATCGTGGATCTCACAACGTTGACGGCCATACAGCGAGACGCGCTGCGGGAGGTAGGGAGCATCGGCGCCGGGCACGCAGCAACTGCGTTGTCGCAGCTCGTCGATCACCCCGTATCGCTTGAGGTTCCCACGGTCGAAGTCATCCCGATCAAGGACGTCCCGCGCATCTTCGGCGGACCTGAGCGGCTCGCCATCGCGGTCTACACCCGGCTCGTGGGCGACCTGTCCGGCGGGATTCTGTTCATGGCCGAGCAGGAGGCGGCACTGGCGTTCGTCGACATGTTGCGTGGGCGGCCGGTAGGAACGACCGTCTCGCAGACTGTCGAGAACGGCGCATTGCTGACTCACGCGGCATCATTGCTCATCGCAGCGTATCTGGCAGCGATCGCGCGCATGGCCGACGTCCATGTGATCCCGGCGGAACCCGCCTACGCATGCGACATGGCTGGTGCGATACTTGAAGTGGTCTACGCCGAAGCGGGGATCTACGCCGAGGAAGCCATTACGCTGAGGACGGCGCTGGTCGATCAGACCTTCACCGCCGACGTCGCTCTGTTCTTCCTGCCTGACCCCGAGAGCCTCGCAGTCCTTCTGGGCCGCCTGGGCCTCGTCTGATGAGACTGACGTGACCAGTCTCAGTGACTTCTCGAAGCACGAACCGGGTCGACCCGATGTTGTTGAAGTGGGCATCGGCGACATCGGGTTCGGTCATGCCCCGATGATACTTGTGACGCCGGCGCTGGGATCCTGCGTCGGGGTTGCCATCTACGACCACTTCGCAAAGCGTGGAGCCATGGCGCACGTCATGCTGCCGTCGAAGCTCTCCGAGGGGCGGAACGTCGCTCCGGGCAGGTTCGCAGACTATGCGATTCCCGAGATGGTCCGGATGCTTCGCGAACAAGGTTCCCTGCTGTCTCGTCTGGAGGCGAAGATCGCCGGGGGTGCGGCGATGTTCCACGGTGACAGCGCCATTTCGGGGATCGGCAAGCGCAATGTCATGGAAGTGAAGCGACAACTGGCACTCATGTCTGTGCCGCTAGTTGCCGAAGACACTGGGGAGGCGCATGCGCGTACGGTCGAGCTTGCTCTTGAAACGGGCGAGGTGACGGTGCGTAGCTACCTGTTTGGGGTGCGCTGCCTGTAGCGTGGGGGGTCGGCACTGTCTTGTTGCGCAGGGATGGCGAACATATGAGTTCGCGGCAAGTGGTCACTAGCCGCATCTCGCTGGCGATCGTGGGCGGAGGCACACGGGCGTCAGCATTGCTGCGCTCGCTTCTGGAGATCGACAGTGTCCTCGTTTCGGGCGTCTGTTGCACGGGCGACTCCACACCGGCGGCTCGGCTTGCGCAGGAGCTGGGGGTACCGTCCGCCAAGGAGCTGACAGAGGTATTTCAGATTCCGGGGCTCGATCTGATCATCGATGCATCCGACGATCCGAGCGTCTTTTCTGAGCTTGAGCTGCAGAGGCCTGCGCACATCAGCCTTATCGGAGGCGCGGGATCCGATCTGGTCACGGACTTCCTGGCTGCGAAGCATGAGGCTCGCGAGCAGGAGCGGCTCTTTGTTGAGCTTCAGGTCGCCTACGAGAAGATCCGCAACCACGAGCGTCGTCTTGAGTCCTCGAAGGATGCGCTCGAGAAGGCCAACGAGGAGCTGGAAAGCCGTCTCGCCGAGATCTTCTTCACCCACGAGTTCTTCAAGGCGCTGACCAGCTTCACGTCGGTCGATGACGTCTCGTCACTGATCGTGGACGGCTGCAACGGCATTCTTGGGGCCGAGATCAACTGCGTGTACCTGTTCAATCGAGCAGACTGGACCTTGGAGCTTCGGGCCTCCCAAGGGAGGCCGCACTACGAGTTCCGGCTGCTCGTCCCCATTTCCGAGACCGTACTGGGCCACGCGTTCCGCGAGGGCCCGGTCAATCAGCTGGACGTATCCTCCGACGCGAATTCGACTGCTTGGGCACTCGACTCGGGATCGATAGCCAGTCAGGCCGCGGTGCCGCTTCGCGCGGGAGACAACGTCTTCGGCGTCATGGTGATGGCCTCGTCGACCCCGCGCGAGCTCTCGGTTGTCGAGATGGAGAGGCTTGAAGTGCTGGGTAGCCAGGCGTCTCTGGCACTGCAGAATGCGCTGCTACATGAGGAACTCGAGCGGCTGTCTGTGACCGACCGTCTCACCGAGCTCTACAACCACGGGTACTTCAAGCAGCGGCTGGACGAGGAGTTTCAGCGTTCTTTGCGATTCGGGCACTCACTGTCCCTGATCATGCTGGATATCGATGACTTCAAGGAGTTCAACGATAGCTTCGGGCATCCCTGCGGGGATCGTGTACTCAAGTCGGTCTCCGAGGTGATACGCAAGAACCTCAGGGAGATGGACATCGCTGCCCGCTACGGTGGCGAGGAGTTCGTGGTCGTGTTGCCCGAGACCACCTGCGCCGGCGCGACGATGGTAGCCGAGCGGATTCGAGTCGAAGTCGAACGGGTGAGCCACGAGATCGCAGACGCGGTATGCGTGAGCCGTACGGTATCTATCGGGGTCGCAACCTATCCGGGCTCAGCCGAGAACGCCTTGGCGCTTCTCGAGATGGCCGATGCCGCGATGTACCGTGGCAAGCGAGCGGGTAAGAACCGGGTAGTGGCGGCTGGTTGCTGAGGAGCTCGCCGGGGGCGAAGCTGCCGGCGATTGGCGGGGTGATGAGCTGAGTGCGCCTCGTGGTAGACTTCGACGGCGCATCTCCATCTAGGAATCCCTGTGCTCAGGAGGACAAGTCAATGAAGCCGGTACGTGTCGGCGATCGCGGCGTCGCCGTGGAGGATATACAGCGTCGGCTCAGAGTGCTTGGCTACGACCTCGGCCCCACAGGAATCGACGGAGTCTTCTTCGGGCGCACTGCTGAAGCGGTGCTGTCATTCAGGAGCGATAGCGGTCTTGGGTCCGAGAGCGCTGTTGATGAAGCCACCTGGGCAGCTCTGGTCGACGCGACATTCACGCTGGGCGACAGGATGCTCTATCTGAAGACGCCCTACTTCCACGGTCATGATGTCCATGTACTCCAGGAGGCGCTGAACGCGCTCGGCTTCGTGTGCGGGGCGGCAGACGGGATATTCGGGGCATTCACGGAAGGCGCTGTGCGCGAGTTCCAGCGCAACGTGGGGCTCGTTCCCGATGGCATCGCCGGAGCGGAGTCTGTTCGGTCGCTGTTCCTTCTCAGGCACGTATGGGAGGGCAAGGACCCCGCGGCGCACTCTGCTGCGCGGACGGCGCCTGCACGAGCATGCGAAGGGTTGGTGAGGACACGCCTTGCTATCTCCGGGCTCGACGCAACGGGCTGTTCTGTAGCGGAACGCGTCGCGAATCTGGCAGCGGCGACCAACCCCCAGGCGCTCATGTCTTTGCTGGAGATGGGCGCGGTGCAACCGGAGGACACCACGGTCTCGCTGCTGCTCTGCGGCGAGGGCAAGACTGAAGACGTTCCTGGGCGACCCGTGGTCAGTGAGCGAGCGGGCGTCACATTGGAATCACGTTTGCTAGCTGCATTCGAATCAGCACGGAACAGACGCCAGGAGATAGTCATCGAACTCGGTGATGTGGCCCTGGAGTCTGAGCACGAACTGCAGCGCGAGGCAGTGCGCCTGCTCGACGCGCTCTGCCATGTCTTCGACTAGCCAGCGCTTGCGTGGTAAAATTCGACGGTATGTGACACCCCCGGTGAGCCACGGAGGAACTGAACTGACTAACTCCAGCAAGGCGCTCGCGGCACTTCTGCTTTCATCAGTGCTGCTGTTCAGCGCCACAATGGCGGGTGCTGTGCCCGCAAGCAAGCTCTCACAAGCGCGCACCGTCAAGAAGCAGATCGACCAACTCGACGCGCGAGTTGAGATCGCCGCAGAACGCTACAACGCGGCGGCCGACAAGCACGGCAAACTCCTGTCCCAGACGCGCGCTGCCGCAAAGAGACTTGCCAAGCTCAAGAAGCGGACGACAGTGGTTCAGCGTCACCTGAGTGTGCGCGCCAACAGCATGTACCGCCAGGGCCCCATGGGGTTCGTGGATGTGTTGCTGGGCGCCCAGTCGTTCGAGGAGTTCGCCACCACGTGGGATGTCCTGGCCGAACTGAACACCAGCGACGCGGAGTCCGTTGCCGAGCTCAAGAAGCTGCACAGCGAGACAAAGGCCGTGCACGCGGAGCTTTCGGACAAGGAGAAGGCAGCGGTCAAGCAGTTGGCCATCATGGGCGCGAACAAGCGCTCCGTTCTATCCCAGTTGGCCGACCGCAAGCGCAAGCTCGCGGGGCTTGAGAGCGAGATCGCGGCGCTGCAGGCGGCCGAGGCGCGTGCAGCGGCCCAGCGCGCATCCTCCTTTGTCCGCTCGGGCGTGAGGGACTATCCGCCTCCTACCAACAAGGCCCGCTCCGAGATAGTCCCGTACGCTCGGCACTTCCTTGGTGTGCCGTATCAATGGGGTGGGACTTCGCCAAGCGGTTTTGACTGTTCCGGGTTCACGTCCTACGTGTATCGGCACGCCGCTGGGGTCACCATCCCCAGAACATCTTCGGCCCAGTCGAGGTACGGGCAGCCGGTGAGCCGTTCGGACTTGCAGCCCGGCGATCTCGTCTTCTTTGGATCTCCGGTCCACCACGTTGGTATCTACGTGGGCGGCGGCATGATGATTCACGCCCCGCACACCGGCGCCGTCGTCAGTTACGGCTCGATCGGCCGCGGTGACTACGCGGGTGCCCGCCGTCCCTAGTTCTCTCTCAAGTGCTTGATTCGCGTCCCCGCACCCTCGCAAAGAGTGCGGGGACGTTTCACGTGTCGGTCGCGCATCGGGCGGCTATACTGAGTGTCGCCTGCTGAACCAATCGATCTACTGGGGAGATGACTCGCGATGTCCGACATTGACGGACTGCTCAAGATCATGAGTGATCGGGGCAGCTCGGACCTTCATGTGAAGGTCGGGAGCCCTCCAGCGATCAGACTCAACGGCAAGCTTCTCGTGCTTCACGACCTGCCTTCCCTGAGTGCTGAACAGACTCGGCTGCTGGCCATCGGCATGATGGATGAGCGGCAGAAGGCTTCGTTCGAGAATCACCATGAGACGGACTTCGCCTACTCGGTCCCTGGAGTCGGGCGCTTTCGCGTCAACGTCTTCCACCAGCGCGGGAGCATCGGCATGACTCTGCGCCGCGTCGCGACGGAGCGAGCCACCATCGAGGAGCTGGGTCTTCCCGCGGTGATTCGCCGCCTTGCCGACGAAGCCCGTGGCCTGATCCTTGTGACGGGGACCGCGGGTTCCGGCAAGACGACCACGCTTGCCGCAATGATCGACCACATCAACCACACGCGCGAGGGCCACATCGTCACCGTCGAGGACCCGATCGAGGTGCTGCATCAGGACGACAAGTGCATCATCAACCAGCGCGAGATCGGCATAGACACCGAGAGCTACGCGGACGCTCTGCGTCACGTCGTGCGGCAGGATCCGGATGTCATCCTTATCGGCGAGATGCGTGACCATGAGACCGTCTCGGCGGCCTTGACCGCAGCTGAGATCGGCAACCTGGTTCTGTCCACCCTGCACACCATCGATGCGGCGGAGACCATCAACCGGGTCATCGACTTCTTCCCGCCCTACCAGCAGAAGCAGATTCGGCTGATGCTCTCCGCGACGCTGCGGGGAATCGTGTCGCTGCGGCTCATCCCTTCGATTCAGGGCGGGCTGGTTGCGGCGGTCGAGGTGCTGGTCATGACCGGAACCATCCGCGAGTACATCAACGATTCCGAGAAGACCTACCTCATCCGTGACGCCATGGAAGAGGGCGAGTACTACGGGATGCAGACGTTCGATCAGTCGCTCCTGCGCCTGTATCAGAACAGCCAGATAACCCTCGACGACGCTATCGCGATGTCGGCGAACGCACATGACTTCAAGATCAAGGTGCGCCATCTGGGCGTAGATCCCCAGTCGGCCGCCCAGAGCGGCGTGTACTAGCGCTCCGAGGCCGGCCCGTGTCTTCTGACCAATCGGACCACCAGCAGGTAACACGCCACGCCGGCTGCGGCCCCCACGGTATCGCGCATCCAGTCGACGGGGTCCGAGACTCGCAGCGGGACGAACAGCTGATGGAGTTCGTCGGACACGCCGTATGCTGATGCGAGCAGTACCGAGCTGATCCACGCTGGAAGTGACCGCCGCCGTATCTCCAGGGCGCGTAGGAGCAGGATTGCCAAGATGGCGTACTCGGCGAAATGTGCGAGGTTGCCGTAATGGCCGGGGATGCTCGAGCCGGGCACAGCCGAAACGACGAAGATGCAGGTTGCCCAGACGGCGACCGAGCCCCAACGAATGTACGCCGAGTAGTTGGCCGAGATACTCACACGCCCCCTTTTGTCGATGTGGGTCCGGGCGGTTCCAGTATGCGCTTGACCGCGTGTGGTGCCAGTGACACTGTTGCTCGGACTGATCCTCATCACGCTACACGATTCGGAGCCAATGAACCGTAAGTGGTCGTTCATCGCGGTGATTCTTTCGGCAGCGTGCTTCGGCACACTCGCAGTGCTCACTCCGCTCGCCTATGAAGCCGGCGCAGACCCGCTCCCGCTCCTGGCGTGGCGCTTCCTGATCGCTGCGGTGCTGCTGGGCGTGTTGGCGTCTGTTCGGGATCACCGGGCACTGGTGGTGCCGTTGGCTGATGTGCGGCGCTACGCGACGCTGGCGATGACTGGCTACGGCGCGGCTTCGATCTGCTTCTTCTACGCACTGAAGTTCGCGGATGCATCTGTGGTGGCGGTGCTTCTCTACGCTTACCCCGCGTTCGTCACGCTCACAGGTTGGCTGCTCCTAGGTCAGAAAGCGGACTGGGGCCAGGGTGCTGCCGTCCTGATCACCTTCGTGGGCTGCGCTCTGGTGGTTGGTCTAGGGGACGCGGTGGGCGGCGTCGCCTGGCAAGGCGTTGTGCTGGGGTTAGGGGCGGCGGTGGGGTACACCCTGTTCAATCTGCTGTCGGCGCGCTGGCTGCCTGGCCGGTCACGATTGACGATGATGGCGTACACGTTTGGGATCGCGGCGCTGCTTCCGGCTGTCGGCGCTTTCGCGACGGTCGGGCGAAACGCGCTCTCCACCGCGGAATGGCAGCCTCAGGCGTGGTGGCTGCTCGCGGCGATTGTCGTTGTGCCCACGTTCGCGGCCGTCGTCTTGTATCTTGAAGGTATCAGAGGGCTTGGACCCGCACAGGCAGCGGTCATTTCGACGGTGGAGCCACTCTTCACCATCGCCTTGGCGATGGCTGTTTGGCCGGAGCAGCGGCTCACGATCCTACAGACGGTCGGCGCGGCGCTCGTATTGGGTGGCGTGGTCATCGGAGAGATCCGTTCTCGGCGTGCGCCGCTACCCGCGACGATCTGAGCAGGTTGATTCAAATGGATCACTACAGGACCTTGCAGGTCACCAGGGATGCCGAGCCGGAGGTCGTCGAGCGAGCGTTCAAGGCTCTCTCTCGCAAGTACCATCCGGATCTGAACGGCGTTGGCGACCGGGAGCAGAGCACGAGGCGTATGCAGGCTATCAACGAGGCCTACGCGGTGCTGCGCGACCCAGCGCGGCGTCGGGCGTATGACCTTACGCTCGCACCCGATCGGGGCGGCGCGTGGGAGCAGTTCCTCGAGAGAGGGCTTGTCGGCCTGTTTCTGGATTCGGTTCGTTCCCGCAGGTGAGGGGCGGGTCTGCGGGACCGACCACGCGTCTTGGGAAGTGCCTTGCCGGCCGCAAGACAGAAGCGCCGCCGACCCTTTCTGTGGGTTCGACGGCGCTTCTTGAGCAGTAGTGAGAATCCAGACGCACCGGTCACTCAGCCGCGGCGGCCTCTTCGCGTTCGACAAGCTTGTTGTGAACAGCGCGCAATATCGCGGGATAGCTGACGGCTCCATCGTAGATAGGAACTCCATCGACGACCGTCACCGGGTACAGCAGCCCGCGCACCTCGATATCTTTGACCATCGCTTCGTGCTCGGATGCGGTGTCCGCCTGCGAAACGTCGCGATAGAGAATCTGGGCATCGTCGCCGTAGCGACGCTCGACTTCCGCCTGGATAATCGCGGTGATCTCCTCCGGAGACCAGGACGGGCCTCAACCCCCGGAGAAGCAGTCGCTAGCAGCGGGTATGTCGAAAACCTCTACGACCACAGGGTTGCTCACTTTGGTCTCCATATCGTTATCCCATCTGGACAGCGCCGCCGGCACACACACGCATACACACGCCGCAGCCGGTGCACTTGTCCTGGATCACAGTGTAACCGTTGGAGCCCGGGTACGAACCGCCCTCGACGGGGACTATGGCGCCCTGAGGGCATACTCGCCGTGACGGACAGCCGGGCGATCGGTCACACTGGGAGTTCTCGATTCGTATGGTCGACATATCTTGTGGTTCTCCAATCAGCTGAGCGCAGCAAGGCGCTTTGAGTGCGTTCTCACTCGCAATAATACCCCATGGGGTATGCAGAATGCAACTGCTGAATACGCCTTTCTTTTGGTTCGCTTCGGTGTGGTGCTGGTAGTATGTAGCGGACAGGCTATCCTGGGTTTCATGCGAGCGGAGGGGCACGTGGCCAACAAGGGGAAGCACTCGGAGACCAAACGGAAGCTGATCCTGTACATGGGCACCGCCGGCATCGGGGTCGGGGTCGCCTTCCCGCTCGTTGCCCGCATCTTCGTCGACCCGAAGAGCAGCTCGGCGATGATCGCTTTCGGCCTCACGTGCGTGCTGGCGGGCATCTCACTCGGTGTCGCCTGCGCCTATGTGGCCGCAAGCGTGGGAGAGGGCATGTTCAGAGACGTGCTCGAGCAGGCGCAGAGTCGCTATGGACTCAAGGTGCTCTGTGACGGGGACTGCGAGGACCTTCAAGAGGAGACGCTGAATCTCTTCGGTGAGGTGACGAGCGTACTTGCTCAGGCGAAAGCGGTGAACGTCGACATCAGGGCGCTGACATCTCAGGTCCTGTCCGCAACCGATGAACAGGCATCGGGCGCGGCCGAACAGGCCGCCGCGGTGACTCAGACGGGTGCGACGGTCGAGGAACTCGCTCAGACTTCCAAGCAGATCGCCGACAACTCACAGTCTGTCGCCGCCGTTGCCGAGCGCACGCTCGCCTCGGCCGAAGAGGGTATGCAGGCGGTCGCAGACACGACAGCCGGAATCGAGGAGATACGCGAGAGCACTCAGATCTCATCGGACCGCATACTCGCACTCGGCGAGCGCAGCCAGGAGATCGGACGCGTTCTCGTCATCATCGATGATATCGCCGAGCAGACCAAGATCCTCGCCCTGAACGCGGCGATCGAAGCCGCTCGCGCCGGTGAAGCGGGTAAGGGGTTCGCGGTCGTCGCAGAAGAGATCCGCAAGCTCGCCGACTCGGTCACCGAATCTACTTCCGAGATCGGAAGAGTCGTGCGCGAGATCCAATCGAGCGCGAGTTCGCTGGTCATGTCGACCGAGAAGGCGCAGAAGAAGGTCGAGGAAGGCAAGATGCTTGCCCGCCGTACCGCAGACTCGCTGGACAAGATCGTCCAGCAGGTCGAGGAGACCACCGACTCAGCCAAGCAGATCTCCATCGCCACACAGCAACAGCGCTCCGCGTCAGACCAAGTTGTTGTCTCGATGCGAGAGATGGCGCAAGTCTCAACCCAGGCGGCAGAGACTTCCCGGCAGATACAAGCGGCTATTGCCGAGCTCAACAGGCTCGCGGACTCGTTGGTCCGATAGATGAGCGAAGTCGGAGTTCGGCTTGGAGCCGCAGGGCTCAACCTTCCGGCGGCACCCGCTCCGGTGGGCCTGTACGTGCCCGCGGTTCGGTCTGGCAATCTGGTGTTCACCTCGGGGCAGTTGCCGCTTTCCGAGGGTGTACTTGCCGCTACTGGTCGTGTGGGCTCAGGGGTCTCTCAAGAGCAGGCGTTCGAGTGCGCGGGGGTGTGCGCGCTCAATGCCTTGGCGGCGGCATCGACCGTCTGTGACCTGGACCGTGTGTGTCGTGTCGTCAAGCTTGTCGGCTATGTTGCCTCCGCTGCGGGATTCACCTCGCAACCTGCGGTGATCAACGGGGCAAGCGAGGTTCTGGCGCTTGCGTTCGGCGAGGAGGCCGGAGCTCATGCGCGGGAGGCGGTCGGGGTGGCTGAGCTTCCGATGGGGGCGCCTGTCGAGGTGTCGTTGATTCTCGAGATCAGCGGCTGATTCGGCCCAACCTTATATTTTTCCCAGAAAACGGTGTTTTGAACTGCGCCTGCGGTTGTCGCTGGGGCGCGGTTCTTATAGAGTCGCTGTGTGCATCCCATGGAGATGCCCGGCTGTATCCGGCAGTAGAGTCGGTGTGATCAAGAGAGGTGTGTATGGCGAAGATATCGCTCGCCGGGTTCAAAGACCCGGCCCGCCGCCCGAGGTACATCATCTGGACCGGTATCGCGGTCCTGGTACTCGCGGCAGTGCTGATCGTCACACTGGGGGTGACATCGACTCGCTGGTTCTGCGCCGAGGGGTGCCACAAGGTGCAGGATGACACCATCGTCGCCTATCAGCACTCATCTCATTCGCATGTCTCCTGCATGGCGTGCCACATGCCCGTCAACTCGAGTCCCGTGACCTTCATGCTCCACAAGGCGGAGGCCCTGGGTGAGCTCTACCTGACTGTGACCGACAACTTCGAACTGCCGCTGAATGCGGAGAGCGAAGTGTCACTCACGATGGCGCCCACGCAGTGCACTCAATGCCACGACTTGGCGACTCGTGTCATCACGCCCTCCAGGGGCATCCTCATCAATCACAAGGCCCACAGCGAGGTCAACGCGGCGTGTACCGTTTGCCACAACCGCGTTGCGCACCGCGAAGACTTCGAGCTGGTCGGTAAGGATCCCAAGACCAAGACCACCAGCAAACACACTGACTTCATGTCCATGACCGCCTGCTTCAGGTGCCACGGGCTTGAGAAGGGCGCTGCAGCCCCGGGAAGATGCACCGCATGCCACACCTCGGACTTCGATCTGAAGCCGGCATCTCACAAGCAGGCGGACTTCTTCCCATCAGGTCACGCGGATCTCGCCAAGGAAATGAAGGCCGAGGCCGAGAAGGCGGCGGCTGAGGGCGAGGGCGGTGCAGAGTCGGCCACCAAGGCGGATGTGCCCCAGGTCATCGCTGCACAGCGCAACACCGCGGCGGACGATCACGCGAACATCGGCGAAGAACTGCCCAAGGTCGAATCGATCTTCTACTGCTCGACTTGCCACACAGACCAATTCTGCACGAACTGTCATGGCATGGAGATGCCCCACTCGGCCGAGTTCAAGAAGCCGAAGGACGTCAAGGACCCGGCAGGCCACCCTGCGTTGTCCAAGACAAAGGCCGCCAAGTGCGTTCAGTGCCATGGGGACAACAGCAAGACGCACTTCTGCGACAGCTGCCACCACGGCGAGTCCGTCAACTTCGAATATGACAAGAACGCTCAGTGGACGCAGCAGCATCCCAAAGCGGTTGCCAAGTCGGGCATTAGATCGTGCACAGAGAACTGTCACGTAACCAAGTTCTGCGAGGACTGCCACAAGGGCCGCAAGGTCGTTCCGGCGTCACATAAGGCCAAGAACTGGAAGCGGCCGACAAAGCCCACGGTGACTGTCTTCGGGAAGACGCCCGCAGAGCCGTCCGCAGTTCACGCGATGGAGGCTCAGAAGTCCATTGAGTCGTGCTCGATCTGCCACGGCGCGGGCGGTGCCAACGCAGCATTCTGCAAGGGCTGCCACAAGCTCGAGATGCCGCACCCGGCGGAGTTCAAGAAGCAGCACGTTAGTGGAAAGAAGACGCCTAGGGTATGCGGCAACTGCCACAGCTGGAAGCAGCTGTGCAGCAACTGCCACCATGTCGGCTCTTCGTTCAGTAAGCCTTGGATCAACGTCCACGGTGGCTCAGCCAACGCGAATGGAACCGCGAGCT
The DNA here is from genome assembly GCA_002841275.1 of Actinobacteria bacterium HGW-Actinobacteria-7. Lineage (GTDB taxonomy): Bacteria > Actinomycetota > Coriobacteriia > Anaerosomatales > PHET01 > PHET01. Next base: position 5,616 of record PHET01000020.1, on the reverse strand, counting down.
GCATCGAGAAGTGCCACAAGAAGAACGACTGCGTGAGCTGTCACCAGAAGCGCAAAGTGAAGCCTGCGTCGCACAAGGCCAAGCTGTTCGTTCGTGACTTCTCTTCGAAGCCCGCGAAGCACGTTGAGCTCTACACCAAGAACGCTGAGATCTGCACCTACTGTCACTCGGGGGCGGCCGCTGACCTGCCGAACTCCAAGTACTGCACGGGCTGTCACAAGGTGAAGATGCCTCACGCGAGCGGATTCGGTCTCAAGGATGCAGCCAAGCCGCCGCAGAAGGACAACGGGGGCGGACACGCTGACCTTCTCAAGAGCGCGAAGACCCAGCTTCCGGCCATGTGTGCGAACTGTCATGGGCAGAGCTACTGCGACGCGTGCCACCACAAGGGGCTGGACACAAAGAAGACGTGGAAGAGCCAGCACAACACCTATGTGAAGAAGAATGGTGCAGCAGGTTGTTTCGGCAGCGGAAGCGGCTGTCACGAGGAGACCTTCTGCTCCTACTGCCACGTGAGGCTGTCTAGGTAGACTGCAGTCACGGGATTTGGTGAACGGGACCCGGGCATCTGGCGGGTCCCGTTCCGCTTTCCGCAGCTAACCTGCGAAAATGGCTGGCGCCTCAGGGCAGGGAGTGTTAGCATAGCGCCTCGCCGGGATGTGGCTCAGCTTGGTAGAGCGCTCGGTTCGGGACCGAGAGGTCGTGGGTTCGAATCCCGCCATCCCGACCATCTGGCTGAAAGTGGCGG
>PHET01000020.1:0-4860 GCA_002841275.1 Actinobacteria bacterium HGW-Actinobacteria-7 | reverse complement strand
GCGGGTCGCGCTAGCGACCCGCCATTCTTCGTTCTGGGGACGGAGTGTCGTGCTACTGGGCTTCCTGCATTGGATGGGGTACGGGTTGTGCCACCAGCTTCCGCAGCGTTCGTTCTTCGGCGGCGGCGTCCAAGTCCCTGTCTGCGCTCGCGACACAGGCATCTACCTCGGATTCGCACTGTCATTCGCGATTCTGGCCATCATCCATTCCGGACAGCGCCCCAGAGGGTTTCCGACCACGCCGGCGTGGATACTCATGGGCCTCTTCCTCGCCGTAATGGGATGGGACGGTGTTTCCTCGTATGCGGGCCTTCGCACCACAACCAATGACCTGCGACTGATCACAGGGCTCGGGGTGGGCTTCTCGGCTGCCGCCGTGGTCTATCCGATGTTGCAAGATGAGCTCTGGCGGCAGCAGACGCAGGACAGGGTGCTGTCTCCGTTGTGGAGGCTCCTTGTGTGGCTGAGCTGCATCCCCTTGTCCTTTCTGTTCATCAGATTCGTCGCGCCTTCACTTGGGGTCGCCTACCCCGTTGTTGTGGCTGGAGGAATCCTAGTGACCCTGACGTCTATCAACCTGGTGATGGTGGCGATGCTTCCGGCTTTCGATCGAAGAGGTGAGGGTTTGCGCGACGTGGTCCTTCCGCTTGGGATAGCATTCGCGGGCGCTGTGGCGGAGATTGTCGGATCGGGCTATCTGCGGCTGGTTCTCGAGAGATTGGTTGGCAGGCTGGGCTGAAGCTGGTCTCGCGAAGCGGTTATGCGGTAGATTCATTACGGTGGTGCGTTGAGAGGAGCCAGGTGTACACGTCAAAAGACAAGGTGCGATGCGTTCTTGCGGTCGAGCACTGGCGCATCGAAGGTGATGTGCACTTGCTCGAGGGCAGTCGCCTCACCGACTCGATGAACTCCAAGGCGAAGGATTTCATCGCGGTAACCGACGCTGTCGTGTTCGACGCCGCTTCTGGACGAGAGCTCTTCCGCCCGCCGTACATGGCCGTGAACCGGACACTGATCGCGGTGGTCTTCCCGCTCACCTGAGCGGGTGATGTCAGACCTCGACGCTAGTCTTCTCAGCGAGCATTCGTTCGCGGGGAAGGATTGGCATGAGATCACCTTCATCACTTCAGGGACTACTTGATTCGCTCACGCTGGAGGCCGTCGGCCGGACCGGCGTTCCGGAGGATGTCGCCGTCTATGCGGCGCGAGCGACGCGCAAGGCCTTGGAAGGTTCTCGGCAGATGGCGCTATCGCCGGAACGCTGTACGGCATACTTCTGGGCGGTTGTGCGACGTCGGACCGTCCGGGGTGGGGGAGACTCGGCAGCGAGCGCCAGATTCGTTCTCTCGGCCGTTGTTGCGGACCTGACGCAGGCGGGACGGGATTCGAAGGCGGTATGGCGCGAAATCGAGCGGGGATGGGCTGATCGAGTGCCCCGAGACGTCTTGGAGGAGTACCGCCTTCGCCTGTGCGCGTAGCGCGCTATCTAAGCTGGGAGTACAGGATGTCGCCGGTCTCCCCGACGACCCAAAGCCGGAGATCATCGAGATTCCCACCGGCTCGACCGGTTGCTTCGAGCAGCAGAATGGCCGGCGTCCCGTCAAAAGTCGCCTTCTCGACGTAGATCGGAACCCCGCGGGTGTCGGCCGGAAATGTCGTTGTGATGAGATCAGCCGCAGACGTCGCTCCCGGACCTTCGCCTCTCAACTCGACCAACGCACGGTGCCGCAGCTCGCTGGAGTCTGCCGTGGGTTTGCCCTTGGGCTGATAGTCGCTGCCAACTTGGGCGAACACGGTGTCGATATTGGAGGGTGTGTATGCGCTCGCGCTGTCCACGTACACAGCTCCCGGCCCTGCGCACCCGCACACGCAGACCGCGACAATCAGGGCCGCGGTGCCTACTGCCAGAACTTGCTGAAGCCGATTCACGTTCGAACCTCTCAGGTCGGGTACTACCATAGTAGTCCATCTCAGCCGTTCGACGTCCGACCCCGACGAAAGGACTACCGTGCAGTCCATCATCTGTTTCGTCTCTGATTTTGGCTTGGGTGACACGTGGGTTGGTGTCTGCCATGCGGTCATTCATCAAGCGTGCCCGCAGGCGCGCGTCGTAGACCTCAGTCATCAGATACCCCCGTTCGATATTCGCAAGGGCGCGGCAACTGCGGCCGCGGGTGTGTACCAGGTTCCGAGCGCGTTGCATCTGGTTGTCGTTGACCCGGGAGTGGGACCTGATCGCCGGGATCTGTGCATCGTGACCAATATGGGCACGGTCCTGGTCGGTCCGGACAACGGCGTGCTGCTCCCTGCTGCGTTGCGGGCAGGAGGAATCAAGGAGGCGTTCATCATCGACCCGGCGAAGGTCGACTTCCGAGCGCCCCTCGCCACGTTCCATGCGCGGGACGTGCTTGCTCCCGCGGCCGCCGCGATCGCCTGCGGCGTCGCATTGGATTCACTTGGGGAGCGAATTGGGACGTCGGAGCTCGCAGCCCCGCCTTTCGACTTGTGCCATCGGGAGGGGGACCACGTCGAGGCGGAAGTACTGGAGGCTGATCGGTTTGGTTCGCTTCGGTTCAATGTGCCCGCCGACCAGCTTGACTCGCTGGGTCTCAAGTCGCGCCTCCTTGAGGTGGCGGTCGGGCACAACACGCTGGTCGTTCCGATGGGTCGCACTTTCGCCGATGTCCCGGACGGCTCGCCGGTTCTTTTGTCAGACTCGTCAGGCTGGCTGACTCTGGCGCTCAATCGAGGCAGTGCTGAGGAGCGCTATGGGGTCACCTCGGCCACAGCGGTGCAGATTCGAGCCGCATTCCGTGAAGACGATCCTGCTGTGTCAGACCCCCCTCGTACCATTGAGCGGTGAGATGGTACGAATCTGGGAGGAACGATGGCAAAGGCGCGATACGTCAGCGAACTGGCGCAGGGCTGCAAGGTAGAAGGCGTCTACGTGCTGCGAGGCAAGGAGCTGCGCATTGCCAGGACGGGCGACGCTTACCTGTCGCTGACGTTGGCAGACCGGACCGGATCTATACCGGCGGTTCACTTCAGGCCGTCGCGGGCGGCAGTTGAGATTCCCGCATCCGCGGTCGTGTTCGTGCGTGGCACGACCACTTCATTCAAGGGGACACGTCGGGTGACAGTCGAAGCGATCTCGCCGGCGGAGGCATGGGACCCAGCGGATCTTGTGGCTGTGGGGCCGCGTCCGTTAGAGGAGCTGAACTGCGAGTTCACATCGTTGGTGCGACTGGTCAGTGACACACGACTGCGGCAGTTGCTGAGAAACATCTTCGGAGACAAGACGTTTTTTGCCCAGTTCTCAAGATGCCCGGCAACCCAGAATGAGCACCACGACTACGTGGGGGGGCTCATCGAACATACAGTCTCGGTGTCGAGCCTGTGTCTGGAGCTGTCCGGGCACTACGACGCGCTTGACCGTGAGCTTCTACTGACATCGTCTCTGGTGCACGACATCGGCGTTGTTGATTCTCTTCGGTACGACACCGGAATCACGGACACTGACGATGGGAGACTCATCGGGCACGCCGCATTGGGAGCGTTCAGAGTTCGCGATGCCGCGAGACACACTAGGTTGGACGGGGGCCTCTCCGTCAGGCTGGAGCATGCGGTCATGTCGCACCATGCAGATTCCACCGGCGAGGGGGATCGGCCGATCACGCTCGAGGCGCTTGTTCTCCAGCACGCTGACAGAATCGACGCGCAGGTGACGGGTTTCTCGGCGGTCTTAAGCGGTGCCGTCCGAGCCGAAGAGGGCTGGACCGATGACAAGAACCGCTTTCGGCGCGCTCTGTGCACCACGTTGCCGATTCGGACGAACATCCAGTCTGACGATGCGCGTGGGGCTCGGCCTGTTCAGCGCCCCGCGTAGGCCGGCGCACTGATATGACCGGTGGTCCGTTAGCGAGGCAAGTGCTTTCGGCCGGTATCGTCTAGAATCGATGTGCCGGCCTATGATGGTGCGCCGGTCCTACACGAAATCAGAGGAGAGCGACATGTCTCGGCTACCTGAGGTGGAGATTGGCGTATTCGGGGGCAGTGGTTTCTATGAACTGCTGGACAACCCCAAGGAATTCAAGGTCAGCACTCCTTTTGGCCCGCCATCGTCGCCGGTAATGGTGGGTGAGATCGGGGGCAGATCAGTGGCGTTCTTGCCACGGCATGGCAAAGAGCACACGCTTCCCCCTCACATGATCAATTTCAGGGCGAATGTGTGGGCCATGAAGGACTTGGGCGTCACCCGCATCATCGGTCCCAATGCCTGCGGTTCGCTACAGCGCCATGTGGAGCCCGGACACTTCGTAATCTGTGACCAGTTCGTCGACAGAACCAGTGGGCGCAAGGACACGTTCTACGACGGTCCCATCACCACGCACATCTCCTCGGCCGACCCGTACTGCCCGACGATGCGCCAAGTGGCCATCGACACTGCGGTTGATTTGGGAATCACGGCCCATCCCACGGGGACGGTCGTGGTCATCCAGGGCCCGCGGTTCTCGACTCGTGCTGAGTCCAAGTGGTTTGCAGCTCAGGGATGGGAAGTTATCAACATGACCCAGTACCCGGAGAGCTACCTCGCCCGCGAACTTGAGATGTGCTACGTGAATATCTCGCTCATCACGGACTTCGACGCAGGGATGGAGGGAATCGCGCCCGTAACTAACGATGAGGTCATCAGGGTGTTCAATGAGAACAACAGCAGGGTGAAGAGCCTCATCTTCGACATGATTCCTCGGCTCCCGGCCAATCGCACGTGCGTATGCGCGACGGCGCTCGAAGGCGCCGCGTTCTAGCAGTAGCTTTTGTACGGGACGTTGCGGCTAAAGCGGCTTGATCGCGAGGTGG
>PHET01000019.1 GCA_002841275.1 Actinobacteria bacterium HGW-Actinobacteria-7 | reverse complement strand
AGTTGTGGGGTAGGCTGTCCAAGTGAAATGGGAACATCCTTGTGAGAACCGTTGAGACCACCGGAGGCAACCGTGACCGAGATTCCCTCGAACCCACATGGTCAAGATGTTCCAGAGTCCGTACAGAGGGTGGTTTCGCCCTCTCCTGAGTTCGTGAGTCGTGCGCGAGTGAAGTCCTATGAGCAGTACGACGAGAAGTACCGTCGTTCGGTGGACGCCTCCGATCCGTTCTGGCTCGAGATGGCTCGCGATAAGCTCACGTGGGTGACCGAGCCTACGCATGCATTGCAAGGGGATTTCCACAGTCTGGACTACACATGGTTCGACGACGGCGTCTTGAACGTGAGCGCCAACTGCCTCGACCGGCATCTCGACACATGGCGAGCCACGAAGGCAGCGATCGTGTGGGAGGGTGACGACGGTTCGAGCCGCACCTACACCTACCAGCAGCTGCACCGTGAGGTCTGCGGTTTCGCCAACGTGCTGCGCTCAAAGGGCGTGGGCAAGGGTGATCGCGTCGCGTTGTATCTGCCGATGATTCCCGAACTGCCCGTCGCTATGCTGGCCTGCGCGCGCATCGGCGCAATCCACTCGGTTGTGTTCGGGGGGTTCTCGGCAAGCGCTCTATCAGGGCGAATCCAGGACTGTGGAGCCAAGGTCCTCATTACCGCTGACGAGGGACTTCGCGGGGGCAAACACGTGGCGCTGAAGGCGGCCGGGGACGAGGCACTTGAGGTCTGTCCGTCGGTCGAGTCGTGCATTGTCGTTCGCCGTACCGGTGGTGACGTCACGATGGCACCGGGGCGTGACACGTGGTGGCACGATGAGATGTCGGGCGAAGATGCGTACCGCTGCGAGGACTTCGAGCCCATGTCTGCCGAGGATCCGCTGTTCATTCTGTACACGAGTGGATCCACCGGCACGCCGAAGGGCGTTCTGCACACCAGCGCGGGCTACCTGCTGTACGCGCAGACGACATTTGAGGAAGTGTTCGACTACCGCGACGAGGACACCTTCTGGTGCACAGCCGACATCGGCTGGGTGACGGGACATAGCTATATCGTCTACGGCCCGTTGTCCGCGGGGGCCACAACGCTGATGTTCGAGGGCGTACCCACCTACCCCGACGCCGGCCGTTTCTGGGCAATCGCCGAGAAGTACAAGGTGAGCACGTTCTACACGGCGCCTACCGCGCTACGAGCGTTGATGCGCTACGGCGACGAGTGGCCGAACCGTCACGACCTGAGCAGCTTGCGGCTGCTGGGCAGCGTGGGCGAACCGATAAACCCCGAGGTGTGGGAGTGGTATCACCGTGTGATCGGCGGGGGACGCTGTCCGATCGTCGATACGTACTGGCAGACCGAGACCGGCGGGTTCATCATCGCGCCGCTTCCCGGCGCGACCGCGCTCAAGCCGGGTTCGGCGACGTGGCCGTGCTACGGCGTTCGCCCCACGGTGCTGCGCCACGATGGGAGCCCTGCGGATACCGACGAGGACGGATTCCTTGTCATCGACCGGCCATGGCCGGGTATGCTGCGCGGCACGTGGGGCGACCCGGAACACAACCGCATGCGTGACGTCTACTTTGCGCAGTTCCCGGGGCACTACACCACGGGTGACGGGGCCCGAAAGGACGCAGATGGCTACTTCTGGCTTCTAGGGCGTGTCGACGACGTCATCAACGTCTCGGGCCACCGCATGGGTACGGCCGAGGTGGAGAGCGCGCTCGTCGCACATGATGCGGTCACTGAGGCGGCGGTGGTTGGCTTTCCCCACCCGGTGAAGGGCGAGGGGATCTTCGCCTATGTGGTGCTGCGGAACGGGCAAGAGCCCAGCGAGGAGCTTGCGAAGGTGCTGGCGAAGCACGTGAGAACGGTAATCGGTCCGATTGCCACGCCAGACGTGATCCAGTTCGCACCGGATCTGCCCAAGACCAGGAGCGGCAAGATCATGCGACGCATCCTGCGAAAGATCGCCGGTGGTGAAACGGACCAAGAGGCCTTTGGCGATACCTCGACACTGCTGGACCCGGGCGTGGTGACCGAGCTGGCAAGCGGACACGAGCGGTACTGATACTCAGAGGGCCGGGCGGGCGGCGTCGCGGTCCCACGTCTCCTCGGGGACGTCTTCTGTGGCGTTGCAGTAGCGCGCGGCGGCGAACAGGAGGTCCGAACTCCTGTTGATGAATGCGAGCACCTGCTTCGCTACCGGTTCTTCGGCGTCCAAGGAGTAGATACGGCGTTCGGCCCGCCGCATGATGGCGCGTGCCACGTGGAGGCGGCAGGCGGACTCGGCGCCTGCCTCAAGCAGGAATTGGGTGAGTTCGCCCGTGCGGGCCTGACACGCGTCGATGGCGCGCTCAAGGAAAGCGACGTCCTCCGGGTCGATAGTCGGAGCAGGTTCGCTGGCGCCGGGGAAAGCAAGTGAGCTCGAGCAGTTGAAGAGTCGCTGCTGTACGAAGTGCAGTATCTCGTCGAGATACGGGTCGTCGAGAGCTGCTCGTGCGAACCCGATGGCGCTGTTCGCCTCATCCACGGCCCCATAAGCCTCCACGCGCGCTGCGGTCTTGCTCACGCGTGTGCCGTCCGCGAGCGATGTCTGACCGTGGTCTCCTCGGCGGGTATAGATCGTCATGGCACTCTCCTGCATTCGAAGCTGTCTGTCGGGGTGAGTATGCCCCTTGCTGGCTATAGTGCGTCGCGGATTCGCATCGCGATATGGCCAAGCTCTCCCGGGTTGGTGGGCGCGCTGCCGTCCGGTCCAACGACCAGGAATGAGTCCTCGGCGATACCGTTCGAGGTGAGCGCAGTGGCCCACCGGATGTCAAAGCCGGCCTCGGAGATCGCGTGTGCGAGGTCATGAAGAAGACCCACACGGTCACCCGTTCGGACCCGGACAACGGTGCCGTAGCCCGATGACGGATCCACCTGAACGGATGGTGCCGTGTGCACGGAGTCAGGGTAGTGCCGGCGACGTTCCGCCAGCCGGACTTCGAGTTCGAGCCGGTCGGCGAGTGCGGCGCCCAGGTACCGTTCGAAGCGGGCCCACACCTCGGAGGTCACGGCTGCGAGCGTTGCGGAACGGACAGTGAACACGTCAAGAGCCACACCCTGATGCGTGCCGCTCGCGTCCGCACCGAGTATGTCGAGGCCCGCCAAGGTCAATGCTCCGGCGATGCGGGAGAACAGTTCGGGCCGATCCGCCGCCGCGACGGCGACGGACCACGCGCCGGCCGACGTGGTCGGATGAACGCCCGCGCGAAAGCCGAGCGGCTGGACGCGCGGGTCGAACGCCGAGACCAGCCGGGCGTGCTCTACGGCTTCCTGGGCTGAGTGCGAGGCGAAGTACCGTAGTGATGCGGCCCGGAGGAAGCTCAGCACCTCAGCGTCGTCGCTGCACAGCGCGATTGCCTCATCGCGCACAGCCTCCCCATGGGTCGCCATTCCGGCGCCGTCCACCTCAGGCGACAAGGCAGCGTCGAGCCGTGCCACGAGTGCTCCGACAAGCGTATCCTGCCACGGTCCCCACGCCTCGGGTCCGGTGGCCAACGAGTCCGCGACAGTGAGTACATGAAGGGGAGCGACGAGTTCGCGGCGACCGATACGACAGGCCGCGCGCAGAACAGCATCCTCGTCGTCTATGTCATGCCGGGTCGCCGTCTCGACCAACGTGAGGTGCAAGCGCACCAGGTCGGCAACGTCTTGGGCACGCGATGGGCGCAGACCGAACTTCGTCGCGGCGTCGTGGGCCGGTTCAGCGCCCAGGCGCGGGTGGTCGGGCCCTCCCGTGAGCTTGCCCACATCATGGGCGAGCGCGGCGATGGCGAGCGCAGGCCGGTCTGTGAGCTGCTCGCACGAACGCGCGAGCGCGCCACGGGCTTCTCGGCAGATGTCGGCAATGGAGACGGCGGCGCGCAGGCTGTGCGCCCCGACCGTGTACCGGTGCGTCAAACCAGGTCGCCTCAGGTACATGAGCGCAGAGAAGCCTTCGATGTACGGGTCGAGTTCACCGAGGCAGGCGGCGTCCTCGAGGCGGGGGAGGGCTACGTCCCCGTGGTCGAGCAGCCCGATGAGCGCGTCGCCGTCGAGCGGCAATACGGTATCGGCGCCGATTCCGGCCAGACGTGTGCGAGCGGAGTCGAGCGCGCGAGCGGTATCGGCCAATGCGCGGTGCAGCTCGTCGTCGGCACCGGTCTCGACGGCGAGGTCGTTAGCGAGCTGCGAGTCGTGGCGGCCGGAGCGTTGCAGACACCAGCGCACGGCGGCGACCTTCTGAGCGCCGAGCCGGACCGACTCGAGTTCTTCGGGTGTGAGCGCCTGTACCGCGACGAGCGGCTCGGGGTCTGAAGCGCGCACGCCCGAGACTACCGCGGCACTCCATACCAGTTCGTCGAAGTCCCGACGGCCACCTGCGCCGTCCTTGAGATCGGACTCGAGCAGGAACGGTGAACCGGGCCGGTCCCGGCGGGCCAGCTGGGGCAGGACTGTCTTCGCACGCTTCGAGGCTGCACGCGCACAGGCGGCCACCACTGCGTCGCCGAACGCCAGGTCGCCGGCGATCGCCCGCCCCGTGAGCGTCGCCGTCAATGTCTGGAGGTCGTCTTTGCACGCGCGGAGCTGCTCGCGTTCGGAGCGCACCTGGTGCCCGACCTTCAGGCCTGAGTCCCATAGCGGGTAGAGGACGGACTCGACGAAAGGCTTGAGTCGCGACGCCGGTTCGTCCGTGACGATAAGCAGGTCGATGTCGCTGGCAGGGAGGAGCGCGCCCGCGCCGTAGCCGCCCAGAGCGACCAGCGCGAAACGGCGTCTGGGCTGGTGCGGAGAACGAGCCACCAATCCGGCAAGGGCGTCGTCCGTCAGTACGGCGAGCTGCCGCGCCGAACCGAGCCCCGGCAGGGCTTCTCGGACGAGTTCTTCGCGCTGCTGCAGGTAGGCTTCCACGGGGTGACCTAGAGCGCCTCAGGACCTCGCTCGCCGGTCCTGATCCGCACGGCGCTCTCGCAGTCGTAGATGAACACCTTGCCGTCGCCGATCTTCTCGGTACGGGCTGCAGCGACGATGGCCTCTTCGGCCGCCACGGCAAGCATGTCATCGACCACGATCTCGACTTTGACCTTGGGCACGAAGTCGACAGTGTACTCGGCGCCTCGGTAGATCTCTGTGTGGCCCTTCTGGCGGCCGTAGCCGCGGACATCACTCACAGTCATGCCAGCCACGCCCAGGGCATTGAGGGCTTCTTTGACCTCGTCGAGCTTATGAGGCTTGATGATCGCTTCGATCTTCTTCACGTCTGCTCCGTCTCTTGCCGAGAAGCGCTGTCCTAGAGGGAATACCCGACCTCGGCGTGTTCCGCTAGGTCCAAGCCCGAGATTTCGATATCTTCGTCGACGCGCAACCCCACGGTGAGGTCGATCACCTTGAGAATCGCCCAGGTCGCGGTCAGTGAATAGGCGACGGCAACCGTGACGCCGACGAGCTGCGGAATCACAAGCGAGGTGTTCCCTTCGATCAGTCCGGAGACCCCGCCCACCGACTTCGCGGCGAGCAGCGCGATCATCAGTGAACCCAGAACACCGCCTACGCCATGTACGCCGACAACGTCGAGCGAGTCGTCGTAGCCGAAGCGGTTCTTGAGCAACACTGCGCCATAACAGACGACTCCAGCCACCGTGCCGATAAGCAGGGCCGAGAGAGGCGTCACGAAACCGGATGCGGGCGTGACGGTGGCCAGACCCGCGACGGCTCCGGTAGCGGCGCCGAGTGTGGTGGCCCGGCCGGAGTGGTAACGCTCGGCGGCGAGCCACGCGAGCATACCGGCCGCCGCTGCGACATGGGTGGCGATGAACGCGGACACCGCTTGTTCGTTGGCTGCGAGCGCCGAGCCCGCATTGAAGCCGAACCAGCCGAACCACAGGATGCCCGCACCCAACAGCGTCATGGTGAGGTTGTGCGGCGCAATCTCAGACGTACCGTGACCGAGGCGTCGTCCAAGCATGATGGCGGCGACCAATGCAGCCGCTCCGCTGGTGGCATGTACCACGATGCCGCCCGCAAAATCCTTGACGCCCATCGCTGCCATCCAACCGCCGCCCCACACCCAATGTGCCACCGGGGCATAGACCACCAGAACCCAGAGCACACTGAGGAGTGCCCATGCGCGGAACTTCATGCGTTCTGCGAAGGCGCCGGTGATGAGCGCGGGCGTGATCACTGCGAACATGCACTGGTAGATGGCGAATGCACCGGTAGGAATCGTGCCAGTGACCTGACCCAGGATCCCGGAGAAGCCGAGATGTTCCAGTCCGCCGATGAACCCGCCGAGTGGCCCGGTGGCCGAACCGAACGCCAGGGTGTAGCCGGCGAGTACCCAGACAACCGTGATGACGCCTGCGGCGAACACGCTCTGCATGATCGTGGACAGTACGTTCTTTGCGCGCACCATGCCGCCGTAGAACAGCGCCAACCCCGGAGTCATGAACAACACGAGTGAGGCTGACAAGAGCACGAACGCGGTGTCGCCCGTATCGATCGGCGCCATCGGACCCTCCTTGAGCTTGTGACCGCCCGCAACAGCGGACGCGAATGTGGCAAGCATAAGAACGGCAGGTTTCGAATGTGTTTCAAGTAGCGGCGTTGGGCGAAGAAAGACCCCCTCCGGGGGACACCGGAGGGGGTCGAGAGTGCAGCGATGTGTAGGGATCTACAGGGCCTCCGGTCCTCGCTCGCCGGTGCGGATGCGGATCGCGCCAGCACAGTCGTAGGTGAAGATCTTGCCGTCACCGATCTTTTCCGTACGAGCGGTCATGAGGATTGCGTGCTCTGCGGCGTCCGCGATGTCATCGTCGACGACTATCTCGATCTTGACCTTGGGAACGAAGTCCACGGTGTATTCGGCGCCACGATAAATCTCGGTGTGGCCCTTCTGGCGTCCATAGCCACGCACATCGGTCACAGTCATTCCGGCCACGCCCAGAGCATTGAGGGCTTCCTTTACCTCGTCGAGCTTGTGGGGCTTGATGATGGCTTCGATCTTCTTCACGGTGAACTCCTGTCGGTTGAAGGCGAAGTAGGGTCTAGAGCACGTAGCCCGTCTCGGCGTGGTCGAAGAGGTCAAGACCGGTCTCCTCGGCCTCCGCATCGACCCTCACGCCAATGGTCGCGTCGATGATCTTCAAGACGATGAAGCTCACGACGAACGAGAATACCCAGGCGACGGCGACGCCTAGGGCCTGCTTGCCGAGCTGCGCAAAGCTACCGTCGGCACCCAATGAGTTGATGGCCTTGCTCGCGAACACACCTGTCAGCAGGGCGCCAAGCGTCCCGCCCACGCCGTGGATTCCTACAACGTCAAGCGCGTCATCGAGCTTGAACTTGTTCTTGAGCTGGACGCCGAAGTAGCAGGCGACGCCCGCGGCCAGACCGATGAGCAGGCCGGGGCCAGCATCAACGAAGCCGCTTGCAGGGGTGATTGCCACGAGGCCGGCGACCGCGCCGGAGGCGGCGCCCAGCGACGTGGGCTTGCCGTGCTGGATCGTTTCAGCGATGAGCCAGCCGAGCATGCCAGCCGCAGCCGCCAGGTGGGTGACCATGAACGCCGAGCCGGCCACGCCGTCGGCGGCGAGCTCGGAGCCCGCGTTGAAGCCGAACCAGCCGAACCACAGGATTCCGGCGCCCAGGATGGTCATGGGCAGATTGTGCGGCTGTACAGCGGCGCTGCCGTAGTCCTTACGCCGGCCCAGCACGATCGCAGCGGCGAGCGCTGCCGCCGCCGACGCGATGTGCACGACGGTACCGCCGGCGAAGTCGAGTGCGCCCAGGCCGGCCATGCCGAGCCACCCGCCGCCCCAGACCCAGTGGGCCAGCGGCGAGTAGACGACCAACACCCAGATGGCAGCGAAGATCACGTATGCCTTGAACTTCATCCGCTCGGCGATCGCACCGGTGATGAGCCCGACGGTGATGATTGCGAACATACCTTGGAACATCGCGAAGACCGACTCGGGGTAGAGGTGGCCCTCCACGCCCGAGGCGCCAAGGGCGACACCTTTGAGCAGCACCTTGTCGAAGGTTCCGATGAACTTGCCCATCGGCCCATCAGCCGAGCCGAACGCGATCGTGTAGCCCACCAGCGCCCAGAGCACCGACACGAGTCCCATGGCGAAGAAGCTCTGCATCGTGGTGGACAGTACGTTCTTCTTGCGGACCATGCCTGCGTAGAACAGAGCGAGCCCCGGCGTCATGAAGAGCACCAGCGCGCTGCAGACCAGCATGAATGCGGTGTCTCCGGTGTTGAACTCCGTCATCTGTGCCTCCCTTGGTTCCCGGTGTCACGACAACCCTGCATCCCCAGAGCGTCTTTTGATGTTTCCATCGTGTTCGTATGAAGTTTCACGGGCAGATGTTTCGCGGTTGTTTCGAGGCTGTATCCGAGTGATGAACCTTCCCGCAGTTCCCGCGGGGGATGAGTGGGGCGTATACTCAAAAGTCGCCCGTAGACGAAACTTTCGGCAGGAGTCGATCCGTGTCCCTGGACTGCATCTCGATTCGCGGCGCACGCGAACACAACCTCAAAGGCTTCGATCTGGACATTCCCCGAGACAAGCTCGTCGTGATCACCGGGTTGTCCGGCTCCGGCAAGAGTTCGTTGGCCTTCGACACGATCTACGCGGAGGGACAACGTCGCTACGTCGAGTCGCTCTCGGCGTATGCGCGCCAGTTCCTTGGACAGATGGATAAGCCTGACGTGGACCACATCGAGGGGCTCTCTCCTGCGGTCTCCATCGACCAGAAGACCACGAGCAAGAACCCGCGTTCCACCGTGGGCACGGTCACCGAGATCTACGACTATCTCCGGTTGCTCTACGCGCGTATCGGGATTCCGCACTGCCCCATCTGTGGTCGCGCGATCGAGCGGCAGACGTCCGATCAGATAGTCGACCGCATCCTGGAACTGGCTGAGGGCACGAAGTTCCAAGTGCTCGCGCCGGTTGTGAAGGGCCGGAAGGGCGAATACGGCAAGCTGCTCGACGACCTCAAGCGTGAAGGCTTCACGCGCGTCCGCGTGGACAAGGAAGTGCGCGGGCTTGACGAGGAGATCGTCCTCGACAAGAAGTACAAGCACGACATCGACGTCGTCATCGACCGGCTGGTAATGAAGGACGGTGTGCGCACCCGTCTCGCGGACAGCGTAGAGACGGCCTTGCGCTTGTCCAGCGGCAGTGTGGTCATCGCTGTGGTGGGCGCAGACGAGCTGCAGTTCTCCCAGGCACTGGCATGCCCGGTTCACGGCAATATCTCCATGGACGAGCTTGCTCCTCGAGACTTCTCATTCAACAGCCCGTACGGCGCGTGCCCTGAATGCAACGGGTTGGGCAGCCGTCTCGAGGCCGATCCGCAACTGGTCGTTCCCGATCCCCGGCTTACGCTGTCTCAGGGCGCAATCGCCCCGTTCAGTCCAGGCATGAACTACTACCCCCAGCTCGTGGCCGCTGTCGCGAAGCACATGAAGTTCAGCACGGAAGTGCCGTGGTCGGAGCTGCCCAAGAAGGCCAAGGACGCCCTGCTCAACGGGCTGGGTGAGACCCGCATCCGCGTCGACTATCTGACCCGTGATGGCCGAGAGACCCACTGGTTCTCGCGCTACGAGGGCGCGCTCGCGTCGACCATGCGGCGTTTCGAGGAGTCCGAGTCCGAGAACGTCAAGGAGAAGCTGCAACAGTACATGGCGGTCATCCCATGCAAGGCGTGTGGTGGCGCGCGGCTCAAGCCATCGATCCTCGCGGTGACCGTTGGTGGTACGAACATCCACGATGTCACGGTCTTCTCGGCGAAGGACTCTCTCGCGTTCTTCGAAGGGCTCGTGTTCACCGAGCGCGAGGAGGCGATAGCTCGGCGTATCGTCAAGGAGATCGTCGAACGGCTGAAGTTCCTGGTCGATGTGGGGCTGGACTACCTGACGCTCGAGCGTGCTACCGCCACGTTGTCGGGCGGCGAGGCCCAGCGTATTCGGCTCGCCACTCAGATAGGCGCAGGGCTCATGGGCGTGCTCTACATCCTCGACGAGCCGTCGATCGGTCTCCACCAGCGCGACAACGCACGGCTCATCGCCACGATGGAGCGGCTGCGCGATCTGGGTAACACCGTGATCGTGGTCGAGCACGACGAGGAGACGATCCGGGCGGCAGACTTCGTGGTCGACATGGGCCCCGGGGCGGGCGAACACGGTGGTGAGATCGTGTGCCAGGGGGCTCCGGCCGACATCCTAGCCTGTCCCGATTCGCTCACAGCAGCCTATCTCTCAGGACGTCGCGAGATCGCGCTACCTGAGAAGCGCCGCAATCCGGGGAGAGGATCCATCACCCTCAAAGGAGCGACCGAGCACAACCTGAAGAACATCGACGTGTCCATCCAGCTGGGCGCTCTGACCGTGATAACCGGCGTCTCCGGCAGCGGGAAGAGCTCGCTGGTGGCCGACACGCTTGCTCCGGTCATGACCAATCACCTCTACCGGACGCGCAGGCGCACCGGAGCCCATAGGGCGATCCATGGTCTTGAGAACATCGACAAGATCATCGATATCGACCAGAGCCCGATCGGGCGCACACCGCGCTCGAACCCTGCCACGTACACCGGAATATGGGACGACGTGCGCGCGCTGTTCGCGTCGACGCCGGAGGCGAAGATGCGCGGGTACGCGCCGGGTCGCTTCAGCTTCAACGTCGCCGGCGGGCGCTGCGAGGCGTGCAAGGGCGACGGGCAGATCAAGATCGAGATGCACTTCCTGCCCGACGTCTATGTGCCGTGCGAGGTGTGCAAGGGCGCCCGCTACAACCGAGAGACCCTTCAGGTCACCTATCGAGGCAAGACCGTCTCGGACATTCTCGACATGTCGGTGGAAGAGGCATTGCACTTCTTCGAGAACATCCCGCCGATACGCCGCAAGCTTCAGACACTCTACGATGTCGGCCTCGGCTACATTCGGATGGGTCAGCCGGCCACGACGCTGTCAGGCGGCGAAGCGCAGCGTGTCAAACTCGCGAGCGAGCTGCAGAAGCGCTCGACCGGCCGCACGTTCTACATTCTCGACGAGCCCACCACCGGCTTGCACTTCGACGACGTTCGCCAGCTACTCATCGTCTTGCAGCGCCTCGTCGATGGTGGCAACACCGTGCTTGTGATCGAGCACAATCTCGACGTCATCAAGTGCGCGGATCGCATCATCGATCTTGGCCCCGAGGGTGGCGACCGCGGCGGCGAGATCATCATCACAGGCACACCCGAGGAGATAGCCGCGTGCGACCGGAGCGCCACCGGCAGGTTCCTCGCGCCCGTGCTCGCAGGGCGCGGTGCGACGGCGACCCCTGAACTCGGTGAAGGTCACGCGATGGCAGAGCGGTCTGCAGCGCCTACACCGAAGAAGCGTGCGAGCCGAGCCAAGAAGTCAGTGGGGTAGATGGCACCGTGTCTGCGCCGTACCCCTCCATCGCCGAGCAGGTAGGAAGCGTCCCGGACTCTCCCGGTGTCTACCTGTGGAAGAATGCCGAGGGCGATGTGCTGTACGTGGGGAAGGCGAAGTCGCTCAAGAAGCGTATGCGCCAGTACACGAGCGGCCAGGACGAGCGCGAGAAGATCCCGCTGATGATGGAGCAGGTCGCGGCGTTCGACTACGTGGTAACAACCAACGAGGTGGAGTCGCTCATCCTCGAGAAGAACCTCATCCGGCAGTTCAATCCGCCGTACAACGTGGATTACCGGGACGACAAGAGCTACCCGTTCATCGCGCTCACGCTCGACGACCCGTATCCCGCCATCAAGTACACCCGAGAGAAGCACAAGGCAGGCACGCGGTACTTCGGGCCCTTCACCGACTCCCGGGCCGCGCGCGAGACCATCGATACGGTCCGCCGAATCGTGCCGATCTGCCGGGCGACGTGCGCCGAGTGGAAGCGTGTGACCGCCAAGGACGGCGCGCCGGCGGGACGTCCCTGCTTCGACTTCCACGTAGGTATCGGCCCGGGCCCGTGCGTCGGTGCGATCAGCCGCGATGACTATGCGCTCAACGTGGCGAAGGTTGCCCGCTTCCTGACCGGCAAACATGATGACCTCGAGGGCGAACTCGGGCGTCAGATGCGCGCAGCCGCCGCCGATCTCGACTTCGAGTCCGCGGCGCGACACCGCAACCGCCTCGAGGCGGTGCAGTCGATTCGCGAGCGGCAGACCATCGTGTCTTCTCGGCCATTGAACATGGATGTGGTGGGCTTCTACCGCGAAGAGACAGTTGCCGGCGTACACGTCTTCGTGGTCCGAGAGGGACGCGTGCTCTACGGCAACGAGTTCGTGCTCGACAAGGGGCTCGACGTGCCGATGTGCGAGCTAGTCGAGGGATTCCTCCTGCGCTACTACGGTGACGTGACCGACATCCCCAAGGAGCTGGTGCTACCCGAGCTGCCCCAGTGGCCCGAGGTAGTCTCGGCATGGCTCACTGAGGCGCGCGGCACGAAGGTCTCGCTCACCGTGCCGCAGCGTGGCGAGAAGCACGACCTGCTCGAGTTGGGGCAGCGCAACGCTCAGCACACGCTCATGCGCTTCAAGGTCCGAACGCGCTACGACGAGGGGCGGCTCAACTCTGCACTCCTGCAGTTGGAAAGCGCCCTCTCGCTTCCCGCGCCGCCACTGCGCATCGAGTGCTACGACATCTCTACGCTGCACGGGACCCATTCGGTTGCCTCGATGGTCGTGTTCGCCAACGGGCGATCCGATTCGAAGTCCTACCGGCGCTTCAAGGTCCGGCTCGATTCGGGCGAGGCCAACGACGTGGCCATGATGAGCGAGGTCCTGCGCCGACGTTTCGCTGCCGCGCGCATGGCGGATGGCCGCTTCGGCTCCCGCCCCGGACTCGTGATCGTCGACGGGGGCAAGCCACAGCTCAACGCAGCCGCCGCGGTGCTCGAGGAGCTGGGTCTCGGCGACATTCCAATCGCCGGACTCGCGAAGCGCGAGGAGGAACTGTTCGTCACGTGGTCAGATGACCCGGTCGTTCTGCCCTCCGGTTCGCCGTCGCTGTACCTGGTCAAACGCGTACGTGACGAGGCGCACCGCTTCGCCATCGAGTACCACCGCAACCTTCGTGGCAAGGCGATGACCGCGAGCGTGCTCGACGACGTCACGGGGCTCGGCCCCAAGCGCAAGAAGGCGCTCCTCAAGGCGTTCGGCAGCGTCAAACGGCTTCGCGAGATGACCGCCGAGCAGATTGCGGAGGTTCCGGGCATCCCGCTGCAGGTGGCCGAGGAGATCGTGGCGGTTCTCGCCCAAGGTGGCGCCCGCTAGGCAGCAACACTGACCGTGCAATCGTCCAGATTCTGGTATTCGCGGTTCCCCTTGGTTCGTATGGGCGGTACGCTGTGGCGTGACACACCTGCGAGCAGGGGGGAGAGCGGGCAGCGATGGCGACAAGCGAGCGCTTCTCGGCCGAGCGCGACGAGATCTCCCGCATCGACTTTCTGCTCGATCAACTCGCGCGGGCCGTTGAGTCAGGTGAAGTGCCCCGCAGCTCCTACGACCTGATGGCACCCCGCTTCCTCGCTCGCCGAGAAACCCTCGTCGAGATCGTCACTGGTGGCAAGCGCGCACCAGTGGTGACGGGGGAGTCCGTGGCGGCCGCAGCCCAGCAGGTGAGGGGCGAGGGCGAGCCGGCGCAGCCCGGGCCGGAACGCCCCGTGTCGAGGCCCGCATCCGCGCGTACCGTGTCGCAACCCGTGCAGTGGACGACGGTGCTGACGTTTCTGGGAGCGTTTCTCGTGGTGGTCGCCAGCGCGATCTTCGCCGTGGTGGTGTGGGACATCATCGGTGTGGCGGGCAAGCTCGGGATGATGGGCTCCCTCACTGCGCTGTTCTATGGCGGTGGCTACTATGCGCGCCGCATCGAGCTGCGAGCGGGAGGCACCGCGCTGACCGCTGTGGCCTCTGCGATGCTGCTTTTCGAAGGGTGGATCGCCATCGACGGGCTGCACCTCACCGGACCCATGCCGTGGGCCGTGGTGCTGTTGGTCTGCTCGGCGGCTTACTGGTACACCGAGGTGCGACTTGCACAGCGGTTCTTCGGCGTCGTGGGAGCTGCCGCGCAGGCGGGTTGGTGGTGGCTGCTCGGAGCCGGCATGGGCTGGGCCGAGCCGGTCCGTCTCGCCGGGCTGGCGGTTGTCGCGCTGATATGGCAGCTCGCCTCGGAGCGTGGCCGAGACGACCGCACGGTGGGTTCTCTCGCTCGCGTTCTCGAGTGGGTGGCGCCGGTCTCGGCGCTGTTGCTGTCGGTGGGCGTACTTCTGGACCTGGCCTTGCTCAGGAATGCGGGCCTCACGGAGGTGGCGTGTGCAGGCGTGGTCGCGGTGACCAGCGGGCTGGTCATGTGGCGTTCGCAACTTCTCGCGCCGACGTTCAACAAGGAGCTGACAGCGCTTGCGCAGGTTCCGCTGTTCGTGACGGTCATCGTGACAGTGGCGACGACCGGACACAGCTGGTGGATTGTCGCGGCCTTGGCGCTCATGGCGCTTGCGTACGACTTGGTTGCCCTCGTATCGGCGGGCGCATCACTGGCGATTCCTGGCCTGCTAGCGGAAGTAGGGCTCGTGCTGGAGCTGTGTCACGTGCTCGACGCGAGCGCCCCGGTGACGGTTCTCGCACTGGCTGCGCTTGCTGTGGCATGGGGCGTTGGTTCCAGGTTGATGGCGCGCGAGAGCGTCGTGGTGGCGGCCCATGGCAGCCCCGGCGTGGCTTTGGTCGCCGAGACGGGCGCGTTCGTGCTTATGGTGGTCGTCTCGGTTGCCTCGCTCGCGGTCAGCGACCGTATCGCGCTGGTCGGGTTGTCGCTCGGCTCGGGGGATGCGTCTCTGGTCCTCGGTGTGCTCACGGGCTGGTACGCGCTTTCCGGGTTGTCGCGAAGTGGTGTGGTCTCCTTCGCTGGATCTGCGTGGTCGTTCTATGCACTTGCGGCTCTGATGTCGTGGCTGGTGCCCGATCAACGACCTGAGGCGTACGCGGCCGGGCTCGTTGCGCTCGCAGGAGTGTGGATCGCCTCCGGTTCGGCGCTCTCGAACCGCTACGGTGACGAGTGGGCCCTTGCTACGCGCTGGGTTGGCAGGGCGGCGGTCGTCCTGTTGGCGACCGGGGGAATACTTCTGGGCTTCGATCTTGGGAACAGAGGCACGTTGTGGCCCGCCACACTGATGGCGGTGGCCACTATCGTCTATCTTACGGATGCGATCGCGCTCAGCTCCGAGGTCACGGCAGCCGCAGCGGCTGCATCGAGTGTGCTCGCCCTTGCGTACGCGGGGGGCTTTGCGAGCTATCGCCTTGGGGCGACAAACGACGTGGTCTGGTTCGCGGTCTGTGGTGCGGTAGCGGGCGCGCTCGTGGCGTGGGGGCTTGCGGTGTTTGGGAGAAGGGCGCGCCCGCTCGCACGATATGCCGCTGTGGCCGCCGCGCTCATGCCGGTACCGCTACTTCTGGGGTCAGTCGAGCATTCAGGGCACATGGCGGGAGCACTGGCGATGATTGCGGTCGCATGGGCTGGCGCTGCGGTGATCGCGGGGCAGTGGCTCGTCTTGCCAGCCGGTCTGGCCACGGTCCTCTCGGCGATTTCACTGCTTGCGTATCTCGAAGGCACACCCTGGCGTACAGTGATCGTTCTGTCGCTGCTGGGTCTGACTTTGGGTGGCGCGAGTCTCACTCGCGCAGGCGGCCCCGGCGGTCGTTTCTCGGTCGGTGCCCGCTCTCTCGCAATGGCTGGTATCGCGGGACAGGTGCTGCTTGTTGGCATCGGCACCGTGTGGTCCGGATTCGGGGATGTCGGTTCGTGGTATGCGCTCGGTGGCTATGCAGTGAGTGCTGTGCTTGCCGGACTGGGTGTGCACGTCCTCACGCAGTCTGCGCGTTGGCGCTTCGAGCCGGGCTACCACATAGGTGGGCTTGTGCTTGTCGGCTCGGCTTGGTTCCTGTTCGGCGCCGCGGATGTCACGTGGCTTGAGTTGTACACAACGCCGCTGGCGTTCTACCTGGTTGCCGCTGGTTATCTGCACCGACGCCTCTCACCGCACAACGAGTTCCCGGTCGCCACCGATGTCGGCGCGGTCGGTGTGGGGTTGGGACTCCCGTTGCTCATGGCGCTCTCTGCGACTCCAAACCAGGCGCTCGGGCATGCTGGCTGGGTGCTGTGTCTCTCGCTGATCGCTATCGGAGGTGGAATCGCCGCGAAGTCGAGGTGGTACTTCTTTGGCGGGGTCTTGGCCCTGGTGTCGGTGGCCTTGTATCGATCGTTTGTCGCCCTGGCAGGGGTCTGGTGGCTGCTGCTGGGATTCGTAGGGGTAGCGATGCTGGTCATCGCTCTCACGTGGGAACGGCAGCGGATTCTTGTTGCTGACACCCGCGAACGGTTGCGTCGCAGTTTCGAGGAGTGGCGCTAGCGCGAATCGTGCGCGTCAGCGGCGTTTCCGACCGGCTTTGGGTATGACTAGAGAGGGTGGTTCATCAGCAGCTTATCCGGGTTGTGGATGCCCTGAGCAGCGAGTTTGAACTGATTCGATATCGTAAGCTGTCCGGTTGCAAATTCGGTAGTGGATGGAGGCTGATGCGATGCCCGACGGAGCCCCCTGTCTTCGTCTGATGGGACATGAGCTGCGAACGCCGCTCAACGCCATCATCGGATTCTCCGACATCCTCGCGCAGGGATTGGCGGGCCCGGTTACCTCTGAGCAGGAAAGACAGCTGAGGATGGTTGGTGACGCCGGTCGGCAGCTGCTTCTCTTGATCGATGACATGATGGAGTTGGCGAAGGCTCAAGCCGGTGCGCTCAATCTGGCCAATGAGCCCGTTGACCCGTCCTGGGTGCTTTCTGAGTGTGTCGAGCGCACGCTCCGGCTTGCGGAATCGCGAGGAGCGCGCGTGAAGCTGGTTTCCCCGGCGGACCCCATCACGTTCGTTGCAGATCCGCTTCGTACGCGGCAAGCGTTTGAGAACATGGTGGTGGCCGCATTACGCTTGGTTGCCGATTGCACCTTGTCGCTGACCGCCGAAGTCAATCAAGATGGCACTACAGTCGAGTTTTGCATCAACGGTCTGTCGGCTGGCGCCGAAGCGCAAGCAGTCACGCGGGTCTTTGATGTCGACGATGCGGACGTTCGTGCCAATCCCGGACCTTCAGATGGAGTCGAGCTTGGGCTGTGCCTGTCGCGGGCCTACGCGAGAGCCATGGGGGGCACAATCTCGTCGAGAAGAAGTCCGGCGGGCTCCAGTGACGTTGCGGTTCTCTCACTTCCTCTTACTCCCAACGGAATCTGAACTTCACTGAGGTGACGGATGCGACCGACTAGAGAACCGATTCCCCGGGGGGCTTCAGCATTGTTGCTGTTCGCGCTCCTGGTCGTTCTTGCGGGAGGGCGTTGGTTCTTCCAGTCGCAGGCGCTGCAGGAACGTGCGCAGGTGCAGGACCGACTCGAGGCCATCTCCAAACTGAAAGTCAACGAGATACAGGCGTGGCGCGAGGACCAGATAGCCGATGCCGAGCTCTTGATCACGAGTCCGGCCGTGGGGCGTGACCTGGTGGAATGGTCCACTCAAACGAGTGTTGAACCGAGCGATGATTTGCGCGAGTTTCTGCGATTCTACGAGGAGAACAACGCACTGGACGGGGTCTTTCTGGTTAGGGCGGACGGTTCGCGCTACTGGAGTCTAGGAGGAGCCAAGCACGACCTAAACGAGCTTCTTCCGACGCTCGCAACGGCCACCCAACGAAGCACGCCGGTGATGACCGACCTTCACGTCGAGTCCGGTGGCACTGAGCTCCACGTGAACGTATTGGCGCCCATCAGTGGTGCAGGAAGCATGGGGGCAGGGTCACTCTCGGCTGTTGTATTGGTGACCAAGGCATCAAACTTCCTCTACCCGGTGTTGTCCCAATGGCCAACTCCCAGCAAGAGCGGCGAGAGCGTTCTGATTCAGGCAGGCGATGGCGATGTCGTCGTGTTCAGACCCGCGACAACACCAGGCGCGTACGAGGCGCTGCGCCTACCGGCAGAGCGTCGCGAGGCGATCGAAGTGGCCGCGTCCGGCACCCAGGGCCCGGTACGCGGGTCTGACCTCGACGGTGTTGCGGTGGTTGCTTTCGTCCAGAAGGTTCCGGGAACCGACTGGGTTGTGGTGTCGAAGATCGATGAGTCCGAGGCGTTCGCCGGATGGCGCGTCCGGGGCGCCCTGATCATCGCATCAGTGGTCATCCTTGTCCTGTTGGTCGCGGTGGCATGGTTGGTCGCATGGGAGGGGAATCGCAGGGCGCACTACCGGGCTCTCTATCTCGCAGAGGTCGAGAATCAGGCGAGTGCGCAGCGATACAGGATCACGCTCGACGCGATCGGCGACGCGGTTATCGCAACCGATTCCATCGGACGCGTTACGCTGATCAACCCAATTGCCGAGGCGCTTTGCGGGTGGCATCGAGATGATGCGGTGGGCAGGCCGATTTCTGAGGTTCTCGTGCTGCTGGATGACGAAAGCCGAGCTGCGCTGCCCAACCCGGTTGAACGGGTTCTCGAAGACGGAGTCGCAGCGGACATAGGCACGAGAGCCGTGCTGGTGGCCCGGAACGGCGCGGAGCGGCCGATTGCGGACAGCTGCTCTCCCATCAGGGACATCGATGGGGCGATCACGGGAGCCGTCCTGGTCTTTCGCGACCAGACCGAGGAGCGTGTCCTCGGGCAGATGAATCAGGTCCGCCTGCAGCTGGCGGAGTTCGCTGCCACACATTCATTGAATGAGTTGCGGGCTGCTACCGTGGAGAAGGTAGGCGGCTTGGTCGCCAGCCCCACTGGCTTCTTTGGCCTCGTAAGTGCCGATCATGACGTCGCTGACTGGCCATTGATGCCAGAGGAGTCCAGTGCAGGGGTCTCCTCACATCAGGACTTTCAGAGGGACCCGATATTCGCCGACTGTCTGAGGCTCCGTGAGCCGATCACCCGTAACAATGTCGTAGCGGGCACGATGCGCGCGCTTGTCGTGCCTGTGGTCAAGGACGACGAGATTGTTGCCGTCTTGGGTGTCGCCGGCAAACCCTCGGACTACACGAACAACGACCGCGAGGCCGTGAGTAGCATCGCCGTTGCGATGTGGTCCCTTGTCGAGGAGAAGCGGAGTGAGGAACTCACGACGCTGCTCGAAGCCAACCTTGCTCAGGCGCAGAAGATGGAATCGGTCGGTCGCCTCGCTGGCGGTGTGGCGCATGATTTCAACAACATGCTCGGGGTGATCCTTGGCCACGCCGAGATGGCAATGGAGCGGCTTGACGCAGCGGATCCGCTACTTGGCGAACTGCGCGAGATCCAGGCTGCTGCCGAGCGGTCGGCGGCGCTCACTCGCCAGCTCCTGGCATTCGCTCGCAGGCAGACTATCGTTCCACGGGTGTTGGACCTCAACGGCGTGATCGAACAGGCGCTGACGATGCTCCGCAGGCTGATTGGCGAGAATGTATCAGTAACCTGGGCCCCAGCGCCGGATCTATGGCGCGTGAGGGTCGACCCGGTCCAAATAGACCAGGTGCTCACCAACCTGTGTGTCAACGCCCGCGACGCGATCTCGGGCACTGGTGAGATCACCATCGAGACCCAAAACGTGGTGGTCGACGACGCATACTGTTCGGTGCGCCCGGAGTGCCGCCCGGGCGAGTACGTGGTGCTCTCGGTGAGCGACGACGGTAGTGGTATGGACGCAACCGTGCTGCCACACGTCTTCGAGCCCTTCTACACGACCAAGAACGCTGCCGAGGGAACCGGGCTGGGCCTGGCGACGGTCCATGGGATCGTCAGCCAGAACAACGGAATCGTCAGCGTATACAGCGAACCCGGCCTCGGGACGACGTTCCGGGTCTACCTGCCGCACGAGATGGGGGAACTCGGCGAGGAGCCGGCTCGGAGTATCGAACGGATGGCGTCCGGTGAGGGACGTACGATCCTGCTGGTTGAAGATGAGATTGCGATTCTCACAACGACAGTAGCGATGCTCGAGCGCCAGGGATATCGGGTCATTGCTGCGTCAGGGCCTGAAGAGGCCCTGGCCATCGCGGCGGCCCACGAGGAGGTCATCGAGTTGCTGGTCACCGACGTGGTCATGCCGCACATGAACGGGCGGGACCTTGCTGCCGCAGTCAAGTTGATCCACCCGGAGTCCAAGTGCCTGTTCATGTCCGGATACACGGCCGATGTCATCGCACACAAAGGGGTGCTCGAGGAGGGAGTCCAGTTCGTCGCGAAGCCGTTTTCTCTGAGGCAGCTCGCCACCGCGGTGGGCAAGGCTCTTGATTCGGAGGCGGTAGGCGAGGACTACGGTGCCGACGTGGCGGCAGGACCGCCAGCTGCCGTGCGCATCGTTCACGGTGAAGACTCGAGTCCGGTCGTCGGTCAGTCCACTCGGTCACACGTGGCGAATTCCACGACTCTCGAGGCCTCCAACGGTCCTGCGGAGTCGGACGAGGAGGCGGCCACTATCCTCGTCGTGGAAGATGAGCCGTCGCTGCTGTACTTCGCGCGATTCGTGCTTGAGAAGCGGGGCTACCGAGTGCTTGGAGCATCGTTGCCATCCGAGGCATTGGCGCTGGCCGAAGCGCATCCCGAGATTGCGCTGGTGTTCACGGACATCACGCTGCCGGAGATGAGTGGTATCGAATTGGTCAAGCGAGTGTGCACGCAGCGCCCCGAGATACGCGTACTTTTCGCTTCTGGTCACTCTCAAGAGATGCTCGACCAGGAAGATGCCTGTGGCCGTCGAGTCTGCTTCCTTCACAAGCCCTATTCGATCGAAGCACTGGAACTGGCGATTGAAGACGCACTTGTCCACACCTAGAACGGGTTGGGAGAGTCCCTTGTTTGACGACATGTTCGTCCAGTCGCCCATGGTCATGCTGGTCGTCGATCCGGTCGATGGCACCATTGTGGATGCAAACGATACGGCGGCGGGTTTCTACGGATACTCGCGCGAAGAACTGCAATCGATGCGTATGTCGGACATCAATCGGCTTCCGCCCGAGGAGATTCAAGCCGAGATGGACCGTGCCCGGCTGGAGCGACGCAAGCAGTTCCTCTTTCCACACCGTCTCCGTGACGGAACCGTGAAGACCGTCGAGGTCTACTCGGGCCCCTTCATCCATGAAGGGCGAACGTTGCTTCATTCAACGATTCTGGACACCGCGGATCGGTCTGAGGCTGAGCGGGAGGCGGCTCAAGACGCAGTCCGACGGCGGGTCCTCTTCGATCGAGCAGCCGACGGCATGTGCGTGCTCGATGCCGACCAGAGGCTCATCGATTTCAACCATGTGTTCGCCGACATGCTCGGCTATTCACACGATGAATTGACCGGCTTGTTCCCGTGGGACTGGGACGCGAGCGATGCGAGCGAAGAGGAGATCTCGCGACGCTGGATCCTGACAGACTCGGAAGGCGCCTTCATGGAAGGCGTCTGGCGCCAGAAGACCGGGTCGGTACTGGACGTCGAGATTCATACCAGCCCGTTTGAGTGGGAGGGGGCCAGCGGGCTGCTGGCCATCTGCCGGGATGTGACGACAGCGAAGGCGGAACACCTGCATGCGCTTCGCTGGCGCAAGGCATTCGAGTCAGCCGATATCGGAGTCACCAACGTCGACGTGCGAACCAATACGTTCGTCGATGTGAACCACGGATTCGCTCGTAGCCACGGATACGAGCCTACTGAACTCCTGGGCCGTTCGATATTCGAGGTCTACCCGGCTGAAGCGCACCACGACGCGCGTGAGCTGGCCCGACGTGCTGCCGAGTGGGGCCACGCCAGCATGGAATCCATCCACGTGCGCAAGGACGGCTCGACCTTCCCGGTGTGGGTCGATGCGACTGCGGTGCGAGGCTCTGATGACGACATCGGTTCCCGTGTCACGTTCACTGTGGACATCACGAAGCGCAAGCAGGCAGAGCAGCAGCTCGCGGCCTTGAATGAGTCGTTGGAGAGCCAAGTCGAGGCACGGACCTACGAGCTGGAGGCGATGGTAGGGAAGTTGTACGGCCTGAACGAGGAGCTGCGCGCGGCCGACGAGGCCAACAGCCGATTTCTGAGCACCGTGAGCCATGAGTTCAGAACGCCGCTTAACGCCGTCATAGGCTTCTCCCGCCTGATGCTCGACGGTCTGACGGGTGAGCTGAGCGACCATCAGGCATCCCAGCTCGAGATGATCAATGAGTCGGGTCATCAGCTGCTGACGCTCGTGAACAATGTGCTCGAGTTCTCTCGTCTCGAGACAGGTCGACCGAACGTGACGATCCAGAGAGTTGATCTGCCGATGCTCGCTCGTGAGGTGCTCGAGGCCGTGGCGACATCCGCTCAGGCGAAGGGACTCGATATCAAGCTGATCGTCTCGTCGGGCGCGGACGGCTTCGAAGTCGAGTCGGATCCGGCTCGGATCCGACAGATACTCCGCAGTCTCCTCGACAACGCCGTGAAGTTCACGAATGAAGGCAGGGTTTCACTTGAGGTGTTCGCGAATGGAGGGGGTGCGATCGGGCTGGCGGTACGGGACACGGGTCCAGGAATCGCCGCTGAGTATCAAGAGTCCGTCTTCGAGGTGTTCAGCCCAAACCGGCCGCTGACTGACAAGGGGACTCCGGGTACCGGGATGGGTCTGGCAATCGCCAAAGTGCTCGCGCAAGGCATCGGCGGGAGGCTCAGTCTGCACAGCAAGGAAGGCGAGGGCTCGACCTTCACATTGAGGCTCCCGGTCGAATGGACTCCGCTCGACCGATAGCAGGAGAGTTCCGGGCTGTTCTGGTTCAGGTGTGTTGGATTCGACCCGAGGCGACCAGATTGCAGAACGCATCCACGATCTCAGGGTCTGCCGAGACGCCCTTGCTGCGCTTGAGCTCGTCGATTGCCTCCTCGACCGTCCAGGCACGCTTGTAGGGACGCTCGTTGACCAGCGCGTCGAAGACGTCGCATACCTTCACTATCCGCGCCTCGACCGGGATCTCGAGCATCGCAAGGCCATCAGGATACCCGCTGCCGTTCCAGTTCTCATGATGCCAGCGCGCGATTCGCTCGCTCATCTGGAGTACCGGGTAGTCGCTTCCGGTCAGGATATCTGCGCCGATGGTCGTGTGGCCCTTTACTACTTCGAACTCCTCGGCAGTCAGACGTCCCGGCTTGAGCAGGATGTTGTCGGATATTCCCACTTTGCCGATGTCGTGCAGAGGTGCGGCCTCTTGAATGATCTCCGTTTCGGACGCGGACAAGCCGAGTTCGCTCCACAGTAGTGCGGCGTTCATGCCCACGCGTTTCGTGTGCTCGCCCGTGTCGTCGTCGCGGTATTCAGTCGCGCGCGCCAAGCGCTCAAGCAGTTCGAGTCGAGCGCGCGCCAGCTGTGTGGTGCGCTCGCTGACACGCGTTTCCAAGTTCGCGTTCTGGTTCACGACTTGGCGGTATAGGTCTCGAGTGTGTAGAAGGTTGCCGATACGCAGGAAGACCTCGGTCGGGTCCACCGGCTTGGTGAGGAAGTCCGTCGCGCCGGCCTGAAGCGCCCGGTGGATGGTCTGCTGGCTGGCGTCAGCAGTGAGCACCAGGATCGGGTTGTACGCCGAAGCCGGCTGACCGGCGCGTAGTTCCTCCATGATCTGGAAGCCGTTGACCTGCGGCATCATCAGATCCAACAGAACGAGGTCGGGGTTCGAGGCGTGGATGAGTTCGACGGCACGGGTCGAGTCGGTGGTCGCAAGAATGTCGATGGCCGGCTCTCGTGCCAGTATCGCCTTCAGCAGCTCAACGTTAGTGGGTTCGTCATCGACGATGACCACTTTGTGCCGAGTCGGCGAAGGAGCGAAGTCGTCGTCGGTACGCGTGGGTGCGTCTGCCACGATGGTCACTGTGTCTTCCGCCTCCACCAACGCCTCCAATCGAAGTGTTCTCGAATTCTACCCCCTCGATGCCGAGGAGCGCAGGAGTTCGAGAAATGCATCCGGTGGCACCCCCGGGCTGAACAGGAATCCCTGCATCTCACTGCACGAGTGTGCATGCAAGAACTCTACTTGCGATTTTCGTTCCACTCCTTCTGCTATCACGTTAAGCCCCATGCTGTTCGCTAGGGCGATGATTGAGAAGGCAATCGCAGATGAGTGGCCTGGTACGTCGACAGAGTCCGTGAAGGCCTTGGCCACTTTGAGGGTGTGAATCGGGAATGTGCCCAAGCGCTCAAGCGAGGAGTAGCCGGTTCCGAAGTCGTCGATGGCGATTCGCACTCCTAAGGCGTTCAGGTCCGCGAACACGCGAGCCACGATCTCTGAGTGTCGCATGGCGATGCTCTCGGTTACCTCCAGCTCCAGGAGCGAGGGGTCAAGTCCGGCACGTGCCAGCACCTCGGCCACTTCGGTCGTGAAACTACTCGCCGTGAACTGGCGGGCGGACACGTTCACCCCTACGCGGAGATCGCCAAGGCCGGCGGCATTCCAAGCGCGCGCCTGGTTGCACGCCTGCTGCATCACCCACTCGCCTATTGGGCGGATCATCCCGGTCTCCTCGGCCAGCGGGATGAACTCGTCGGGGGGAATCTGCCCACGCACCGGATGTTGCCAGCGAAGCAGCGCTTCGGCACCGACGACCGTGCCATCTGAGATCCGAACCTGAGGCTGGAATACCACGGACAGTTCGTGTGCCTGCAGCGAACGGCGCAGGTCGTTCTTCAGCCTGAACCGCTCGGCAGCCGACGAGGTGAGTGACGCATCATGGAATTGATAGGTGTTGCGTCCGCGGTCCTTGGCCTTGTACATCGCAATGTCAGCGTCGCGCAGCACGTCCTCTACCGTAGCTTCCCCGGGAAGGCATAGCGCGATACCCATGCTCGCGGTGATGTGAATCTCGTGTTCGTCAATCATGAACGGTTGTGCCAACGCATCGAGTACCTTCCATGCAACCAATGAGACCGATTCTTCGGATGCCGCGTCCATGAGTAGAACCATGAACTCGTCTCCACCGAAGCGTGCCACCGTGTCCCCGGCACGGACGAGTCCGGTCAGTCGGTCACCCACCGAGTTGAGCAATGCGTCTCCAGTAGTATGCCCGAGCGTGTCGTTCACGCCCTTGAAGTAGTCCAGGTCCATGAACAGCACGGCGATCGGTTCTCCGCTGCGGCGAGCATGTGTCAGCGCCATCTCCAGCCGGTCGATGGCCAGCCGCCGATTGGGTAGCCTGGTCAGAGGATCGTAGTAGGCCATCCGGGTGATGATTTCCTCGCTGCGCTTTCGATCGGTCATGTCGCGCACCACGCCCAGAATCGCTGGTCGGCCAGCCCAGTCGGTGAGCCGGGCATTCACCTCGACTGGGATCGTGGTTCCGTCAGAACGTCGGTGTACCGCCTCGAAGATCGCATGTCCGTTCCTCGCTATGTCGCGTGTTCGATCAACCACCTGTTCGGCCGCTGCGGGCGCGTCGATGTCTTGGAGATGCATCTCCGTGAGGGTGTCATGCGGGTATCCCAACAGGACGGTGGCCCCCCGGTTCGCGTCGAGAATCCGACCGTCCAGATCGGAGACGAAGATCGAGTCTCCCGCCGCATCCACAAGGGTTCGGTAGCGGTTCTCTTCGCCCCTCAGGGCGGTGGAGGCCACGTTGAACTCCAAGTGGAGCAGGTACAGCCCCAGAGTGGTACTGAAGCCGATCTGCGCGAGCTGGTACACCATCTCGGTGACCAGAGACGGGAGCGACACACGCAGGCCGAAGAAGATGATGACCGTGGTGATGAGGGCGAGGGCCCATGGATAGCTCGGACCCGCAACCCGAACGAACGATTCCCTGTTGCGGATAAGGAGGACGCCGACGATGGCGAACAGAGCGATCAAGACCAGGGACAGCTGCTGCTCCGACTGCAGCAGATGGCTGCTCGCTGCCGCTCCGGATGCGAGCACAACGCCCAGCACGACTGCTCGGGCGCTCGGGCGCACGAAGTGGCTCAAGACGCCGAACACCAGAAGGGCGCCGGCGATGATGTCAATCGCATGTACCACAACATCAGACCCGGTTGGGGCGTTACGCAAGGCAAGGGTGAGGAGTGGGGAGAGCGAGTACAAGACAAGACCCACGCCCAGAAGCCCGACCGAGCGAGTCCTGAGACGCCGGAACATCTCCAACATGGCTCCGGCGCTCGATACTCTCACGGTCAGAAGGACAAGCAAGAAGTAGGTGGACGCCACCTCGCGGCCCCCAAACGCAGCCGGTGCACGTTGTCCCGCGGTCGGCCCCCCAGTCGAATCCGCCTCTGAGTGTCTACCCACTTCGCGTGTCAGTTCAGCGGGCCGGGCCTCTCGGCGGGGAATCGCGTGTGCAGGCTCCCAAGCCAGGAGGCGGGTATACTTGACGGACTGATTCATCCTGCCGAGGAGGGCTCAAAGTGGCCGATGCATGTGAAGTCCAGAGGTCTGGAAACGACGCCGCTGCGCACGTGGCCGAACTCGTCGTCATCACGGGTATGTCGGGAGCCGGTCGTTCCGAGGCGATGCACACGTTCGAGGACCTGGGCTACTTCTGCATCGACAATCTGCCGCCATCGTTCATACCGCAGCTGACAGACTTGGCCCAGCTTCCCGGCAGCCGCATCCAACGGCTCGCAGTGGTATGCGACGTCAGAGGCCAGGCGTTCTTCGATCAGCTCGCAGGGGAGCTCGACGCACTCCATGAACGTGCAATCGAACACAGGGTGCTGTTCCTCGAGGCGGACCGCGCGACGCTCCTCAATCGCTTCAAGGAGACTCGTCGGCGCCACCCGCTGTGTGAAGAGGGCCTGTCTTTGGGAGACGGCATAGACACGGAGCGCGCCGCGCTGAGTCCTATCAGGGCCCGAGCGGACGTTGTCTTGGATACGTCTGAGTCAAGGCCGATGGAGCTCAGGCGCCGCATTCGCGAGGAGTTCATCGCCGAGTCGCTCGCGCATTCGCTCACGGTGAGCGTGACATCGTTCGGGTTCAAGTACGGCGCTCCGTCGGATGCGGACATCGTCATGGATGTTCGCTTCCTTCCTAATCCCTTCTACAATCCGGAGCTTCGTTCCCTCACCGGGCTGCAGGCGCCTGTGCGACAGTTCGTCTTGGGCCGCACGGAAACCGGCGAGTTTCTCCAGCGATGGTTCGTGTTGCTGGACAGTGTGATGCCCGGCTATCTGGCAGAGGGCAAGTCGCACCTGGTCATCGCTCTCGGGTGCACTGGAGGACAGCATCGCTCGGTCGCACTCGCGGAGGCGACGGCGGCGCACCTCGGCAAGGGCGGCTACCGGGTTGCGGTCTCCCATCGCGATATCGATCGCGACAGGAGTGCCCAGTGACACCGTCCGGTGTACCTCGTGCGGTCGCAATAGGTGGAGGCACGGGACTGCCACAGGTCCTGAGAAGCCTGGTGGGTCTGGGCTTCGATACTTCGGCGATAGTCACGATGGCTGACGATGGGGGTTCCACTGGCGTGCTCCGTCGCCAGCTGGGCATTCTGCCCCCCGGAGATGTCCGCAACTGCCTGGCGGCGCTCGCGAGTGATGAAGAGGGGATGTTAGCGCGCGTGTTCCAGTACCGGTTCGCGGATGGTGATGGGCTGGCCGGTCACGCGCTGGGAAATCTGATTCTCGCGGCCCTGACGGATCTGACCGGCGATTTCGGTGAGGCGGTCCGGGTCGCGGAACACGCGTTGCGGACGCGCGGACGCGTGCTCCCCTCGACGCTTGAAGATGTGGTGCTGCACGGCGTCGACCGTGCAGGCGCCGAGATATCCGGTCAGGCACGACTGGCGGCCAACCCCACCGCCGTCGCCCGTGTGTACACGGAGCCGTCCGAGCCGGCGGCGAATCCGTTGGCAATCGAGGCGATTCATGAGGCGGATGCGGTCGTGATCGGTCCCGGATCGCTCTACACGAGCCTCGTTCCGAACTTCCTGGTCGCAGGGATAGCCCATGCGCTGAGGGAGTCTTCGGCCCGGCGAGTATACGTCTGCAACGTAGCCAACTTCCGAGGGGAAACCGCCGGACTCGATGCGGCTGACCACGTACAGGCGCTCTTTGAGCACGGGCTCAGCGGTGCCATCGACGTCACGATAGTGCACGGCGGTCCAGTGGAGCCGCTTGACGTGTGCGATGATGGAGCGCGCGTTGAGCCGGTCGGCGCAGGACCGCAGGTCCGGGCCCGGATAGAGGCTCTCGGTGTCTCAGTTGTCTGCGCGGACGTGGCAGACCCCTGTGACCCTGCGCGTCATTCAGCCGATAGGTTGAAACAGGCCCTTGAGGAGGTGCTGTCCTAGGTGTCGTTCACTGCCGAAGTGAAAGACGAGTTATCGCGCGTAGATCCCGCTCGCGGGTGCTGTAGCAAAGCCGAGCTGGCCGCACTGGTGCGCATAGAAGGAACGCTGCACTTCTCGGGATCCGATCGATACCGCCTTGAGATCGCTACCGAGACGGCCTCGGTCGCGCGCACCGTCATCAAACTCCTGCACGGCGTCTACGACCTCAAGACCGAACTCACGGTCCGGCGCAGCGTGCTTCACAAGACCAACAACTACCTGATCACTGTCCCAAGCCAGTCCAAGATGGCCGCTGCGCTTGGGGAGCTCGGGATTCTGGGCGAGCACGGATTCTCTCTGGGAATCGACCCTTCTCTGGTCAAGCGTGACTGTTGCGCGATCGCCTACCTGCGAGGAGCGTTTCTCGGCGGCGGATTCGTCGCGGATCCGCATGGCGACTTCCATTTCGAACTCACTGCTGAGTCCGAGCAGCTCGCCGAGGACCTTGTGAAGCTCATGGCCCGCTTCGACATCGAGGCCCGCGTGGCACAGCGACGGGGAACTTTTGCCGTCTATCTGAAAGGCGCCGAGCCGATCATCACGTTCCTGGCGCTAGTCGGTGCCCATCGGGCGCTTCTGCGGACCGAGGATGTGCGGATCGTAAAGTCGATGCGCAACGACGTGAACCGCCTGGTCAACGCCGAGATAGCGAACCAGGCCAAGACCGCGGAGGCCGCGTTGGGGCAGATCGAGGCTATCGAGCTGCTGGACGCCGTACGCGGGTTGGAGAATCTGCCGCCTGCGCTGCAAGAGCTCGCACGTCTGAGGGTGGAGAATCCGGAGGTCTCGCTTCGCGAACTGGGCGAGCTGGCGGACCCGCCACTGTCGAAGTCCGCGGTATATCATAGGGTCCGCCGGATCGAGGAGTTGGCCGAACAGGTACGTTCTGGCGTTGGTGGGGCACAGTAGTAGGCAGGGAGTCACCGCGCGGAGACGTCGCGCGTCAGGGGTAGGGATGCGGTCTGGATTGGACGACCGCCAGAGAGCAGTAGGAGGGATCGGGTTGACGATCAAGGTAGGTATCAACGGGTTTGGGCGCATTGGCCGTCTGGTCTTTCGCGCGATGGAGAACGATCCTGCAGTCGAGGTAGTCGCTGTCAACGATCTGACCGACGCCAAGACGCTCGCTCATCTGCTGAAGTATGACTCCGTCCACGGCCGGTTCGGCCGCACGGTCGAAGTCGTCGAGGACGGATTCAAGGTTCACGCGCTTGAACATGGTGGGCAGACCATGGGCACGACACGCGTCGTGAAGGTACTCTCGGAGCGCAATCCAGCTGATCTGCCGTGGGGCGAGCTCGGGGTGGATCTCGTGGTCGAGTCTACGGGTTTCTTCACTGACGGGTTGAAGGCCAAGGCGCACATCGATGCAGGCGCCAAGCGTGTGATCATCTCGGCGCCTGCCAGCAATGAGGACATCACCATCGTTATGGGCGTCAATGATAATGAGTACGATCCGGCGAAGCACTTCGTCGTGTCGAATGCCTCATGCACCACGAACTGTCTGGCACCGTTTGCCAAGGTGCTTCGCGACACGTTCGGCATCAAGGCGGGCTTTATGAATACCATTCACAGCTACACCAACGACCAGATCATCCTGGATTCGCCGCACAAGGACCTGCGTCGCGCTCGCGCCGCAGCCATGTCGATGATTCCCACGTCGACCGGTGCTGCGAAGGCCATCGGACTCGTGCTGCCCGACATGAAAGGCAAGCTCGACGGCATGTCGGTTCGCGTTCCCACGCCGGACGGCTCGGTTGTCGACCTGGTTGCCGAGCTTGAGAGGCCAGCCACCAAGGAGTCGATCAACGCGGCGATGAAGGCTGCCGCGGAGGGCCCGATGAAGGGCTTCCTCGAGTACTGCGAGGACCCCATCGTGTCGGTGGATGTTGTGGGCAACCCGGCGTCGTCGGTCTTCGACTCTCTCCAGACCATGGTGATGGGTGGGGAGGGCACGTTCGTGAAGTGCCTGTCCTGGTATGACAACGAGTGGGGCTACTCCAACAGGGTCAAGGACCTCGCCAAGAAGATGATGGCGTAAGCTCTCGCCCGCCAGTACTCAGACGGGGCCCCGGAGATCCCGGGGCGCCGTTGAGCGTAGACGCCCGGAGGAACGATGTTCTCGAAGAAGACGGTCAAAGACGCAGACGTCAAGGGCAAACGGGTCCTGGTCCGCGTGGACTTCAACGTACCGCTCGCGGATGGCTCGGTTACCGATGACACGCGTGTGCGTGCTGCGCTACCCACGCTGCGCTATCTCGTTGACCACGGAGCGCGCGTGATTCTGGTGAGCCATCTCGGCCGCCCGAAAGGCGAGCCTGATCCGCAGTTCTCCCTGCGGCCCGTGCGTCGCACCCTTCAGAGGCTCATGGGACGTAATGTCGTCTTCGTCGACACGACCGTGGGTCCTGAGGCGGCCGAAGCGGTGGAGCGCATGGTCGACGGCGAGATCATCATGCTCGAGAACGTGCGCTTCAACGCTGGAGAGAAGACCAACGATCCCGCGTTCGCGAAGGCGCTCGCTTCACTAGCGGACATCTACGTCAACGACGCATTCGGCGCCGCTCACCGCGCGCACGCGTCGACTGCCGGAGTCGCGGAGTACTTGCCAGCGTACGCAGGTCTGCTCCTCGCCCGGGAAGTCGAGACGCTCACGGCCATGCTCGCCGAACCATCACGGCCGTTCGTGGCCATCTTGGGCGGCAGTAAGGTCTCGGACAAGTTCGGTGTCATCGATCGACTCATCGACGCGGTGGATACGCTGCTCATCGGCGGAGGCATGGCATTTACGTTCCTCGTCGCGCAAGGGCTCGAGGTCGGCCACTCGCTTGTGGAAGCCGACTGGGTCGAGCCCGCGAAGAAGATGCTCACGAAGGCTACCGAGAAGGGTGTCGAGCTGTTGCTTCCCACCGACTTCGTGATCGCCGCGGATATCGCCGAGGACGCGGATACCAGGGTGGTTGGTCGTGGAGAGATTCCGGCGGACATGATGGGGCTCGATATCGGTCCGAGCTCGATCGAACAGTTCAAAGGCGAGATAGCGCGTGCGAAGACCATCTTCTGGAACGGGCCCATGGGTGTGTTCGAGATGGCGCCGTTCGAAGCGGGAACCCGGGAAGTCGCGATCGCCGTGGGTCGCAATGCTCGCGCCGAATCCATCATCGGTGGGGGGGATTCCGTCGCAGCGCTGAAGAAGTTTGGGCTTGAGGATCGGGTCACCTTCGTGTCGACAGGTGGTGGCGCATCGATGAAGTTGCTCGAAGGCGCCACACTTCCCGGTGTGGAAGCGCTGCTGGACAAGTAGCTACCGGTTTCAGGACTTAGGAATGATTGCAGAGAGCCGCAGCGTGCGGCCGCGAAAGGGGAGAGGCGCCATGGGTCGCAGGCCAATGATCGCGGGCAACTGGAAGATGTACAAGACGCCGGCCGAGGCCGTCGTTCTTGCTCAACACATCGACAATCTCATTCTCGATGACCCGCGTTCCGTGGAGTCAGTCGACATCGTGGTCTGCCCTCCGTTCGTCGATCTGAAGAGCGTTGCCACGGTGCTGGAGTTCGACCACGCTCCGATGATGCTTGCGGCACAGAATGTCTTCTGGGAGGCCGAGGGCGCGTACACCGGCGAGATCGCCCCGGGCATGCTCGCGGATCTTGGTTGTTCCTACTGCATCGTCGGTCACTCCGAGCGCCGGCAGTACTTCGGCGAGACTGACGCTACTGTGAACAAGAAGGTGCACGCTCTCGTGGCGGCCGGTGTCACTCCCATCATGTGCTGCGGCGAGTCACTCGAGACGCGCGACGCAGGTGGCACCGAGGCGTTCGTGCGCGAACAGGTCCGCGCGGGGCTCGAGGGGCTTACCGCAGACCAAGCGGCGGAGGTCGTTGTGGCCTACGAGCCGATCTGGGCGATTGGGACGGGACGAATTCCCACGCCGGAAGCGGCCAACGACGTGTGTCGGTCGATCCGTGCCACTCTGGGCGCAGCGTTCGGCCAGCCTGCGGCGATTCGTGTTCGAATCCTCTACGGGGGTTCGGCCAAGCCGGAGAACCTCGGCCTGTTCATGCCTGAGCCGGACATCGATGGTGCCTTGATCGGTGGAGCGGCCTTGGATGCCGAGTCGTTCGTCTCCATGGTCAAGACGGCCGCTGGGTTCGCGGAGTAGCGCATGACCCGGAATCTGCCCGCGGCGCTTATCATCATGGATGGCTTCGGAGTCCGCGCGGAACGCGACGGCAACGCCGTCGCCGCTGCCTGTACCCCCAATCTGGACGAGCTGTTCTCGGCGTGGCCACACACGAC
Source organism: Actinobacteria bacterium HGW-Actinobacteria-7 (assembly GCA_002841275.1). Classification (GTDB taxonomy): domain Bacteria; phylum Actinomycetota; class Coriobacteriia; order Anaerosomatales; family PHET01; genus PHET01. Next base: position 33,953 of record PHET01000019.1, on the reverse strand, counting down.
GCTCGACGCCGCCGGACTCGCGGTGGGGCTGCCTGAGGGACAGATGGGCAACTCGGAGGTAGGGCACCTGAACATCGGTGCCGGCCGCGTGGTCTACCAGGAGCTGACGCGTATCGACTTGGCCGTGGCCGACGGGTCTCTTGAAACGAACCCGGTTCTGGCCCAGACGATCGATGCGGCGGTCTTGGGAGGGCGCGCGGTTCATTTCATGGGACTCGTTTCGGACGGTGGCGTGCACAGCCATCAGAAGCACCTGTACGCGCTGGTGGAGATGGCGGCGCGGCGCGGCGCGACGACTGTGTGGATACATGCTTTTCTTGATGGCCGAGACACCCCTCCGCAAAGCGGCAGGGCGTTCGTGGCGGCTTTGGAAGCGGAACTGGGGCGCATCGGCGCAGGAGCGGTCGCATCGGTGACGGGTCGCTTCTATGCTATGGACCGGGACAACCGCTGGGATCGCGTGGAGAAGGCGTGGCGGGCGATCGTAATGGGGCAGGGGGCATCCGCCACCAGCGCGGATTTGGCGATCGAGTCGTCATATGCGCAGGGCGTCAACGACGAGTTCATGGTGCCCACGGTCATCACCCCGGCTGGGGTCGAGGCGGGCGATGCGGTCATCTTCTTCAATTTCCGCCCAGACAGGGCGCGCGAGATCACGCGGGCTTTCACCGATCCGGCTTTCGAGGGTTTCGAACGCCCGGTATTCCCTGATGTCCGGTTCGTCTGCCTCACCGAGTACGACCCCACGATTCCGGCAGCCGTGGCGTTCCCCAAGTCGTTTCCGGAGAACGTGCTTGCAGACGTGCTCTCTTGCCACAACCTGCGACAGATGCACATCGCTGAGACCGAGAAGTACGCTCATGTGACGTTCTTCCTGAACGGGGGGTCAGAGCCGCCCAAGAAGGGCGAAGTGCGGGTTCTCGTGCCCAGCCCGCGCATCGCGACCTATGATCTGCAACCCGAGATGAGCGCCCCGGAGGTCACGCGTCAACTCGTGGAGGCGATCGACTCCGACGCGGCGGATGTCTACATAGTGAACTTCGCCAACTGCGACATGGTCGGGCACACCGGGATCTTCGAGGCGGCCGTGCGGGCCGTCGAGGCGGTGGACACCTCCGTGGGAGCGGTCGTCTCGGCGATTCGTGCCAAGGGGGGCACGGTCTTGATCACGGCGGATCATGGCAATGCCGAGGCGATGGTTGATGCTGACGGTTCGACGCCGTTCACGGCCCACACCCTTTCGCCCGTGCCCTTGGTCGCGGTGGCCGACGGGCCGTCGTCCCTCGCTCACGGCGGCAAGTTGGCTGACGTGGCACCCACATTGCTTGACCTGATCGGCATTGATCTGCCCAAGGAGTGGACGGGGCGCTCGCTGCTGGTATACTGATTTTTCGCGCCGCTGGCGCATACCTCGCTGTCGATGTCTAAGGGGATACCCTCGTGAACGTGTTTCTGTATCTGGTCTTGATTCTCTGGGCGATTTCCGCAATCGGCCTGATTGTTTTCGTGCTGCTTCACTCGGGCAAAGGTACCGGCCTGTCAGAGATGATGGGTGGGGTGATGAGTACCAGCTCCTCGGGCACGAGCATGATTGAGAAGAACCTGGACCGCATCACTATCGGGTTCGCTTCGGCATTCATGATCACGTTGGTGCTTCTCATGGTGATCTATCCCAAAGGCCTGTAGAGAGTTTCCGCTGGACTGAAGAACACCCGCCGCAGATGCGGCGGGTGTTTTTTTCTTTGATTATTGGTCGGTTTCGGGAACATACTTGTGAAATGGCGTGGGCCACGGGAGGCTCGCCGAGGGTGTTTCAGTGACAGTATCCAATGTGCTTGTCATTTGATGCACGCTCGGGGAAACTCATGAGGTCGTCCTGTTCGCGTTGATACGATTCGAGCAGGCTGCATGTCTGAGGGGCCGGAAACGAAGAGCATGTGGCGAGTTCCCGGTGGAAGGTGTTCCGAACACGAAGGAGGCAGGGAGTTGCAGAGAAACATGCGCAAGGCTTTGGCACTGGCGCTTGTCGCCGGTCTCGTCTCGGCGGTGGCCGTTAGCGGCTGTGCGCCCAAGGCGACGACGGATGGCGGCGGGACTGGTGCGTCGGGGCCCACGAAGGGCGGCTCGATGTCGTTCTACATCGGCGAGCCAGCCTATATCGACCCGTACAACTGCCAAGAGACCGAGGGTATGCAGGTCACTCAGGCGATGTTCGATTCGCTCACGAACTTCGACAACGTCGATCCGACGAAGGTCATTCCTGCTGCCGCGCTGAGCTGGGAGCCAAACGCGGATGCAACCGTGTGGACGTTCAAGCTGAACCCCGCCGACAAGTTCTCTGATGGCACTCCCGTCACGGCGGCTGACTTCGTCTATGCATGGAACCGGATCGCCAACCCGAACACGGTCAACACGTCGACGGGCAAGCCCGACCCTTCCATCATCAGCTACCACTTGGGCTTCATCCAGGGCTTCGACGATGTCGCTGCAGGTAAGGCCACTGAGATGAGCGGCCTGAAGGCGATAGACGACACGACCCTCGAGGTCACGTTGTCACAGTCGTTCGCTGACTTCGAGTATGTCGTTGCTCACCCGTCGCTGGGCCCCGTGCCGCAGAAGTACGTGGAGGCTGGCGTGGACTTCAACGGCACCAACGTCGCCTACGGCGACATGCCCATCGGCAACGGCCCGTTCAAGATGGCCGAGCCGTGGAAGCACAACCAGTACATCAAGGTCGCGCGCAACGACAGCTACGCTGGCGACGCGCCGTACCTCGATGGCGTCGAGTTCCGCATCTTCAAGGATCCGGAGACCGCTTATACCGAGTTCGAGGCGGGCAACCTGGACTTCACCCAGATCGGTGAGGGCAAGATCAAGGACGCTTCGGCCAAGTACGGCGTTTCGGCCGACGGCTACACCGTTGCGGCAGGCCAGCAGGTCCTGCTTGGTGCCGAGGACTCAACGTACTACCTGATCTTCAACAACGAGAACAAGTATCTGAAGAACGCCGATCTTCGCAAGGCGCTTTCGCTGGCCATCAACCGCCAGGCGATCTGCGACACGGTCTTCGAGGGCACACGCGAGCCTGCTGACAGCATCCTTCCTCCGGGAATGGCTGGCTATCAGAAGGGCGCATGGCCGGACTCCAAGTACGACATGGAGGCCGCCAAGGCCGCGCTCGTCGCTGCCGGTTATCCTGAGGGCAAGGGCCTTCCCACCTTCAAGCTGTCATTCAACAGCGGTGGCGGTCACGAGAAGATCATGGAGCTCGTCCAGTCTGACCTGAAGGCCATCGGTATCAACACCGAGTTCCAGTCAGCTGACTTCCCCGTGTACCTCAAGCAGCTCGACGAGGGCAAGCATGAGATCGCGCGTCTCGGCTGGGTGGCGGACTATCCGATCGCCTACAACTTCCTCTATGCGCTGTTCAACTCCAAGTCCACGGACAACAAGGCTCTGTATAAGAACCCTGCCGTTGACACTGCGATTCAGGATGCCGAGAAGATCACGGATCCGGCGGCTCGCGCTGCGAAGTTCGCAGAGATCGACGCCACAATCGGTTCGACTGATCCGGTTGCTCCGCTGATGTTCTACAAGCACCATCACGTCGGCTCTGACCGCATCAACGATTTCGTCTTCAACCCGCTGTACTTTGGCAATTTCGAGAAGGTATGGGTTTCAGACGCTGCCGCCACGAAGTAGGGCGCAGCTCGCAAGCACTGTTGGGGGGTGGCAGGGCATCCACGGGTGTCCTGCCACCCTTTGCGAGCGGACCGTAGAGGAATTCTGCAGATGCTTCAGTACATCACCAAGCGCATAATCCAGTTCATCCCGGTGTTCTTCGGCGTGACACTGGCTTTGTTCCTGATTTCGAACTTCATGCCAGGCGCAGATCCCATCCAGATGCGCTTTGGCGAGCGGACACCTCCCCCAGAGGTGAAGGCACAACTGATCCAGCAGTTCGGGCTCGACCAGCCCTGGTACGTCCAGTACGGCAAGTATCTCGTAGCACTATCGCCGGTGAAGACGGTGGATGGGGCAGTCAAATGGACTGGTCCCGATCTCGGCACGTCCATCTACACCGGCCGACCGGTCATGACGATATTCCTGGAGACCTATCCATACACGATTCGGTTGGCGCTGGTTGCCATCATGATCGAGATAATCGTGGGAATCGGGGCAGGAGTCATCTCGGCGGTGAAGCAATACTCGTTCGCCGACGTGTTTGTGACCTTGAGTACGTCAATCCTCGTCTCGCTCCCTGTGTTCTGGCTGGGACTGATGCTGCAGTATGTCTTCGGCATCTGGCTCAAGAACGCTACAGGCGGGGCGTTCTATCTCCCCATATCGGGCGCGTCATCGGTGGCGTTTCCAGACTGGGTGCATCTGATCTTGCCAGGGATAACACTGGCGTCTGTCTCCACCGCCTATGCCGCGCGCATCATGCGGAGCCAGCTCCTGGAGGTCAACAATCAGGACTACATTCGAACAGCGCATGCCAAGGGGCTTTCTGATAACGGAGTACTCTGGCACCACGCGATGAAGAACGCGCTGATTCCGGTCGTGACGTTCATCGGACTGGATTTGGGCGCTATGTTCGCAGGCGCCGTGCTCACTGAGACGGTCTTCAATTGGCCGGGCGTGGGCTTCACGCTCGCTCGCTCCATCTTCCAGCGGGATTTCCCCGTGGTGTTCGGCGGCGTGACTGTGATGCTGTTCGCGGTGATGATCATCAACCTGCTTGTCGATATCAGCTATGCGTTCCTCGATCCGAGGATCCGTTTCGGTGGGTCTGGTGAATAGGATGGGTATGGGCGACAAACGAACCCCTGAGTCGAAGATCGTAGAAGAAGGCGTGCACGATTTCGGCGGCCAACCCGGCGGCAACACTCCACTTCTCGAGGAGCATGTCGACCACGAGAACCGGACTCTCTGGGGGGACGCGTGGTATCGGCTTCGCCGCAACAAACTGGCCGTTCTGGCGCTGGGTTGGATACTTATCGTCGTTCTCGCTGCAATCACCGCAGACCTGTGGGTTCCACAGTCCTTCGGTGACCCTCGCGTCATCAACTCACAGACCGCTGCGGCGCAGAGGCTCCTGCCTGTTTCTTCACAGCACCCCTTTGGAACAGACGATTTTGGGCGAGACATCTTGGGCAGGGTCATCTACGGCTCGAGAGTGTCGCTGACTGTCGGTATCGTCGCCGTGGCCATTTCGGTCATCATCGGGGTCTTCTTGGGGGCGATATCGGGGTACTACGGCGGATGGACCGACACGCTCGTCATGCGTATCACCGACATCTTCCTTGCATTCCCATATATCTTGTTCGCGATTCTCATTCTGGCGGTCCTGCCGCCGGAGGTCCGTGGTATCACGCCGGTCATTCTTGCAATCGGCCTCTTGGGCTGGCCAACGTTCGCTCGCCTGTTCAGAGGCTCGGTCCTCTCGGTGAAAGAGAACGACTACGTGGACGCAGGTCGCGCGCTAGGCGCGAGCGACAGTCGGTTGATGTTTCGCCATATCGCTCCGAACGCGATCGCGCCGGTCGTGGTCTACGCGACGATGTCCGTCGGTGGCGCCATCCTGACCGAAGCGGCACTTTCGTTCCTTGGACTGGGTATTCAACCTCCCAAGATCTCCTGGGGTCAGATGATTGAATCAAGCCGAGGGTACCTGGTGACGGCACCGCTGCTGGTCCTCTGGCCCGGGCTGGCCATTCTGACGACCGTTCTTGCGTTCACACTGCTGGGTGACGGCGTACGTGACGCCCTCGACGTGAAGATGAAGGACTGATCCATGGCTGAGCACCTTCTGGTGGTCGATGACCTCAAGATGCATTTCCATACACGCGACGGAGTCGTCAAGGCGGTCGACGGGGTGAGTTACACCTTGGACTCAGGTGAGACGCTGGGCGTGGTAGGGGAGTCGGGATCAGGCAAGTCGGTCCACGCGCTCACCATGATGGGGCTGATACCTATGCCTCCCGGCAAGGTCGAAGGTGGAGACGTCCTGTTTAGGGGGACATCGCTCATCGCGATGAACGACGACGATCTGCGTAAGATTCGCGGCAACGAGATTGCGATGATCTTTCAGGACCCGATGACGTCACTCAACCCCGTGTACCGGATTGGGCGTCAGCTCGCAGAGCCGTTGATCATTCACAAGGGATTCAGCAAGCATGACGCTTGGGCGCGGGCAGTTGAGCTCTTGCGACTCGTGGGGATTCCACATCCTGAGTCGCGTGTCCGGGACTATCCGCACCAGTTCTCAGGTGGCATGCGTCAGCGCGTCATGATTGCTATGGCGCTCGCGTGTGATCCCTACATCCTTATCGCGGACGAACCTACGACCGCACTCGATGTGACCATTCAAGCGCAGATCATCGAGTTGATGCAGGAGATCCAGAAGCGCACGAACTCCGCAATCATCATGATTACTCACGATCTTGGTGTGGTGGCAGATATCGCCGACAAGGTCCTTGTCATGTACGCCGGTAAGCCCGCCGAGGTCGGTGCGTGCGACGACGTCTTCTACAAGCCCCTGCATCCCTATACATGGGGTCTCATGGACTCGATTCCCCGTCACGATATCCTCGATGCGAAGACCGAGCTTTGCCCGATCAAAGGCCAGCCGCCCAGCCTCATCGACGCGCCGCCAGGATGTTCGTTCGAACCGCGATGCCCCTATGCGCAAGACGTGTGCCGTGAGAAGACGCCTGGACTCAGGGAGATCTCTGAGGGTCACTACGCTGCTTGCCATTTCGCTGGGGACGAAGGGTTCGAGCGCAACGTGGTCGCATGTGCGGGGGTGAGTGCCTGATGAGCGAACTTCTGAGAGTCAAGGATCTCACCAAGTACTTCTCTGTGAAGTCCGGGGCGCTCTCTCGCGACAAGGGCTGGGTCAAGGCGGTCGACGGTGTGTCGCTTTCTGTGGACCAGGGAAAGACCCTTGGGCTGGTCGGAGAGTCCGGGTGTGGCAAGTCCACGACCGGCCGAGCACTGATGCGACTCATCGAGCCCACATCGGGTTCAGTCACCTTCGAGGGCACGGACGTGTTGTCACTCACCGGGCGTGACCTGAAGGCGTTCCGTCGGCAGGTCCAGATCATCTTCCAGGATCCTTACGCCAGTTTGAACCCGCGCTTCACTATTGCCGAGATTATCACCGAGCCGTTGCAGATTCATGGCATCGGCACGCGGGCGGAGCGATTGAAGCAGGCTAGAGACCTGCTTGATGTCGTAGGGCTGAATCCGGAACACATCAATCGGTACCCACATGAGTTCAGCGGCGGGCAGCGGCAGCGTATCGGCATCGCACGAGCGCTGGCACTGAGGCCGAAGCTCATAGTGTGTGACGAGCCAGTGTCCGCACTTGACGTCTCGATTCAGGCGCAAGTGCTCAATCTGCTGGACAAGCTGCAAGACGAGTTCGATCTGGCATACCTGTTCATTGCCCACGATCTGTCGGTGGTTCAGCACATCTCCGATGATGTCGCAGTCATGTACTTGGGCAAGATCGTTGAGGTCAGCGACTGGCGCGGTCTGTACGACAAGCCGCACCATCCCTACACGCAGTCGCTCCTTTCGGCTGTGCCCGTGCCTGATCCAGACGTCCAGCGCACTCGGAAGCGCATCCTTCTGGCTGGCGATCCGCCAAGTCCGATCGACCCGCCGACCGGTTGCCGCTTCCATACGCGTTGCCCGATTGCCCAGTTGCCGATCTGCTCGGAGGCCGAGCCGGAGCTTCGAGAGGTGTCTCCCGGACATCGGGCCGCGTGCCACTTCGCCGCGCCGTTTCCGATCGACGTTTCGAAGCTGGACCAGAAGCTGATCGACGAGGCGGCACTCGCGGCCATCGTTGGCAAAGAAACGGCCGGCACAAAGGGCTAGCGCGGCCACTGAGCACTTGTTATACTTTCGCTCGCTGTCCTACGGGTGGCGGAACGGCAGACGCGCTAGGTTGAGGGCCTAGTGAGGGCAACCTCGTGAGGGTTCAAATCCCTCCTTCGACACCAGGAACTACCAGCGGCCCTTCCCGGAAACGGGAGGGGCCGCTTTGCGTGGAGGCGCGTACGGGTTGTTCAAGCCGAGCTCGGCGACTACTCCACCTTGAAGTGCCGGCAGTGGTGGGCCGGTGACATCTCGCTGGGACAGTGAACGCTGCGCTGAGTTGACCATCGGCTAGACTGGTCTGAGGGAGAGGAGCTTCGTGATAGCCTTCGCACAGATACAGCTGGGGTGTGGTGAGACTGCGGTGTGCATGCGGTGCCACCCGGAACGCGCTGTCTCGATGTTTCCCGCCGAGCAGGTCGTAGCCGCAGTTGGCAGGGCGGCGGCCGAGTGGGGCGCCGGGCCCGGCCCCAACGTCTCGTTTGTCGGAGCTGAACCGTTCGCGCATCCTGCTCTGGTGCGGCTGGTGAATGCCGCGGTGCAGGCCGGATGCGAGCGTATTCGCCTTCGTACGGACGGCGGAGCACTCTTCGTGGGCGGTAATGCTGCAGGTGTCGTCCAAGCGGGCGTGCGCCATGTCGAGCTGGTCCTGTTGGCCGGGGATTCCGTGACCCATGATGGACTCGCTGACCGCCCCGGGCTCTTCGAAGCAGCGATCTCCGGGGCAGGTGCGTTCACTGAAGCTGCACGTGTCGTAGGGGAACACGTCTCGGTGACCGGATTGGTGCGTGTGTGCCGACACAACGCACCGCACCTCTCGTCGGCCGTGCTGGCGTTGGCGAAGGCGGGGGCGGTTTCGGTGCTGGTGGAACGCGCAGAGGGCTTCATGCTCCCGTCCGCTACGCTCGCCGAGGCCTTGCGTGTCGCGACGGTGGCCGGTGTTGCCCTACACGGCGATGGTGTGTCGCCGTTCTCGGCAGAGCCCTGGACTGTTCGCGAGGTCGCAGTGTGAGCGCGGCACAGGAGCGGTTGGTTGTCGCACTTGTGGGAGTATCGACCCCAGGGTATCGCTCGCTTGCAAACGCGTACCTGCGCGAGAGCATCAAGTCAGACATACGCCTGCCCGAGACGTGGATCACAACGCCCGATTTCGACACTGCCACCGACCCGTGGTGGATCGCGTATCAGATACTCGACCTCGATCCCGCTCCCGATGTCGTGGGGTTCTCAGTGGTCTGTTGGAACGCGCGTTCAGTGTTCGAAGCGGTTCGCGTCATCAAGGCCGTTCGCCCGCAGACCTACGTGGTCGTGGGCGGTCCCGAAGTAGGCCCTCTGGCCGAGGATTCCCTCGCGGAGCAGCCCGGCATCGACGCCGTGGTGCGCGGGGAGGGTGAGTTCGCGCTACCCGATCTCGTGTACTCGCTCGTGCGTGGCGGGTCTCCCGGTTCGACGCCGGGGGTCACGGCACGCGAGGGCGGGCGTGTTGAGAGCGGCCCGTCCCGACCCGAGATCGAGAACCTCGACGATGTAGCGTCACCGTATCCGCCCGGCGTTGCGATCCCCACGGACGGCTCGGCGTATCTCGAGACGTACCGAGGCTGTCCGCACGCATGTGCGTACTGCTATGAAGGGAAGGGCTCGACTCGTATCCGCAGCTTCTCATGGGACAGGATCGCGTCCGACATAGAGCGGGTCGCATCGGAGCCGGGCATGCGTTCGATCAGCTTCATCGACCCGGTCTTCAATCTGACCACCGATCGGTTGAGGCGGCTGTCCGACCTCCTCGCGCCGTGGGCCGACAAGGGGCTCCGTCTCCATACCATCGAGGTCGATATCGAGCGTATTGACGACGAGCAGGCAGCCCTGTTGGTGCGCGCGGGCGTTGTAAGCGTTGAAACCGGTCCTCAGACGGTAGGAACCGCCGCACTGGCGGAGTGTCGGCGATCTCTCGACCCCAGTCGCTTTCTCGCAGGTGTAGCCGCCTGCAAACGTGCAGGAATCAGCGTCGAATGCGATCTCATCATCGGACTTCCCGGTGATACCGCCGAAGATGCGCTTTCGGGGATGCGATTCGCTTTCGACGCCGACCCGGGTAAGGTCCAGATGTCGAGCCTGCACGTGCTTCCCGGCACCGACCTTTGGGTCCGCGCCGAGGAGTTGGGACTCGTCTTCGACGACCGGCCGCCTCATGAACTGATCCAGACGAAGGACATGTCCTTCGGCGACCTGCGAAGGCTTGAGGTCCTAGGCAACGCTGCGTCGACGGTGTACCGTGCTCGACTCACACCTGTAACGAAAGGACTGAACCTGTGACACCTGTTTCGCGTCGCGCTCAGGAGATCCAGCCGTTTCTCGTGATGGACGTTGTGGCCCGCGCCAAGGAGCTCGAGGCCCAAGGGCACTGCATCGTGAGGCTCGAGATCGGCGATCCGGATTTCCCCACTCCTGATGTGATCACGCGTGCGGCCGAAACCGCTATGCAGGACGGCAGCACGCACTACACGCAATCACTCGGGCTTCCCGACCTCCGTGACGCGATACGTGACCACTACAGTGCTGTGTACGGAGTCACCATCGATCCTGAGGACATAGTGGTGACGCAGGGTACGAGCCCTGCGATGCTGCTGTTGTTCGGAGCGCTACTCGATCCAGGTGACGAGGTCATCATGCCGGATCCCTGCTACCCGGCCTATCCGAACTACGTACGGTTCTTGGGCGGAGTCCCGAAGCTCGTGCGTACACGCGCCAAGGACGGTTTCCGCTACCGCGAGGACGAGTTGCGCGCCGCGATCGGCCCGCGAACCAAAGCGATCATGGTGACCTCGCCGTCGAATCCAACCGGCGCGGTCCTCTCGGTGGAGGATCTCCAGATGCTCGCCGACATCGCCGAGGAGACCGGCGTGCATATTGCGAGCGACGAGATCTACCACGGCCTGACCTTCTGCGGCGAAGAGCACTCGATCCTGCAGTACACAGACAGGGCGTTCGTCCTCAACGGCTTTTCGAAGGCCTACGCGATGACGGGGTGGCGCCTTGGATACCTGATAGCACCGCGCGAGTTCGTTCGCCCCGCCGAGAAGATCCAACAGAACTTCTTCCTTGCGGCGAACGCGTTCGTACAACAGGCCGGGGTCGTCGCACTGACCGAGGCACAGCCCGATGTCGCGCGAATGAGGGCACTCTACGATGAGCGTCGCCGCTACCTTGTGCCCGCCCTGCGCGAGATAGGGCTCAAGATAGAGTGTGAACCGTGCGGGGCGTTCTACGTGTTCGCTGACGCGAGCGATTGGGGTCGAGACTCTCTGGCGTTGTCACGTCGGCTCCTGGAGGAGGCGCAGGTTGCGTGCGCTCCGGGCATCGACTTCGGGCAGGGCGGCGAAGGGTTCCTGCGCTTCAGCTATGCGACCTCGCTCGAGCAACTTCACGAGGGGGTCGCGCGACTAGCTCGCTGGGCTCGCATGAACGCCTGAGCGGGGATTGCGCCGCTCACCGACTGTTGCTTGTCGGCTGAGGCTGATGTGCCGATGCCTGTATCGTGGTAATGCTGATCCACTGTGACTTGGTGTGACGCTTGCTTCCATTAGAGTTGCAGTCAATGGCCGATCAGGCCCCAGCTAGGGGGAACAACCCGCTTGAACGCTGAAACGTGGAGCAAGGCCGATATTCACATTCATTCGAATCACTCGGACGGCTTGCCGTCGATTCCTGAGATTATGGAGTACGTGCAGAACAGCACGGATCTCAAGGTCATAGCGATTACCGATCACAACACCATCGAGGGTGCGCTGTTCGCACAATCGCTCGCTGAGCTGTATGACTTCGAAGTGATCGTAGGCGAGGAGATCTCCGCCAAACAAGGCCATGTTCTTGGCCTCTACCTGAAAGAACATATCCCGGCCGGCATGTCGGCGGCCGACACGGTTCGGGCGATTCACGACCAGGACGGCATTGCGATCATTGCGCATCCGTTCTCGGCACAAGGCGTGTTCGGCCCCACTGGCCGCAACCTCGTCGCTGATGCGGCGAACGACTGGGCATTCCACGCTTTCGAGGTCTACAACTCGATGCCGTTTCTGGTATGGGCCAACAGCATGGCCGCCAAGGTTCTCGCCGGCGGTCAGGGAATCGCCGCCACGGGCGGAAGCGATGCACACGTACTCAAGGCCGTCGGTAAGGGCTACACGCTGTTCAAGGGCACGTCCGCAGATGATCTGCGCACTGGCATCGTGAATCTCGAGACGCGTGCGCAGGCCGCCCGGCAAGGGCTCTCACTCGCTTGGCGCTACACGGTTGACCTGCCCCGGATTCGCAGAATGCAGTCGCTGAACTGGGAACGCTGTAAGGCGAAATAGGTCCTAGACGCTGTGTTCGGCGAGCGCGTCGACCACTCGACTGCGGAGCTCTTCTATCACGGCCGGATCATCTCTCCAGGCGGGCAGCGTGACCATTGTCGCGTTCTCCTGTACCCGTGCCTGCCTGACCGCGACTTCCAGATCCAGACGTGTTCCGATCGTATCCAGCGGGAACGCCGCGGGCTCCACGATGACCCGGGTACATCCCAGCGCGACCAGATGTCGCACAGTGGTCGTTACACCGGGCTCACCCCAGTCCGCCCACGCGACGCGCACGTTGGCTTCTTGGAGCCCTGTATCCAGCAGTGTCATCCTCAGCCTGCTGAGGAAGGCCGTTTCATCGATATCCATCTGGGGATTCTTGCTTGCGATCTCATCGGGCTGACCGTGACCCACGAGTACCACGCCAGTGGTGGCGACGTCGGTGGCGGAGCGCATGACCCGAGCTGCCAGCATGCCTATAACGCGCTCGGAGCACCACAACACACCGGTGTGAGTCACAGACACTCCACGTTCGCTCATTCGCAGATTGGACAGCGCCTGCTTGGCGCCTGCGAGGATGAGGGACTCGCCGACGCTAAGCTCGGCGACAACCACCGTGCGGTGGCCTTCTCGGACAGCTTGGAGCACGGCCGCCTCGAGCGAGTGGGGACCCGAGCACAGCACGGGGGACACTCGCGCACGCTTGATGGTCTTCTCGAGCCTCTCGGATACTGCAGTCAGCTGCTGATATGCGGGGTTGATGCCGCCCACCGCGCGATAGCGTGTCTTCTGCGCGAAGAACAGGAACGGCAGAAAGCCGATGGACGCTTCCAGGAGGCCCTCTGACGCCAGAGCCTCGAACATGCGGGCTGTAGCGGCTGGCTCATAGTGCTCGGGCTCTGTGCAGGCCACTACAAGGATCGCGGGTGCGCCCGGATCATCGGGAAGAGCACTGGGGAGAGGGGAAAGGGGGCGATGTCGGGCGAGCGCGTGTAGTAGCGTCGATGCGAGTGCGTACCCACCAGCGGTACCCGCCAGCACGAACGCGAATGCCCACAATGCCGGCTCACCAGTGCGATAGGTGATGGCAATGCGGAAGAGACAGAATGTCGATCCGCCCATGCCGAGAACACCAGCAAGCGCGAAAGCCGGCTCGAGCGCTGGGCGCGCCACCATGACCGCCACGACGGCCGCTCCCGCCAAGACGGCACCGATCATCAGCGAAGCCCACATCAATGGCATCTGCGGTGCGCACCTCCTCCTCGGCACCATGATACAAGGCTCAAGGGTAAACCTGTGGCGCGAGTGCGATCTGGGTATGAAAGGAGTGTAGCCATGTTGACGCGGAATACCCCCATGGGTATACTGGAGCTCGTACAGGAAGCTGAACGATGTGGCGGAGATGGAGAACACATGAGCAGCGCGCTAGATATTACCGAGCAGTCTTGGGACGCCGAAGTAATCGGTTCGGACACCCCCGTGATCGTAGATTTTTGGGCACCGTGGTGCGGCCCCTGTAAGATGGTCGCCCCTGAACTCGACAAGCTAGCCGGACGTGTTGGTGGGGCGGCGAAGTTCGTGAAGCTCAACATCGACGAGTCGCGCGACATCGCAGTCAAGTACGGGATCATGAGCATCCCGACCATCGCCAAGTTCGAGCACGGCGAGATTACCGCGCAAGTCGTGGGCGCTCGAAGCTCCGACGCTCTGGGTCGTGAGTTGGGCCTCGAGTCCTAGGACCACTGAACGGATTGCGCAACACAGAAGGCCCCGGTGATCCGGGGCCTTCTTCTTGGTACCGCAAGACAGCGCGCCAGCTCGACTACCTTACGCAGGAGGAGTAGCGCAGAAACACCTGGATGGCTTGGTCGATGACCGCGTCGCGTGACGTAGCGCACTCGTCTATCAGGCAGTCCTGCATGGCATGCCCAAGGATGGTCAGCGAGATGTCGTTAAGGGTGGAGCTTGCGCGAGTCAGACCAAGAAGCGCGCTCTCGCAGTCCGACGGTGCAGTGATGACATCTTGGACATCGCACAGCTGCCCTTCGAGTTCCTTGAGCCGCAGAAGCAACTTCTCCGGCGTCGCAGGCGTGGTGTTGGGCGCGGCGAAGGCTTCGTCACTTAGCTCGCGGTAGTGCAGGTAGACGTCGAACGCTGCGCCGATGAGCTCGCCGCGGTCTCTGAGGGTCTCATCCACCAAACAGCTCTTCATGGCATGACCGATGACATGCATAGCCACTTGGCTTAGTGCCGATTTGCATGCCATGACCTGCGTCAATACCTGCTCACAGGCGGCACGGCTCTCAACCATTGACTGGAGACCGCGAACCTGACCTTCCAGGCGTCTCAGGCGGTTGATGATCTTCTTGCGCTCAGTGTCGTCGCCGACTGTGGCTGGCAATGGTCTTGTGGGCATGGGATTCTCGGCAATCTGGTACCGTGGGTTCGGTCACAGTGAATGGTACCCCCGTGGGGTATCTGCCGCAATGGTTGTGCGAGGGGACTCCGTGGGTTACACCAAGTCAGGGCAGGGCAGCGCAGGGGCGAGCCGCATAGGCGGTATCCGTCGCGTACTGTGGGCGATCCTGGTGCTCAACATCGCGGTGGCCGCCGCCAAGCTTCTGTGGGGTCTGGCCAGCGGCTCGGCCGCAATGCAGGCAGACGGATTCCACTCGTTCTTTGACGGTGCGAGCAATGTCGTTGGGCTTGTTGGCATGGGCATGGCAGCTCGTCCGGCGGACAAGGATCACCCCTACGGGCATGGCAAGTACGAGACCTATGCATCGGCGGCCATTGGCGCGATGCTGCTCCTCGCAGCCTACCGAGTCGGTTCGAGCGCTGTCGCGGAGTTGACCCAAGGGGCCGCGCCTCCGCGCGTCGGTGTCGTGTCTTTCGCCATCATGCTTGTCACGCTGGCGGTCAACATCGGCGTGACCCTGTGGGAGCGGCGTGCGGGGCAGCGACTTGGGAGCGAGATCCTCATCGCTGACGCCAATCACACGACATCGGACATCTTCGTCAGCATAGGTGTTGTGTTCTCACTGGTGCTCGTGAGAATGGGCTTCGCGAAAGCCGACCCGATCGTGGCCGTGCTCGTGGCGGGTGCAATCGTCTACACCGCGCTGGGTGTGTTTCGACAGGCGAGCGCGACCCTGTCGGACTCAGCGCGAATCCCGGCTCCGGATATCTGTACGATTGCGGAGACCGTGGACGGGGTGAAGGGCTGCCATCACATCCGGACGCGTGGATCGGCCGCGGAAGTCTACGTCGATCTTCACGTCCAAGTGGATTCTTCCCTCAGCGTCGCTGAAGGCCATGCAATTGCCGAGGCCGTCGAACGGGTGCTCTGCCAGCAGTTCGGGCAGGTTGTCGATGCTATCGTTCACCTCGAGCCCTACGACGACTATCAACGTGCGAAGACCGCCGAGGAGATCGATGCAGGATTCGTATAGGCCGGTTCGTCCCGCGCGCGGCTATATGCTCGCGCTTCTGGCCGCGACCTGCTGGGCGAGCGGTGGACTCACCGCAAAGTGGCTGTTCACAACCGCATCGGATGCAACGGCCCACTGGCCCGTGCCGCCTCTGGGTATTGCGATTGAGCCTACGGTACTCTCGGGTGCCCGCGCCGTCTCGGCTTTCGTGATTCTTGTGTTGTGGCTGCTTGTTACCCGGCGCGGCGCTTTCAAGATAGCTGCACCCGACGTGCCCTTTCTTGCCGCATTCGGCGTGATCGGCCTAGCGGGAGTGCACTTCACCTACTTCATGACGATATCTCTCACCAACGTTGCGACGGCTATCCTGCTCGAGTACCTCGCTCCGATCCTGGTTCTTATCGTGGGAGTGATGTTTCTCGGCCATCGCTTCACATGGGCGCTCCCCGTCGGCGTGGCATTATCGGTGCTCGGCTGCGCATTCGTGGTGGGCGCTCTCGGTGGCGACGGTTTGGTTGTCTCATCGGCGGGTCTGGCCTGGGGTCTGGCATCAGCGGTGCTTTTCGCCTTCTACTCGCTGATGGGCAGCGTTGCCGCATCCCGTTTCACGCCGTACACCATGCTCGTCTACGGGCTGGGATTCGCATCGATCTTCTGGATGCTCTGGCTTGGGCCATCCGCGATACTGTCTGTCTTCTCGGACGTGAAGACGGCTGGAGCAGTGTTGTTCATGGCTGTGGTGAGCACTGTCGTTCCGTTCTCGGCGTTTCTGCTCGCGCTGCGGGACATCCCTCCGACCAACGCCACGGTGGCATCAACAATCGAGCCGATGCTCGCGGCCGTCGGAGCCTTCGCGCTCTTTCGCGAGTCGCTCTCATTGACCCAGCTGATGGGCGGTGTTCTAGTGATCGCCGCGATCATCGTGGTGCAACTTCCGGGTAGAGAAACCGTGTCGCCGCTGCCTCCTCCGGACTGAGTGAATGATTGAGCGCTGAAAGTGGTATATTTTTTGCAGTTGACCGCGCTTCCCAGCGGCCCCAAGAGCCGACGGAGGAGGGGCAATGGAACTACAGCAGCGCCCCGAACTGCGTCAGAAGATGACGCTTTCGCCCCAGGTCTACCAGGGGCTTGCCATACTCGCGATGCCCGTTGCCGAACTCCAGCAGATGGTGGAGGCGGAGATGCTCGAGAATCCCGTTCTCGAGGTCGACGAGACCGACTCCGAGCCGGCCGAGGGTGAAGAACCTCTCGAGGAGCGGGAAGACGAGCGCTCGTGGGACGAATGGCTCGAGATGTACGACGATCTTGACCAGATCGAACCGACATCACCTCGGGATCCCAACGCTGAGCAGGCGAATACCGAGGAGTTCGTTGGTGGCGTGCAGACGTTCGATGACTATCTTCTCGGCCAACTGACGCTGCTTGATATCTCGCCCGCGGTGTCGCACGCGGCGAAGGCCGTCGTAGGTTCTCTTGATGTCGACGGGTTCTTCAGGGGTTCGTTGGAGGAGATAGCGACCCTGGTGGGTGAGTCGGTAGACGTCGCCAAGGCGGGGCTCGAGGCTATCCAGCAGCTGGACCCCCCCGGGGTTGGTGCTCGTGACCTTGCCGAAGCCCTGTGCCTCCAGATGGAGTTCCTCGGAATCGACGAGCCTCGGCTGACGCGCATCATCAAGGACCATCTGGACGACGTGGCATCCAACCACTTCAAGAGGGTTGCTCGCGCGCTCAGGGTGGACGAGGACGAGGTCAGACGGCTGGTGGAGATCCTCAGGATTCTGAACCCGCGCCCGGCTGGCGCGTTTTCGCCGGGACCGTCTCCGGGGTACATCGTTCCAGATGTGACGGTGAGGCGCTTCGATGAGGACTGGTTGATCATCCCCAACAATGAGGCGCTGCCAGCGCTCAGGGTCTCACCGCGCTATCGGTCGATGCTGCGGTCGGGCTCGAACGCCGATGATGAGACCAGACGCTATCTCAAGGATAAGATTCGTTCGGCCGAGAGCTTCATCCGCAATGTGGATCGGCGCAAGGACACGGTCACCCGAATCACCGAGATAGTGCTGGAAGTGCAGCGGGACTTCTTCGAGGACGGCCGGGGACCGCTACGGCCTTTGAGGCTCGAGGATGTGGCGGTCGAGATCGGCGTTCATCTGTCCACGGTCTCCAGAGGGGTGACCGGGAAGTACATGGCAACGCCGTACGGGCTGTTCGAACTTAAGTACTTCTTCAGTGGCGGCTATCGCACGTCCACAGGCATGGACGTTGCGTCGACCAGCATCAAGCAGCGCCTTCGCGAGCTCGTCAAAGACGAGGATGCGTCAAAGCCGCTTTCGGACCAGAGGTTGGCCGAGCTGCTCACAGCCGAGGGGGTGACGGTGGCTCGACGGACCGTGGCCAAGTACCGCGAGGAGTTGGGAATCGAGCCTTCGTGGGCGAGGCGCCGCCGATGACACCGGATCGCATCGGTCTGCCGCGCCGACCTCAGACGTCGCGCGTTGATGGCGCGGTGCCCGTGGCCCGCTCGGGCAACGCACGGGCGCTGGCCGCCGTTGTGGTCATGCTTTCGATCCTCACGATCGTGCACATCTTCACGGACAACACGCCTGCTAACGTCCCTCTGCACCTTCTGTACCGCCGGCTGTTCTTTGTTCCGATTGTGTATGCGGCATGGATCTTCGGGAAGCGCGGTGGACTTCTGGCGGCACTCGGCGCCGCGATTCCCTTCGGAATCCATGCGCAGATTTCGCTGAATCAGGCGCTTGGCATGGGATTCGACAACGCGCTTGAGATCGCGTCGTATCTGGGTGTAGGGCTTCTGTTCGGCATCGTCAGAGACGTCGAGGAGAGCAGGACTCGAGACCTGCGCCAGGTGTCTCTCCAGTTGGAAGAGGCCTACAAGAAGCTCGAAGAACGCGCTATCCAACTGATCAACGTACAGGACTACACCTCGTCCATTCTCCGCTCGATCACGTCTGCGGTGCTCACTGTTGGGCCAGACGGTTCCGTCGCCACGGCGAACCCTGCGGCCGAACGCATGCTTGGCATATCGGAGTTCGACATGGTTCCCAAGCCGATTGGGCTGCTCTTCAAAGATGACGGCGGACTCGCTTCGGACGTGTCGAAGGTCCTTGCCGGGCGTTTGCCGCTGGCTCTGAGAGACGCGAGTCTTGTCACGGCTTCAGGACAGGAGATCCATGTTCAGGCGTCCACCTCGCGCATGCGCGCGGTGGGAGGCACTGTGCTCGGCGCCGTCGTGACGCTTGAGGACGTCTCAGACATCAAGGCGCTCACCGACCAACTCATCAGAGCGGACCGACTGGCAGCCATGGGCGAGCTGACCGCCGGTGTGGCGCACGAAGTCCGCAACCCTCTGGGGGTCATCCGCGCTACCGTACAGCTGCTCGAAGACGCTCAGGCGGACCCCGAGCGAATCCACGAGGCAGCAGGGGTGGTCAAGCAGGAGATCGACCGGCTCGACAAGGTGATCAAGGCGCTGCTCGACTTCGGACGGCCCAGCAAGCCCACTCTCGTGCGCACGGATCTCAAGAGCGTGCTCGAGGATGTGGTTCTCTTCACCAACCGGTTCGCGAAGCAGGCCGACGTGACCATCGACGTGGGAATCGGGGACGACGATCTGCGGCCCGTGTTCGGAGATCCCGACCAGCTGAAGCAGGTGTTCTTGAACCTCGTCACCAACGCCGTACAGGCGATGGATCGTGTTGGAGGTCAGATAGACATCTCGGGTTCGAGCACCGATGACTACGTGGTGATAACCGTGTCGGATAACGGGCCGGGTATTGCGCCCGAGGATCTCAACAAGGTCTTCGACCCGTTCTTCACAAAACGAGCTGACGGGACAGGGTTGGGCTTGACCATCGTGCACCGTATCATCGACGAGCACGATGGGCATATCGAGATTGAGAGTTCACGCGCGGGCACGACGTTCGTTGTGACGCTGCCAGCTTCAATGGATGACTAGGGAAGGACCGGCATGACCAAGAGGATTCTCATCGTTGACGACGAGAAGAACATGCGCTGGGTGCTCGGGCAGGCGTTGGCACCCGAGGGGTTCGAAGTCGTCGAGGCAGCTGATGGGAAAGAGGCCTTGGCCGCGGTTGCGGAGCAGGAGCCCGACATAATGGTCCTTGACCATCGCATGCCTGCACCGGACGGCATGGAGGTCCTCAGGCGTCTGCGAGGCCAGGGGGCGACCTTTCCCATAATCATGCTTACCGCTCACGGCAATGTGGCAACCGCGGTCGAGGCGATGAAGGCTGGTGCGAGCGAGTATCTCACCAAGCCTTTCGACCTCGAAGAGCTCAAGCTCGCACTCGACAAGGCCATGCACTTCCGGGAGCTCGCAGCCGAGGTCGAGCGACTTCGCGAAGAGGTGCAGAAGGACTACGACGTAGAAGGTATCGTCGCCTCGGATCCAGGCATGCTCGCCATTTTGGAGACTGTACGCAAGGTGGCTCCTACCAGCGCGACGGTCATGATCTACGGCGAGTCCGGCACCGGCAAAGAACTGATCGCGCGAGCCATCCATGACCTGTCCGACAGGGCGAATCGGCCGTTCGTCTCCGTTTCGGCCGGCGCGCTGCCCGAGACTCTTCTTGAGAGTGAGCTGTTCGGCTACGAGAAGGGCGCGTTCACTGGCGCGGTCAACGCCAAGCCCGGCCGATTCGAGATGGCCAACGGCGGAACGCTGTTCCTCGATGAGATCGGCGACATCTCACTTGCGACCCAGGTCAAACTGTTGCGCGTGTTGCAGGAGCGCAAGTTCGAACGTCTTGGCGGTACGCGCACGATTGATGTGGATGTCCGAGTCGTGGCTGCCACCAACCAAGACCTCCAGCAGCTCATCGCTGATGGGATCTTCCGAGAGGATCTCTTCTACCGTCTCAATGTGGTGCCTGTCACGCTTCCGCCGTTGAGGCAGAGGCCGACTGACATTCCCGTGTTGGCGGCCCATTTTCTGGAGAAGTACCGCGCCGGTACCAAGGCGCTGTCTGCGGCGGCGATCCAGGCACTCAGCGGGTATCAATGGCCGGGCAACATCCGTGAGCTGGAGAACACCATCGAGCGGATTGTGATCCTATCTCATGACGACGAGATCGGTGTAGAGGACCTGCCTGCCGAGATTCGCTCCAACGCGTGCGGCATCGAACGGGTTGCAGGTGGATTCGTGCTGCCTGAGGCGGGTGTTGACCTCGAGGAGGTCGAACTCGACCTCGTTCGGCAGGCCTTGGACCGTTCCGGAAGTAACACACCCAAAGCTGCGAAACTCCTAGGGCTGACGACCAAGACGTTGGAGGTCCGGATGCAGAGGCTGGGGCTGTAGGCCACTGGCACGCCGCTTGCACCTTGGAAGTCGTCCAAACAACTCCTGCAAAGGGCAATCGTGACGAAACTGAGGGCAACACGCGTTACTGCTTCCTTCGTGGCCGGACTCGTGTCCTCGCTCACGTTGGCCGGCATCATCGCGGAGTTCGATCCTCATTGGATCGCCACGGACAATCCGCTTGCTCCTGTCGCGTGGCTTCTGTCGGTCGTGACCGGCATCGCCGCCGCTTGGTTCGCGTGGACGTTTGCCGCGCCGGTCGATTCGGCCGAGCATTCGGACATTGGCAACCACACCATGGTGCAATGCCCTGAGTGTGGAGGGGCAGTCTACTCCGAATGGCGGTTGTGCCCGCACTGCGGTGCTCGCGTGCCCGAAGAGGTCGTGGCGCCGGCAGAGATGGTCCCCACGCGCTGATCGTCGGAAACCGGCCCCAACGTGATAACGTGAGTTCGACACTTCGCTGTGCCCTGATTGCGATTGGCTGAGGAGAGACCATGTCACAGGTAACTGCCCGCTTTGCGACTTCCGGCCTGCATTGCAGCTCATGCTCCATGCTCGTCGACATGACCCTTACGGAACTCGACGGCGTGGTCGAGTCCAAGACCGACCACGCTACCGGTCTGAGCGCCGTGGTGTTCGACGATGAGCGCGTGTCCGTTCCTCAGCTGATCACTGCTATCCAGTCGGCTGGCTACGATGCGGAGCTTCTGTCCTAGACGGCGCGTCGCGCTGTTCGACCTCGGGTTGTGCAGAAAT
This sequence comes from Actinobacteria bacterium HGW-Actinobacteria-7, assembly GCA_002841275.1. Classification (GTDB taxonomy): domain Bacteria; phylum Actinomycetota; class Coriobacteriia; order Anaerosomatales; family PHET01; genus PHET01. The sequence goes on along the minus strand of PHET01000019.1, from coordinate 12,195 downwards.
ACCCCATGGGGTATGCTACGGTGGTTGTTTGACCACTGATGAGTCGTCGACCAGGAGTCTTCATGCCTGATATGTCCGCACTGTTGATCGCACTGGCAGCCGGTACGCTGTCTTTTCTCTCTCCCTGCGTGTTGCCGCTGATTCCTGGCTATCTGTCATTCATGACCGGACTCACAACTGCAGAACTTGCCGATGAGCGCCCATCTCTGGGCAGGGTCCTCTCTCCGGCACTCCTCTTCGTTCTCGGTTTCTCGGTGGTGTTTGTTGCCCTAGGCGCCACTGCGTCGTTTCTGGGCCAGTTCCTCTCTGCGTATCGCGGGACCATCGAGGTCATCGCCGGGCTGGCGGTGGCCGCATTTGGCATCCTGATGCTCGGAATAATCAAGGTGCCATGGCTCTACGGTGAGGCACGAGTGGATCTTGAGAAGTCGCGTGCCTTCGGGGAGGGCGCTTCGCTTGTGATGGGCATGGCTTTTGCCGCTGGGTGGACGCCGTGCGTCGGACCGATTCTTGGAACTATTCTGGCGATGGCGGGATCATCGGGTAGTGTCTCACAGGGCGCGTTGCTGCTGGTGATGTACTCGTTGGGCCTGGGGATACCCTTCATCCTAGTTGCCGTGTTGTTTGGTCGCCTTCGAGGATTGATGCGTTGGCTGCAGCGCCATTCGTTGACCATCAATCGGGTCGCCGGCGGGCTGCTGGTCGTCGTGGGCCTGCTCATCGCGACCGGGAGACTGGGCCTGCTCGCCAACTGGCTGTCATCGGTCGTTCCCGGCATCGAAGTGCGTCTTCCGGATATCGGGGGATAGTGCCACCACCCGATGGGCGCTGCTCTGTTAGGGTATCTCCTGCCTAGGTAGTCACTCGAGGCCTGGTGTCAGGTGTGGAGCAGGAGAGAATGCGGCTGTGACAAAGCGGGCACAAGGAGGACTTGCCGCGCGTATCGTGCGCGTGACCTTCACGGTAGGCGTGCTCACGGTCGCGGCCGCGATGGGTGTTGCGTCGTTCAGCGCCTATCGCCTTTCCGTTGAGAAGGCTGCCAGCCGCGATCTACTGGCTGTCCAGGTCGTCGAGGATCGCGTCGAGAGCACACTGACCCGTGTCGTCTCTGTTGCCGACGCGGTGAGCGGCCGGCTGTCGGTCACGCGTGATGACACGGAGAGTGTGTCTGACGTCGAGGCTGTGCTGCGCGAGAACAAGAACCTCTTCAAGGCCGCGTACGTGACACGAGCGAATGGGCAGATCGTCACCGCTGTCTCGCCGGTCGCTGGTACAGGGGTCCGAGCGCTTCCGGCGTTCGATCGCGCGCGGCAGGGTGTCGATGGCTTCTTTCTCCTGCCCCCTGAGACTCCCGGGGATCGGCAACTGTGGTTCACTCGGGCCGGCATTCGCAAAGGCGGCGCGTCGTATCTGATCGTGGTGCGAGTGGACGCGGCCTTTCTGGACGATCTCGTACGGACAATCGAGAGCTCCTTGCCTGGCAGAGCGGTCGTGGTGCTCGATGGCGAGGACAACATCCTGGCCGCAAGCGCTGAGGGCAGGGGGTTACGGCTCGCCGGCGCGCGGTGGACGGCGTCGGGGAGTAGCACAGGCCGCGTGACGGCACGCCTCGCAGACGGCAGCCCGATGCAGGGCCACTACTCGGACCTGAAAGGTTTGCCCGGGGTCCAGTGGCGTCTCGTCATCGCCGAATCAGCGGGCATCGCAGTGCGCGACACCCTTCGAGCGGTCGCTCCGTCCCTTGCCATTCTGATCGTGGGGGGTTCGGGCGCGCTGTTTGCGCTCTGGGCGAGCTCAAGGCGTCTTGCCCACCCGCTGCGAGTCCTTGAACGTACTGCGCGTAGTGCCGCGGCGGGTTCGTATGTCAAACAGCTGGCGGCAGATCGCGACGACGAGATCGGGCGTGTCGCCGGCGCGTTCAACTTGGTAGCACTCCGGTTGAACGCACTTCAGGATCTCTCTCAGCTGCTTGCCAGCGCGTCACAGCTTGATCAGGTTCTGGACCGGATCCTCTCGGCGATGGGTCATATCGTCGGGCCGGGGGCCGCGGCTATCTACCTGCTCAACGAAGAAGGCACTCTCCTTGTGCCGGTGCGCACACGTGGCATCGACCTCGCGGGCGTGTTTCCGCTGAGCGCCGATGTCAAAGGCTGGCTTGGTGGAACCTTGAGCACGGCTGAGCCTGCTGACATCACCGGCGGCGCCGAGCGACTGGCGGCAGAACTCCCGGGCATCGAGGGCTCGCACTCGGGAGCACTGGCGGCGCCGCTTCTGGTCGGAGACGAGCCCATGGGCGTGGTCGTCGTTCTGCGGGACTCCCAGGATCCGGTCACGGATGCTGAGCGGGAGATGGTCAGGACGTTCTCGGCGCAGGCCGCAGTCGCGGTGAACAATTCGCGTCTGTTCAAAGAAGAACGGGATTCTCGGCGGGTTGCGGAAGCGCTCAGGGCGGTCGCCGAGGAGCTCGTCCGGCCGGAGGGGCTCGAGGTCGCGCTGTCCGCGGTGCGGGGAATCGTTCAAGAGGCGCTTGGGGCTCCTTTTGTCGCAATCGTCCCGTTGGATCCCAAAGTCTTCGGGCTTGAGAAGTACGAACCCGGGCTACGCGGCAGGGATATCGTCGAAGCGGCGCGTCAGGCACAGCTCCTCGGCGGGGGAGACGCAGTGATGATGCGCCGTAGCGACCGCCCTGCAGTCGATCGGTTGCTCGACGAGTTCGACGGGGAGAAGCTCATCGTGGCCCCGATCGCCCTCGATCGTGAGTACGGTGCTGTCATGGTGGCCGTGCTGGCACAGTCTGTCGTACATAGAGACCCGCTCACGATTGCCCGTGCGTTTGCCGATGAGGTCGCCCTCGCGCTCGAGAACGCGTACTTCTATGAGCGGGCCGTGACTCGCGCCGCGAACCTTGAGACCATCTTCCGCATCAGCCAGGCAGTGGGATCCTCGCTCCAGGTCAATGTCGTTCTCAATCGTGTCCTGGACGTGGTTCAGAAGATTCTCGAGGCCGACGCTGTGGCGCTGTTGTCGTTCGATACCAGGAAGAAGGAACTCACGACAGCGATGGCCCGAGGCTCGGTTCCTGCGAGCGTCCTGCATCTGAACGTAGGTCCTGGTGAGGATCTGCCGGGACGGGTGTTCTCAAGCACAGAGCCTGTTGCCGTACGCGATCTGCACGCCAGCATGAAGGGCGTTGCAGGTGCCGCTGCCGACAACGACCTGCGTTCGCTGCTGGCCGTGCCGTTGCTCGCGCGCGGTAGGTCCATCGGTGTGCTGATGGTCTTCTCGGCGACGGCGGGAGCGTTCGATTCCGAGGACATGAACGTGTTGCAGACCTTCGCGTCTCAAGCGGCGCTCGCACTCGACACCGCGCGTCTGTACAGCCGTGAACACGACGTCGCCACGATTCTTCAACAGTCCATCATTCCCGAGGCCCTGCCGCAGTTTCCCGAACTCGTGACGTCCAGTGTCTACCAACCTGCCGGTTCGGACACCGAGATTGGTGGGGACTACTACGACCTGTTCCGTGCGAAAGACGCGGCGATCTGGTTCTCCATTGCTGATGTGTGCGGCAAGGGTGTGCATGCGGCGACCAAGACGACCATGATCAAGTTCGCCGTTCGCGCTCTGGTTGCAGCGGGTCTGACGCCCGCCGGGGTGGTTTCCGAGGTCAACCGGATGACGACCGAGTCGGGAGTCGCCAGCGATATCGTCACCTTATGGGTTGGCCGCTACGATCCTTCACTACGCTCGCTCGCGTGGGCTAATGGCGGGCATCCGCCTGGGCTGCTTCGCCATCCCGACGGTTCCATCGAGCGCCTGGTCACCACCGGGCCCCTGCTTGGCGCGGCTGCTGACGCGCCGTTCGACGAGTTCGAGACTCCGCTCAACGTTGGAGACAGCATCATTCTGTACACCGACGGTGTCACTGAGGCGCGAGAGGGGAAGAGCTTCTTCGGAGAGGAACGCGTCAGTGAGTTCTTTGCTGCGCGGCACGATTCGCTGACGCTTGCCGCCGACCTCCTTGATGAGGTGCGCGCGTATGCGCAAGGTGACCTTCGAGACGACGTGGCTATCCTGTCGGTTGTGATCCAGGATTCGACCGCGAAGTCGACCGCGGAGATGAGGGAGGGGACCGTTGAGTGACAGCTTCAGAGTAGAACAAGATGCGGAGTCCCGGTCTTGCGTGGTTCGACTCAAAGGCGACCTCGATATGGCGATGGTTCCGGAACTACGCAAGGGGCTGGAATCGGCACTGGAAGCCAGCTGTGCCAATGTTGTACTCGATCTCGCGGAGGTCACGTATGCCGACAGTTCCGCTCTGGGCCTGCTGGTGTGGCTGGATCATCGATTGGGACCCGTGAGTGGGCGCTTGGTGCTGGCTGGCGCCAACCGAGACGTCACTCGGATTCTGGAGCTTTCCGGCCTCGTTGGTGTCGCGGCGAATGTGGCCATGTCATCGTCGGTCGTTGCCGCGCTCGAGGGCCTCGATCTCCCTGATGAGCCGGCGGAGATGATGTGGCACCAGTTGATCGACCTGACACCGGAGATAGGGTCGCTTGGAGCAGTGCGGGAAGAGGTCTGCGAACTGGTCGCACCGTTGGGCTTCCCTGACTCAGCGCTGTTCGACATAAAGGTCGCCTTGGGAGAAGCGCTCGCAAACGCTGTCCGTCACGGCGCTCCCCAAGCCGGCGAGAGCAAGGTGCGAGTCGAGGTTCTGGGGTATCCGGACCGAGTGGTCCTCGAGGTGATGGACAATGGGACCCGCTTCGACGGCACGCACGCTGGGAGCGATGACCTGTACGCCCCGGGCGGCCGCGGAATCATGTTCATGCAGGCGCTCATGGACCGAGTGGACTACGATGACTCGCCGCTGGGCGGCACATTGGTTCGAATGACCAAGCATAGGCCTGGTATTCGGTGACACCACCGGATCGCTCCAGACAGCGCGTCCTTCTCGTCTCTGATTCGCTCGGGGGCTTCAGCGCCCCTGCTGCATCTGCGCTGATGCGGTATCTGGTGTCGAGAGAGGTACGTGCGGACGTTACGGAAGTTGACTTCTTCGAGCAGTATCTGCCCGGAATCGCGGTGCTGGCGAGGCTTTCCTACACGCAGGACGCGCAGTTCATACCGCAGCTGTCCGGGACTCTTGAGGCGGCTTCAGCGGGTTTCTCGGAGAGTCCGGTCGTTCAGGCGTTGATGCATGGTGGAATCGGCCATATCGGCAGCGAGATCGGGCGTGGTGGCTACGACCTGGTGGTAGTGACGTCGCCGGTAGGGGCTGCGGCGATCTGCGAGGTTCCGCGTACTCAGCGACCCCCCGTGGTTGCGGTGCTTCCGGCGTTCTCGGTCAAGGGAACGTGGATTCACCCGGGCTGCGACCTCTACTTCGTCGCCACGAAAGAGGTGCGCGAAGATCTGGTGATGGCGGGGATTCCCTACACTCGAATCGTGGTCTCCGGTATCCCCTCCGAGGTGACGCAGCGCCAGTCGTCGCGTGCCGAGTTTCGCAAACGTGCGGGGGTGGTCGACCGGTTCACTGTTGTACTGGGGGGCGCTGGGCACTCATCGGCGGACGTGCGATTCATTGCCGCGACACTGGCGCGTCACGGTATCCAGGTAGTCGCCGTTCCGGGCCGGGAAGCGCGTGTCGTGCGGCAACTCCACCGGCTTGCCGAGTCAAACGCCCTCCTCCATGTGATTGAATCGCGTGAAGAGTCCAGGGCGGTGCTCTTGGCGGATGTGGTGCTCGCCAGGGCCGGCGGACAGGTGCTGCTCGAAGCTGTCTGCGGCGGGGTTCCTTCGATAATCTATAATCCCGTTGCAAGCCAGGAATCTGCCAACGTCGATTTTCTCGTGAATGCGGGCACGTCTCTGCTGTCCAGAGACGACGACGACTCCGTGGAGAAGGTCCGGTTCTTGTCGGGGCATCCGGACCGATTGGCTCAGATGACCGAAGCGACCTGCTCTGTGGGTAGAAACAATGTAAGTAAGCTGGTCACTGACAGGTTGGCCGCTTTCGCTCAGTAGGAGGAACCATGGACTTCTGGCAGGTAGTGGAGAGCCGCCATTCGGTGCGCGACTTCAGCAATGAGCCACTTGCCCGTGAGTCGATTGAGCGCGTTCTCCACGCAGCGAGCCTGGCGCCATCAGTGCGGAACTCACAGCCATGGCGGTTCCATGTCGCCACGGGCGTATCACGGGTGCGGGTAGGTGCGGTCATCGCCCAGACGACGGCGCACATTGCTGAGTACATGAGCGTACTGGGTCCCGAACTCTACGAGTTGACTCTCAAGTGGTTCTCCGAGCTTGGCGGCGCGCCTGCGGTTATCGGCGTCTCGATCGTGCCAGCCGAAGACGAGCTGGAGAGCATCAACACGTTGTTGTCCACCGGCACTGCAATAGAGAACCTGCTGTTGGCCGCTACTGCAGAGGGCTTGGCGGCATGCAACATCACGTTCCTGAAGTGGGTTACCGCCGATCTGGAGTCTGCACTTCAGGTCAGCGCAGATCGCAGGATCATCGCCGTGATCGCCGTCGGCCATCCGGGCGAACTACCCGGGACGTTCCCGCCCAAGAATGTCGACATCGCTGACTGGCTGGACTGACTGAGTGATTCTGGATGCGGTCTTCTTCGATGTCGGCAATACGCTGCTCTATCCGCACCCCAGCGTGCCCGAAGTGGTGCGCCAGGTACTCGCCGACGTGGGGCACATCAGGGACCTCGCTGCAATCGACGGCTTCATGCCGCTGGTCGATGCGTTCTATGAGGACCGTTACCGCGAGGACGACACCTTCTGGACCGACGAGGATGAGACCTCTGCTGTGTGGGTCGGGATGTACTCCTTGCTCGCTCGCAAGTTGGGCATCGAGGCAGACGCGGAGCTGATCGCCCGCCGGGTATACGACGAGTTCGGTGACCATGAACGCTGGCGGGCGTACCCGGATGTGGCTCCCACATTCGAGCGCCTGAAGGCGCGTGGTCTCAAGATCGGCATCATCTCGAACTGGGACCGTCGGCTCGCATCGCTTCTGACCGGGCTTCGGCTGGATCAGCACCTCGACGCGCTGGTGTGCTCGGCTGATGTCGGGATGCACAAGCCTGACCCGCGCATCTTCGAACTGGCGTGTGTTCGTGCAGGCGTCGAGCCCGGGCGTAGTGCGCATGTGGGCGATCACCACTATGCTGATGTCGTAGGGGCTCGGTCAGTGGGAATGGTTCCCGTGCTCATCGATCGTCATGGCGGCGAGCCCTCGGGATCCGAGCTCTTTCTCAGATCCCTGGACGAGCTTGACGCGCTTCTCGGCATCGACGTGGGGAGTGAGTGATGGCGCGTGGACGGTGGTCTTGGGTTCTGCTCGTTGTTGGTCTGATGGTCTGCGGGGTTGTGGCTTACGGAGCGTCTTCTCTGGCTGCGTTCTCGTGGGATCAGGTCGTCTCGTACAGGAGCCCCTACGCCGCTGAGCCGTTGAAGGAGACCGGACCTCCTCCCGCGCCTCCGCTTGCCGGTAGAGTGGTCCTAGTGATTGTCGATGGTATGCGTGACGACATCACGCGATCGGGCATGCCAAGCATCGATCGTCTTCGCCAATACGGCACTGATGTGGTGCTTGAGACCGCACAACCGTCTCTGAGCTACCCCAATTGGACGACCATTCTCACAGGCGCCCCACAGACGCTCACCGGGGTGACGACCAACTGGTGGGAGGGGCGAGTGCCGGTACCGACTCTGATCGACCAGGCACTGGCCGCACAGCTTCGTGTGGCGGTGGTGGGCCCCACGGACTTCGCAGACCTCTACGGCGTCAAGAAGGGCCCGCTGGTGTCACTCAGGGACTGGCCCGAAGGCGGCTATCTCTCATCGACGCTCGTCGATGACGCGCTGAGGATCTCAAGAGCGTCCAGCCCTGAACTCCTTGTGATGCATCTACCGGATCTCGATGAGGCGGGGCATGACTTCGGGGGCACGTCCGCGCAGTACCGGGACGTTGCCGGGCGCATAGACGCCGACCTCGGCAGACTGATCACGGCATTGCAGTCCGACGACACCGTATTCGTCATCACCTCTGATCACGGTCACATCGCCACGGGCGGGCACGGAGGCTGGGAACCGGAAGTGGTCCGTGTGCCGCTCATCGTCTCCGGCGCAGGCGTGCGATTGGGCCGGGACCAATCGACAGGGACACAGGACCAGGTCGCCGCGACAGTGGCGGTGCTGGCGGGAATCAGTCCTCCGGCGTTCGCGTACGGCGGGAGTGTCCGCTCGGCCTTGCTTACTGACGCGCCATCGGTATTCGCCGCTGAAGACGCACAGCGAATCGCGTTGTTGAACCGCATCGGTTCGGTCATCGGCGGCGGTGGTCTCTCCCGAGAGGACCGGCAGAGCGTGGTTCGGGCGCAGGCGACGGATGACTCGAGACGCCAGATGCGCTTGACGCTTGAGCGGGCGACTCGCGTGCGCGACAGCCTGATTATCGTCGGGGTTGCCGTGCTCGTGCTCGTGTCTGTTGCCCTGGCCTCATGGCGGGCATTCGTCTCGACCTTGGCGGGGTGCGCAGCCTACTACGTCGTGTACAACCTGTCGTTCTTTATTGTTCACGGCTACCGTTGGTCGCTGTCGGCCTTCAATACCGAGGAGTACCTGTCGACGTTCTTCAACATGCGGATGGTCGAGACCGTGATCGCGGGCCTCGTGGGAGTGGCGGTGGCAGCCGTCGTCTATCCCTACCTGAGACGGTCTGCCAAGGGACCTCGGGTCCGCGGTTATTTGGGCGGCTGGTTGGCGCTGGCTCCGGCGACCACGCTTGTCATCATGGCGACGCTCGCGGTTCAGGTGGCGTGGTTCCTGTGGGCCTACGGAGCCCGGATCGTCTGGACTCTGCCTGACTTCAAATGGGCCTTCAAGTACGACTTGGATCTGATCCAGATGACCGCACTTGCCGGCACCGCGCTATTGGGTACGGTGGTGAGCTACGCGGTTGGTAGGTATCATCCTAGGGTGCGGACAAAGGATTCACAGACAGCATCCTAGGAAAGGCAGCCTTCATGGCTCTGAAAGACCTTCGTGAGTTCATCTCCCTTGTCGAATCCAAGGGGCAGCTGAAGCGCGTTTCAGCAGCGGTCGATCCCAAACTGGAGATAGGTGAGATCGCCGATCGTGTCAGCAAGGCGGTCGGGCCGGGCCTCATCTTCGAGAACCCGGTGAACCGTGAGACCGGCGAGGCGTATGACATGCCGGTGGCCATCAACCTGATGGGCAGCTATGACCGGATGGCGTGGGCCATGGGCGTGGATGCGGACACCGGCACGTGGCGCGATCTTGACGCCAAGGCCAACCAGGTCATGGATCTGTTGCCGCTGGACATGCCCGCGAGCATGAAGGGCAAGCTTGACGTGCTCATGGGCCTCAAGGACCTCGCCACAGCTGGCGCCAAGGAGGTCAAGAAGGCTCCGGTGCAGGAGGTGGTGCTGCGCGGTGACGAGGTGGATCTCACCAAGCTGCCCGTGTTGACCACCTGGCCGGGTGACGGAGGGCCGTTCATCACATTGCCGCTCGTGGTCACCAACAACCTCAAGGGCAAGCCCAATGTGGGCATGTACCGACTGCAGATCTTCGACAAGAACACGACCGGCCTGCATATCCACGAGCACCACGATGGGGCGAAGAACCTGCGCGCATGGCGCGAATCAGGCGTGAAGCGCGTTCCGGTGAGCGTTGCTTTAGGTGCCGACCCGATCATGATCTTCTCGGCCACTGCGCCGGTTCCGCCAATCATCGACGAGTACCTGTTCGCGGGGATACTGCGCGGAGAACCGGTCGAGGTCGTCAAGTGCGTCACCAACGACCTGATGGTGCCGGCACACGCTGAAATCGTGCTCGAGGGCTGGTGCGATCTCGAGGAGACGCGTTGGGAGGGTCCGTTCGGCGACCATACGGGCTACTACTCGCTGGCCGATGACTTCCCGGTATTCCACGTCGAAGCTATCACCCGTCGGCGCGATGCCATCTATCCGACGACCATCGTGGGCCGGCCGCCCATGGAGGACTGTTACATGGCGAAGGCCACCGAGCGGATCTTCCTGCCGGTCATCAAGGCGATGATGCCCGAGGTCATCGACTACGATCTGCCGCTTGAGGGTGTCTTCCACAACTGCGCTATCTTCCAGATCAAGAAGGAGTTCGCCGGACAGGCGTTCCGCGTCATGAACTTCGCCTGGTCGATGGGCCAGATGATGTTCACCAAGTACGTGATCGTGGTCGATGAGGACGTGGATTGCCACGACTACTCGCAGGTGGCGTGGCGCTGCTTCAACAACGTGGATCCCAGCCGCGACTTGCTGATCTCGAAAGGCCCGCTGGACCGGCTCGATCACAGCAGCAACTTCGAGAGCTTCGGCTTCAAGATGGGAATCGACGCCACGCGTCCCATCCCGGGTGAGGGTCACGAACGCGAATGGCCGGAGGCGCTCGAGATGGACGCACAGGTCAAGGCCCGTGTCGACGCCATGTGGTCGGAGCTCGGTCTTGGCTAAACTAGCCGAGAAGACCAAGGTCTTTCTGGAATTGGTCAAGTTCGAGCACTCGATCTTCGCTTTGCCGTACGCATACATCGGTGCGTTGTACGGGGCTGTAGCGGCCACTACCTGGCGGACAGGCCCGATTCCCGGGTCCCCGACCAGCTCAAGTGCTGGAGCGCTTGTTGCCGTTCCGTCGACGTGGGTGACTGAACACTCGTGGCCGACGTGGCAGTCGTTGCTCTGGATCACCGTCGTCATGGTGGGTGCGCGGGCATTCGCGTTCGTGGTCAACCGCGCTGTTGACAAGGAGATCGACGCCCGTAACCCACGGACCGCTGGGCGCGCGATACCCGCCGGGCTCGTCCAGGCGTGGGAGCTTTGGGTCTTCTCTGCAGTCATGCTTGCCGCATATCTGTACGGCGTTTGGCAGCTTGCGCCAATCACCCGTTGGCTGTGGCCGATTCCGCTGGCTGCGTTCTTGGTCTACCCCTATACGAAGCGGTTCACACCGATGTGTCACTACTGGCTGGGGCTATGTCTGGGACTGGCCCCAGTGGGCGGGTGGGTGGCTGTCGGTGGGCCCGTGGGCAATCCCGCCCCATGGCTTCTGGGCGGTGCGGTTCTTCTCTGGACGGCCGGGTTTGACATCATCTACGCGACACAGGACGTGGAGTGTGATGTGCGCGATGGAGTCCACTCGATGCCTGCTGACCTCGGGGTGGCGCATGCGCTCACCCAGACGCGTGTCACTCATGTGGCCACCGTAATGCTGTTGGGGTTCGGAGGTTATCTTGCAGGAGCCGGGTGGCCGTGGTTCGCCGGAGTGGGCGTGGCTGCTGCCCTGCTGACCTACGAGAACGCGCTGGTGAAGGCCGACGATCTTTCCAAGGTCAACGCAGCGTTCTTCACCGTCAACGGCATTATCGCCGTAATCGTGTTCGCGGGCTCGCTCGTCGATCGGCTCATCAGGTAGGGAAGGGGTTCGTATGGCTCGCGTCACAGTTGTCGTGACCGGTGCGTCAGGCAGTGTTTACGGCATGAGGCTCACCGAGCAGCTCATCACAGCAGGCCACGAAGTCGTGTTCTGCGCGACCCAGGCCGGGCGGGAAGTGACCGCTTTCGAACTAGGATTCGAGCTTCCAACAGATGACGCGACAGTCGCTGCCGCCGCGCTCGCTGAGTTCCTGGAGTTACCCGGGGCGGATCGATTGAGGGTCGCCTACCCTGACGATCTGTTTGATCCCATCGCCTCGGGTTCGTATCCCTTGGACGCCGTGGTGGTGTGTCCTGCATCGATGGGTTTCTGCGCGTCGGTCGCCGCCGGTCTGGCGGGAGACTTGCCGGAACGTGCGGCTGACGTCGCACTCAAGGAGCGACGTCCGTTGGTCATGGTCCCGCGTGAGATGCCCTTCTCGCTCGTGCACCTGCGAAACCTCACGGGGCTTGCGGAAGCTGGCGCGATCATCGCGCCAGCCAATCCGGCGTTCTACAACAAGCCGCAGAGTATCGATGATCTGGTGTCGTTCGTGGTGGGCAAGGTCCTCGACGTCTTGGGTGTTGAACACGATCTCTACGCACGCTGGGGGCAGTAGGCGGGCACGCCAACTCCTCTGTCTGTTTTTGGGAATGAAGGTGGAGTATACAGGTAGTGCTTCGCGGGTCATCCGAGTACCAGCCCG
>PHET01000001.1:34463-235436 GCA_002841275.1 Actinobacteria bacterium HGW-Actinobacteria-7 | reverse complement strand
ATCGACCGGGACGACCAGCCGCTGGAGCGGTGGGCACGCATGCGCAACGCGGAGAACGCGGTGGTGTGGGATGCCTACCTGGGCGGCGTGCCAGTGTGCGTGATCGGGATCGAGTCACGTCCCTTGCAGCGTCTGGGGTTCGTGCCGGGCGACGGTCCGGACACGTGGACGGGTGGCACGCTCTTCCCGCTGTCTTCGAAGAAGGTGGCGCGGGCGATCAACGCGGCGAGCGGCAATCGCCCGGTGGTGGTGCTCGCGAACCTTTCGGGCTTCGACGGCTCCCCCGAGTCGATGCGCAAGCTGCAGCTCGAGTACGGGGCGGAGATCGGACGCGCGGTGGTCAACTTCAAGGGGCCAATGATCTTCTGCGTCATCTCGAGGTACCATGGTGGGGCCTACGTGGTCTTCTCCAAGACGCTCAATGACAGCTTGGAGGTGGCAGCTCTCGAGGGGTCCCACGCGTCGGTGATCGGCGGCGCCCCCGCTGCTGCGGTCGTGTTCCCTGCGGAGGTCAAGGCGCGGGTGCTTGCGGACGAGCGTGTGCGAGCGGTGCAAGAGGAGCTGTCCAAGGCGTCCGAGCACGACCGCATGAGCCTTCGCGCGCGCTATGACGAGGTGTTTCGCACGGTGTTTGCCGAGAAGCAGGGGGACGTGGCGGCCTACTTCGACTCGGTGCACTGTGTGGACCGGGCGCGCGAGGTCGGTTCCCTGCAGCACATCATCCCCGCGTCGAGCCTGCGACCGTATCTGGTGGAGGCCGTGGAGCGTGGGATGGCCCGGACGCTCGACGAGGCAGGGATTGCGGCGCCGACGCCGACCAACGGAGGCCGCAAGGCCGAGGTTCGAGAGCTTCCCTTCGCGTTCGAGCCTGCGCAGGACTGACGTCTCCCTCACCCCATGGGGAACGGTAGATCGAGCAACTCCGGCAGGGCCCAGCGAGACGAAATCAACACGACAACGGTGCAGACGTGGCACCATGACGGATCGCAAAGTGAGGAACACGAAATGCGTACCGTCGCCTTGATCCCTGTCTTGCTGCTCGTCGTCTCCGGCTGTTCCTCGAATACGCAATCCGGTGTGACCGGTCCCGGCGGCGGCGGGGCCGCAGGAGCTTCCGGCGATGCGGCAATCGATGCGTCGGAGGATGTCGTGGAAGATACAGCCAGCGACACGAGCATCGACGCGCCCGCGGACACCGTGGAAGACAGCAGCCAAGATGCCTCCCAGGATGTGGTTCCGGACGCCAGCGAGCCGCCATCCACCTTCACCCCGCTCGGTCGCGAACCGGAGGACTGTCCGCTGAGCGCACTGTTGTGCAGCGGTTGGCCATCGGCGTCCGACGGACAAGTGTGGAAGTACTCGTCGCGCCAGCAGTGGAACGGAAAGACGTTCGACCGGACCTACCACGTCCATGTCCCGTCCAGCTTGTCGGGACCGGCGCCGCTGGTGGTCGTGTTGCACGGCGGCACGTCATCGGGGACGCAAATGCTCGCGGTAGGCAAGTGGGACGATCTCGGTGACCCGCGCGGCGCGGCCCAGGGACTCGCGCGCGAACCCCACGATGCGCGCGCCCAGGTGCGGATCGTCGGCCTCGCGGTCGCGCAGCTCCTGCACGCCGGCGTTGAGCCCGAGGCGGGCATCTCGGCGCTGGCTATGGCCGCACGTGCGGTGTGCAATATACCCATGGGCCGAATCGACGAGGCGACGACGGCGAACGTCGGGACCATCGAGGGCGTGGGGCCAACTAATGTCGTCGCCCCGCAGGCTCGCGTTGCTGGGGAGTGTCGCTCGCTCCATAGACAGAGCGTCGAGAATGTCAGGTCTCAGATCGATCAAGCACTTGAGGAGGCTGCGGCATCTTTCGGCGGCGCAGTGAACATAACTTGGCATCTTGAGTACGAGGGTTTCAATCTGCCAACGGACACCAGCGCTGTCGACACCATGCGTGAGGCTTGTTCCGACGTGGGGCTGGTGCCGGTCACGTTTTCGACCGGGGGAGGGAGCGACGCGAATATCATTGCGGCGCTGGGCGTGCCCACCCTCGCCCTGTCGTGTGGAATGACCGGGGTGCACGGGGTCCAGGAAGAGATCCTAGTCGCCGACCTCGAGAAGCTCTTCTCGCTGTGTGTCGCCGCCGGGCGACGCCTCGCTCTTTAGGAGATCCATGAGACTGGTGTGGGCGACTGTTGCCGGAATTGGCGATGAGGCGGAAGGCTTTCAGCGTCTGACGGTCGATCTGGATGACGGTTCGTCCGGCGTGGCCATCAACTACTTGAGGCTGTCGGCGAGCTGTGCACAAGGCGATCGCGTGCTCCTCAACACCACCGCAGTCAATCTCGCTCTGGGCACCGGCGGTAGCCATTTCGTTGTGGCTCGGCAGGGGACGGGTACCGGAGTCGCGATGGATGTGTCGTCCTCAGGTCATGTGCTCAAGCTACGCTATACACCGCTTCAAGTGGATGTGCTTGCCGTCGAATCCCAAGAGTCTCCGCATCATGCGGTCATGGAGAACGCTGTCGATCTGGAGGCAATGCCGGTTGTGTGTTGTGGTCTGCACAGCCAAGTCCCCTTGGTTGCGGCGGCAGCGAAGCAGGCCGACCCGTCGCTCCGAATCGCGTATTGCATGACCGACCATGCGGCATTGGCAATGGATCTCTCGGATACCGTGCGCGCCTGTGTCGATTCCGGTCTGCTCGATGCCACCATCTCCTGTGGCCAGGCGTTCGGGGGACAGTACGAGGCTGTGAATCTGCATTCGGGCCTCTTGGCGGCCAAGCATGTCGCCGAGGCAGATGTGGCTATCGTTGCAATCGGCCCGGGAGTCGTGGGGACGGGGACGGCATTCGGCCATGGTGGGGTCTGCCAAGGGGAGGCCATCAATGCCGTCTCGGTGCTTGGAGGCACTCCGATCGCCTGCTTGCGTCTCTCTTTTGCTGACGCACGGCCACGCCACCAAGGGGTCAGCCATCACACGCTCGCGGCACTATCCAAAGTGGCGCTGGCCTCCGCGATCGTGCCCGTTCCGGCGCTGCCCCAAGAATTTCTTGATGCCATAGCGCGGGCTTTGGACGATGCGGGGGTATGGAGTCTACATACGCGTGTGGATGCCGACTCCGGGCACGTGGCTCCTCCTACACTACGAGGTATTGAAGTGCGGAGCATGGGTCGCGGGATCACCGACGACCCGGCCTTCTTCGCTGCGGCGTTTGCTGCGGGAGAGATTGCATCTCGGATGGCATCAACTGTGCTCTAGGTGCACCGAGAATATGCAATATGACCCGAATGCCATGCATTTGTGGCGTTGCACAACGGTTCAGCAGCGGTACACTTGGCAAGGTAATTGTGGGCATTCGCCTCATGATCGACGAGGCTGGCCCCCCGACGATGTAGACGGCCGAGTAACGAAGGAGGCAGCTCCGTGATAGTTGGAGTCCCCAAGGAGATCAAGAACAACGAGTTTCGTGTGGGTCTGACGCCTGCGGGCGTCGCCGAGTTCGTGTCGCATGACCATCGCGTGCTGGTCCAGCAAGGCGCTGGCGTGGGCTCGTCGTTCAGCGATGCGGAGTACTTGAAGGCTGGTGCAGAGCTCATCGAGACGGCAGACGAGGTCTTTGCCACGGCCGACATGATCGTGAAGGTCAAGGAGCCGCAGCCCGTCGAAATCGCCCGACTCCGCCCCGGCCAGATCCTCTATACCTATCTCCACCTCGCCCCCGACTACGAGCAGACCATGGGCCTCATCGGCTCGCAGGCTGTCTGCATCGCCTACGAGACGGTGGAGCTGCCCAATCGCTCGCTTCCGCTCCTCGCACCGATGTCTGAGGTCGCAGGCCGCATGGCGGCTCAGGTGGGCGCTACGTACCTGCAGAAGCCGTTCGGTGGGCGCGGTGTGCTCATGGGTGGCGTCCCCGGCACACATCCGGCGAAGGTCGTTGTTCTTGGCGGTGGCGTCGTAGGTACGAACGCCGCGTATGTCGCCATGGGCATGGGCGCGGACGTGACGATCATGGACGTGAACCTCGACCGTCTGCGCTACCTCGACGAGATCTGGGGCAACCGGATTCGGACCGTCTATTCGAGCAAGCACAATGTCGAAGAGGCGGTCTTCTCGGCCGACCTGGTCATCGGCGCGGTGCTGCTGCCGGGTGCGAAGACTCCGTGGCTTATCACCAAGGACATGCTTCCCAGCATGAAGCCGGGCTCGGTTGTCGTGGACGTGTCGGTTGACCAGGGCGGTTGCATCGAGACCACCCACGCGACCACCCACGCCGAGCCGACCTACTTCGTCGATGGCGTTCTGCACTACGGTGTGGCCAACATGCCGGGCGCGGTGCCCAACACCTCCACGATGGCACTGACCAACGCGACACTTCGCTATGGTCTGGCCATTGCAGACAAGGGCTGGAAGCGGGCCGTGGCCGACGATGCCGCGCTCGCGAAGGGCGTGAACGTCCTTGACGGCAAGGTCACCTACAAGCCGGTCGCGGACGCACACGGGCTTGAGTACGTCGAGCTGCAGTCGCTGCTTGCATAGCGGCGCTGATTCAGAAGAGCTACGAAGGCGGCCGCCCGGAATACTCATCCGGGCGGCCGCTTTGTGTATGGGCGGTTGTGAATATGTGCCAGCTGGCGTAGCGTCGCGTACACGCGTTCATGTGTGTTTCCTCTGAGGGGAGGAGTCGGTATTGGGAGCGATACAGGCCATCATAGGTTTCGGCGCAATCCTGGTTCTTGGAATCGTCGCTACGTGGGTGCTCCTCTGGGCGGTGGGCTTTCGAATCATCCGCAGCGACAGAGTCGGCATCGTCACCAAGTGGTGGAGCCCGAAGGGTTCGCTGCGCAACCAGATAATCGCCCTGGGCGGGGAGGCCGGGTATCAGCCGGAAGTGCTTCGAGGCGGTATCCACTTCCGCTCTCCTTTGATGTACAACGTCCGGGTAATGCCCCTCGTGACCATCCCGCAGGGCGAGATCGGGTACGTGTTCGCGCGGGACGGAAGTCCTCTGCCCGCACAGCAGACTCTGGGACGCGTGGTTTCGGGCAACGCGTTTCAGGATGTACGCGCGTTTCTTGAGAACGAGGGGCAGCGAGGGCCTCAGCGCCAGATCCTGCGAGAGGGCACGTACGCGTTCAACCTCGCGCAGTTCGTCATCATCACCAAGTTCAAAGTGTTCTACATGCCGATGGGTGACAAGATCGAGGACGCCACGATTCAGAACATGGCGGCGTACCTTGGCTCACTGGGTGGCTTCGACCCGGTCATCATACGCGGTCATGACGACAAGACGGGCATCGTCACCGTCCACGATGGTCCTTCGCTTCCGATGGGTGACATCATCGCGCCGGCTGTTGGCGATGTGCCTGACGATGTGCACTACCACAACAACTTTCAAGATCCTGAGGCGTTTCTCGCGGCTGGCGGCTCGCGGGGCCGTCAGTATCAGGTGCTCACGGAGGGCACGTACTTCATCAACCGGCTGTTCGCGACCGTCGAGTTGATCGAGAAGGTGACCGTGTCCGTCGGCTATGCCGGGGTGGTCGTCTCCTACATCGGCCCCAAGGGCAAGGACATGTCCGGCGAGGAGTACAGGCACGGGGAACTCGTCACACCGGGCAACCGCGGCGTGTGGAACGAGGCATTGCTGCCGGGTAAGTACGCGTTCAACACGTATGCAGGCGCGATCACCATGGTTCCGACGACCAACATCATTCTCAAGTGGATCTCAACTGAGACCGGCTCTCACAACTTCGATGAGAACCTGAGCGAGGTCGAACTCATCACCAGAGATGCGTTCGAGCCCAGATTGCCGCTTTCGGTAGTCATTCATATCGACTACAAGAAGGCGCCGATGGTGATCCAGCGCTTTGGCGACATCAAGATGCTCGTCAACCAGACGTTGGACCCGATGGTCTCGGCCTACTTCAAGAACATCGGTCAGACCAAGACGATCATCGAGCTCATCCAGCAGCGCTCCGAGATCCAGATGCAGTCCAGCGTCGACATGAAGGAGAAGTTCGCTCACTACAACTTGGAGCTTGAAGAGGTTTTGATAGGCACTCCCAAGTCCCCGGTCAACGATGACAAGATTGAGCAGATCCTCATGCAGCTGCGAGACCGCCAAGTGGCCTTCGAGCAGCTGGAGACCTTCGAGAAGCAGCGCATCGCCGCTGACAAGGAGCGCGAGCTCAAAGAGGCGATGGCCATCGCTGAACAGCAGACGATGCTCACTCAGTCTCAGATCAACATCCAGGTCCAGGAGAACACCGGTCGGGCTGAACTCCAGCGGGCCGCACAGGACGCCGACCGTGTCCGCACGCTGGCGAAAGCCGATGCGGACCGCGTAAAGACCCTTGCGGGCGGAGACGCTGAGCGAGTGAAGCTGCTCGCCGAGGCCGACGCGACCAAAGTCAAGCTGATCGGTGAGGCGGACGCGGCCAGAGTCAAGATGATCGCCGAGGCGGACGCGGAGAAGGAGGCACGTGTCGGTATCGGCAAGGCGGTCGCCATCGACGAACAGGTCAAGGCTTACGGCGGCCCGCAGTTCCAGCTCATCCAAGACGTGATGACCAAGCTCGCGACTGCAATCGAGGTCTCGAAGGTACCCATCGTTCCCAGCACGGTTGTCTCGATGGGAGGGGAGGGCGAGGATTCCGGGGCGAACACCAGCGCATTCGGTCTACTCATGACGCTTCTCGCTACCGAGAAGCTTGGCACTATCGCCCAAGTGAGCGACCGGAAGCCTGATCCGGCGCAGGACGAGATGGTTGCAGCCATCAAGTCCAAGATGCGCACCGAGATGGCCGCGCCCCCAACCGACGTCGCGGTTGATGCGATGGAGCCGGGTTCGACGCCATAGGCGATTCCCGCAAGGCAGCATCCAAGAAGGTGTCTGGTCGATTCGCTCGGCCGGGCACCTTCTTTCGCTATCATCGGTAGCGTGAAGTCTTACGTCGATGACTACATGGGGCATCTGCTGGTCGAGCGTGGCGCTTCTGCGCATACGCTCGCCGCATACCGCCGCGATCTCGAGGACTATGCAGGCTTCCTGGCAGAGCGCTCGGTGACCGAACCGGATGGCGTCACTCGGGAACTGGTGACCTCGTGGGTGGGCTCGCTCAGGGAGCGGGGGCTGGCCCCCAGCTCTGTCGAGCGCAAGGTCTCCTCGGTCAAGGGCTTTCACAAGTTCTTGGTCCGAGAAGGGCTCACCGAGAATCACCCGACGGCGCGGCTGCCCCTACCCAAGGTGCCCGAACGACTTCCGGACGTCTTGTCCATCGACGACGTTGACAGGTTGCTGTCGCAGCCGTTTCCCGACACGCCTGCGGGCTTACGGGATCGTGCCGCGCTGGAGACGCTCTACGGGTGCGGCCTCAGGGTGAGCGAGCTCACCGGTTTGGACACTACCGACGTCGATTTGCCGGAAGGCTTCGTGCGCGTCTTTGGCAAGGGCAGTAAGGAACGCCTCGTGCCCGTGAGTGGCATGGCCGAACTTGCCCTTGGCGCCTACCTTGCAAGCGGGCGCGGGCATCTGAGACCCAAACGCTCACTTGCGGCGTCGACGGCGGTCTTCCTCAACCAACGAGGAGGCCGCCTGTCTCGGCAGGCAGTGTTCGCGATGGTACGGACTTACGGGGGCCGCGTCGGCCTGGCCGGACTGCACCCACACACCCTTCGGCACTCGTTCGCGACCCACATGCTCGAGGGCGGAGCCGACCTTCGGGCGCTTCAGGAGATGTTGGGGCACGCAGATATTTCTACGACTCAGGTCTACACCCATGTAGACAGGAGGCATATTCGGGAAGAATACCTATCGACGCACCCGCGCGCTCGGAAGAGGTAGCCCTCGACCCGTTCGGGTACGGCCAGGCCAATGGAACGTACGTCCGCTGCCAGCGATAGGGCTAGAATGAATGCGGAAGGTTGTTCCGTGTATAGGAGGAGGGAGATCTCAGTGAGATCGAAGTCAAGCAAGATCGTCGCGTTGCTGCTTGCGCTCGCCGTGATGGCATCGTTGGCAGTGGGGTGTGCGAAGACTCCGGCACCGGCACCGACGACGCCTGCCGAGACGCCCACGACCGACGTCAAGGCGGCAATGGTCACCGACGTGGGTGGCTTGGGCGACAAGTCGTTCAACGACCTGTCCTACGCAGGGCTTCAGCGTGCCGAGAAGGAACTCGGCGTGAAGATCCAGGTTCTCGAGTCCAAAGAGCCGACCGATTATGAGAGCAATATCAACCAGCTGGCTACCGCCGGCTACAGCCCGATCTTCGCAGTCGGCTTCCTCATGACCGACACGGTCACGAAGGTCGCCCCGCAGTTCCCCGACGTCAACTTCGGCGGCATCGATATCTTCTTCGATCCGGTCGATTCCAACGTCATCGGACTGAACTTCAAGGAGCAGGAAGCGGGTTATCTGGCGGGCGTGGTAGCGGGCAAGCTCACCACTATGACCGACGCAGACCCCCGCATCAACGACAAGAAGGTCGTCGGTTTTGTGGGCGGTATGGAGATTCCTCCCGTTCAGAAGTTCGAGGCCGGATTCGTCGCGGGCGTGAAGTCCGTCAATCCTGACGTCCAGGTCAAGAGTGTCTACACCGGTTCGTTTACCGATGCCCAGAAGGGCATCGAGGCGGGCAAGAGCCTCATCGAGGGCGGCGCTGACATCGTGTTCGCAGCTGCTGGCGCGACTGGCAATGGTACCGCCAAGGCGTGCAAGGACAACAAGGCGCTCTTCATCGGTGTTGACTCCGACCAGTACAACACCATCGATGGTATCGGCGACACGATTCTGACGTCTGCGGTCAAGCGCGTGGACAACGCCGTCTTCATGACGGTCAAAGAGGCAGTCGACGGTACTATCAAGGGCGGAGAGAACAAGATCTTCGGTCTCGCCGAGGATGGCGTCGGCCTGGCGCCGTACCACGACTGGGATGCCAAGATGCCGCAGGAAGTCAAAGACTCTGTGGACAAGGCGAAGGCTGATGTCATCGCCGGTACGGTCACCGTACCCGAGTCCAAGTAGTAGTTCGACGCGATTGCTCCGGGAATGCCCCGGCGGATGTGTTCTGCACTTCCGCCGGGGCTCCGGTTGCCGTATCTCTGACGGGAGCGCCGATGTCTGCCGACCCTCAAGCCGCCTGCGAACTACCCCCTAACGTCGGTCAGGACCGACCCCCGATCCTTGAACTGCGCAACGTATCGAAACGGTTCCCCGGTGTGCTGGCCAACGATGACGTCTCGGCGTCGGTGGCTCCCGGAGAGGTGCTGGCGCTCCTAGGAGAGAACGGAGCTGGCAAGTCCACTCTGATGAATGTCGCCTACGGCTTGCTCTCCGCAAGTGCCGGCGAGATAGTCGTAGACGGCAATTCAGTGCAGATACGTGCCCCCAGAGACGCAATCAGGCTGGGCATCGGTATGGTCCACCAGCACTTCATGCTGGTAGAGCCGCTAACGGTGACCGAGAACATAGTGCTTGGCATGGAACCGACCAACAGCTGGGGCTTGATCGACCGCGCCGTGGCTCGAAAGCGGGTCGTGGAGATCTCTGCGAAATACGGACTCAAAGTCGATCCTGACTCACGAGTGATGGACCTGTCAGTAGGTATGCAGCAGCGAGTCGAGATCTTGAAAGCGCTGTACCGTGACGCGCGCATCCTCATCTTGGACGAGCCTACGGCCGTGCTGACCCCTCAAGAGGTCCACGAACTCTTCCAGATCGTGCGAGAGCTTGTTTCTCAAGGGCTTGCTGTCGTGATCATCACGCACAAACTCGACGAGGTCATGGCCTTCGCTGACAGGATTCTCGTCATGCGGGCAGGGCGCGTCGTTGGTGAGACGACCCCGGAAGAGTGTAGTGAGCAGAGTCTGGCGCGCATGATGGTCGGCCGCGATGTGGTTCTCAAGATAGACAAGGGGCCAGCCAAGATCGGCGAAGTCGTCTTGGACGTGAGTGACCTTGTCGTGCTTGATGACCGGAAACTCCCTGCGTTGAAAGGGGTTTCTTTTGCGGTTCATGGAGGCGAGGTTTTGGGGATCGCAGGCGTCTCAGGCAATGGTCAAAGAGAGCTCGTCGAGGCGATCACGGGGCTCCGGCGACCTTCTGGCGGTACGGTCTCGCTCAAAGGCCGAGATATCACCCATGATGATGCGCGGCGCACCATCGCCGCAGGCGTTTCCCATGTGCCCGAAGACCGGCATCGGCGCGGTTTGGTGCTGGAGTTTGACCTAGTCGAGAACGTAGCTTTGGGTGACCAGCGCAGAGAGCCGTTCTCGAAACATGGGATTCTGAATCGGTCGGCGTTGGACACCGAGGCCCGCGCGCGGATCAAGGACTATGACGTACGCACTCCCAACGAACACGTCGCTGCATCGAATCTGTCCGGAGGCAACCAGCAGAAGCTGGTGCTCGCTCGCGAGCTTGGCCGAAACCCCGAGCTGCTTGTCGCATCACAACCCACGCGTGGACTCGACGTCGGTGCTATCGAATTCGTGCACCGGCGGATTATCGCGGAGCGCGATTCGGGCAAGGCTGTGCTTCTTGTCAGTATGGAACTTGAAGAGGTCATGTCACTGTCCGATCGGATTCTCGTGATGTACGAGGGCCGAGTGGTGGCGGAGTTCGAAGGAGGACAGGTGACCGAGGAAGAGCTGGGGCTGTTCATGACCGGCGGTGGGCGAACGCCCACGGAACCGTCGCGCGCATCCGAGGAGGACACAGGTGCCTGAGCAGATGGCTGACACTCCTCCAAACCGCGCAGCGTCCACTGTCGACGAGAAGCAGTTCGCTCTGGAGCAGGAAAGGTTCCAACGCGGGGTGCGGATGGCGACGCCGTTCATCTCCGTGGCGATTGCGGTGCTCGTCGGATCGTTGGTCATTCTCGCGTCAGGCAAGGATCCGGTCGCCGCGTTCTCGGCCATGTTCTTTGGGGCGTTTGGCGGTGCTCGTCAGATCGGGGAAACCCTGCTTCGCGCTACGCCATTGGTATTCACTGGGCTGGCGGTCGCTTACGGGTTCCGTTCGGGCCTGTTCAACATCGGGGCCGAGGGTCAGTTGTTTCTGGGTGGGCTCGCGGCGGCGTTCATGGGCGTTGCCCTGGGCGGTCTCTCCTGGATGCTGTCGGTGCCCCTCATCCTTCTCTCCGCGATGATTGCGGGCGCGGCTTGGGCGTTCATCCCCGCGTTGATGAAGGCGAAACTCGGCGCGCACGAAGTTATTACCACCATGATGTTCACGTACATCGGGCGATATCTGGTGTCTTGGATCGTGACGGGACCGTTCAAGGCTGAGGGCGCCATTCCGCAAAGTCCGATGATCCCCGCATCCAGTCAGCTGCCACGCATCTCGGACGTGTTCACGTTCATCCAGCCCAACCGTGCTCACTTCGGCATTCTCATAGGAGTGGTTGCCGCGATCGTCGTCTGGTGGATCCTGAAGTACACGGTCCTCGGCTACGAAGCCCGTGCCGTGGGGTTCAACCCCACTGCAGCCGAGACAGGCGGCATCTCAGTGGCCGCCACGACCATCAAGTCTCTGTGCATATCGGGCGCGCTTGCAGGGCTTGCGGGGGCGACCGAGGTCATGGGCGTGCACTACCGCCTGTTCGACCAGTTCTCCTCGGGATTCGGGTTCACCGGCATCGCAGTGGCGCTTCTTGCGAAGAACAACCCGCTGGGCGTAGTCGCCGCCGCGATTTTGTTCGGATCTCTCTCTGCCGGCGCGGGGACGATGCAGCTCGAGGCCGGAGTATCTCAGAAGGTCATCTCGATCATCCAGGGCACTATCATCTTCTTGGTGGGTGCCGAGACCATCGTTTCGTGGGCCGTCTCGCGAGTGCGCAGAGCGAGAGGAGGCGCAGATGTTTAGCGAAGTCGTCACTCCCGAACTCTTCGCTTCTGCGGTGCGTCTCGCGACCCCTATCGCGCTTGCCGCCATCGGCGGAGCCGTCTGCGAGAGATCTGGCGTCGTGAACATCGCGATGGAAGGGCTCATGCTGATTTCGGCGTTCGCAGGGGTGGCCGCAGCGTTGCTCTTCGGGAATGCATGGATTGGTGTCTTCGTCGCTGTACTGGCTTCCGTCCTGTTCTCTGCAATCCACGCGTGGGCGTCCATAAACCTTCGGGCCGATCAGGTCATCTCCGGTACGGCAATAAACATTCTTGCACTCGGTGTGACCGGGTTTCTCATGGAGACGATCTTCGGACACCCCGGCACGACCGATACGGTGAAGACCATCAAGCCCTTGATGGATCTGCCAGCGGGGGGTGGTGGCGTTCTGGGCACGATCTGGCAGTGGGTGGATGTCGTGTTCCTGAGCTACACGCCGCTCGTGTACGTCGGCATGTTCTCGGCGGTGTTCCTGACGTGGGCCATGTACCGCACCCGATGGGGCCTCAGGCTCAGGGCATTAGGCGAGCACCCGCGCGCGGCGGACACGGTTGGCATCAACGTCTTGCGTGGCCGGTGGGTAGCGGTCCTGATCTCCGGTTTCATGGCCGGGCTTGCCGGCGCGAACCTTACCTTGGAGCAGGTTGGATCGTTCACCGAGAACATGACCAATGGTCGGGGGTTCATCGCGTTGGCTGCGAACATCTTCGGACGTTGGACGCCAGGGGGGGCCTATATGGCGTCGCTGTTGTTCGGGTTCGCAGATGCACTGCAGCTCAAGCTTCAGTTGTTCTCCGATGTGATCAAGATTCCGCCACAGTTCTTCCTGATGCTGCCCTACATATTGACGGTCATCGTATTGGCTGGTGTCGTCGGTCGCGCGGTTGCGCCGGCTTCTGTCGGCAAGCCATACAAGGAGAAGGGCTAGCAGGGGAGTTCGTCTGAGGGGGTCGAATCCTCGGCCTCGCGCCCGACGGATCACTCGTCGCTTTCAGGGTCGTCGGCGTAAGCGCGACGGGCCCACGCGACGAGTATGATCACGCCCGTGAGCACGCCGAAGACGATTAGATCCTGAGGCATGTCCGGTGCGAAGTCCCCATTCCTGACCACGAGCGATCGCACAAGGTAGGCCAGTGCTGGAATCACCAGTGCGGCCCACAGCGGCAGCTTGAATCGAGGTCGGATCATCATTCGGTGCCCTCCGGGTCTTCGGCGACATTCTGGGCAGCGCGCTTGGCGGAACGGTGCTTGCGTATCGCGCGGAGTGGCAGGACCACAATCGCGACCAACAAAGCGATGAGCACCAGCGGTATCGACACGGTGACGAGTGTTGTCAGTAGCGCAATCGCCGCCTGGACGCCGCGAGTCACGGCTTCGCGCAGGCCCCAGGTGGGTCCGGCCGGCTGTACTACCGGGCCCGGCTCGGTCATGGTCACCGTCAGCGTGGAGCGAGCTGCCTGACGCTTCAGATACGTGAGCTGCGCGTCCATCGCTTCGATGTCACCGCGCACACGGGAGAGCTCCCTCTCGACCTCGAGTAGCTCTGTGACCTTGGAGGTCTTGCCCAGAAAGGCGCGCAAGCGGGATTCCTCGGCCCGAAGATTGGTGAGTCGGGCATCTAGGTCGATGGCCTGTTCGGTCACGTCATTCGTGTTCGATGACCGCGTCAGAACCGAACCTAGTTTCGCAATCTCACCCTCGAGTGCATCCAGCTGATCGGCCGGAACGCGAAGGGTCACGTAAGCCGTTGCAGGGCCTCTGGTCGGGTTGCTTTGCAGTGGGCTGTCGACGACGGCTCCTTGGGACGTGCCTGCGACCACCGATAGGTCGCTGATCTCAGCGCCCGCCTTCTTGGCCGCAGCTCGCATCCGATCCAGCGCGGAGTCCACGCTGCGCACCTGCAGTTCCATGTTCGCGGTGGTGATGACGAGCTTGTCGGCCCCCGCGGCACTAACTGTGTCTCCACTGGGCACGACAGCACTTGGAGCTCCGCCTGATGTGCGACCGCTCATGTCGTAGCCATCATTGGCGACCGAAGCTTCGCCCGAATCCATCGCCAGCGGAGGGCTGGCTTGCGGGGCGATTGACTTCACGGTGTCGATGGAGGGCATCGGCTGGCCTTGGCCAAGGCTGAAGCCGAGTGCGGCGGCCAGCACGATGATTGCTCCAGCCAGGATCACCGTGCCGATGGTGCGCTTCGAGACCTTCATCGTCGACTCCTTCTTCGTTGCCTTGATCCGCAAAACCAAAACGCTCCACACCCGGTGGGCAGGAGCGTCCAGTTGACGATCGATAGAACGAAGGGCGCTACGCGGCCGACTTCTTCTCCTCTTCGCACTTCTTGAGGCTCGACGCGGCATATGCGCCAAGTCCGACGCCGATGGCTACAACGGCGAAGAACGCGAGAATCAGAACGTTGACCAGAGTGCCAGCCCAGTTCGCGGTCATGTGACCTACCTCCGGAGTCGCGGATAGTACGTGCCGATTCTACCCGCTTGCGCTCCAACAGGGCAATGCAGCTCTTCGTGCCTCTTCGCTACACCCACCAATACAAGGGCTCCTGCCCCTCTGTGGACTTTGACGAAGCGGAAGCCGTCCGAGTTCAGAACACTCTAGGACAACGATCGATCCGTGTTGCGTTGTGTCATCTGGTGTTATCAATTCCCATGAAAGTATTGCTTTGTGGGATGAAGTGGCATATGTTTCTTCCTGCAGGGCGGGTGTTCCGTGTTCACGGGGCATCGGGTGTCACGGGATGGAGAGGGGGAGACATGTTCCTAGGCGACCACCAGCACACACTGGATGCCAAAGGCCGCGTGTCACTCCCCGCCAAGTTCCGCGCCGACATGACAGGCAGGATCGTTGTCGCCAAGGGCGTCGACGAGTGTCTGTATGTCTACCCGACCGAGGAGTATCAGCGGTTCGTCGAGAACCTCCTCACCGGGTCCGACTTCAACCCCAAGAAGCAGGAGTTGAGGCGGTGGTTCACCACGGGGGCTGTGGAAACTGAGCTGGACTCTGCGGGTCGCGTCTCCTTGCCGGCCAATCTCCGGGAGTACGCGGGGTTGACCAAGGATGTGGCGGTCACCGGAAACGGAAACCGGATCGAGATCTGGGATGCCGGATCGTGGTCCCGCTACAACGGTGCGACCGCCGAACGCATTGAAGACATTGCCCAGGAGCTGGCAGACGCCGGGCTCCTGTAGGGATTGATAATGGAATACCGGCACACTCCAGTTTTGCTGGCCGAGGTCACGCAGCACCTATCGCCGCACTCCGGTTCGATCGTTGTCGATTGCACTCTAGGCGGGGCAGGACACGCGAAGCGGTTTCAAGACCTCATGGCACCTGCGGGAATTCTCGTGGGAATCGACCAAGATGACGTAGCACTAGACGCAGCAGCATCCACACTACGCCTCGGCCAGCAAGAATCACCTGTGAAGACGATCCTTCTCAAAGGCAACTTCGGGGATCTCGACGAGCTGCTCGCTTCAGCCGCGATTCCCTACGCCGACGCGATTCTTTTCGATCTCGGAGTTTCGTCTCCACAGATAGACGTTGCCGAGCGGGGCTTCTCCTTCCGAGAAGACGCTCCGTTGGACATGCGGATGGACCCGGGTCACCAGACTCTAACCGCAGCCGAGGTCGTCGCAACCTATGACGAAGCAGACCTCGCCCGGATCATCCGCGACTTTGGTGAGGATCGGTGGGCCTCGCGAATAGCAGCTTTCATCGTAGAAGCGCGAGGCCGCCGTCCACTCAACACCACTGGTCAACTGGTCGACGTCATCAAGGCCGCGATACCCGCGTCTGCACGACGCAGCGGCGGGCACCCGGCGAAGAAGACCTTCCAGGCGTTGCGAATCCACGTGAACGGCGAGTTGAATCAGCTCGAGCGCGGACTCAATGCTGCGGTGCGATGGCTGGCACCGCACGGGCGAGTAGCTGTCATCAGCTATCACTCGCTCGAAGACCGGCTCGTCAAGCAGATCTTCGCTGGATACGCACAGGGGTGTACGTGCCCACCGGACATGCCGGTATGCACGTGTGACGTCTCGCCGGTACTCAAGATCATTACGCGAAGAGCGCTGGTTCCCAGCGCCGAAGAAACGGAACGGAATCCTCGGTCCCGCAGCGCCAAGCTGCGCGTGGCGGAGAAGTTGTAGGGCCGAGGCGCCAGCTCAGCGGCGCAGAAGAGCGAGGAGGCGAAAGCGATGGGAGCAGTAGCAGTCAAGCATGAACCGCGTGCGGCTCGGCGCACTACGCCACGCCTCGCTGTGGTGCGATCCTCGCACGCTCGCCCTACGAAGCGTCGTAGTACCGCTGCCCAAGCGGCCGCCGCTCGTGACCTGTTCACTGTATTCGCGACTCTGTTGGTGGTCGTGTCCTTGCTGGGCTTGGGTCGGGTGTGGCTGTCTGTCCAGGCGGCGGAGGCCTCGATGAAAGCCAATGTCCTGCGCAGCAGTATCAAGACCGAACGCTACGAGGGTGACATGCTCGAGGTGAGCCAAAGCGCGCTCGGGTCACCTTCTCGGATCAGGGCTATCGCAAGTACCACCATGCAGATGACTTCGTCTCGCAAGGTGACCTATCTCCGACTTGATGCCGACGCGGCCTCTGCGCACCTGAGTGAGCCCAGGCCTGTTGCCCGCCGGGGTGCCAATGGCACGCTCGCCCGTATGATGGATCTCACTGCGGGGGAGGCACAGGTACTGCTCGTCGGCAGCATTGGCCTGGCAAGCCCGAAGTGACACATTGTTGCGTCGAGGAGGGCGTGTGAGCGTGAAGCGGCCAAAGCGGCACGGCAATGGCCGTTATGCGTTTCTGTTGACGCTGATCTTCTTCTGCTTCGCAGTCATCGCTGCGAGACTGGTGTGGGTGCAGGCGGTCGTGGCGCACGAATACGCAGCCAGAGCGACCTCACAGCGTTTGCGTGATATCGAGTTGCCGTCACGCCGAGGCACGATCTACGATCGCGAAGGTGAGCCGCTTGCGGTCAGCGTTGAGGCTCGCACGGTGTTCGCGTCGCCCAATCAGATCGTCGAGACAACGGCGACCGCCCAGGCGCTTGCGCAGACCCTCGGAGGAGATGTCCAGGAGTATCTCGAGAAACTCCACCGGGACACTGGGTTCGTCTACATCGCCCGTAAGGTGGATTTGAACAGGGCCAACGCACTCGAGAAGCTCGATATGGATGGCGTGGGGTTCCTCGACGATTTTCGCCGCCTCTACCCCTCAGGCGAGCTAGCGAGTCAGGTTCTGGGGTTCGTGGGGGTCGACGATAACGGCCTCGCAGGAATCGAATCGTTCTATGACGAGACCCTGAAGGGCACGCCGGGAGTCGTCTTGGGCGAGCGCGATCCGCGGGGCAATCCCATTCCCGGTGGTATCCAGAAGGTGATCGAGCCCGTCCATGGCCACGACATCGCGTTGACCATCGACAAGGACATCCAGTACGAAGCGCAGGTCGAGATCGCCGCGGCTGTGCAGAAGTGGGGAGCGAAGAGCGGTTCGGTCATCATCATGAATCCCAAGAACGGCGAGATCTACGCCATGGCCACAGCGCCGGGGTTCAATTCCAATGAGTACGGCAAGGCCAAGGCCGCGCAGATTCGAAATCGGCCGGTTACCGACGCGTACGAACCTGGCTCCACGCTCAAATGTCTCACCGCGTCAGCGGTGATTGAGAAGGGGCTCTACACGCCCTCATCGAAGCTCTCCCTGCCCTCCACTATCAGAGTGGGAGACCGGACGATACACGAGTCGCACGACCGCGCAGCGGTGAAGTGGACTTTGAGCCAGATCGTGACTCACTCGAGCAATGTCGGCACAGTGAAACTCGGGTTGAAGCTTGGCGAAGAGTCGCTCTACGAGTCCTTCGCGAAATTCGGAATCACCGAGAAGACCGGTATCGATTTCCCCGGCGAGGCAAAGGGGTGGCTCCCGCCGACCGACCAATGGTCACCGTCGTCGATCGGCAACATCCCGTTTGGCCAGGGAATATCGGTAACCCCTGTTCAGTTGACGCGCGCCGTTGCCGGCATCGCGAACAAAGGAGAGATGCCTACGCCGCACTTTCTGTTGGAGATTCCCAACTCGGCCGAGCCGCGAGCGTCGTGGCCTCTCAAGCGTGCAATCACCGAGTCCACGGCATCACAGGTGACGACGATGCTCCAAGCCGTGGTCACTGAAGGCACGGGAACCGAAGCGAAGGTCTCCGGCTACTCAGTCGCGGGGAAGACGGGTACGGCGCAGAAAGCCCAGTCGGGCGGTCGCGGGTACACAGGGGGCAAGTACATCGGATCGTTCATCGGCTATGCTCCGGCGGAGGATCCACAGGTCCTCGTGTGCGTGACGATTGACGAGCCGAGAAACTCTATCTACGGGGGCACCGTCGCCGCTCCGTCGTTTTCGCGATTGACCCAATTCGCGCTATCGCACCTCAAGATTCCCCCGAGTTCAACTGGCGGCAACAAGCCGGCCAAGAAGAGCAAGGAGACCACAGGTGTCGGTCCGGTGTCGGACGTCGTTCCGCGAGACTGAGCGGTGATAGAGTTCGCGAAGCGATTTGACCAGGAGATGACGTGAGCCAGACGACTATCATCGAACTACTGAAAGGCACCGGCGCCGTTGCGACCGGTGCCTTGGACGTGTCGGTTTCCGGTATTGCCTACCGTTCCGACAGAGTCCGGCCCGGCGATGTGTTCTTCTGTGTGTCCGGATTCGCGCACGACGGGCACGACTTCGCGGGCGATGCCGCCTCACGCGGGGCGGTCGCCCTGGTCGTGCAGCACCGGGTCGATGTCGATCTCCCACAGTATCTGGTACCGGACTCTCGCACCGCGCTTGCTCATGCCGCATCCCGATTCTTCGGTGATCCGAGCAGCGACGTCGCGGTCGTGGGAATCACCGGCACGAACGGCAAGACCACGACGACCTACCTGCTCGACTCGGTTCTCCGCGCGGCAGGCTTCATGACGGGGGTTGTGGGTACGGTCGAAACCAAGATCGGCGATGTGACCCGTGGATCGAGCCGTACCACTCCGGAGTCGGCTGACGTGCAGGAGCTACTGGCCGAGATGCGAGCAGCCGGCGTCGACGCGTGCTCCATGGAGGTATCGAGCCACGCCATCGACCTTCGCAGGGTTGATGCCGTCAGATTCGCCGTTGCAGCCTTCACGAATCTGACTCAGGATCATCTCGACTTCCACCACACCCTCGCAGAGTACGCATCGGTGAAGCGCCGCTTTCTCACGGACTTCGATACGAAGGCACGGGTAATCAATGTCGATGACCCCTTTGGGGCGGCGATTGCCGTCGAGATGGCCGAGGCAATCACCGTTGGGCGGTTCTCGGCGGCGGCGGTCCATTCCACCAACGAGTTGCTGCGAGCAGACGGGGCGTCGTTCTCCTTGGTCACCCCTGAGGGCGTCCGACAGGTGGAACTGCCGCTCGCAGGAGCATTCAACGTGAGCAACGCGCTTGTGGCGGCGGGGTGCGCGGTGGCGCTCGGCATTGGGATTGACACAATCGTGAAGGGACTTGAAGCGGCACCGCAGGTACCGGGTCGACTGCAACGTATCGATTGCGGCCAGCCCTTCTCGGTGGTGGTTGACTATGCGCACACGCCGGACTCGCTTGAGAAGGCGATAGCTGCCGTTCGTGAGGTGACGGCCGGTCGGGTCATCGTCGTCTTCGGATGCGGTGGAGATCGAGATCCCGGCAAACGACCACTGATGGGTCAGGTGGCGGGCACCGGCGCCGACCATGCGGTCGTGACAAGCGACAACCCTCGAACCGAGGACCCTGTGGGCATCATCCTCCAGGTTGAAGACGGTCTGAGGGCCACCGGAGGTTCTTACGAGATCGTCGTGGACCGCCGAGGGGCGATTGAGACGGCGATTGAGAGCGCCCGATCCGGGGACACCGTGCTGATAGCTGGCAAAGGGCACGAGGACTATCAGGAGTTCGCGGAGCGCCGGATACATTTCGATGACCGCGAAGTCGCACGCGAGGTGCTTGGACGATGCTGAGAGCTACTGCGGATTCCCTCGTGGAGGCGACCAGAGGCAGCCTGGTGCTTGGGCACGGTGAGCACATCGTGCGAGGGCTTTCGATCGACTCCCGAGATGTGCGGGTCGGGGGCGCCTTCCTGGCTTTACCGGGCGAGAAGTCTGATGGACACGATCACCTGAGGGCGGCGATAGACGCTGGCGCACACGTGCTGATCGTCACGAGACCGCTTGCTGAACTCGGTGACGTTGAGGCAGATGCTCGTGCCCGAGGTGTGGCGGTCATTCTTGTTGACGAAGCGCAAGACGCACTCGCTGACGTCGCAGTCTGGCATCGCGCGGGACTGAACTGCCGGGTGGTCGGCATAACTGGATCGAGCGGGAAGACGACGACTAAAGACCTGCTCGCGTCCGTGCTCAGCACGACGTTTCGAACCGTGTCGACAAGTGGCAACCGAAACAACGAGATAGGCTTGCCATTGACCGTGCTTTCCGCGGGTCCTGACACTGAGGTACTGATCGTCGAGATGGGGATGCGCGGAGCCGGGCAAATCGCGCATCTATGTGAGATTGCCCGGCCCACTCACGGGCTTGTGACCAACGTGGGGACAAGTCATATCGAGCTGCTAGGTACTCAAGAGGCGATAGCCGATGCAAAGGGTGAACTGGTCGGCGCCATTCCGCAGAGCGGCTGTGTGTGCTTGAACGGTGACGACAGCTACTCGGCCCACCTTGCTCGTCTGTCTGCGGCGCCTGTGCGACTGTATGGCTTGGGAGAGACGGCGGATGTGTCGGCCTCCAACGTGCGGACCGACGAGGGCGGGTGCGCTCACTTCACGCTCAGGGCCGGTGGAGCGGAAGTGCCGGTGGAGCTGGGTACGCCCGGAAGGCACAACGTCTACAACGCGCTTGCAGCGGGTGCGGTCGCAGTCGAGTTCGGGGTGGATCTGGGCAACATCGCGTCTGGTCTGCATTCAGCTGTGATGACGGGAATGCGCATGGAGTCATTCGTCACTGCGGATGGCGTCACCGTGATCAACGATGCGTACAACGCCAATCCGGCGTCGATGGCCGCAGCGGTCGAGACGCTCGCATCGCAGGAGATACCGGGTCGGCGTATCGCCGTCTTGGGTGACATGGCGGAACTCGGTTCACTCGAGCCCCTGGCGCACTTCATTGTGGGCGAACAGGTCGCCGCTTCAGGGATAGAGGTTCTTGTGACCATAGGCGAGCGCGCCCTTCGCATCGGGGATGGCGCCGGTGCCGCGGGTATGCCTGTGCAGAACCGCTTTTCGTGTTCGACCGTGGAAGAAGTACTGGATGTGTTGGATGATGTGGCTGGACCGGGTGACACAGTGTTGGTCAAAGCGTCCCGTGTCATGGGACTCGAATCGGTCGTGGGGCGGTTGTCATCGCCATGGTGGCGGCCGCCG
Organism: Actinobacteria bacterium HGW-Actinobacteria-7; assembly: GCA_002841275.1. GTDB lineage: Bacteria > Actinomycetota > Coriobacteriia > Anaerosomatales > PHET01 > PHET01. The sequence goes on along the minus strand of PHET01000001.1, from coordinate 214,106 downwards.
TTCTCTTCCCACTCTGGATCCGCCTGTTGCGCGTCCGAAACATCGGGCAACAGGTGCGTGCTGATGGCCCGCAAGGTCACTTGGTCAAGCAGGGCACTCCCACCATGGGAGGCGTACTCATTCTCCTGGTGGTCGCCTTCACGTTTCTGCTCTTCGGAACGCCAACCCGTACGAGTGTGCTGGCTCTTGGGGCCACCTTGGCCTGCGGGGGTTTGGGCTTTGTCGACGACTGGGCGAAGGTGGCGCATGAGCGGTCGTTGGGACTACGACCGCGCTCCAAGCTGCTTGGACAGGCTGCCATCTCGGTCGTCTTCTGTTTACTGGCGGTCAATTGGGCGGATGTGCCCACGTGGGTTCAGATACCGCTCACGACATCGCGGATAGACATGGGCGTCCTGACGACCACGCTGCCCATGGGCGGTGGTGCGGGCATTGCAGTGCCATGGCTCTATCTGGCGTTCGTCTCGGTGATGATCATGGGGATGAGCAATGCCGTGAACCTGACGGACGGCTTGGACGGGCTCGCGGCGGGGACCGTCACTATCGTGGCTCTCGCATTTGCAGGTATCGCCTTTCGCCAGAACGTGCTTCCTAGCTCGTTGCTCGGGGCCTCGATCGCTGGAGCGTGCATCGGCTTTCTCTGGTACAACAGCCACCCTGCTGACATCTTCATGGGTGACACCGGTTCACTTGGCTTGGGGGCGGCGATCGCCGCCATGGCCGTGATCACCAAGACCGAACTGTTCTTGCTGGTGATCGGTGGTATCTACGTCATAGAGACGATGTCGGTGATTCTGCAGGTGGCGTCGTTCAAGCTGACCGGGAAGCGCATCTTCCGCATGGCGCCGATCCACCATCACTTCGAGATGATCGGTTGGTCGGAGACGAAGGTCATGGTGCGCTTCTGGATCGTTACCGGCATTATGGCGGGTCTTGGATTCGCCGCCTTCTTCTTCCAGTCCGTACGGTTCAAGGGGTAGCCGCATGGCCTTGGGCGCGGTTCTCATTCTAGGGCTCGGGAAGAGCGGCCAAGCGGCCGCGAGCTACTGCCTGTCGCTGACCTCCGAGAAGGTCGATTCGGTCACCGTGATGGACTCAGGCGACAGTGCCATTCTTCGTGAGAGGGCCGAGGCCCTTGCCGCTGCGGGCGCCGCTGTTGTACTCGGCGTGCCCCAAGTGGAAGGGCGTTTCGATCTGTGTGTGGCAAGTCCGGGTATCCCCCCACACGCGCCGCTGTTGAGCAGCGCCCGCTTGGTATGTGGCGAGGTGATCTCGGAAATCGAGTTTGCGTTTCGAGAGTCGCACAGCCCATGGGTGGCCGTGACGGGAACCAACGGCAAGACAACGACGACAGCACTGATCACTCATCTGCTCAACTGCGGTGGAATCCCGGCGCGGTCCGTCGGGAACTTCGGTCCTCCCGCCATAGAGGCTGTTATGGACGCTGCCGATGGCGAGGTGCTTGTCGCCGAGGTGTCTTCATTCCAGCTGGCTCTGACCGACCGATTCCACCCGCGAGTCGCTGTGTTGCTGAATATCACGCCGGATCATGTCGAATGGCACGGCTCGCTTGAGTCCTATGCTGCCGACAAAGGCCGGGTGTTCGCGAATCTCGGCGACGACGATGTTGCCGTTGTTGATGTGGACGATGAGGGGTCGGCTCTCCAGGTTCCCGAGCTGGTCGAGCGCCGAGTCCCTATCGTGCGCGTGAGCCGCTTCCGGTCGTTTGAGGGCGGGGCATCGGTGGTGGACGGAATGATGCGACTCCAGCCTGCCGGAGCACCCGTCGATCTCATTCCTATCGAGTCGTTAGGGATTCTCGGATCACACAATGTGAGCAACGCGTTGGCGGCTGCTGCTGCAGCTGATGCGATGGGTGTTTCTGCAGGGGCTCTGCGTGATGGTCTAAGCAGCTTTGAGCCTATCGAGCATCGGCTCGAGCCCGCTGGCTCGGTTGCCGGCGTCGAGTGGTTCAATGACAGCAAGGCCACCAATCCCGATGCGGTCTCCAAAGCGATGGAGGCATTCTCGGGCAGGCCGTTGATTCTTCTTCTGGGTGGACGAAGCAAAGGGAGCGACTTCGGTCCGTTGGCGACACAGGCTGCCGGTATCGCGCGCACGGTGATCGTGTTCGGAGAAGCCCGAGATGAGATTGTTGGCGCTTTCTCCGGGATGGACATAAGCCCCGAGTCATGTGCGACCTTGGCACAAGCGGTAGGTCTGGCTGACGGTCTAGCGCGGCCTGGGGATGCGGTGCTGCTGTCGCCGGGTTGTGCATCATTCGACGAGTTCGAGAATTACGAGGAGCGTGGCCGAGCATTCAAGTCAATGGTCGCAGCGCTCTCGCAGAAGGGCCAATGGTGAGTGGACCAAGGAGACAATACGCGGGAGGTGTGGCTGCACGGTACCTCCTGTTGGGCACGGCCTTGCTGTTGCTCGCGCTGGGGCTCGTCATGGTCTACTCAGCTTCATCGATCACTGCGAGCGTCAAAGAGGGCTCTGACTGGTTCTATCTGGTACGGCAGGCGCTCTTCGCGGTGGGCGGCTGGGGTATCGCGATGCTCGTCGCACGCATCGACTATCGGGTTCTCAAGGACAGGGCGTGGATGATCTGGAGCGCTTGTATCGCGCTTCTGTCGGTCGTTCTGGTCATTGGTCTCGCGAGTCACGGGGCGCAACGCTGGATCCCCCTGGGAATCATGAATCTGCAGCCGTCTGAGCTGGCGAAAGTCGCGTGTGTCCTGCTGGTGGCTGGGCTAGCTGTTGAGTGGAACCGTGGCAGGATGGACACGAGGACGTTCGCTATCCGGGCGGCGATTGCGACACTGGTGCCTTCGGCGTTCATCATCAAGCAGCCGGACATGGGTACGACGGTGACACTCGTGGCCGCGGTGGCGGTCGTTCTGATTCTGGCAGGGATGCAACTGCGGTGGATCTTCGGCGCCCTCGCAATCGCTCTCCCGGTTGCGGTACTGTTCGTGACTCGCTCCGACTATCGGATGGAACGTGTTGTTGGGTTCCTCGATCCATGGGCCAACGCAAGCGACAAAGGCTACCAGAGCGTACAGGCGTTGCTCGCCTTTGGCAGTGGTGGACTGGACGGAGTCGGGCTGGGACTGTCCCGGCAAAAGTTCTTCTACCTGCCCGAGGCGTATACCGACTTCATACTCGCGATCATCGGCGAGGAAACCGGTCTCATCGGGACACTTCTGGTTGTTGCGGCTTTCGCGATGTTCGCATGGGCCGGGTTCAAGATAGCGACCGGGGCGCGCGACCCATACGGCCGCCTGGTGGCCGGTGGCGTGACCGGGATGATCTCCTTCCAGGCAGTGCTGAACATGGCGGCGGTTACCGGTCTTATGCCGGTCACCGGCAAACCGCTTCCGTTCCTGAGCTACGGTGGCTCCTCTATGCTGGTGACGATGATCGGCGTCGGTCTGCTGCTATCGGTGTCCGAGTATGGGATGCTCGTACCTCGTGCAGTGCGCCCGCGCGCGAAGTCCAAGGAGACACGATTTGAGAGTACTGATGAGCGGCGGGGGAACCGCAGGCCACGTCTATCCGGCATTGACGGTGGCAGGACGACTCGCCGAGGAGCATGACGAGGTCGAGTTCGTAGGTACGCCCAACGGGCTTGAGTCCAGACTGGTGCCTGAGGCCGGTGTCGCGTTCCGCTCTTTGCAGGCTGCAGGATTCAACCGGTCACGTCCGTGGACACTTCTGACATCGACGGTGCTCATACTGGTATCCGCCGTTCGGGCGTGGCGCTGGATGGGCGAGCGGCGGCCTGATGTTGTCGTAGGTTTCGGCGGTTACGTGTCCATTCCGGTGGGACTGGCCGCAGTGGCTCGCGGCGTGCCGCTGGTCTTGTTGGAGCAGAACTCCGTTCCGGGTCTGGCGAATCGCATTCTCTCCCGTTGGGCCCGCTCGGTCGGAGTGACCTACGAAGAGTCCGCGCCGCTACTCAGGCACCCCGAGCGTGTCGTCCTTGTGGGGAACCCTGTGCGCGCAGCGGTACTTGCCTCTACGCGTGCGGCGGGCCGGCATGCGCTTGGGATCGATAGCGAGGCGCGGCTCCTCTTGGTCTTCGGTGGCAGTCGAGGGGCCCGACACATCAACACGGCTCTGGTCGGCATCCGAGACCGGCTCATGGCGCTTGATGACCTTGTGGTCGTGCAAGTGACCGGGCCGGCTGAGTTCGAGTCGGTCGGAGATCTGCTGAATGCCGCTGGCGGGAACGCGGATGGAAGATGGCGGATAGTAGACTACTGTGAGGACATGGGTGGTGCGATAGCGGCGAGCGATGTGGTCCTTGCGCGTGCTGGTGCGACGTCGATTGCCGAGATAACCGCGTTGGGTGCCCCGGCCGTGCTGGTTCCGTATCCCTATGCGACCGAGGACCACCAGACACGCAACGCCGCGACGATGGTGCTACACGGCGCGGCGCGGCTCGTACCCGATGCCGAGCTCGACGGTGACTTGCTTGGGGACGAGCTGCTTGCACTGCTTGAAGACGCGTCATCACGTGCTACCATGTCTGCCGCATCGAAGGCGTTGGGCAGGCCGGATGCGGCCCGGCGAGTGGTCGCGCTCTGCCGCGAAGCGGCCCTGCGCCCTGAGAATCCGAGGGAATTGAGTGATAGTGCCTGAGAAGACGTACGCGCACTTCATAGGTGTCGGTGGGGCTGGCATGAGCGGCATTGCACTTGTGCTCAACGCACGCGGAATCGCGATCACCGGCAGTGACCTCAGGGAGTCTCGGTACTCGCGCGCGCTTGTGGAGGCCGGTGTTCCTGTGCGTATCGGTCATGACGCGGACCATCTGGGAGATCCCGAGGTGGTGGTCGTGTCGACGGCTATCCCCGAGCGCAACCCGGAGTTGACCGAGGCCCGCCGGCGCGGTATCGAAGTCTGGCCTCGGGCAAAGATGCTTGCCAATCTTGCCGAGAATCGCATGACTGTTGCCGTTGCCGGCACCCATGGAAAGACCTCCACCTCGTCGATGATAGCGACCATGCTCTCCCGCATGGAGCTCGACCCCACATTCCTGATAGGAGGCGAGGTGGATGGATTCGACACCAACGCCGCCAACGGGTCGGGGAGGCATTTCGTTGTAGAAGCCGATGAGAGTGACGGGTCTTTCGTCTATCTGACGCCGGATGTGGCCGTCGTCACCAACATCGAGGCAGATCATCTGGACCACTATGGCTCGCTGGCCGAGATCGAGCGTACTTTCGCGGAGTTCATGGCACGAACGCCCGACGACGGTGTCCTAGTGGTGTGCGGAGACGACGCAAGACTCGTTGAGCTGGCACGTGAGAGCGGTCGTGCAGTCCTGACTTACGGATTCGCCCCCTCGTGCGATGTGCGCTGCGCCGCTGGGCGGCGTCTGGGCGAGGGGCACGAGTTCACAGTCGAACTCGAGGACGGCTCAGTGATCGCGTGCGCCACGAGCATACCCGGGTTACACATGGTCTCGAACTCTGCCGCCGCATTGGCGACGGCCTACGCGCTTCAGTTGGACCTTGGGCGCGCAGCGACCGCACTGGCGACGTTTTCTGGAGTGCGACGCCGGTTCGATCACATCGGCAGTGCGGCTGGTGTTACCGTCGTGGACGACTATGCCCACCACCCGACTGAAGTCAGGGCGACGCTCAAGGCGGCGGCGGAACTGGACTTCTCGCGGGTGTGGGCGGTGTTTCAGCCACACCGCTACAGTCGAACGGCCGCGTTTTCTGCCGATTTCGGCGATTCGTTCGAACACGCGGATAGGGTTGTTCTGATGGATGTCTACAGTGCGGGCGAGGCGCCGATTCCCGGAGTGACAGGCAAGACCCTGCTCGATTCGACCCTGAGACGTCGACCTCGGACGCGCGCGGCCTACTTGCCGCACCGGGCCGATATCGTGCCCTACCTCCTCAGCGTGGTGCACTCTGGTGATCTGGTGATGACAATGGGTGCGGGCGACGTCACCACGCTGGGTCCGGAGCTGCTCGATGCACTCAACGACAAGATCGGTCAGGTCTCACCCTAGTGGCCGTCTCTTCCGCATACGAGCGGCTCTCGGCGGCACTGTCGAGCCACGTTCGCCAAGATGAGCGCATGTCTGCTCATACCACCTATCGTATCGGTGGTCCCGCCGCGCTGTTCGTGGTCTGTGACACAATCTCTGATCTGAGTGCCACTGTCGACATCCTCCAGGAGGAGGAGGTGGAATGGACCGTCTTAGGCAAAGGAAGCAACGTGCTGGTTGCGGACGAGGGCTACGACGGTGCCGTGATAGTCTTGGGCAGTCAGTTCAAGAACCGCACGGTTGATGGTTCACACGTGCGTGCCGGAGCGGGCAGCGTCCTCGCGGTTATCGTGCAGGAGGCGTTTCGCCGGGGGATGACAGGGATGGAGTTCGCCGTGGGCATCCCCGGCACGCTTGGCGGGGCGCTCGCCATGAACGCCGGATCACGCGAAGCGTGGATAGGCGGTATCGTCGAGTCGGTCACACTCCTGGTCCCCGGCGAGGGTTTGGTCGCATTGGGTGGCTCCGAGATTCGTTGGGAGTACCGGCGGACAGATCTGCCCAAGCGAGGGGTCATCGTCGAGGCCTCCCTCAGGCTCGGGCCAGGAGATATTCAGCAGATACGGCGCGTGATGGAGGCGAACCTCCGCCGCCGCCGTCGGTCGCAGCCCCTCGGGGTGCCCAACGCAGGTAGCGTGTTCGTCAATCCAGAAGGTGACTCTGCGGGCCGGCTCATCGAAGAACTCGGTCTCAAGGGCTACAGTATCGGTGGCGCCACGGTATCCGAAGTTCACGCAAACTTCATCGTCAACTCGGGGGATGCCACGGCCAGCGATGTCGTCGCACTGATTGGCCACATACGCAGTGCGGTAGAGGATGGGTATGGTATCGAACTCAGGCCGGAAGTACGGTTCCTCGGGTCGTTCGGGCTCGCGTAAGCGAGTTGTGATCGGCGCCGATGAGACAGTACGTGTCCGGTACAAACAGAATCAACCTCAGGTTGAAGCTGAACGTAGGCTGACGCCTCGACAGTCGCGCCCTGGTGCAAGATCGCCCCAGGCAGGTCAGAGTCGTACGTCCAAACAGGCTCGCCAGGTTTCCGCCTCCAAGAAGCTGGAGCGTGAACGGAGACAACGCTCGATCAGGCTGAAGCGCGGCGCACTCTACGCTGTTGGCCTGGTCGCGGTGCTGCTGGTCGCTTGGGGAATTGTCGCTATCTATCGCGCTCCCATCCTTCCCATACGCACGATTGAAGTCTCGGGGTTGAAGCATCTCGATAAGGCGACGGTGGTCGCACTCGCACAGGTTCCATCTGACGCCACGTTGGTACGGGTGCCGAGTGGAAAGATAGTGGCGCGCCTCCAGAGCGATCCCTGGATTGGAAGCGCGAGGGTCGAGAAGCGGTTTCCCGGGACATTGCGGCTAGTCGTGGAGGAGCGCCGGTCGGCAGCAATCGTGGACGCGGGTGGTACCAATGTCTGGGTGATCTCGGGCGACGGCTACTGGCTGGGCAAGCGCACGACCCGGGACAAGGGGATGATTGTGATCAGGGACATCCCCGGAGTCGTCCCCACCGCCGGTAGACGCACCAGCTCGAAGGAACTGCTCAATGCTCTGAAGATCGTAGCGGGAATCAGTCCAGAGCTGAGAGGCATGACCACGGTCCTGTCTGCACCAACAATCGACAAGACCGCGCTCATCACCGATGACGACGTCGAGGTATTCATCGGTGACGCCTCTCAACTTGTGGCCAAGGACCGAATCGTGAGGCAGATCCTGCAGAAGAAGAAGGGTGAGGTCGTCTACATCAACGTGAGGGTTGTCGAGAGTCCCATCTGGCGGGGGCTTGGCGCGCCCAAATAGTTCGGTAGACACACCCTGTGAGCAGCCAGTTTGTACGCCAGATCCCGACTTCAACGAGAACTCAAAGAAGATACTTGCACAATGGGTAAGGTTTGTGCGAAGATTGAGTGTTCAAGTTGATGTCTAACGGTAAACTAGAGGTTGAGGGTAGCTCATCTGACCGTTGTTACGGGGAGGCACCATATGCTCGACACGGGCGCGAACTATCTAGCAGTAATCAAGGTCGTAGGGATTGGCGGTGGCGGTACCAACGCCGTGAATCGCATGGTCGAGGCCGGTGTCAAGGGTGTGGAGTTCATCGCAGTGAACACCGATGCCCAGGCGCTGCTGATGTCTGACGCGGACTACAAGGTCCATGTCGGGGTCAATCTCACAAAGGGACTTGGGGCGGGCGCCGATCCGGACGTTGGATTCCAGGCGGCCGAGGAGAACCGCGGTGAGATCAAAGAGGCGCTCCAGGGCGCGGACATGGTCTTCATCACCGCTGGCGAGGGTGGTGGCACCGGTACTGGTGCAGCGCCCGTGATCGCTCAGATCGCGAAAGAGGAGATTGGCGCGCTGACGGTAGGAGTCGTCACTCGTCCGTTCGCTTTCGAGGGCCGCAAGCGTGCACTTCAGGCGGACGAGGGAATCAAGCGTCTGCGCGAGGTCGTGGACACGCTCATCATAATTCCCAACGATCGCTTGCTTCAGGTGGCCGAGAAGAAGACATCGATACTGGACGCGTTCAGAATCGCAGACGATGTGCTTCGACAGGGCACGCAGGGCATCACCGATCTGATTACTGTTCCGGGCTTGATCAACCTCGACTTCGCCGACGTCCGGACGATCATGGCCAACGCGGGTTCCGCCCTTATGGGAATCGGACTTGCGTCAGGCGACAGCCGTGCCCACGAGGCGGCGAAGGCCGCAATCTCCAGTCCGCTGCTCGAGTCTTCGATCCAGGGCGCGCAGGGCGTGCTGCTTTCGATCTCCGGTGGCAGCGACTTGGGGCTGTTTGAGGTCAACGAGGCGGCTGAGGTTGTTGCGGCTGCCGCGGCGCCCGATGCAAACATCATCTTCGGAGCGGTCATCGATGACTCGATGATGGACCAGATTCGAGTCACCGTCATCGCCACTGGTTTCGATGGAGTTCGCAAGCAGGAGACCATGTCGTTCTCTGCACTGGCTGACGATGACGCAAACGCATTGTCGGTTCCCACGTTCGAGCCTATCGGGGAGGACGACCTCGATATCCCGGCGTTTCTGAAGAAGCGTTCCTTCTAGCAGGATTCTCGGTTTGGACCCGGTGGCGACGACGGCGGGACCTCGTCGCCACCGGGTCCTATTCTTCTTCCGACACAGACAAGTCGGGCCCGTCCGAAAGGGCGGGCCCGACTCGCGTTCATGTCATGTGCGTATCAGCTGAACGGTGCTGGGGGTGCCGGGGGTGCTGGTGGAGCGGGAATCGAGTAGCCGGTCGGTGGAGGCGTCGTGCCGGGGGAGACCGATGACCGTCCGTACGCCACGGCTGCCCACTGACCGAAGACATGTCCGCTTGCCATGAGCATGAAGTAGGCGATGGCAGGCGATAGGATACCGCCGACAACCGTCGATGCTACGGCGCCTGACACCGTGCCGCCGATCAGAGAGATGACCAATGACCACAGCCAGGCGTTGAAATAGCCCGTCCCGCCGCGGACTTTGCCCATGATCTCACCGAACTCGAACAGAGCGCCGAAGTTGCCCTTCATGGCGAAGTTCACGACAGCTGACGAGAAGAGCACGGACATCACGATCACATAGATGGTTGCGAACAAGCCGAAGAAGCACGCACCACCTGCGAACAGCGCACCAAGGGAATCAGAGCCGTTGCCTCCGATGGCCGCAATGGCGGCCGGGACGAAGAGGATCAGCGCAACTACCACGACAGGCAGGAAGTAGATGAATCCTGCGACCATGACCAGCAGGCCCTTGACCCACTTGCCACCGAAATCGTCCCAAAGGGGAAGGGTCTCGGTCCCCTCCGACACATCCTTTATGTAGTCGACCTGGGCGCCGTAGGCGGCAGGTGCCGTTACACCCAACAGTATCCAGAGGAATCCCCAGAGGGTCTTGGTAATCCATTCCTTGTCGTCGAAGAACGCTTTGAGCGCTCTGCCCAAGTCTATCTGGTTCATGTTCCCTCCCGCAGGTCGATGATGTGCGAGTGCCGTTCTGCACTCGTGGTTCTTGGTACCCTTAATCGAACCACGTCAACATTCTCAGAGAGAGGTCGTCTGCGAGTTGATCGGGAAGCCGCCAAGCTTGCAACGCGTGGAGTCCGATGGCATCGGCATCTGGACCGATCCAGGCGCCCGAGAGCTGGGATTCATCATGGGCTTCTCCGAGCGCACAGGTGGAGTGAGCGCCACTCCGTTTGGCAGTCTGAATCTCGCGGGTCACGTGGGGGATGCCTCTGCGGCGGTAGACGAGAACAGGCGTCGACTGCTTGTCGCGCTGGGACTGGAGCACTTGCGTTCCCAGATGGTCAGTGCCGAGCAGGTGCACGGCGTGGCGACCATCGTGGTGGGCGAGAGTGACGCTGGCCGCGGTGCGTACGCCAACGGTGGGTCACCGCCTGTTTCGGCTGCTGACGCGCTGATGACGCGTGCGGTCGAGCTACCGATGTTGCTGTGCTTCGCTGACTGCGTACCGGTGATCCTCGCGGCGCCCGGGCCGTCACTCGCAATTGTGCAGACCGACGTGTCCGGTATTCGTGCCTATATCGGGCCGCACATCGGCCCCTGCCACTATCAAGTCAGCGATGAAATCATGTCGCATTTCGTCAACGGCTTTGGTACAGTTGCGCGGGCCGAATCGGGTGGACTCGATCTCGGCTTTGTTGTGGCCGCGTCTTTAGAATCCGCAGGAGTCGACCCGTGCAACATCGTACGTCTCGGGGTCTGTACCGCCGAGATGACCGACCGGTTCTACTCGTATCGCGCCGAGGCAGGCCTCACGGGCCGACACGGCGCGTTCGCGTGTATTCTCTCGTAGCCGGGTTTCTCGTGTGTGTCGGGTTGTTGTCCGGCTGCTCGAGTGGACATGATTCGACCACACAGCTGATCGTGACGGGCTCGACGACCATCCTGCCTATCGCCGAGCAGGCGGCTGAGGGCTATCAGAAGGCCAACCCGGGCACCAGCGTTCTTGTCTCGGGTCAGGGGTCGTCGGCGGGGATCGAAGCTGTCATGACTGGCACGAGCGAGATCGGCAGCTCATCGCGCGACCTGAAGCCCGAGGAAGAGGGCAAGGGGTTGGTGGACACGCCCATCGCGTTCGATGGAATCGCGGTGATCGTGAACCCCTCCAACCCGATCTCAGGCCTGACAGTCGAGCAGCTTCGCGCCATCTTCTCGGGTGAGGTGTCCAACTGGAAGCAGTTGGGTGGCGAGGACCGTGACATCGACCTGGTGAATCGTGATGAGGCGTCTGGTACGCGGGAGGCGTTCAAGAAGATCGTCATGACCGACGACGCGAAGTTTGATCGGTCGGCCGTGGTTCTTCCGGGAACAGGACAGGTTCGCGACGTCGTTGCTCGAGCTCCTGGGGCCATCGGCTATATCTCCGTCGGTTTCGTGGCACCCAGGTTCGGTTCTTTGCCGGTGAAGGCGCTGCCGGTCGACGGGGTCGAGCCTACGAAGGCGACAGTCACGAGCAAGAAGTACCCAATTGCTCGGACACTTCACTTCTTCACGAAGGGTGAGCCCACGGGGCTCACTGCGAAGTTCATCGAATACGTGCTGTCCGACAAGGTCCAGCAGGGCGTTGTCGTTGATGCGGGCTTCGTCCCGGTGAGCGACAGGGACGGCCGTTGATGTCTGTTCAGAACCCAGCTGCCTCGAAGAGTGAGTTGACCCTGGTTTCGCGCGAAACCCAGGTCAAGGAGTGGTTGCTCGCGGCCCTGTTCTTCTCCTGTGCGTTCGTAGCGGTTCTTGGTGTCGCGCTGATCTTCGCCTTCGTCGGCTGGAAGGCGTGGCCCATTCTGGGCGAGGTGGGGTTCGGCGACTTCCTCTTCGGCACGGTGTGGGCGCCATCGGATGGCTCTTTTGGAATCCTTGCGCTTATTCAGGGGTCTTTTGTGGTTACGCTGGGTGCTCTTGCTCTGGGCACGCCGCTTGCCGTCGGCACGGCTGTCTTCCTTTCGGAGATCGCGACACCCCGTATCCGTTCCTTCGTCCGACCGGCCGTTGAGCTGCTCGCGGGAATCCCGTCAGTGGTCTATGGGTTCTTTGGCGTGGTATTGCTTCGGCCCCTCATCGGTGAGTTGACCGGTTCAGTGGGATTCGGCCCGTTAACTGCGTGGATCGTGTTGGCGATCATGATTGTTCCCACTATCGCCGCACTCTCCGAGGATGCCTTGCGCTCAATTCCCATGGGCATACGCGAGGCGAGCTACGCCATGGGCGCGACACAGTGGCAGACCATCTACAAGGTCGTGGTGCCAGCGGCCAAGATCGGCATCATCGACGCAATCATTCTTGGGATGGGACGCGCAATCGGTGAGACGATGGCGGTTCTCATGCTTGTCGGCAATGCGCCACAGTTCTTCGCAGGTGTGGGCGAGCCGGTCTCCACGCTCACGAGCCAGATCGTCATGGATATGGGCTACTCGACCGGCACGCATCGAACGGCACTGTTCGGCATGGCAGCCATTCTGTTCGTGATCTCGATGGCATTGGTACTGATGGTTCGTCTTCTGTCTAGGTTGAGGGACTGACACGATGGACAAACGGATAACGAACAACATCGCCGTCGCAGTGCTCTGGGTTGCAGCCGGCATAACGGTGGCCGTGCTGGGGGCAATCATCATCTACGTGTTCGTCAATGGAGTCCGAGTGCTGTCGCCGGCGTTCATCTTCACGTGGCCCCACGGGGTGAACTCCGAGGGCGGGGTGTGGCCGACCATCGTTTCGACGCTCTATGTGACGATACTGTCCATGCTGATCTGCACCCCTGTCGCGGTGTTGGCAGCGGTGTATCTGGCCGAGTACGCACACCAGGGGCGAATCGTCTCGATCATCAGGTTCGCGGCGGACTCGCTGGCAAGTGTGCCGTCCATCGTCATGGGCCTTTTCGGGTTCGCACTCTTCGTTGAGGCTATGGGATTCGGCCTCTCGATGCTCTCGGCCTCTCTTGCTCTTTCCCTGCTCATGCTGCCGATAGTGATGCGGGCCACTGAGGAAGCGATTCGTTCGGTCCCGAGGTATATCAGGTGGGGCAGCTACGGAATGGGTGCCACCAAGTGGCAGACGGTCAGCAAGGTCGTCTTGCCGGCTGCCGCGCCTCGTGTCATTACCGGCATCGTCCTAGCTACCGGTCGGGCCGTTGGGGAAACCGCCGTGGTGTTCTACACCATGGGACAGGCGATCTGGCTGCCGATCTCGCCGCTGGAATCCGGACGTCCTATGACCGTGCATCTGTACTTGCTCGCCGTTGAGGGGATCAACCTTCCCGCCGCGTACGGCACGGCGTTGCTGCTCATGCTCATGATTCTCGGATTCAACCTGAGTGCCCGCTGGATTCTCAAGCGATATCGGAAGGTGTAGACACGATGACGCCCGTTCAGGCCACCAGCTTCCATCACAACCTGCCACATTCCGAACCCGGCGATGTCAAGATCTCCGTCCGAGGGCTCAACTTCTGGTACAGCGATTTCAACGCGCTGACAGGTATCTCGGTGGAAATCCGGAAGAAGGCGGTCACTGCGTTCATCGGTCCTTCTGGTTGTGGCAAGTCCACATTCCTCAGGTGCATGAACCGCATGAACGACCTTATCCCGGGGACGCGCGTCGAGGGCACCATGTTGCTCGATGGCGCGGACATCTACGGTCAGGGAGTCGATCCGGTCGATCTTCGCAGACGCGTGGGCATGATCTTCCAGCAGCCCAACCCGTTTCCTCAGTCGATATACGACAACGTCGCCTATGGGCCTCGGCTGCAAGGCGTCAAGAAGAAGAGCGATCTTGACGGCCTCGTAGAGGAGTCACTCAAGCGAGCCAACCTGTGGAAAGAGGTCAAGGACATCCTTGGCCGTGGCGGTCTCACCCTGTCCGGTGGACAGCAGCAGAGGCTGTGTATCGCACGGGTGCTGGCGGTCGAGCCGGAAGTGCTCCTGATGGACGAGCCGTGCTCGGCCATCGACCCAACATCAGTGCAGAAGATCGAGGATCTGATGGCCGAACTCAAGGACACGGTCACGATCGTCATCGTCACGCACAACATGCAGCAGGCTGCGAGAGTCAGCGACTACACGGCGTTCTTCCTCCAGGAGCTTGCCGGTGAGCCGGCCGCGATGGTCGAGTTCGGTCGCACGAGCGACATCTTTACCAGCCCGACCGACAAGCGTACTGAGGACTACATAACGGGGCGCTTCGGCTAGGTCCGGACGGTTTTACGTCCAAGTAACAGCAGGTGCCTCTCCGGGCGCTTATACTGGGGGACAGAGCAGTCGGATATGCAACTGAGGAGTACTTATGCGTGAACAGTTCTATCAGGAACTAACAGACCTGCATGCCGAGGTCGTTGACATAGTTGTGGCGGTGACAGCGACCACACGTTCTTCGGTGACGTCATTGATCACGGGTGATGTCGATCTCGCCGTCACGGTGATTGACGGCGACGACGTCATTGATGAACGGTGTTTGGCGGTCGAGGAACGCGTGCTCGAGACCATCGCCACTCAGTTTCCGGTCGCTCGTGACCTGAGGCTTCTCCAGTCGCTCGTGTTCATCGTGATGCACCTTGAGCGTATGGCGGATCTTGCCGTCAACATCGCCAAGGCGACGCGGCGTACCGCTGGCAGGCGTGGGCCGCAGACTCTCTACGATCTGATTCAGGCGCAGGGCAATCTTGTGTATCGCGTTCTCGACGCGACGCGCGAGGCGCTTGAGACACGGGACCTGGAGCTGGCGCGCAAGCTCCCCGAGCTAGATGAGCCAATCGACCACCTCTACAAGCAGTTCTTCCGGGAGCTTGCCCGGCTGCAGGAGGAAGAGGAGATCGAATGGGCGTCTTCGATGGTTCTGGCCAGCCGGTATCTTGAGCGCATCGCTGACAACGCTGTGGATATCGGCGAGCGAATCGCCTATCTGATCACCGGCGAGCGCGAACGCGCGACCGGCGGGGTGTAGCCCCGATGACGCCGGTCGCCGCGCGCTACGCCGCGGTTCGGCGTCGCGTCGAAGATGCCGCTGATCTGGTTGGCAGGGACCCTTCGGAGGTCAGGATCGTCGCCGTCACCAAGACGGTGGGGCTTGAAGAGGTCGGTGCCGCACTCGCAGCAGGAATCGTCGACTTCGGTGAGAACCGAGTTCAGGAGTTCTTGGGCAAGTATGGCCTGTTTCCTCAGGCCAACTGGCATTTCATCGGGACTCTGCAGACCAACAAGGTCAAGGACGTCGTTGGCCGGGCCCATCTGATCCACAGCGTCGACTCGCTCAAGTTGCTACTAGCCATTGCACACAAGGCGCAGGTGCAGGGCGTAGTCCAGCCGGTCTTGCTGCAGGTCAACATCAGCGGCGAGGAGTCCAAGCACGGTTTCGCGGGCCGCGAGGTCCACGACGTTTTGGCGTCGGCGTTCGAGCTCGAAGGGGTGCGCATTCGTGGGCTGATGACCATGGCGCCTCTGGGCCGTCCCGACGAGGCGCGGCAGGTGTTCCGCGCCCTAAGAGAGCTTCGGGACTCGCTGCGAGTGTCGGCCCCTAATGGTGTAGAGTTAGACGAGCTTTCTATGGGTATGACCGGTGACTATCAGGTGGCGGTTGAAGAAGGTGCCACCATCATCCGGGTCGGGCATGGCTTGTTTGGCCGGTGACACGTATCTCAAGGGAGAATTCAGTGGGTCTGTGGCATCGAATGAAGGTTCGTCTCGGGCTCGAGGACGAGTGGGACGACGAAGAGTACTACGACGACGACGAGTATCCCGCTGAGGCGGCCGACGACGAATCGGACGACTACCCCGCCTCGCGCCGCTCCAGCTTCGCATCCCAGTTTGAGTCGGGCGCTGGGTCCGGCTCGGTGAAGCGCGTAGACCGTGGTATGGAGTTCGAGCGCGCCCGGGGCTCAGAGGGACCGTCGCTGCGCAGTGTTCCGTCTCCGGGCTCCTCGGCACAGGTGAAGATGCACATAGTCGAGCCGAAGAGCTACGCAGAGGCTCAGTCAATCGCGGACAAGTTCAAGCAGGGCACTCCGGTCATTCTCAATCTGGTCATGACCAAGCCTGATCTGTCCAAGCGGTTGATCGACTTCAGTTCGGGGCTGACCTACGGCCTCGACGGCGGTCTGCAGAAGGTTTCCGACAAGGTATTCATGCTCACGCCTGCCAACGTGCAGGTTTCGGATTCAGAGCGCCGCCGCCTGCAGAGCAGCGGCATGTTCCCTGCCGAGTAGACGCTGACTTCGAGGGTGAGATGATGACGACACCGAACCGGTTCAGCGGTCGCCTTGCGGTCATCGGCGGCGGCAAGATGGGCGAGGCGATAGTCTCTGGCCTTCTGGCCAGCGGAACAGTCCCAGCGGATCGCATCACCATCGCCGAGCCCGTTGGCGCCCGTCGCGACGAACTCGCGAGCCGATACTCGGTCGGGGTGGTTTCCGACGGCATACAGGCCCTTGGCGATGCAGATATGGTCATCTTGGCGGTGAAGCCCCAGGCGGTCGACCAGGTCGTGAAGGGACTCTCGCAGGCACTAGCGCGTGCGGTTCTGGTCTCTATCGCTGCCGGAATCACTTGCGCTCGGCTAGAATCGTTTCTTCCTGAGGGCTCGTCGGTTGTTCGGGTCATGCCCAACACCCCAGTGATGGTTCGGGAGGGCATGGCAATCGTCAGCGGGGGCAGCTCGGTCTCTGACGAGCAGATCCAGACCGTTGCAGGGCTGTTCTCGGCTGTCGGTCGTGCGATCGTTGTGCCTGAGTCCGCGCAGGATGCCGGTACCGCGATCTCAGGATCCGGCCCTGCCTATTTTGCGCTTGTCGTTGACGCACTGGCCCGAGCGGGCGTTGCCCAAGGCTTGACACGCGACACGGCGCAAGCGCTTGCGGTCCAGACGATGCTTGGGACGGCCAAGATGCTTGAGGAGACGGGGATGCACCCGGAGGCGCTCATTGACGGTGTCTCAAGCCCGGGGGGAACCACTATCGCGGCAATCAACGTACTTGAGGATCGCGCAGTTCGCGCTGCATTTGCTGAAGCCGTGTCCGCTGCGGTCCGTCGTTCCAGGGAACTGGGGTCGTAGTCCTAATGATTGCAAGTATCATCTTCCAAGTCGTTCAGTTCTACATCTGGCTTATCATCGCGTACGTGCTGATGTCGTGGTTTCCGATTTCGGGCGTCTTCCTGGAGATTCACCGGGTACTCTCTTCCATCGTGGAGCCGTACCTGAACATCTTCAGGCGGATCATCCCGCCCATGGGGGCACTTGATATCTCACCGATCGTCGCGATACTGGTTCTTCAGGTTCTGACACAGATCATTGCGCAGGTACTGCGCTTCTAGTAGGCCGTCGGGTCCAACCGCCCGAAGGGGAAGGAACTGTTCATGAAGCTCACGCCACTAGACATCCACCACAAGGAGTTCCGCCATTCTCTGCGTGGCTATGCGGAAGATGAGGTCGATCAGTTCCTCGATGAGGTCGCAGACGAGCTCGAGCGACTGTTCAAGGAGAACATCGATCTGAATGAGCGGCTTGACTCCGCGAACCAGCAGCTTCGCGACTTCCAGGTGAAGGAGAGCGCGGTCAACAGCGCAATCATCGCGGCTCAGTCTGCTGGCGAGGACATGCGCTCTCGTGCCCGTACTGAAGCGGATTCGGTGATTCACGACGCGGAGATTCGCGCCAAGGAGATCATCCACAACGCGCTGGCCAAGAAGCAGCAGATCGCGGCCGAGCTGATCAGGATCAAGCAGGCCGAGGAGGAGTTCCGCGGTCGCTTCAAGACCCTGCTCGAACAGCACCAGCGCTCCGTCAATGAAGTAGCGCTTCCCGACGACGTCACGGTGCTTCTTGGCGAGACCGACGACGGCTTCGTGGGAGACGTTCAGGTCAGGCCCGAGGCGTCGGTGCGCGCTCCGAGCGCATCTCCAGCTGTGGCGCCTGCCCCGCAGGCTACCGCACCGTTCGACATGACGGGCGAGACATCCGAGCCGCCAGCCTCAGGTTTCGTGCAGGCGGTATCTCTCGGCGAGATCGAGGCGCCTGAGCTACCTGACGACGTGGAGCTGGTGAACCCCAAGGAGTTCACCATGCCGAGCTTCGACGTGTTCGGTGAGCGCGAGGACACGGTCGACATCGAGGAGATCGACTAGACTCATGGCCCGGATAGCCGTCCACGTCACACCCCGGTCGGGTCGAGACGAGGTTGCAGGCTGGCGCGGTTCAGAGCTCTCGGTCAGGGTCACGTCGCCGCCTGAAGACGGCAAGGCCAACGCTGCCGTCTGCCGCACCCTCGCGACGTCACTCGGCGTTGCCAAGTCCACGATCAAGGTCGTTCGTGGAGGCGGTGCGCGGCACAAGGTGGTGGAGATAGACGGCGTCGGTGATGAGATCATCGAGCAGGTCTTTGGCCGACCGGATGAGTCGCTGTTCTAGGAGGTTGAGATGGGCACGTACGAGCTTACCGTCAAAGGGCACTTCGATGCTGCCCATCACCTCTATGGGTATCCGGGGGAGTGCCGCAACCTCCACGGGCATACCTGGGACGTCGAAGTCACGGTCGCGGGATCAGAACTCGACGAAATCGGCATCGTCTACGATTTCAAGACGCTGAAAGAGGACCTGTCTTCGGTGCTTTCCCAGTATGATCATGTGCTCATCAACGACGTGACGCCGTTCGACGCGCTGAGCCCGACGGCCGAGAATCTCGCGCGGGTGATCTGCGAGAAGCTTCAGGAGACGGTCGATTCGCGTGTACGGGTCGTTGAAGTCGTTGTGTGGGAGTCTCCGATAGCCCGACTGGTGTATCGCCCCTGAGCGTGAGGGGTCTGGGCATAGAGGTGTCCCGAGAAACCTCGCCCGCGAGGTCTCCTACTCGAGTCGGCTTCCCGCGGCCCTTACGAACCGCCCCCTTGCGGGGTTTCCCTCCATCGAGCCCCTTCGATTCTTCGGCCACCTCGCGGTTGTGCCGATGTCACTAGGGTGACTCTCCGGTGGCTACTGGTACACCGTCTTCCGGAGTCCTGCTGCGTCCGACTTCTCGGGACAAGATGTACTGTACCCATGCTCCCTGAGGGTGTCAACGCGTTTCTTGGAAATTGTCGAAATAGCTGATGAAAGGAATATTGGGACACGCGAAAGGTAATGTTGGTAAGACGAACGGTTAAGCGGTCTTGAGCGCTCTTGACGTGAGGTCGACACGGACTCGTGGCATGGTATCGTTTCTTCGAAAGCCTTGCGATCATCGCCGAAAGGGACGCTTCGGATGCCTACTCCAACGCTCGAAGAGTACCTTGAGGCGATCTATAAACTGTCTCAGGAAGGGCCGGCGCGGCCAACTCAGATTGCGGATGCGATCGGAGTCTCAGGACCCACTGTTACCGCCACACTCAAGCGGCTTGAGGCCCACGGGCTGGTGACGCGTGATGGAACGAGTGTCGTGCTCACCCCTGAGGGCGTTACGCGTTCTGTCGATATCGTCCGCAGGCACCGGATCGCTGAGAGGTTTCTGGTGGATACTCTGGGTCTGGACTGGGAGGCGGCCCACGAGGAGGCGTGCCTTCTCGAGCATGCTCTGTCTCCGAGGGTACTTGAGGCTCTCGAGCGCTACTTGGGCGATCCCACTGTCTGTCCCCACGGCCATCCCATCCCGTTGGCTGATGGTTCCGTAGCGGCCATTGGAGGGACGAGTCTGGATCTCGTTGAGCCCGGCGGAGTGGTGACGGTGCTGCGCGTGGCGGAGGACGAAGAGGTTTTGGGTTACCTTGGGGATATCGGCATGCGTCCTGGTGTTCAGGTCGAAGTGATGAGCGCCGAGCCGTTCGCCGGCCCTCTTACGGTCCGTATCGCAGGGAAGTCCCGAGCGCTCGCCCGTGAGGTCGCGCGGTTCGTGATGGTGGAACCCTCCTAGAAACCCCTTTCCCATAAACTGGTCCTTGAAGAATCGAACACATGTTCGATATACTCAGGGTCGGATCGGTGCCCTTAAAGAGGGCACTGCGTATGGGGAGGGTGGGTCGTGGGCCGTAACGCTGCTATCAAACGATACGACGCCACACCCGCCGGCCAACCGCTTGAGCTGTTCGATAGCACGCGGTCCCGTCGCCCGGTGATAGTCGAACTGCTCAGGAGCCCGTGGATTGTAAGGGCCTCAGAGATCGGGCGCAGTGACGGAGGCTGTGCTACCAAACGAGTGGAAGAATCGGTCAGCGTCGAATGGGACGCACATAGGCAGTGCCCGCTATCGTTCACTCGTTCGGACAGGCGCTATATCGTCGATGCCGTGATTCAAGTGTGGGCGACCGAACGTCGCTGGTGGGACCCGCGCCGTCATGTTTCGCGTCGCTTCTTCCGGGTGCTGTCCCAAGGCGGCGTCTACGACCTCGCATTCGATCGTGCGCGTGGCGGCTGGCTGCTCACTGGTATCCAGGACTAGATGCCGGGTGGGCGCTGCATCCGGGGGGTTCGTTCACCTCCATACTCATTCACCGTTCAGTTTTATGGATGGTGCCGCATCAATCGAAGGGCTTATCGCCCGCGCGGCTGAACTCGAGATGCCGGCGCTGGCGCTCACCGACCACCAGGGGCTCTCGGGGGCGATCCGGTTCTACACTGCATGCAAGGCGGCGGGCATCATGCCCCTCGTCGGCTGCGAGGTGGTGGTCGAAACAGCCGGGGTGGCAGGCGGGGAGGCGGATCTGCCTCCCGAGGCACGCCTTGTGACGCCAGCGAGCGTGGGGTTCGGACGCGCTTCAGCCTCAGGGTTCCACCTGACGCTGCTCGCCCGCGATTTCGAGGGTTATCGCAACCTGTGCCGGCTGCTCTCCCGTACTCACCTGCGGGGCGCTGAAGTGCCGAGTGTCGTCCACCTGCACGATCTCAAGACCTTCTCGGGAGGGCTTATCGGCCTGTCGGGGTGTGGTAACGGTGAGGCGGCACAAGCGGTGGCGGCCGGACATGCGGGGCGTGCGAGCGCAGCGATCGCACGGCTCTCGGACTGTTTCGAGCCGGGAAGTTTCTACGTCGAGCTCGTACACACGCTCACCGTGCATGCGCCTCGGGTCATCAGTGGCCTTGTGCGGGTGGCCGATGACCTGGGTCTGCCGGTGGTTGCCACCAATGATGTGCACTACCTTCGTGCCCGTGATCACCGGCTCCACGACGTGCTCTCGGCGGCTGGCGCGCGCATGGCGCTTCCGGGGCCCTACGACCGTCCCAACGGTGAGCTGTGGTTGAAGCCTGCGTCTGCGATGCGTGAGCTCTTCTCGGGAATCGAGAGGGCGTGTGATGCGACACTCGAGATCGCGGCGCGTTGTGCCGGGTTCGAGCTTCCGTTGGGGGAATTCCACTTCCCGGGAGCGGATATACCAGCAGGCGAGACGCCGTATTCGGTGCTCGCGAAGGAGTCGTGGCGCGGACTCGAGCACCGCTATCGACCCATGACGCCGGAGGCGATTCGGCGGCTACAGCACGAGCTCGCGCTGATCGACCAGATGGGCTTCCCCGAGTACTTTCTCGTGGTCAAAGAGATTGTGGACTTCGCGAAACGCTCGGGAATCCGGTGCAGCGGGCGGGGGAGTGCGGGCGACAGTATCGTGAGCTATGCGCTGGGCATCACCGACGCCGATCCCGTGCGGCACGACCTGCTCTTCGAGCGGTTCTTGAACCCTGAACGCCGCCAGATGCCCGACATCGATGTGGACTTCGACTCGGCGCGCCGAGACGAGATCATCGATTTCATCTACCGGCGGTTCGGGCACGAGCATGTCGCGATGGTGGCGACCGTGAACACCACGACCGCGCGCAGTGCGGTGCGTATCGCGGCACGCGCGTTCGGGCTGCCCATCGCCGAGGTCAACTCACTTTCGCGCCATCTGCCGTGGGTGAGCGCACGTAAGATCCGCGAGGTGCTGGAAAGTTATCCGGAATGCCGCGACCACCCGCTGCACGACCCGCGCTATACACCCATACTCGAGATTGCTGAGCAGCTCGACCACACGCCCACGCACCTGGGCACGCACCTAGGCGGCTTCATCATCACGCGTGAGCCGGTGGCGAGCTGGATGCCGCTGCAGTGGGCGGCCAAGGGCACGGTGGTCTCGCAGTACGACAAAGACGACATCGAGGTCCTCGGGCTCGTGAAGATGGACATTCTGGGGCTTCGGACTCACTCGGCGATCAGCGAGGCGGTCGAACTGGCCCGTGCGCGCGTGGGCGAAGATGCGGTGCCGGAACCGTTCGATCTCGTGCCGGACGATCCGCGCGTTTACGAGCAGGTCTCCTCGGCAGACACCGTGGGGATGTTCCAGCTCGAATCGAGCGGGCAGCGCAACCTCTCAACACGTCTGAAGCCCAGCCGATTCGAAGACATCATCGCGCAGATATCGCTGTTCAGGCCCGGTCCTCTAGAGGCCGAGATGATCGTGCCGTTCATTCGGCGCCGGCATGGGCTGGAGCCGGTGAGCGTGCCGCACGAGGGAATGCGGGCGGTTCTGGGTGACACCTACGGCGTGATCGTCTACCAGGAGCAGGTACTGCTCGTGGCACGCGCGGTCGCCGGCTTCGGTCTGGCGGAGGCCGACTCACTTCGCCGTGCGATGACCAAGGGGCGCAGCCGAGAAGAGATGGAGCGCATCCGTGGTCACTTCCTCGAGCGCGCGCTGGCCCGTGGCGTGGACGCTGAGGTCGCCGCAGAAGTATTCCGGCAACTCGAAGGGTTCGCGGCATACGGCTTCAACAAGGCGCACGCGGCGTGTTTCGCGGTGGTGAGCTATGCGACGGCGTGGCTGCGTACCTACTACCCGGGCGAGTTCGCGACCGCGATTCTGAACAACGAGCCCATGGGGTTCTACACGCCGCGGCTGGTGGTCAACGACGCCCGACGACATGGCATCCGTATCCTGCCCCCGCACATCAATGCGAGCGAGGCGCGCTACACGGTTGAGGAGGCCGGAACTGCCATCCGGGTGGGCCTCAGAGACGTCCACCGGATGACCGCGCGCTTACTCGAAGAGATTCCGCGAGAGCGCACGGTGCGCCCGTTTTGCGATCTCACGGACTTCCTGCGGCGAACTCGAGCCGAGGTCTCGGCGACAGAGTCGCTCATCCGCATCGGCGCGCTCGACGGTCTGGGTATCACCGAGGCCGATCGTCCACCCACGCGCGATGAGTTGCTCGCGTTGCTGCCCGAGGTCAAAGCGGTACTCGCCCGCGAAGGGAGCGCCGGTGATGACGTGTTGTGCCTTGCCCCCGCGCCAGTGCGTCCCGCCGAGGACGCGAGCCATGTGAGCGGCTGGAGTCCGGCTCGGCGTTTGTCGGCGGAGCTCGAGCTCGTGGGGTTGTCGCTCACCGATCATCCACTCGCGCTCGCGACCGCCGATCTGATCGCGCGCGGCGTAACGTGGGCGCGCGACCTACGCGAGCTGCCCGACCGTTCACGAGTGCGTGTCTGCGGGGTGAGAGAACGGGCGCAGACCCCTCGGACGCGTTCGGGCAAGCGCACCTGCTTCCTCACGCTCGAGGACCCCACGGGGCTGCTCGACGTCGTGGTCTTCTCGGACACGCTTGCCCGTGCGGGCGATGTGATCGTGAAGCACCGGGCCTATCTCATCGACGGTACGTTGCAGAACAACTGTGAGAGAGGGCTGGCGATCGTCGCCAACGACATCAAGCCCTACGTGGTGCGCACAGCGAGTGGCTCTCCGGTGCGGATGCGGCGCGGGGTGCCCAGCGGGCCCATGGGGCCGTCACTTGGCGGTGCTGGGGCGCCCGAGGAGGAGTCGTGGAGCGAGGTGGCGATCGCAGCAGAGGAGCGCGCAGGGTGGGGGGAGGGACGGACCTAGTCCCGTCGCGGCGTGCCGGTGTCAGGCGGGACCTTGAGCTCGCGCCCGAACTTCAACGCTCCGTCGCCGAACTTCTCGCGAACGGCATCGATGCCGCGCACCAGGTCTTCTCGGCCGGCTGAGGGTTGTGCCGGCGCGCCATCGAGCTCGCCTAGAAGATCGAGCTGCTCGGCCCGTTCCTGGAAGCCGGAGACGCCCACGCCAAGGAGTCGCAGCCCCACACCCGGAGTCCACGCCTCACGCACCAGCTGCCGGGCCACAGGGCCGAAGACGTGCTCGTCATTGGTCGCAGCAGCCAAGGACTTGCGCACCGTCCGGTAGGAGAGGTCCGAGAAGCGCAGCTTCACCGTGACGGTCCTGCCCGCCAGCGCCTTGCGGCGAAGACGTTGGCCAACCTTCTCCGTCAAGCGGTCCAACGCGACGTCTATCTCTGAGGGCTGACGGACATCGACCGAGAAGGTCCGCTCGTTTGAGACGGACTTCACCGGGTCGTTGTCGCGGACATCCCTCTCGTCGGTGCCGCGCGCACGCAGTGCGAGCCCGGGACCATGTGACCCCAGAACTTCTCGCGCGGTGGCGTCGTCGAGGGCTGCAAGATCCCCAAGCGTTCGTATGCCGAGAGCGTGCAGACGTTCGGCTGTCTTGGGACCGATGCCGCTCATGTCGCGGACGGGGAGTGGGGCGAGGAAGGCACGTTCGTCGCCGGGGCAGACGATGGTCAGTCCGTCGGGCTTGTCGAAGTCAGACGCGATCTTGGCGACGGTCTTGGAACTCGCGATGCCCACCGATGCGGTCACACCCAGCTCCGCGATGCGGGCCCTGATACGTCGCGCGACGGTGACAGGGTGTTCTTCGCCAAACCGCCCCGGTGTCACATCGAGAAATGCCTCGTCGATTGAGACCGGTTGGACCAGCGGAGTCTGTTCTCGGAATATCGCTAGGACCGCCTGAGAGATCTCGTGGTAGCGATCGAAATGGGGTGTGGCCCAGATCGCGTGCGGACAGAGCTGCGCAGCTCGCGCCGAGGCCATCGCGGAACGTACGCCGTACGCACGGGCCTCGTAGCTGCAGGTCGAGACGACGCCGCGCCGCGTCGGATCGCCGCCCACGATCACTGGCTTGTTTCGGTACTCCGGATTATCGAGCTGCTCGACAGCCGCGAAGAAGGCGTCGAGATCGACGTGGAGAATCGCGCGGCCCTGCCACGGCTCGTTTTCGCATGCGTGTGTGGGGTCGGCGCTCATGTGCCGAGTGTAGCGCGCGAGCCGGGTAGAATGGGGGCGTACCGCCATAAGCGGTGTGGACGACAGCAAAGGGACTCACATGCTCATAGGCGCTCATGTCTCGGTCTCCAGTGGCTACATCAAGGCGCTCGACTACGCCCAGAGCGTGGGATGCGAGTGCGCGCAGGTCTTTGCCAAGAGCCCGCGGCAGTGGCGTGGGGGTTCGATTGATCCCGAGGCGGCCCGGGAGTTCGCCGCCGAGCGCGCGGCGCGCGGCTTCGGGCCGCTCTACACGCACACTTCGTATCTCATCAATCTTGCTGCGATCGATCCTGAGATGCGGGAGAAGTCGATTGCGGCGCTGGCCGATGAACTGGTGCGCGGGTCGGTGCTGGGAGCCGCTGGAGTCGTCAGTCATATCGGAGCGGACGCCGCGGGTGATCCCGCCGCGGCGTCGAAACGCATCGGATCAGCGATCATCGAGGCGTCCGAACGAGCAGGTGGCGACGGGTGTCACACGCGGCTGCTGCTGGAGAACACGGCGGGCGCGGGCTCGACGGTTGGATCGACCTTCTCGGAGATCGCATTGTGTATTCGGGCGACGGATCTGCCCTCTGAGCGGCTTGGCGTCTGCCTGGACACCTGTCATGCGTTCGCGTATGGCTACAGGGTGGACACGGCGCAAGGGTGGGCCGAGCTGGTCGCGGAGATCGGTGAGACAATCGGCGTAGAGCGGCTGGGTCTGATACACGCCAACGACTGCAAGTTCGGTGCTGGCGAGAAGAAGGACCGTCACGAGTGGATCGGAGACGGGTTCATCGGGCTGGCTGGCTTTGAAGCCATGGTCTGCGTACCGGAACTGGCGGGTGTCTCAGTGGTCACCGAGATGCCCGGTGAGGTGCCCGAGAAGGACGCGGTCAACGTGTTGAGGCTCATAGCGCTTCGCGAGGCGTGCGCTGAGTCACAGTAGAACCGGTTTGCGCAGCGGAGCTGTTGCCCAGAACCGGGTGCGGCTCTACGATGGAGCAGCACTGCGCAAGCTTCCGCTCAAGGTGCGCCGCCACGACTTGTGAGGTAGAAAGCGATGCCGTTCTTCTTGCTGGGCAAGAGTGCCGATGACCGTCTGACGCTGCTGTCTGAGGCGGTGTTCGAGACGCGGTCCGATGCCCTGGCCGAACTGTCCCGTATGACGAGCGATCCGGACTTCTCCGCGTGGGACGACGACGTGATGGTATTCGAGTTGGGGAGCGGTGCGGCGGTGCTGCTCATGCGACCGGCCCCAGCGGCACCTGTCGCTGAGGCATATGTCGAAGAACCATCGATTACGGCCGACGTCGACGATGTGGTCGATGAGTCCGGCGCGGACAGCTTTGCGACAGAGGCCCAGGATGCGGCTGTGTTTGAAGCGCCGCTGGCCGAAGAGGTCGAGGCCGAAGATACCGCCATTCTGGAGACAGAAGTCGCCCCGGAACCCGTCGTCGAGTCGGGTATCGATTTCGAACCGGGCCCTGTGATCGAGGTCGATGCAACATGGGCCGCCGCGGTCGAAGAGTCGATTCCTGCGCCAGAAGAAGAGGTGTCGCTCAGAGACGCCCTGCTCAAGACCGCGTTCAAGATGGAGTCTGAGGGCATCGTGGCCCCTGAATCGATTGGTCCTGAGGAGCCGTACGTGGATCCCGCTGAGGAGCCTTCGTCTGAGTCTGCCGAAGAGTCGGCTCCGACGGATGAGGCGGCTGCCTGGCCGTGGGACGTAGCGGCAGCTGATGCTGAGGCAGCACCTGCGTTCGAGCTCAACGTGCTGGAAGAGCCGGGCACCGACGAGGTCAGTCTGGTCCGAGCGCCCGGCGACGACGAGACAATGTCGTCTGCACGTCCGGTGATAATGGGCTCGTATGCGGAACCGCAAGACAACGAGCCGCCGAGCGACGCCAGTCCTATGGCACAGATCTCCGAACCTATGGGCGTTGCCGAGCCGATGTCCGAGCCTTCCGCCAGTGGAGATGGCTCGGCCGATGCGAGTGGAATCTCCGACTTCATTCTGGATCTGGAAACGACGGCAGCGGCAGATGCTCCCGGCTATGAGGGCAGCCCTGCGGACCTGACCGAGATGACCTGCAATGACTGTGTCTACGTGGAGACGTGCCCCCACAAGGAAGGAAGCGATCCACGTACGTGCGGTTCGTTTCAATGGAAGTAGTACGAAGACTCCCACAGAAGTTCCCGTTCTCCGCCATCGTCGGGCAGGAGACACTCAAGCTCTCCCTTTTGCTCAATGCTGTCGACCCTCGCGTAGGCGGCGTGCTCATCAGGGGCGAGAAGGGGACCGCGAAATCCACGGCTGTGCGCGCGCTTCTCGCTGTGCTTCCCCAGATGGATGTGGTGGAGGGATGCCAGTACGGGTGCGATCCGGGCGATCCGGCGCAGTGGTGCGATGACTGCCGAGATCGTCGCGACGAGGGGCCGTTGCCCAAGATCCGGGCGGTGCCTCGTATGGTCGATCTGCCGGTGTCTGCAACCGAGGACCGCCTGGTAGGCACGCTCGATTTCCAAGCCGCCATCCGAGAAGGCGAACGGTCGTTTCATCCCGGGCTCCTCGCCGCCGCCAACAGGGGCATCCTCTACGTCGATGAAGTGAACCTGCTCGATGATCACCTGGTCGATACTCTCCTGGATGCTGCTGCGATGGGCGTGAATGTGGTTGAGCGCGAGGGCGTCTCTCTCGCTCATCCGGCACGGTTCATCCTTGTCGGAACCATGAACCCTGAAGAAGGGGATATCCGTCCCCAGCTGCTGGATCGGTTCGGATTGTGTGTCGGCGTCGAGGCCATGCGGGAGCCCGAGGCGCGCGTTGAGATCGTATTGCGCAGGCACGCATTCGAGGAGGATCCGTCGGCCTTTGCCCGCCAGTGGGCCGATGCCGAGGATGAACTCAAGAACCGCATACGTGACGCCCGTCTACGTTTGCCGGGCGTGCGCCTCGGCGAAGGAATCCTCTACGCGATCGCCGATCTGTCCATTCGAGCGGCGGTCGACGGTCATCGTGCTGACAGTGTGATGGCACGGGCCGCGGCGGCGCTTGCGGCACTTGAGAACCGCCCCGAGGCGACCCTGTCCGACGTGGAAAGGGTCGCTCCACTGGTGCTCGCGCACAGGCTACGCAGGACTCCCTTTTCCGAAGTCAGAAGCGACACGGACACGCTGCGTACAGCGCTCATGGATGCGCTTTCAAGTGGCGCCGGGCGCTCGCAAGAACAGGAAGGCTCGACGGCGGCGGGACCCGGCCTGGGGCAAGCGTCGATCTTCGAGTCCCTCGGGAGTGCCTCGTCCTCTTCCGAGGACCCTGCGGATGTCTGCATCAACGTTGAATCAGATCTCGACCGCACGCGTCGCTCCATCGCGGGACGCCGGCAGACGTCGGTGTCCGACGACGGAAGAGGCCGCTATTCTCGGTCTGAGGTCCCAAAGGGTGATGTGACGATGGCCGACGTCGCGTTCGATGCGACGATCCGAGCCGCAGCGTCTCGCGCCTCGGATTCCAAGACGCTCGGCGATATGGCGTTGAGCGTGCAGCCCGAGGATCTGCGAACCAAAGTGCGCACTCGCAAGGTCGGCGCTTCGATTGTCTTCTGTGTCGACGCGAGCGGGTCTATGGGATCGGACAAACGCATCGACGCCGCCAAGGCGGCGGTACTTGACCTCCTGGTCGATGCGTATCAGAAGCGAGATAGAGTCGCACTCGTGTCATTTCGGGGGAACAAGGCCGAGGTGGTGCTTGCTCCCACTGCGAGCGTGGAGTTGGCCAATGTGCGGCTGCGCAATCTACCCACGGGTGGTGCGACGCCGCTTGCCGCGGGCATCGTATCCTCGCTCGATATCCTTCAAAGCGAGCTGAGGCGCCAACCGGACACCGTCGCGTGGCTGGTGCTGGTCACGGATGGGCGGGGCAACGTGGGACTCGACGGAGGGTCGGGCAGCGAGGATGCCAGAATCGCCGCGACGCGCGTGCGAATGGCCAACGTTCACACCATTGTGATTGACACGGCGTCTGGCCCAACGGGTGGCACTGCTGCGCGAGAGATAGCGAGGATGGCCGGCGGTGAATACGTCCGGCTGTCTGCCTTGGACGGAGCCGAACTGGGGCGCGTCGTTCGATCACGGATCTAGTCGCGCCAAGGGTCATGCACCCTCATCGTTTTGCCGATACACTGTCTCGTAGGATTGTCCGCCCGTAGTCTCAGGGGGTACGCCATGCGTGGCAGTAGTCGTAGGTTTCCCGTAGCACGCCTCGTAGGAGTATTGGCCGTTCTTGTGACGGTGATGATTGCATTCGCGGCCACACAAACGGCGTGGGCAACGATCTACGAAGCTCCCGGAACCAACATCTCGAGTTCGACCAACCCGGGGGACATCTCGGACTACGACGTCGCATGGCGCGAGGGGTGGGGGAACGATCCGCTTCCGAAGTTCTTCATCCCTGTACCTCAGCCGGATGCCAAGCTGTTCGAACCGGCGATTCTAGGCGCATTCTATGCAATCACCCGCCCCGAGTCGGTCTTCACGACGCTCACGGTGGCAGACTGGCCTAGCAGCTACAATGCGATTCTTGTAGGCAAGACCGAATGGCCACTTGCAATCGACGTTCCCGGAGAGGTCGCCTACCCGGGGCCTCTTAATGTTCCCGGATGGACGCCTCCGGTCGACAGAGTGCTCTCCAGGACTTACGAAGGCCCGTTCACGGTGAAGTTCCAGTTCTACGCCCCTGGAGTGAGTACCGCATGGAGTTCGGGGTTCCTGATGGGACTCGACATGACGCCGCCGTTGAAGGTCACCAATCTTACTGCTCGCAACGGATTCGGCGGGCCGCTCGTAAGCGGAGTCCTTACTCAGTCAAGGGTGTTCTTGGATTGGGAGGACAAGCGCTATGACTCGCTTTCGGGAACGGGGTATTTTGAGGTGTTCCTGGATGGGGAGCCCTATCCCAATGCACCCGGCTCCACGGCCACGCGCCGCGTATATGACCTCCAGGAGCACTACGACCTCAGCTATGGTTTCGATATGGCAACGCGCCGTGGCCTGACGATTGAGGACTTGCCCGCTGGCACGCACACACTGCAGGTTCGCGCTGTTGACCGTGCCACAAACGAGGGGCCTCTCTCCGACTCCATCACCGTACGCGTCGATCCAGATATCCCTCAGATAAGTATCACAAACCCAAGGGTCGACGGTCAGCCCATGGGCGCACGCCCTGTCTTCGCGGCGGATGTAACGGACCGTGGTGGCGTCGATCAGGTCCGTTTCTACGTGGATGGGATCTTGCGCGCGACTCAGGTTGCTGACCCCTTCTCGGCCAAAGTCGATTTGTCGGCATACGGAGATGGCACTAGCCACACGCTGCGTGTCGAAGCTGATGATATCGGCGGGCGTACCAACTTTGCGGAGAAGACGTTCGTCATCGACAAGACGCCGCGTGTGTCCATTCTCTCGCCCGACGCGGTTGGTGCGGTCATGTCGGCTCCGGCTCAAGTCAGTGCCTTGATCCAGGATGCGGCGGGCATTGAGTCGGTCACGTTCCGCGTTGACGGTTCCGTAGTCGAGACGTTCGCACCCGCCTCAGTGGATACCACGCGCCTCGTCGCGATGGCTATTGCGCCTGTGGCGGCCGGCTCACATACGTTTGAAGTGACCGCTGTCAGCACGTCAGGCGGCTCGGTCGTCGTATCACGGGTGTTCACGGCGGATCCCTCGGTTCGAATCTCTACCTTGGACTTTGGGCCGCCTAGCGTGCTGGAGGGCGGACTCAGCGGTTCGTCCAAGACCAACCCATACGTCTTGAACGACCCGGTGACATTCTGGCGCGAGCTGTGGGGGAGCTCGGTGTTTCCTCAGTTCACCATTGTGACGCCCAGCTTCAACCCAGAACAACAGGTTGAGCTGCTCTATGCGGTCGACCGCAATGCCATGAGTCAGATCAATCCCGACTTCTCGTCGACCTACGACCGCTCGAGCAACTGGCAGGGCACCGAGGCTAGCCTGCTGATTGATCAGCGCGGACTTGTCACGGCGAGACCCTCTCTGAGCGGGCTCGGCCTGTTCCCCGGTCGTGCGACCGATGCTGTCGAAGGCATCTGGTTCTGGCACGTACTCTTCCGGGACAAGGACGGCAGCAAGGTCGGACCATACGACGTCCAGTACGGGGTGGACGTCACCAAGCCCACCAAGGTCACGGGCGTCCAGATCTTCCCGAACAAGGAGTCTGCAACGCCAGCGAGTGGGTGGATCGACCAGAGCCGAGGAGTACTTCGTTGGGACAATGCACAGCAAGATGCGCTATCAGGCACCGCCTACTACCGGATCTACGTTGATGGCACATGCGTTGTCCCGGGTGAGGACTCCCCCGGTGCCACGCTGCTGGATCCTGAGTCTGGGGATGCCGGTGTTCCGTGGTATCACGAAGGACGCACCGAGGAGTCGTTGACACTTGAGACGTTCAGCCCTGGCGCCCACACGGTAGAGATTGCCGCGGTCGACCGTGCGGGCAATGAGGGAACGAAGTCCGATCCTCTAACCGTGCGGGTGGTCTCTACGCCGGCGATCAGTATCTACTCGCCCGCAAGCCCTGGTGTGACGCTTACGACCCCGACTCCGCTCAGGGCGTTGGTCACCGACGCCGCCGGGCTAATCGATGTGGTCTTCTCGGTTGACGGAGTGCCGGTGAGGACTTTCACTCCCGCAACCGTCGGTGACCGCAGCATGTCTCCCTCTATGTACCAGCCGCTCACGGGCGGGAGTCACACGTTTCTCGTGACCGCGAGGAGCGTCTCCGGAACGACGCAGACCATGTCTCGGGCATTCAACGTGGATGCCACCCTGCCGCCCGTGATTCCTCCGCCTCCCGGAGGTGGGTCTGGAGACACCTCGGTGACTGTCGAGACGGAGTGGTTCAACAACGTCTTCCCGGTCTTCAAGGCGTATTCGGGCACGCGCCCGATGAGTCCGACCGAGCTGCTCTATCTGGTGGACCGCACGCCGTCGATGGCCATTGACCCGTCCGACCCCAACAGCTACTACGGATCATTCAAGCCGGAGACGGGAACGACGCACTTCAATGGAGTGATTGACCAGCTAGGTGTATATCGCAGCAATCCGGCTGCATTCGACGGCGCCCTCACTCTGCCCGGCAGGGTGAGCAGTCCGTTGGAGGGCATCTGGTACATACACGCCCTTGTCCGGAACGCTGACGGTGAGGCCGGCGACCAGGTTGATGTGGCCTACGGAATCGACCTTACGCCACCCGTTAAGGTCGACAACGTCCAGGTCTTCTCAAGCAACACGGCGATGAGTCCGTCAACAGGGTGGCTCAGTCAGAACAGGGTCGTGGTTCGATGGGACGGGTCTGAGCGGGATTCGTTGTCCGGTACCGACCATTACGTGCTCTACATCGATGGGATCCCGCTCTCGAAGTGGGAAAGCGGTAGCGAACAGATCGACTACCAACTCGGGCGGGCAACGATGTCCCTGACGCTCGAGGACCTGCCGATGGGCAGACACACAATCCACGTGACCGCTGTCGACCAAGCGGGCAACGAAAGCAGCAAGTCGGATCCCGCAGTGATCGGACTGGACTCAGACAATCCCGTTGTCACCATCCTCACGCCTTCGAAGACCGGAGTGAAGCTCGGCGCGAACTCGGTCCTCAGCGCGCGCGCTACCGATGGTGGCGGGATCGCCAGTGTCAATTTCCGCGTCGATGGTCTAAGCGTCGGAACCGTCACTCCCACCTCACTCACTGGCAACTACGTCGCCAATCTCACCCCGAAATGGACTGAGATCCCGAGCGGCGCCCATACGCTTGAGGTGCGCGCCACCGACCTGGGCGGACAACTGACCGTCGCATCAAGGGACTTCGTTCTGGATCGCACAGCGCCCACGATATCCAGTGTCTCGGGCGCCCCGAGTCCCTTCTATCCACGCAAGAGAGACGGCTACAAAGACAACTTCAAGGTCAATTTCAAGACGTCCGAAGCCGGCACTGCACGGCTGGTTCTGAAGAACTCGTCAGGGAAGGTCGTTCGAACGGTTACCAAGACTGTGGGGTCGGGTAGCCAGTACATCTACTGGACAGGGAAGCAGTCGGACAATGTGGTGAGGTCCGGCACGTACAAGTGGACGCTCTCGGTCACTGATGGCGCTGGGAACAAGCGCACGACGTCTGCTCGGACAGTGAAGATCAGCTTCTACCAGATCGTTCGTCTGAGCAGCGGGTCTGTGAGAATCATCTCTCGCTAGCTCGTACAGATTTCGGAGTAACACACACGGCCGGCCCAGGTTGATCGGGCCGGCCGTGTCGCACTTGCGGGTGGAGTGAGCCTGTAAGCGGGGTTCTGTCGTGGACGACCATTTATCTGGGACCGATGTCGCCACCGGCCTCAAGCGGGCGTACCCGAGCGAAGGCCGGGCAAGCCTATGCCGCTCCTATTCGCCCTTGCTCCGAGTGGGGTTTGCCAAGCCGCCACGTTGCCGTGACGCTGGTGCGCTCTTACCGCACCGTTTCAGCTTTCCTCCGAAGATCGCTCCCGGGGGGTTTTCTTTTCTGTGGCACTTTCCGTCGCGTCGCCGCGCCCTGCCGTTAGCAGGCACTCTGCCCTGCGGAGCCCCGACTTTCCTCACGGCCCCAAGAGGACCGCGCGGCCGTCCAGCTCACTCCGTCGCCTATTGTAGCAGCCGACGAAGGGGACTCCTCGGCGCGGCACGCGTCTGGTGTGGCGCGGAGTACCCATTACCCGACCAAGTGGCAGGACTGGGTGTAGGTCGTCCAAGGGTCAGGCCGTATCGTGCCGACCCTGCGCCTGCAGTTTGGCCCAACTGT
The DNA here is from genome assembly GCA_002841275.1 of Actinobacteria bacterium HGW-Actinobacteria-7. Taxonomy (GTDB): domain Bacteria; phylum Actinomycetota; class Coriobacteriia; order Anaerosomatales; family PHET01; genus PHET01. Next base: position 180,126 of record PHET01000001.1, on the reverse strand, counting down.
CCTTGAGCGTGAGTGTTCGGTTGAACACGAGCGCCCCGGACGCCGAGTCTTGGTCCGCAGCGAAGTAGCCGAGACGCTCGAACTGCACGGTCTCGCCAATAGGCGCATCGGCGAGGGCGGGTTCAACGAAACAGCCGCGAAGCACGGTCTCGGAATCGGGATTCAAGTCCTCGAAGAGGTCGCGGCCGTCGGTGCCGGGAAACGGGCTGTTGAAGAGATGCTCGTACAGTCTGACCTCAGCCGCGACCGCGTGTTCCGCCGATACCCAGTGGAGTGTCGCCTTGGGACGTCGTCCGTCGGGAGCGGAACCGCCGCGTGTATCTGGATCGTAGGTACAGCGCAACTCAACGACCTTGCCGTCCGCGTCCTTGACGACCTCGTGACACGTCACGAAGTACGCAGAACGGAGTCGCACTTCGCGCCCTGGTGCCAGTCGGAAGAACTTCTTGGGGGGATCTTCCATGAAGTCGTCGCGCTCGATCCACAACTCTCGCGCAAACGGCACGCTGCGGCTACCTGCCGAGAGGTCCTCTGGATTATTGAGCACCTCCATCTCCTCTGTCAGTCCCTCGGGATAGTTCTCGATAACGACCTTGAGGGGGTCGAGGACGGCGAAGCGGCGAAGTGATGTACGGTTGAGTACGGTGCGCACTGCGTGCTCGAACATCTCGACCTCGACCACCGAGTCCGCCTTGGCGACCCCGATCATCGTGACGAAGTCGCGGATTCCCTCGGCGGGAAAGCCGCGCCGACGGAGGCCTGAGAGAGTGGGCATCCTGGGATCATCCCACCCACGCACGTGCTCCTCATTCACGAGACGCAAGAGTGTGCGTTTCGACAGAACGGTGTGGGTAAGGTTCAGCCGCGCGAATTCGTATTGGTGGGGATGTGAGGGCACCGGTAGATTGTCCACGTACCAGTCGTAAAGCGGGCGGTGGTCCTGGAACTCGAGCGTGCAGATGGAGTGAGTGATGCCTTCAATTGCGTCGGACTGACCGTGCGCGAAGTCATAGATAGGGTAGACGCACCAGGCGTCACCGGTACGCGGGTGCTGTGCATGGACGATTCTGTACATAATCGGGTCGCGCAGGTTGATGTTGGGCGCAGCCATGTCGATCTTGGCGCGCAACACGCGTGCGCCGTTGGGGAACTCGCCTGCGCGCATGCGGGCAAACAGGTCGAGGCTCTCTTCGACCGGTCGGTCGCGCCACGGGCTGGGCTTGCCGGGCTCGGTGAGCGTCCCGCGGTATTCGCGAATCTCGTCCGCTGAAAGATCATCAACATAGGCCTTGCCGGTCTCGATTAGATCCACAGCCCATTCGTAGAGCTGCTCGAAGTAGTCCGAGGCGAAATACAGGTGCTCGCCCCAGTCGAATCCGAGCCATCGCACGTCGGTCATGATGGAGTCGACGTACTCCTGTTCTTCCTTGACCGGGTTGGTGTCGTCGAGGCGTAGATTGCAGCGACCGCCAAACTCCTGCGCGACTCCGAAGTTGAGACAGATCGACTTCGCGTGCCCGATATGGAGGTAGCCGTTGGGCTCGGGCGGGAAGCGCGTGACCACCGACTGGCACCGGCCGTCGCGCAGATCGGCAGCAACGATTTCGCGGATGAAGTCGACGCGTTCTGGTGAGGATGGTGTCTGTGTGTTCATAGTCGCCGAGGATAGCATAGGAAGCACTGTTTGGGCTGGTCTGGTGTGCTGCGAATTCGCCTTCTCGAACACCTGCGCCGCTCGGCGAACAACAGAAAACCCCCCTCCGCATGTCTCGGAGGGGGGTTCGTGTATCTGGTAGCCCGTACGGGATTCGAACCCGTGATCTCCGCCTTGAGAGGGCGGTGTCCTAACCGCTAGACGAACGGGCCGTGCTGGCAGGGGTACTAGGGCTCGAACCTAGACTCTCCGGAACCAGAATCCGGCGTGTTGCCAGTTACACCATACCCCTGTACATCATTGCGCTGCTCACGGCGCGAGACGGTATCCTACCTACGGTCACTGCGGGTGTCAACCCGACCAGCTGCTACGTCGTGACCAGCTCCAAGGCGGCTGCCATTCGCGCCAACGTCCGCTCCTTGCCGAGTAGCTCGAGCGATTCGAAGAGCGGGGGCGACACCGTGGTGCCGGTAGCTGCCACTCGGATTGCCTGGAACGCGTCTTTGGGCTTGACCCCAGTGGCCTCGGGTACCGTTCTGAGGGCCGCTTCGATCTCCTCGGCGTGAAATTCCACTGTGGCGAGCACCTCAGCTGCGGCCTCGAGAGCTCTGGCTGCACCGTCCTTCTCGAGTATCTTCACGCGCACGGAGTCCTCGATCGTCGGCTCCTCGAAGAGAAACGCCACCTTATCGGCGACCTCGTCGAAACGCTTTACGCGCTCGGAGATGAGTGGGGCAAGTGAGAGAAACCAGTCGCGGCGGGCGGCAACGTCAGCCGCCGTAGCGAACCCGGCACGCTCGAGCCACGGCGTCATGGTGTCTACGAACTTGTCTGTGGACATCTCACGTATATAGGAGCCGTTCATCCATTCGAGCTTCTCGGGATCCCACACAGCCGGGCTCTTGGAGACACGGGAGAGGTCGAATTCGCGGACAAGCGTCTCGCGGTCGAACAAAGTGGTCTCGCCATCGAGAGACCAGCCCAGAAGTGCGAGGTAGTTGAGGACGGCCTCGGGCAGGAAGCCCTCCTCGGCGTAGGCTTCGACCGACGTGGCCCCGTGGCGCTTTGACAGGCGCTTGCCGTCTGCTCCGAAGATCATGCTCATGTGGGCGAAAGTGGGCACTTCGGCGCCGAGTGCCTCGTAGACCACGACCTGCCTCGGGGTGTTTGAGAGGTGGTCGTCTCCACGGATGATGTGGGTCATCGCCATCGTCCAGTCATCGACGACTGTCGCGAAGTTGTATGTCGCGCTGCCGTCGGTGCGAACGAGGATGAAGTCGTCCATGGCATCGATGGGGAAGCGGGTCTCGCCGCGGACGAGATCGTCTATCACGATGTCGCCACGATCGTCCGGAACCGCTACTCGCCACACGTGGGGCTCTCCCGCTGCGATCCGCGCGGCAACGGTGGACGGATCGAGATTGCGACAGGTTCTGTCGTATCCCGAGAAGCCACCCTCAGCTCGCGACGCCTCACGCTTGGTCTCGAGCGTCTCGGCGGTGCAGAAGCAGGGGTAGGCGTGTCCGTTTGCTTTCATACGCTCGAGTGCCGGCTCGTAGGTACCGGTGCGTTGCGTCTGGTAGTACGGTCCGAAATCTCCGCCAGCCTCAGGGCCTTCGTCCCAGTCGAGACCAAGCCAGCGAAGTGAGCGCAGGATCGCCGCGGTGTTCTCGTCGGTTGAGCGCTCGAGGTCGGTGTCGTCTATGCGAAGCACGAAGGCGCCACCGTGGTGACGTGCGAATGCCCAGTTATAGATGGCGGTGCGAGCGCCCCCGATGTGCAGGTGCCCAGTGGGTGAAGGGGCGAAGCGAACACGAACGGTCACTGTCAGGACTCCTTTGATGGTCGATCAGGCGTGGGTGACATGGTAACGCGTGAGACTCACTCGTGCAGTTCGCAAGCGTTGGATCGTGCGAGCATCCACCAGGAAGCTGCCACCGCGAGCAACAGGGCGGCCATTCCCACGGCTGTGCTGAAGTAGTTGGCCACACCCTCGAAGACTACGAACTTCCGTGCAACCGCGACCAGGGCTGCTTCGAGCACGGTGGGGATCACATTCTCGTGCTTCATGTAGGCGACAGCGATGCGGAACAGCTCGACCAGGATGAAGACCTCCAGAATGAGGTCGACTATGTGGTTGAAGTTGGCGGAGCCGGCGAATCCGCCCGTGAGAGCCGCGTGGAGCATCTCGTTGCCGAGCGAGAAGATGATGCCCACTGCGAGTGCCACCAGCGCTACCGACACGAGTACCTCGATGCCAACCACCGCGTAGCTCAGGATCTTCAGGAAACGCGACATTGTTCCTCCTCGATGTGTGTACTGCATCACATCGTACCCGAGAACCTCGGCAGGTACTTTGCTACAGCACCCGTACGGAGTACACTTGCTCCGCTCATCAAGAGGCAGCCGAGAGGCTGCAGAGGGTCGAGGGACCGAGCCCGTAGACGCCCCGGCAACCGACGCTGAACTTCCCCGCGAACGGTGCCACTTCTCGGCAGGCGAACGTGCCTGGAAGATGAGGGAATTGCTTTCGCGCGCATTCGGTAACGCTCGCGAGGTGAAGCCCCTGTCTGACCAGGCGGGGGCCTTTTTGTTGCCCCGCTTACGGATGCGTGACCCCACCGGGGGTCGCCAGAAGGAGGGTACATGTCCGAGCGCTCATATCTCTTCACGTCAGAGTCGGTCACCGAGGGCCATCCTGACAAGATGTGCGACCAGATATCAGATGCCATTCTCGATGCGATTCTTGCCCGAGAACTTGAGCTCGAGGCCGAAGGACGTGGAGACGTTGCGTCGGCACGTGTCGCATGCGAGACGCTGATCACAACGGGGCTGGTTGTTGTGAGTGGCGAGATTCGAACCAAGGCCTACATCGATGTGCCGGCCGTTGTGCGCGGCGTCATCGAGGACATCGGGTACACCCGGGCGAAGTACGGATTCGACTTCGAGACGTGCGGCGTGATCACTACGATTCACGAGCAGAGCTCAGACATCGCCATGGGTGTGGATGAGAGCTTCGAGGTCCAGCACGGTAGTGACGTAGACCCCATCGACCTCATCGGTGCCGGGGACCAGGGCATGATGTTCGGGTACGCGTGCAACGAGACACCACATCTGATGCCCATGCCTATCTACCTCGCACATCGCCTTGCCGAGCGCCTGACTGCGGTGCGCAAGGCCGGTGTGCTGGAATACTTGCGTCCGGACGGCAAGACGCAGGTGTCGGTACGCTACGTCGATGACAAGCCGGTCGCGGTGGAGACTATTCTGATCTCGACGCAGCATGCTGACGGTGTCGACATCGAGGAGCTGCTCCGTCCGGACCTCATCGAGCACGTGATCAAGCCCGTGTTCGACCTCGAGGGGATGGACTACACAGACGCTACGATCTACATCAACCCTACAGGCCGTTTCGTCATCGGTGGCCCCATGGGCGACACAGGCCTCACCGGCCGCAAGATCATCGTCGACACCTACGGCGGAATGGGCCGACACGGAGGTGGCGCCTTCTCGGGCAAAGACTGCACCAAGGTTGACCGTTCAGCCGCATACGCGGCGCGGTGGGTCGCGAAGAACGTCGTAGCTGCCGGGCTGGCGGATCGGTGCGAGATTGAGCTGGCCTACGCCATCGGCGTCGCTCATCCGCTCTCGGTCTTCGTTGAGACCTTCGGTACCGAGAAGGTTCCGGTCACCCAGATCGAGACAGCGATCGGCGAGGTGTTCGATCTTCGCCCCGGCGCGATCATCCGTGACTTGGACCTGCGTCGACCGATTTACCGCAAGACCGCCGCCTACGGGCACTTCGGACGGTCGGATAAGGACTTCACGTGGGAGTGCACGGAGCGGGCAGAGCAGCTTGCTCGCGCTGCCGGTAGAGAGCTTTAGCCGAGAACCGCTGATCTCTCGAAGGCCGTCGGTGTCGCACGCGATGTCGGCGGTCTTCGCTATGCTGGGCAAAGCAGTGAGTACTTCGCCGAGAGGATTGCAGTGGCTCGTGTGGCTCACGTCGTAGTAGACGTGCCGGCAAGAGAGATAGATACGCACTTCGACTACGCCATTCCTGAGGGACTGGGCTCAGTCGAGGTTGGCTCGTGCGTTCTGGTGGACTTCTCAAACCGGCCTGTCGTTGGCTACGTGGTCGGTCTTTCGGACACAAGTGAGCACGCGGCACTCAAGCCGGTACGAGCTGTGTTGAGCGAGCCGTTCTTCGACGAGGTCGCGGTCGCTCTGGCTCGCTGGATCTCTGAGGCATACCTGAGCCCCCTGTCAGAGTCGGTGCGACTGTTCACGCCGCCCGGCGGAACGCCGAAGGCGGTGCGCGCCGACGGTGCAGGGGAGGGGTGGGTGTTGCGTCGCGCCGGAGTAGGGCCGGTCGACGACCGGTGGGCTTTCCTCGGCCCCGCGGCAAGTGAGTTCAGGCCACGTGCGAATGCCACGCTGCAGAGAGCCGTCCTGGATGCGCTCTCGGCCGGGCCGGTCAGGGTCGCGGAACTCGCGGCGGACCTGGGCTCGGTCGACGGGGTCCTCAAGACACTCGGGCGTGCTCATGTTGTGACGGTAGAGAGGCGCCGCCGATTGCGAGACGCGGGGGTGAGAGAGAAGCCGGCACCGCGTCATGAGCGGTTGAGTGCTGGCCAGGCCGAAGCGCTTGACGTTGTCGGCCGGACGGTTCGTAGCGGCGGGGGAGTCGTACTTCTCGACGGGGTCACCGGTTCGGGGAAGACGGAAGTGTACCTGCGTGCGATTGAGGAAGCGCTCGAACTGGGCGGCACAGCATGTGTCCTTGTGCCCGAGATATCCTTGACCCCTCAGACGGTCGGCAGATTCAGAACCCGGTTCGGAGACGACATCGCCGTACTCCACTCACGCCTCTCAGCGGGCGAACGTTACGACCAATGGGACTCCATCCGTTCGGGTGCGGCACGCATCGTTGTCGGCGCGCGCTCAGCGTTGTTCGCTCCGTTGCGCGCGTTGAAGCTCATCGTCATAGACGAGGAACATGAGTTCTCTTACAAGCAGGGTTCCGCTCCGCGTTACCACGCGCGAGATGTCGCGACGCAGCTTGCCCAGATCCACGGCGCTGCTCTTGTGCTGGGAAGCGCGACTCCGAGCATGGAGAGTCTGCACAACTGTGAGCAGGGTCGTTGGATACGAGTCGCCATGCCTGAGCGAGTCACCGCACGTTCATTGCCGCCCGTGCACATCGTGGATATGGGCGCGGAGTTCGCGGGTGGCCATAGGTCGATGTTCTCGCGAGCCCTGACAGAGGCGTTGATGCGGACGCGAGATGCGGGCAGCAAGGCGGTACTCCTGCTCAATCGCAGGGGTTTCGCCTCATTCCTCCTTTGCCGTGAGTGTGGGTTCGTTCCCAGTTGCGATTCGTGCTCGACCTCGTTGACCTACCACGAGGTGGGTTCACGGCTGATGTGCCACCACTGCGGTTCGACCCGGCCGATCCCCGCACGATGCCCTCGCTGCTCGAGTCCCTACCTTCGCCAGTTCGGCGCGGGCACCCAGCGTGTTGAGAATGAGCTCCGTTCGGTCGTCGAGGACTGGCCTATCGTGCGTATGGACGCGGATACGACCCAGGGCAAGGGTGCACACGAACGGTTGCTCGCGGCATTCGAGGCTCTGGAAAGCGGTGTCTTGCTGGGGACACAGATGATTGCCAAGGGGCTCGACTACCCCGAGGTGACGCTTGTCGGCGTCATCTCGGCGGATGTCACCCTGAACATTCCGGACTTCCGTGCCGCGGAACGCACGTATCAACTGCTCGAGCAGGTCGCAGGTCGTGCGGGAAGGGGGGAGCGAGAGGGTGAGGTCATCATCCAGACCTACTGGCCCGATCACCCCGCCATCCGTGCGGTTGAGACCCACGACCCCACGCACTTCTACGCTGAAGAGTCATCCGCGCGCGAGGCCCTTGGATACCCGCCGTATGGACGCTTGGTAAACGTCTTGGTGCGTGGGCGAGAGAACGCATCGGTGGCCGGTGGTGCCGAGAAGATTGCATCGGCGCTACAAGAGACACTGCCTGCGAGCTGGAAGATCCTCGGGCCGAGTCCGTGCGCCATTGCGCGGGTCAAAGGCGTCTTCCGTTGGCACGTGCTCGTCAAGGCGCCTGAAGGGGCAGCGGTTTCTGGCCCAGTTGGTGAAGCGCTCCGCCGTGCAGGGAAGATACCAACTGTGATTTCCGCCGCTGACGTGGATCCCGTGGATCTTCTCTGAGCACCGTGCGGGCTGAGGCTGGTATGATGGGTGGTCCGTGTGGCTCCACCGAGGCCGCGCAATACAGATATCTTGCCGACTGTGGAAGAGAGTGCTGATGGACGTCCTTGCTCATCCCAACCCCGCTCTTGCGCAGGATGCCGCCGAAGTGGATCCCGCAGCCGATGAGACCTTGCGTGATCTTGCACGGAGAATGGCGCGGGTCATGTACCAATTCTCAGGAATCGGGCTGGCGGCGACGCAGATCGGAGTTCTCAAGCGTGTCATCGTCTACGACCTCAGCGACGATGGCTCGGGGTTGGTTGCTCTGTGCAATCCCGCAATCGTTGAGCGGAGCGGTGAGTGTGAGATCGATGACGAGGGCTGCTTGTCTGTGCCCGGCATCAGCGTGGCGATCGAGCGTGCTTGTGAGGTGACGTGTGAGGCGTTGAGCCTGGACGGCACCAAGGTGACGATCGAGGCCGACGGGCTTCTTGCTAGGCTTCTGCAGCACGAGATCGACCATTTGAACGGGATGCTCATCATTGATCGCGTGGAGGGTCAGGATCGAAAGGACGCCCTTCGGCGGTACCGCGAGGCCGTGGACGCGGGCGCTTTGCCCGGCGAAACGAGCATCTGATTCGGTCACACTCCGGAGGTGCCAACATGCGCGTTGTATTCATGGGCACCCCAGAGTTCGCGGTGCCTTCGCTCCGGGCGCTGGCTCAGGAGCACCAAATTGTAGGGGTGTACACGCGCCCCGATGCGGTGTCAGGCAGGGGTTCCTCCCGCAGGCCATGCGCGGTCAAGCGGGAGGCGCTTGAACTCGGACTGTCGGTGTCCGAACCTTCGAGTCTGCGCGGCCGGGAGTCAGTTGAGTTTCTGAGGTCACTCGAACCCGATGTGGTTGTCGTTGCGGCCTACGGCATGTTGCTCCCGCCTGAGATCCTCGATGTTCCTCGGCTGGGCTGTATCAACGTCCACGCATCGTTGCTTCCGCGTTGGCGCGGGGCAGCGCCGATCCAGTGGGCGATTCTGGACGGCGATGAGGTCACGGGTGTATCGATCATGCAGATGGAGGAGGGGCTGGATACCGGTCCTGTCTGCGCGACGTCACGCGTCGAGATTTCCCGGAAGTCCGCGAAGGAACTGACTGCGGAGCTTGGCGAGGTGGGCGCACGTACGCTTCTGAGTGCACTGCCCGACATCGAGTCCGGCAGATCTGAGTGGATCGAACAAGATGATGACAAAGCCACGTATGCCCGAAAGATCGTCAAGGCGGATGTGGCGATTCGTCCGGGCATGGAGACCGCAGAGGCCATGCGGCGCCTGAGGGCGTCGAGCGATCAGGCGTCCACGAGGGTGCTGATTGCAGGCAGAGGCGCGACGTTGGTTGAGCTACGTGGCTCCGATGAGGCGATACCCGATGGGATGGTCCGTGTCGACCGTTCTGCCCTGTTGTTGGGGCTCTCGGACGGGGCGATTGAGATAGTGCGAATGAAACCGGACGGCAAGTCAGAGATGGGCGGAGTCGACTGGGCTCGCGGCATGCGAGTGACAGGCGATGAACACTGGGAGGGTACGTTATGAGTCTGAACCCGGCGCGCGGCCTCGCGCTTGACGTGGTCACACGCGTTCGCGAACGAGAAGCGTACGCCCACGAAACGCTTGATGCGGCGCTTTCGAGGCGGAAGCTCAATCCGCGTGACAGTTCGTATGCGACACGACTGGCGTACGGCACGATCGCGTGCAGGGGAACGCTCGATGAAGCTGTCTCGCGTTTCGTGACGGGTGCCGCGCTCGAGCCGGGAGTCGCCGACGCGTTGGCTATCTCCGCCTACGAGATTCTCTTCACGCGTACTCCTCCACGTGCGGCGGTGAGCGAGGGCGTTGAACTCGTGCGCTCGGTCAAACCGCGCGCCGCGGGGCTTGCCAATGCCGTGCTGCGCAGGCTCGCCGAGGTTGCCGGCGACTTTCCGTGGGGGGATCCCGACACGGACGTCGCAGCACTTGCTCGCCTGCATGGGCATCCCGAGTGGCTCGCCGAACTGTGGGTGACGGAGCTCGGTCACGAGGCTGCCACCGCCCTCATGGCTGCCAACAACGAGCCGGCGCCCTTGTATCTCGCGCACCTGCCCTTCGAGAGCGCCTACGAAGCGGTGCTCGATGCTCTGGCCACCGACGGGGCTGAGCCCAAGAGCTGCCCGGTACCCGGCTGCATCCAGGCTGGTGTCCCCTCGGTGGCCGTCAAGTCCGCAGCGCTGAGAAACCATCAGGTGATCGTAGCCGACGCGGGAGCGCAGTTCACTGCGTTCTTGGTCCATCCACGCCCGTCTCAGACCATAGTTGAGCTTGGAGCGGGTCGAGGTACCAAGTCACTGTTGATGGCGGGTGCGGCGTTTCTTGACGGCGGCGTCGCAAGCATATCCGCAATTGACGTGCACTCCTTCAAACTCGAATCGCTGCGAGGAATCGCCGAGCAGGTCAAAGCAAAAGGGATCCGCACGGTGGTCGCCGATGCCACCGATATCGCTGCTCCCGGCATGCCGGGTGCGGGTAGCGCCGACGTGGTCTTGGTTGATGCACCGTGTTCGGGTCTGGGCACGCTGCGTCGTCATCCGGACCGTCGCTGGCGCGCTCAGCCTGACCAGATCGAGACCCTGGCCCTGCTCGGGGCCAGGTTGCTCAGCACGGCCGCCGCGCTTGTGAAGCCCGGCGGTTTCGTGGTGTACTCGACATGCACGATAGCTCAGGCCGAGAACGCAGCTGTTGTTGATGCGTTCCTCGCTTCTGAGCACGGTGAGGGGTTCACGGTTGACCTGCTCGATACCGATATTCCCGAGCAGTGGCGCCGTTTCTCGACAACACAGGGGTACTTCCAGTCGCTGCCTGAAGAGGGCGGAACCGACGGGCACTTCGTCGCTCGTCTCAAGCGTGGCAGGTAGTGCGGATCAGATGGTTCGCGCCGCAGGAGGAAGGGGTGAGGAGTGCGTAGTACACGCATTGTAGAGATGCTCGAGGTGACCGAGGCCGCAGCACTGGCAGCAGGTCGCTGGATGGGCAAGGGGGACAAACACGCCGCGGACAATGCTGCCGTCGAGGGCATGCGTGCAGCATTCAATGAGGTTGAGATCGACGGCACGATCGTCATTGGCGAGGGAGAGCGCGATGAGGCGCCGATGCTGTTCATCGGTGAGAAGGTCGGTCGCGGCGGCGAGGGAATTGACATAGCTGTCGATCCACTCGAAGGCACGAACCTCACGGCCTACGGGCAGTCCAATTCGCTTGCCGTGCTCGCGTTCGGTCCGGCGGGTACGTTGCTTCATGCGCCCGACACCTACATGAAGAAGGTCGCCGTGGGGCCGGCTGCGGCCCACGTGGTTCACATCGACGCCACGCCCACTGAGAACATCCGTAACGTGGCCAAGGCGCTGAAGCGTGATGTCGAGGATCTGGTCGTCTGTATCCTCGAGAGAGACCGTCATGTCGACCTCATCCGAGAAGTCCGAGAGGTCGGTGCTCGTATCCGGCTTATCAGTGACGGAGATGTGTTCGGTGCGGTCGCGACGGCCATCGAGGGAACCGGCATCCACCTCTATCTGGGTACCGGAGCCGCTCCCGAAGGCGTACTTGCGTGCGCTGCGATGAAGTGTCTCGGCGGGTGCTTCATGGGCCGCTTTGAATGGCGCAACGCCGAGGAGAAGGCCCGCGCGGTCGTGATGGAGACCTGCAACATCGACGACGTGCTTACGATGGACTGCCTGGTGAACACGGACGAAGCAGCCTTCATTGCCACCGGGGTCACTGATGGTGAAATGCTCCGCGGCGTGAAATACTTTGGCAACGGTGCTCGTACCAACTCTGTTGCTATGGATGCCAAGTCGAAGACGGTGCGCTTCATTGAGACCATCTATCGCACGGGCGACGAGAAGTTCTGGATTCGCATGGACTAGCTCATGCTCGGAACGCATATGTGTACTCCGCGCGTCCTGCCCCGCCATTGCATCACGCGCAAGAAAGGCCCCGATATCCGGGGCCTTTCGAATTACCTCATGTGGTTGGATCCGCTAACTAGCGGAAGGGCAGCTCGCTCAAGTGCTTGGCGCGGGTGCGGGCGCAGCCGATTCTGAGGGCTGCGGCCGATAGTCGGTATTGTGGAAACCGGGTCCCTTGAACGCGACGCTGACCGGGGTGAAGACGCGTTTGGCCACGGCATCGCATTTCGGACAGTGCTCCTCGGAAGTTGAGCTCATGGGACGAGTCACCTCGAAGCGCGATTCGCAGACTGTGCACCGGTAGTTGTACGACGGCATCTCGTGGAGACCTCTTTCGACGAATGGGTCAGGTGATGCAGGACAAGCAGGATACCTGCCATCATGCATTCTTCGCAACGACATGTGGCGCCCCTTGCTCCGCACAACGGTATACTGGAGCGCGATGAGAGAAGAAGACACACCACAAGAACTGCCGGAGGCGGATGCAGCTTGGTTCGCCGAGCTGGCTGACTCGGCTGTTGAGAACCCCGATCGCGCCATCCAGCCGGCCGAGGAGCCACAGACCGACCCGGGAGGCGTCACCTATCTGCCGCCACTCACACGTGAGCGTCCGGTTCGTACGCCCATCATACCTCGGTGGGTGATGATCGGTGCTGCGGCGACCGTAGCAGCCGTCGTTGTGATCGTGGGCATTGCGCTGATACTGGCATCGGTGAGGCAGGTGACCGTGCCCGACGTCTCTGGTGTCGCGGTCGCAGAGGCGCGGACTCGGCTGGAGGCTGTCGGACTCGTGGCAGAGATCACCGAGCGGCGGTTCTCTTCGGAGCTTGAGGGCACCGTCCTCGCTCAGACCCCCGCCAAAGGCTCGTCATTGAACAAGGGCGATTCCGTGAACCTGGTTGTGTCCGCGGGCAGCGAGGACTTTCCGATGCCGGATGTGATCGGCCAGGACGTGACGGCGGCGACGAAGGCACTGGAGGACAAGGGTCTCGTCGTCAGTGTCGAGACGCTGGTGTCGGATGCTGCCAGCGATACGGTTCTGGCCTCAACCCCTGCTCCCGGCGCACAGGTGCGAACGGGTGACCGGGTGGTTCTGCAGGTTGCGGCACCCACGGCTCCCGGAGTGGTGCTACAGCCATACGATCTTACCGGTGTTGCCGTCACGGTCGATGCGGCGCCACCAGCAGGGGGAAGTACGGACATCTCCCTTGAGGTCGCACGCAGGCTGGGAGCCCTGCTTGAAGCGTCCGGCGCGAGTGTCACAATGCTGCGTACTTCTGCTGATACGGCAACAACAGAGGCGGACCGTGCAACCCGCGCCGCTGAGGCTACGTCCACGCTCGCGATCGGGTTCGGGCTGAGTTCGTCGCCGGCTCCGGGCCGGGTCATCCAGTCGCCGACGCAGGGATCTGCGCAGGCCATCGCGTCATCAGCCCTTCTGGCCTCGGCAGTCACCTCCGAACTGGCCGCCGCTGCACCGCCGACCTCGGCTGCGGCATCGGCGGCAGACCCGGTACTGAGTGCTTCGCGCGTCACGTGGGTGCGTATCCTCTTGGGATCGCAAGCCGCGCGGGAGGACCAGACGCTGTTCACAGACCCGAACTGGGCGGACAAGGTCGCACGCGCGGTCTACAGTGCCATCGGCAAGACGTACGGGGTTGTGCAACAGCCGTGAGGCGCTGGTCGTACACCGCACTTGCTTGGGTTCTGGCTCTGACGTTATGCGCGCCGTCTGTCGCGCTCGCTGCCACCCAGGCTCAACTCAAAGCACGATTAGACCAGCTCAACAAGCAGTCAGCTGCGGCCGGCGAACGGTACTCGAAGGCCTACTGGGCCCTCGACGAAACGGACGTCAAGCTCGCTCGGACGAATCGCAGGATCAAGAGCACGCGTAAGGCGCTTTCCGCCGCGCGCAAGCTGCTCAATGAGCACGCGAACGCCATCTACCGCAGAGACGAGCTCGATCTCCTCGTATTCCTGGTGGGATCGAGTACGTTCGAGGAACTGGTGACTCGCGCGGACTACCTAGGCCGCATCGGGAAGTCCGATGCGAAGGTGATCTCCCGGGTCGAGAACCTGTCCACAAGGCTTTTAGCGCAACGTGACGAGTTGAAGGCGCAGCGGGTTGGTCGTGCCAAGGATGCCAAGCACTTGCGTGCAGAGCGAGATCGCCTTCAGGGGCGCCTCAAGTCCACAGCCGCCGAGTACCGCAGGATTCGTGCTCAATTGGATGCGCAGAGGGCGGGTGGCAGGCTTCCTGCGGGCGTCAGAGCGGTCGCAGGTCCAAATGGGATGGTCTTTCCTGTAGCAGGTTCTCACTACTACAGCGATACGTGGGGCGCATCTCGTTCTGGTGGGCGGCGACGCCATCAGGGCACCGATATCATGGCCCAGCGAGGCACCCCCGTTGTCGCTGTGTTGTCAGGTCGGATTCGCGCCTCCAATAACGGGCTTGGTGGCAAGTGCCTCTGGGTTACCGCAGACAATGGTTGGAGCTTCTACTACGCGCACTTGGACCGCCAGATCGTGAAGTCAGGTCGGGTGAGGGCGGGACAAGTGATCGGGACGGTTGGGTCGACCGGAAATGCGCAGGGGGGTTCGCCGCACCTGCACTTCCAGATCCACCCCGGTGGCGGTGCTCCCGTGAATCCCTATCCCTATCTCACGGCCATGGAGTAGCAGAACCATTTGTCCGTTGTGCTACTGTGTTACGAGTTTCATACCCGTGTCGGGAGCTGCTGCAGGCGGCTGAGAGGCGGCTAGTCCGCGACCGAGAAGACGGCCCTGGTAATGCAGGGTCAGCACCACGGACCGCGCTTGCGCGGGACGCCTGCCTTGCATCTCCCTCGTTTGTCGGGTTGTTGACCCGAGAAGGCGAGGAGTTCTGTGCGTAGTGAAAGGATTCGTACGACGGTCGAGGTTGCGCTGTGCGTCGGGCTCGCGGCCGTTCTGTCCGTATGGAAGGTGACCCTTCCCTGGAATATCGCTGGCGGAAGCATCTCTCTGGCGATGCTTCCGATCTTCGTGATCGCCTTGAGACGCGGCGTGATTGCAGGTGTGGTCACCGGCCTGCTGTACGGAGTCATCGACTACTTGCTAGAGCCCTTCTTTGTTCACTGGATCCAAGTGCTGCTCGACTATGGAGTCGCCTTCGCTGCGTGCGGGTTGGCCGGCGTGGGGGCTGCGTCGGTTCGATCGGCCATACAGCGCTCCAGTTCCGCTTCGGTGGTGTTGACCATCACGGTTTGGACGGCGCTAGGAGGATTGTCGCGACTGGCGGCTTCGGTCCTCTCGGGTATCGTGTTCTTCGGTGCTGATGCCCCTGCTGGACAGCCGGTGGTTCTGTACTCGTTGTTGTACAACGCGAGCTACCTTGTACCTTCTCTGCTTGCCACGGTCGTGCTGACCGCTGTCATCGTGCCTGTACTCTCTCGGGCCGTGCCCGTGGGAGAACAGGGGAGAGTCATCTGATCGGAGTGATCATGCGTGTGCTCCTTGTGTGTGCGGCGCCCTATGAGGGCGATCCGTGTGATGTTGCAGAGCTTTCCGAGCAACACGAACTGGTGGTGGCAGTCGATGGTGGCGGCGCGCTGTGCCGGAGAGCCGGGGTCTTGCCCGATCTCATCATCGGCGATTTCGACTCACTGCCTGTTGCGGACCTTGAGCATCTCACCGCGGCCGGCAGCGAGGTGGTTCGGTATTCATCACACAAGGACGAGACCGATCTGGGCCTCGCGCTGGAGATCGTCAGGGATCGCGGTGCGACGGGCATCTCGGTGACTGCCGCGCTTTCCGGCAGGCTTGACCACTCATTGGCGACGTTGGGCCTGCTCGCGCGCGCTGCTGACCTGAGCCCGGAGTGCTATGAGCCCGACTTGCGAGCGTGGGTGCTGTCGAGTTCCGGTCGCATGTCGTTGGGGCTTACGGGCGAAGGTGCGACATTCTCTGTGATCGCTCTGTGCGAAGGATCGTGCGTGACGATGGACGGGGCGCGGTGGTCGGGAGTGTCCATCGAGTTGGGGCTCTTGGACACGCGCGGTGTCAGCAATGTGATCGAATCCTCCCCGACGCACATAACCGTGGAGCACGGCACCGTTCTTGTCTTCAGCTCGCCGGAGGGTTGTGTACCGATAGCCGATAACCTTGGCTAACGCTGTAACGTCGGTCGCGGTATACTTTCCGCAAGATGGAAAGAAGTACAAGAACCATTGTGTTGATTGCGGGAATCTCCGGAGCTCTTCTGGGAGCCGGAGGGCTCCTGCTTGATTCGTCCGGCCTCGCGTGGTTCGGCCTCGTTGCGTGTAGCCTGGCGGCCTTCGGGTCCGTACTGTGGCAGCCCGTTGCGAAGAGCCCCACAAGCCCCACCACCGAACTCCCGAAGTCCAAAGTCGTACCGTCCCCAGAGACCCTGCCCGAGCGTCAGCAGGTGGCCGCCCCAGCCAACGTCGAACCAGTCGATGTGGTTGCCGCCCTTGGAACCGCCGCAAGCTTGTCGGGTGACATACTGTCCGCTCATCTGTGGCTGCTCGATAGCGCGTCTAAGACCCTCAGGCTAGTGGCGGCGGTGGGGCCGCAGAGGCCTTCCTCTGAGCCGGTTCCCATGGAGGGCACTGCACTCGGAAAGGCCGTGGCAAGCGGGCGGGCTGTTCTGAATCGCGAAGCATTGATGTTCGTCTCAGGTGACCAGCAGACGCTCTGGCGCTACGCGGTTCCCATTCGTGCCGGAGAGGTCACAGGCGTAGCCGCCGTTGATGTCGCCTCCGATGAGCCGGACAAGGCCGTGCTCACCGAGGCAGTCTCGATGTTGCGAGCATCACTCGCTGGTACGCTTGCCCTACACGTCGCACGGCTCGAGTCGGCTGCTGCTCGAACACTGCTCGAAACGGCGGGAGACCTGGCGAGGCTGGTCGATGCCCCCTCCGTCGTCAAGCTCCTTCTCTCGCGGGCGCTGGTTCTCGCTGGCGCCCAGACCGGTTCAGTCATGTTGCTCGATGACGACGGTACGTTGTCGATCTCTGCTTCGCACGGATTGCCACCCGGTGTCGTTGAGAACACCAAGGTCTCCGAGGGCGAGGGAATCGCGGGCTGGGTGTTGGCGACCAATAAGTCACTCGTTGTGGAGGACCTGCATGACAAGGGCGCGCGCGCACGCCGCCACGGGGTCCGTTCGGCGATGGCTGTGCCCATCGCCGATGATGACGGCGTTCTCGGCGTTCTCAACGTGGGCAGCCGGCTGTTTCAGGCGCGATTCTCGGCGTCTCACCAGACCGCACTTGAAGCGTTGGGACGCATCGGGGCCGTTGCCTTACGCAACGCTCGCGCGATCGAGGCGTCTCGCACGCTGTACTTCGACACTCTAAGGGCGCTTTCACTGGCGCTGGAGACCAAGGATCCGTATTCGCGTGGTGCCACAGATCGCGTGCTCGACTTGGCTTCAGCGCTTGGTATCGAGATGGGCCTTCGCGAACGTGAGCAGTCCGCGTTGCGGGTCGCCGCGCTACTTCATGATGTCGGGATGGCTGCGTTGGGTGATGCCGCGATTGTGGAGAACCGGCCGTTGACCACCGTCGAGTGGGGCATGATCCAGATGCATCCGGTCATCGCGTCCGACGTCTTGAACCAGGCTCCTGCGCTGGCCGACGCGGTTCCCATCGTGTATCACCACCACGAGCATTACGACGGGCGAGGCTATGTGCTCGGCATCTCAGGCGAGCGCATCCCTATCGGCGCACGGGTGCTCGCGGTTGCTGACGCCTTTGTCGCGCTTACCTCGGAACGGCCTTATCGTCCGGCGCTGAGCGAGGCCCAGGCGCTCCAGGAGATCACCAGCAAGTCCGGGACGCAGTTCGATCCGGAAGTCGTTCGCGCTCTCGAGCACTTTCTTGGGCAGTCACGCAAGGTGGCGTCAGAGATCTGAGTGTTCTGCGGCCAACGCGAACGGCCGCCCGAGGGCGGCCGCGAATGCATGCGTTGGGTCGAGCTGTTCTTGCTACGCGCGGGTGACTTTGCCGGCCTTCATGCACTTCGTGCAGACGTTGACCTTCTTGACGTGACCCTCGATGACCGCCGTCACCTTCTGAATGTTCGGGCGAAACATACGGTTGGTCACACGATGCGAGTGGCTCACGTTACGGCCGGCCGAAGGGCTCTTGCCGCACACAGCACAGATCTTGGACATGGCGTACTCCTCGTGATTTCAGCCGCCATTCCGGCGGACGGGTTCGTGCACAAAGCGCGAGGAATACTATCACGCGCGCATCGCCGCAAGCAAGGACACCCGAAAGCAGCAGCCTCCACGGGTTGATATATACTCGGTAGGCCCTCGATTTGGAAGCGACCATCACTCTGACTTTGAGGGCTGTCAAGGCACATGTTCGTCGTGTGGCCGCACCTTATCTGAACGGATTCATCCGAAGGGAGCATTCCGAATGGCCGCTACGCCCGCCGGCGCGATTCATATCGCCAACGACGTCCTTGCAGACATCGCAGGGTTTGCTGCGCTCGAGAGCTACGGAATCGTCGGAATGGCGAGTCCGAGTAGAGCCGATGGGGTCGCACAGCTCCTGCCGCGCCAGAAGCTCCGCAAGGGTGTCAAGATCTTGGGCACCGACGAGGGCGTGGAGGTCGACCTCTATGTGGTCATCGAACACGGGACCAATATCGCCGAGGTCTCACACAACCTCGCCCACCTAGTACTACATACGCTCAAAGAGATGGCAGACGTAGGCGTCGCTCGTGTCGATGTCCACGTCATGGATGTCAAAGTCCGAAGCGCAAGATGACCGGAGAGATGATGCCGACACACCGTGACCTGATCGCCTCGGCCGCGTCTGCGCTCAGGGATCGCCTCGAAGAGGTCAACAGGCTCAATGTGTTCCCCGTGCCTGACGGCGACACGGGCACCAATATGTCGCTCACCATGGATGCGGTGGTCGACGAGGTTGGCAAGCTCCCGGCGGAGGTCACACTCGCCGAGATATGCCACGCGGTCACGCACGCTTCGCTCATGGGAGCCCGTGGGAACTCGGGCGTGATCTTGTCCCAGATCCTCAGGGGGCTGTGCGAGGGTATCGGCGATTCCGAGGACATGAGCGTCGAGCTGCTCGCTCGGTCGTTGAAGCGAGCCGAGACGGTCGCCTACCAAGCGGTGCGCAAGCCGGTCGAGGGCACCATGTTGACCGTGATCAAGGACACCGCATCGGCGGCTCAGCAAGTCGCCGACGATGGAGCGAACCTCGACGCGGCGGTCGAAACCGTAGCCGAAGCCGCCTTCGCTTCGGTGAGACACACACCCGAGCTGCTGCCTATCCTTAAAGAGAACGGCGTGGTCGATGCTGGCGGATACGGGCTCGCTCTGATGATAGAGGGGTTCGTGGCCGCGGCGCTCGGTCACAAGGTGGTGGTGGCCGATGTGTCTTCGGCGGCGGCCCCCCTTGAGATGGTCGTTCCGGTGGACGACTGGGATGACAGTGAGTATCTCTACTGCACCGAGTTCCTGCTCTTCGGCGACTCGATCGACAAAGAGGCGGTTCACGATTTCGTCTCAGGCGTCGGCGGCAGCGAGCTGGTGGTCGGGGACGAGGGCTTCTTCAAAGTCCACGTGCACACCAATGACCCCGGGTTGGTGCTCTCGCACGTTACGGGTCTTGGCGAAGTCGCCGAAGTGCATATCAACAACATGCGGCGCCAGCAGGCCGTTCGTGATCAAGCGCTGCGGTCTGAGGACCATCCTGACGTCCCACCGAAGCCGGTTGGGTTCGTGGCCGTCGCGTCGGGCGAGGGTCTTTCACGTATCCTGCAGTCATTGGGGGTCGATGTCGTCGTCAGCGGCGGTCAGACCATGAACCCATCGACACAGGATCTGCTCGACGCGGTCGAACAGGTTCGCGCCGAGAAGGTCATCGTTCTACCCAACAACAAGAACATCCTGATGGCGGCTAATGCAGCCGCGACCTTTGCCGGCGATCGCGTAGCTGTCGTGCCCACGCGATCCGTGCCACAGGCTTTCGCTGCGCTTCTCGCATTTGACGGCTCAGACGATCTGAGCGCGTCGGTGGAGGCAATGTCTGAAGCGGCTGTTACTGTGCGCACCGGCGAGGTCACGAAGGCCGTGAAGGACGCCAAGGGCAAGAACGGCGATATCGTTAGTGGCCAGATTATCGGGATCATCGATGATGAGGAGATCGAGGCGGTCGGGACCGACGTGGAGGAGGTCGCCATGGACCTCGCGCGCATCTTTGCGCGGGACGGGGCCGAGACGATCACCGTTTTGGCGGGCGAAGACCTCACTGATGCGGCGCTTGATGCTGTGACCGCCCGCATGATTGACGAGTTCCCGGAGGTTTCGATTGAAGCGCACCGTGGCGAGCAACCGCTCTACCCGATAGTGCTGTCCGCCGAGTAGAACCGAGGAATCGCCCATGCCCCACGTAGGAATCGTCACCGACAGCACCTGTGACCTGGCTCCCGATGTGCTCTCGGCACTTGACGTGCGCATGGTGCCGCTCAAGGTACTCATCGGGGAGGAGTCGTGGCTCGACTGGATCGAACTCGCGCCGGAGCAGTTCTACGAGCGACTGGTGTCTTCGCCCATACTCCCCAAGACATCGCAGCCATCCCCTGCGGAGTTCAGTGCTGTCTACAAGGAGTTGGCGGATGCGGGCTGTGACTCGATAGTGTCCATTCATCTAACTTCGGCCCTCTCAGGTACGGTGAGTTCGGCGACAATCGCCGCACAGAGCGCACCTGTACCCGTGCATGTCATCGATACCAAGAAGGTCACACAGGCTCTGGCGCTGGTAGTCAAGGCGGCCGCGCAGGCGCGCGATGAAGGTGCCGATGGCGACCGGGTGGCGCAGGTCGCTGCGCAGGTCTCCGAGTCCATGCGGCTGTTCTTCGTACTCGACACGCTTGACTATTTGGTCAAGGGTGGTCGCGCGGGCAAGGCCTCCGGCCTGGCTGCATCGCTGCTCAACATCAAGCCAGTGCTTACGATGAACGGCGACGGCATCATAGAGCCGTTCAAGAAGGTGAAGGGCCGCAAGAAGGCGCTCGCTGAGCTTGCGAACCACGTCGCGGAGGAGTCCCGATCGAGAGGGCGGCTACGCGTATCACTGTTCCATGCCTGCACGGACGACTGTGGGCTCGAGCTCAAGACACTCATTGAGAACAGCGGTGCCGATGCCGAGATCGAGTCTGTCGGGTTCGTGGGCTCTGTGGTGGGTACCTATGCAGGGCCCAACGCCCTCGGCTGTGCGTTCTATCCTCTGGGCTAGCGCACCACTGGTGGTGTCACCACTCACACTTCATGACAAGGCGGAGCGGCTGGCAGCGCATGACCTGCCTGTCGTTGCCGGTCGGTTCGTTGACGGTGCGCGTGCTGATGCGCTTTCGCGACTCGGCATCCGCACCCTTGGCGATCTACTTCGCCATTACCCGTCGCGCTATCTCGATCTTTCTGAGATCAAGGCGCTCAGCCAGGTGCATGCGGGCACCGAAGCGACGGTTGTGGGACGGGTTCATGAGGTGAAGGTCAAGAAGCCCAAGCCGCGTCTGACGATCACCGAGGTCGCGATTGTCGATGGAAGCGGCGTGCTTATCGGCGTGTGGTTCAACCAACCGTGGGTACAGCAGCGCTTTGTCCAAGGCGAGCGCGTGGCGTTCGCCGGCAAGGTCGAGATCGACTTTGGCCTCAAACGGATCAAGACCCCCTTTGTCGAGAAGCTCCCAGATGAGGACGAACCCCGAGCGGCAGGTCGCGTGCTGCCCGTGCACGGAACTACCGATGGGCTGTCCACCGGTTGGCTTCGTCGGTTGATTGCGGCGGCGGTCGATGACGCGGCGGATGTACCAGACCATCTTCCCGCTCAACTGCGCATGGATCGTGGGCTCGTCGATCTTGCGACTGCGCTCACTGACGTCCATTTCCCCCAGTCGCTCAGCCGCGCTGATGCTGCACGCCGGCGCTTAGCCTATGACGAGCTGCTCATGGTTCAGCTCTATATGGCCATGCGTAGGTACGCTCTGACCCGCGAGCAGGCCGGCGTCGCCCACGTCATCGACGGGCCTGCCCTGTCTGCGCTCAGAGCCGCGATACCGTTTGTTCTGACAGATGACCAGAAGAGGTCATCGAATGAGGTTCTGGTCGACATGGCCGAGCCTCGCCCGATGAACAGGCTTCTTCTAGGAGACGTCGGGACCGGAAAGACGCTGGTGGCAGCACACGCAATGGCCGCTGTGGCGGACACTGGCGCGCAGACGGCGATGATGGCGCCCACAGAGGTCCTTGCAGTCCAGTACGCCGAGAAGGTCGGACCGCTCATGGATGCTTCAGGCATCAGTTGGCGGCTGCTCACCGGCGCGACTCCAGCGGTCGAGCGTCGCGCGATTCTGAGTGCACTCGCGGACGGGGAAGTCCACGTGCTGTTCGGGACGCACGCGCTCCTGGAGCAGGGCGTCGCCTTCAAGCGGCTCACGCTCGCGATCGTGGACGAGCAACACCGGTTCGGGGTGAACCAGCGACTTGGGCTCAGGGCGAAGGGCGTCTCGGCTGATCTTCTGGTGATGACCGCCACTCCGATTCCTCGCTCGCTCGCGCTCACGCTCTATGGCGACTTGGCGACATCGTACCTGCGGACACGCCCGCATGCAGCCGCGGGCGTCACCACACGCCTTGTGAAGCCGCATACCGCCACGCCTGCACACCAGGCGGTTCGGGCCGCCGTCAAAGACGGCAGACAGGCCTACGTGGTCTGTGCGTTGGTCGACGAGTCCAATACGGCGCAGGCAAAAGCGGCGACTCGTGAGGCCGAGCGGCTGCGCAATGAGGTATTCCCGAACTTGCGGGTCGGGCTCCTGACGGGCAGGATGCGCTCAGCCGACAAGATCGCGGTGATGCGCGAATTTCGTGAGGGCACGATCGACGTGCTGGTGGCGACGACGGTCATCGAAGTGGGCGTTGACGTGCCTAATGCCACCGTCATGATCATCGAGGACGCGGATCGTTTTGGTCTCGCTCAGCTGCACCAACTGCGCGGGCGCGTGGGGCGAGGCGAGTATCCCGGAGAAGTGTGGCTGGTGTCGGAGGCGTGTTCGGCGGAGGCGCGCGAGCGGTTGAGCGTACTTGTGAGCACTTCGGACGGGTTCGCGCTGGCCGAGGCCGACCTTCGGTTGCGCGGAGAAGGTCAGGTGCTGGGAGACCGTCAGCATGGGATTCCGGATCTCACCATCGCGAGTCTCATCGAGGATCTGGACCTGGTGGAGATGGCGCGCGTGGACGCGTTTGCCCTGGTGTCTGACGACCCTCACTTGAGACAGCCGGTACACGCTCCGCTGCTCAGGCAGGTGCGCCGTACCTTCACCGAAGCCTGGGAGTGGGTGAGCAGCGGATGAGAATCATAGCTGGGCAGTTCCGAGGAAGACGTCTCAAGTCGCCGAAGGGAGAGAGCACGCGGCCCACCACGGACCGGGTGCGCGAGGCGCTGTTCTCCTCTCTGAGTTCGCTGCTCGGCCCGACTTTGGGAGACAGCAACGTCCTGGACGCGTTCGCCGGGAGCGGCGCGTTGGGACTCGAGGCGCTCTCGCGCGGATGCCGGCGCGCCACTTTCGTCGAGTCGAGCAGGTCCGCACTGGTCACCTTGAGAGACAATCTGGCGCTTCTCGGAATCGAATCGACCACGCGTGTGGTGGCGGGCGACGCCTTTGCGCTGGCAAGGCGGGGCATCGGGGGTGGGCCGTTCTCGTTGATTCTCCTCGACCCGCCATATACACTCGACCAGACCGAAGTCGCTCGCATGCTTGAGAACCTCGCCGAAGCGGGTGCAATTGCGGATGAGGCGGTCGTTGTGTGGGAGCACCTTTCGGGGAAGCCCATGCCATGGCCTGCGAAGTTCGGCGTGGAGCAGCGCCGGAAGTACGGGTCGACCGAGATCGATATCGCCGTCTTTGAGGGGAGTGGTGGGTCGCAGTGAAGCGCGGAGTCGTTCCGGGCACCTTCGATCCACTAACGTCGGGGCATCTCGATATCATCGAGCGGGCGTCGGCGATCTTTGATGAGATCGTCGTGGGAGTGGCGCTCTCACCTGAGAAAGGCGGCGGTCCGCTGTTCTCCATTGGGGAGCGCGTGAGCTTGGTTGAGCGCTCAACTGCACACTGCGGTAACGTATCGGTGCGTCCATTTGATACGCTATTGGTGAATCTCGCCGAGGATGCAGGTGCGTCAGTCATCGTGAAGGGGCTGCGCGCGGTCACGGACTTCGAGAGGGAGTTCCAAATGGCGGCGCTGAACTGGCGTCTCGATTCGGACATAGAAACCATGTTCATCATGGCAGTACCCGAGTACATGTACCTGAGTTCATCAGCGGTCAAGGAGATCGCACGGCACGGTGGATCGGTTCGCGGCCTTGTGCCGGAGCACGTCGCGGAAGCGCTTGAGCGCAAGTTGAATGCAGCCCGTTAGGGAGGACCTCCATGGACATCATGGCCCTGATCGACCGAATCGAAGAAGTCGTGGACAGCAGCAGGAATGTGCCGTTCACGAGCAACAAGATGGTCGACCCGGATGCTGTCTACGAGATAGTCGATGAGATTCGTGCACAGTTCCCGGATGAGCTGAAGCAGGCTCGCTGGATCGTCAAGGAGCGCCAAGAGATGCTCGAAGAGGCCGAGAAAGAGGCCAACCGGGTATTGGAAGAGGCCCGCGAACGTGCCCACGCGATAGCCAGTGAGCAGGAGGTCGTGCGACTTGCCGAACAGCAGGCAGCCGATCTCATTGATAGCGCGCGGCAGGCTGAACGTGAGATTCGGCTGGGCGCAGAGGATTATGCAGACGAGATGCTCGCCAATCTCGAAGTCAATCTTGGCAAGCTGTTGACTGCCGTGCAGCGAGGTAGAGACCGCCTGCAGGGCAAGGTATCGCAGCGCCAGTAGCGAGGAATCATGGTCACATACCGAGTAGACGTACGCCCGATCCTCGAAGAGATCGGGGGCTCAGTGAGTGTTGACGGCTCAGTCGAGTTCTCTGAGCTGGTCGTTGGCGATGAGACGTTCCTGGTGACCGCGCCGATAACGTTCTCGGCCACGATCACGAACGCTGGCGACGGAATCGTGGCCATGGGTTCGATCGAGGCGCCGATTCGGGCCACGTGCTCGCGTTGTCTGTGTGAGTTCGACTCGGTCATCGAAGGCGAGATCGAAGGCTTCTACCTTCAGGCGCATCAGGAGAGGGCCGAGGATGACGACGCCGAAGGGGTCGACGAGGACGGCGCAGTCGATCTGGGTCCTGCCCTTGTCGCTGCCCTGGTGGTCGAGGCGCCGTTTGCGCCACTCCACGACGAGGACTGTGCGGGGCTGTGTTCGCACTGTGGTGCCGACCTGAACACCGAGAGGTGTGACTGTAGCGACCGGATCGATGAAGATCATCCGTTCGCCGCCTTGCGGGGAGCGATCGGTTTAGATGACGCGGCGCCTGTTTCGGGTTCTGAGGCAGGCGGGCAAGAAGGGTAAAAGAGGGTTCTACACACGCGCAGCGGGGCGTGTTATCATAACCGCTCGTGCGAACACGCAGGCGCACCAAGGCGTACCGAACCGGTGTCGTTGATGGTGCACGTGAACGGAAGAGAGAAAGAACTCACATGGCTGTCCCGAAGCGCAAGAAAGGCCGCATGAAGACCAACTCTCGCCGTTCGAGCCACAAGCTCACGGCGGCAGGGGTTTCGGTCTGTCCCCAGTGCCACAAGACCAAGCTGCCCCACCGCGTGTGCGGCGAGTGTGGCTATTACAACGGCAAGGAGATCATCGAGACCGCTTAGTCTCTTTCGATCCTGCCTGAACCCCAGATCAGTAAGGGAGCCCACGGACCATGTCCGCAAGCCACCCGGTGACGATCGCCGTCGACGCTGTCGGCGGCGATTTCGCACCCAAAGCGGTTCTCGACGGCATCATCTTGGCCCTTGGTCAGGACGATGGGTTGACTGTGCTGCTGACGGGTCCCGCCCACGTCGTGGAACCGTTTGCCCGCCAGCATGCAGCGCGCGTCACCGCTGTTCCCACATCAGAGATCATCGAGATGGGAGAGCATCCGGCCACGGCTGTTCGCTCCAAGAAGGACTCCTCGATTGTCGTCGGGTGTCGCTTGGTGCGCGACGGAGCGGCCCAGGGTTTCTTCTCGGCTGGGTCGACGGGCGCTGCGATGGCAGCGGCGACGCTGGTGATGGGACGGATCAAGGGCGTCTCACGACCTGCAATTGCGACAGTACTCCCAACGGCGGGCGTCCCCGCCGTCATGCTCGATGTGGGGGCTAACGCGGACTGCAAACCGGAGAACCTGCTGCAGTTCGCGCACATGGGTGCGGCCTACGCCGCAGTTGTGCTGGACATGGTTCACCCGCGCGTGGCATTGCTCAACATAGGAGAAGAGCCCTCGAAGGGTTCGATTCTCGCGCAGGAAGCTCATACGTTGCTTGCCCAGCAGATGCCCGGATTCGTCGGAAATATCGAAGGTCGCGAGGTGCTTGCCGGCAGGACTGACGTTATCGTCACGGACGGGTTCACCGGCAACGTCGCACTGAAGCTCCTTGAGGGGACCAGTAGCGTCCTGATGCATCAGGTGAAAGACGCCATGACTTCCTCGGTGGTCAACAAGCTCGCGGCAGCGGTCGTCGCGCCTTCCTTGAGGCGGATGGCTGCGCGGCTTGACCCCGACGAGTATGGCGGGGCTCCGCTGCTGGGCGTTAACGGCGTCTGTATCATCGGACATGGCTCATCGAGCGCGACAGCCGTGAGCAACGCGCTTCGCGTCGCAGTTTCAGCTGTCAGAGGTGGATTGACCGAGAGAATTGCGCAGGCGCTCGCTTGATTGACACCACAGGTTCACGTGGACTGGAGTCGGACCTTTCGGTACACTTCCCCGACCACGCGTCGAACGAGAGGCGCGAACTCAGACAGGAGCGTCGGAAAGCATGACACGCCACGCCCAGATCATCGGCATCGGGTCGTATCTGCCCGAGCACATACTGACCAATTCAGAGCTTGAGCGCATGGTGGAGACGTCCGACGAATGGATCGTCACTCGCACTGGTATCCGTGAGCGTCGTGTCGTCGCCGACGGTGAGACGACGTCCGATCTTGCGGTGCGCGCTGCGGCGCTCGCGATAGAGCGCGCGGGCATTTCGGGTGACGAGATCGATCTCATCGTCTTGGGTACCACCAGCCCGGACCACATCTTTCCGTCTACCGCGTGCATGACGCAGGCAAAACTCGGATTGACCTGCCCGGCAGTCGACGTGATGGCGGCCTGCACGAGCTTCATCTACGCACTGCACTACGGGTCGTCGGTGATTGAAGCCGGAAGAGCCCAGACGGTCTTGATCATCGGTGCCGAGGCCCTTACGCGTCTGGTGGATTTCGGTGACCGCTCCACCTGCGTGCTCTTTGGCGATGGTGCGGGAGCAGCGGTGCTTCGTGTCTCGGACGAGCCGGGTGTCGAGGCGGTCTTGCTGGGCGCGGACGGCACCGGTGCGGATCAGCTCAACGTCCCAGGCGGGGGAGCGGCGCATCCATTGACGGCAGAGACGCTTGCCGCAGGTGACCAGTACCTCAAGATGAACGGCAACGAGGTCTTCAAGTTCGCGGTTCGAGTGATCCCGAGGGCCACAATGGAGGTCCTTGAGGCCTCAGGTCACACCACAGACGACCTTGCGTGGCTCGTGCCACATCAGGCGAACAAGCGCATCATCGACACTATCGAAGAGCGGCTTGGGATAGATGATTCGCGCGTGTTCTGCAACGTCGATCGCACCGGCAATACCTCGTCGGCGTCGATTCCGTTGGCCCTGGACGAACTGTATACTAGCGGGCAACTCGCGCCCGGCGATCTGCTCGCTCTCGTTGGGTTTGGCGCAGGCCTCACCTGGGGTGCAGCTGTCGTCCGGTGGTCGATGTCCGCACCGAACAAGAAGGAGTAGGCACTCATGGCTCTGCGTACCCGGCTCACCGAGCTGCTCGGTATCGAGCATCCCATCATCCAGGGTGGCATGGCATGGACTGCCACCGCAGAACTGGCGGCTGCGGTCAGCAACGCGGGCGGGCTGGGAATCATCGGCGCGGGCCACATGCCCACCGACCTCCTGCGTGAGCAGATTCGTCGAGCCAAGCAGCTGACGGACAGACCGTTCGGCGTCAACCTCATGCTGCTGACTCCACACATCGATGAGCTTGTGCAGATGGTGCTCGATGAACATGTCGCAGTGGTGACCACCGGCGCGGGCAATCCCAGCAGGTACATGGCCGCACTCAAGGAGATCGGCATCAAAGTACTGCCGATCGCTCCTTCAGTCGCGCTGGCCAAGCGCATGGAGTCCATCGGCGCGGACGCCATCATCGGCGAGGGCATGGAGGCTGGTGGACATATCGGCGATCTCACCACGATGGTGCTGACGCCTCAGCTGGTTGACGCGGTTTCGATTCCGGTGGTGGCAGCGGGCGGTATCGCGGACGGCCGTGGCATGGCCGCAGCGTTCGCGCTGGGTGCCGAAGGCGTGCAGGTCGGCACTCGCTTCATGTGTGCTGAGGAGTGCACGATCCATCCGGCGGCCAAACAGGCAGTGCTCAAGGCAAAGGACCGCGATACGGTGGTCACAGGCCGTTCCACGGGCCATCCAGTCCGAGTTATCAAGAACAAGCTCTCACGTATGCTCGAGGAGCTTGATCGTGAGAATCGTGTCGAGGAGCTTGAGAGCCTGGGAAGTGGCAAACTGGCTCTCGCCATGCGGGAAGGTGATACGTCGATGGGCTCTCTGATGGCGGGTCAGGCGGCAGCTCTTGTGTGTCGCATACAGCCGGCTGCCGAGATAGTCACCGAGATGATGGACGAGGCCGAGAAGGCGATGTGCCGGCTCGGTGCCTGTCCGATTGAGGGCTGAGCGTATGGGGTCACGTTGCGCACTGGTCTTTCCCGGACAGGGCTCCCAGAGGCTTGGGATGCTTGCTGATGTCCCTGAGCAAGACGCTCTCTCGAGGCTTCTGGACGCGGCCGAGGCGCTTTCGGACCTCGATCTCAGAGCCATTGTGACTCTTGGGCCGGAGACTGAACTCGCCGACACCAGAGTCGCGCAGCCGCTGCTCTACCTCGCAGACTGGGCGTGGGGCTGTGCGCTACTTGAGCGCGGTCTTGTGCCCGTCGGGGTGGCAGGACACTCTTTGGGTGAGCTGGCAGCCTTGGCAATTGCCGGGGTCTACTCGGTGGAAGCTGGGCTTGAACTCGTTGTGGAGCGCAGCCGCTTGATGGCGAAAGCGGCCCTTCTTAACCCGGGCACCATGGCGGCGGTACTTGGCATGGCCGCCAATGAGATCGGAGCTGTCGTGTCCCAGATCGATGGCGTATGGATAGCGAACGACAATTCGCCAGGCCAGATCGTCATCTCGGGAACGCTTGACGCGGTAGGACTGGCGTCGAATGCGCTTGTCGATGCCGGAGCGCGCAAGGTAGTGCCGCTGAAGGTGGCTGGGGCGTTCCACTCACCTTTGATGGAGTCGGCCGGCACCGCGTTCGAGGAGCTGGTCCGCGGTGCGGAGTTCGCGGATGCGTCAGTGCCCGTGTTTCAGAACACCGATCCTACCGCTGAGATTGACGGGGCAGCGATTCGAGAGCGATTGATCGCCCAGATAACGTCTCCTGTGCGCTGGACGGAGACCATGTTCTCGTTGGCCGCGGAGGGACCCGTGACGCTCGTGGAATCGGGACCCGGTGCAGTGCTCACGGGGCTCGCGCGCAGAGTTGACGGGGTGACCGCGATTTCAGCGGAGGCTGTCGGTATCGAATCCATTCTTCAGGAGGTGTCGTAGCCGTGCCTGACCTGAGCAACAGAGTCGCGCTGGTCACCGGGGGCTCGCGTGGTATCGGTGCTGCTGTCGCGCTGCACCTGGCCTCGTGCGGTGCTGCTGTCGCCGTGAACTACGCTGGTTCCCAATCAGCGGCCGACGCGGTTGTGGAATCGATCCGGGAAGCCGGCGGTCGCGCAGTGGCGTTGCAGGCGGACGTTTCTGATCCCGCCGCATGCGGGGCCCTTGTCCAGAGCGTCGTTTCCGAACTGGGTGGACTTGATATCCTGGTCAACAACGCGGGAATCACCCGAGACGGTCTTGTCGTCAGGATGAGCGATGATGACTGGGCCGCAGTCATCGACACGAATCTGACGGGGGTGTTCTCGCTCACTCGTGCAGCGGGCAAGATCATGATGAAGCAGCGCTCGGGTGCCATTGTGAATGTGACATCCGTTGTCGGTCTCGTAGGCAATGCGGGTCAAGCGAACTATGCTGCCGCCAAGGCTGGGGTGATCGGTTTGACGAAATCCGTGGCCCGCGAGCTTGCGAGCCGTGGTGTCCGAGCGAACGCTGTCGCCCCAGGATTCATAGAGACTGACATGACTGCGGCGCTGTCAGAAGCAGTGAGGGAAAGCACGCGAGCACAGATCGCGATGGGACGTTTTGGTAGCCCTCAGGACGTCGCTGCAACGGTTGCGTTTCTAGCCAGCGATGAGGCCGCCTACATAACGGGTCAGGTTCTTGCTGTCGACGGCGGCATGACATTCGTGTAGCTTGCCGGACGAGTAGTCCGTAGAAACTGAGAACTTGTCGGAGGGAGGTGTGTTCATGGAGCACGAAGAGATCATCGAGAAAGTCAAAGCAGTGATCGTCGAGCAGCTCAACGTCGACGAGGCGGATGTGACCGAAGAAGCCTCGTTCGTTGATGACCTCGGTGCCGACTCGCTCGACATCGTCGAGCTCGTCATGGCCCTCGAGGAGGAGTTTGGTATCTCGATCCCCGACGAGCAGGCAGAGAGCATCAAGACTGTTGGGGATGCGATAGCCTATATCGAGGCCACCTAGTTGACTATGCGGTGTGATCGGACCCGGCGGCCCTTGGGGCTGTCCGGGTCCGGATACACGCAGTCCGATCTCGAGTAGAGAGACTTGTTCACGTGAAGATGCCCCCCTTGACCATCGGCCCGCATACGGCTCGGCTCCCCATCATCCAAGGTGGGATGGCTGTACGCATCTCTCTGTCGCCGCTCGCAGCGGCCGTCGCAGAAGCTGGTGGCATTGGTGTGATCGCTGGAAGCGGTCTTTCCGTCGACGAACTGCGTGCCGAGATTCGTTCGGCAAAGGCGGCAACGACCGGCATTGTCGGCGTGAATATCATGGTCGCCGTTCGCAAGTTCAGCGACCTGGTGCATGCCGCTCTTGATGAGGGCATCGATATTGTCATCGCGGGCGCTGGCTTCTCGCGCGACGTGTTCACGTGGTGCAAGGACGCCGGTGTGCCGATGGTCCCTATTGTCGGTAGCCCACGTGTTGCCAAGCTTGCACAGAAGTTCGGAGCGGCTGCTGTGGTCGTCGAGGGAGTCGAGGCAGGTGGCCATCTGGGCACCGACCGACCGATGCTCGAGCTTTTGCCTGAGATAGTCGAAGCGGTCGACATCCCGGTCATCGCTGCCGGTGGAGTGATCACCGGCGCAGATATCAGCAGGGCGCTGGAGATGGGAGCTGCGGGCGTTCAGATGGGTAGCCGGTTCGCGGCGACTGTCGAGTCTTCCGCGCCTCCCGCCTTCAAACAGATGTACGTAGACGCGACTGAGGCAGATGTCGTCATAGTCAAGAGTCCCGTGGGTCTTCCCGGGCGCGCACTACGCAACCCGTTCTGGGAGCGCACTCAGAGCGGGGACTATCCTCCGATTCCGTCGTGTCGCGCGTGCCTCAAGGAGTGTCACAAGGAGTACTGCATCATTCGCGAGCTGGAGATGGCGCAGCAGGGTGATGTCGAGCAGGGGCTGGTGTTCGCCGGCTCAGCGGCGGCGCGCATCCACGATGTCCCCTCGGTCGCCGAGCTCGTGGAGCGCCTCGAACGTGAGTGGCGTGAGGCGCAGGAGGTTGCGTAGATGAGAAGAGTCGCAGTAACCGGAATGGGTGTTGTCACCTGCACGGGCATCGGCGTTGAAGCGATGTGGGATTCGCTGGCCGCGGGTCGCAGCGGGATAAGCACGATCGAGCACTTCGATACGTCGGCCTATCCCTCTCGTATCGCCGGCTACATCCATGACTTTGACCCGTCGACGGTGATGGCGTCCAAAGAGTCACGCCGTATGGCGCGTTTCCAGCAGTTCGCCATGGTGGCTGCCCATGAGGCGCTTTCCGAGGCCGGCCTGACAGAGATAGACGATGAGCTTGCGCTTCGCGCGGGCGTTATCGTCGGCTCCGGTATCGGCGGTCTCGGGACGATGGAGGAGCAGACCGCTGTCCTCAACGAGCGCGGTCCGGGTCGCATCAGCCCGTTCCTTGTCCCGATGATGATCGTCGACCTTGCGGCCGGCCACATCTCCATCCGCTACAACCTCAAAGGAATCAACTACGCGCCGGTGTCCGCGTGCGCGACGGGCAACCACTCGATCGGTGAGGCCTTCGAGGCGATCCGGCGAAACGATGTGGATGTTGTTGTCGCGGGCGGGTTTGATGCGGGAGTGACGCCTCTGGGCGTTGCGGGTTTCTCGGCAGCCAGAGCGTTGTCCACCAGAAACGATGATCCGCAGGGCGCATCGCGTCCTTGGAGCGCGAGCCGCGACGGCTTCGTGATCGCCGAGGGAGGTGCCGTGCTGGTGCTCGAGGAGTGGGATCACGCTGTTGCGCGTGGAGCCCATATCCGTGCAGAGATACTGGGCTACGGGGCATCAGCGGACGCATACCATGTCACAGCCCCGGCGCCGGACGGCAGTGGTGCCATGCGCTCGATGCGCCAGTCGCTCGAGAAGGCTGGGCTGGTGCCCTCGGACGTCGGATACATCAACGCACACGGGACCTCAACCCCCGTGGGAGACCTCGCAGAGACCAATGCAGTGAAGCAGGTGTTCGGCTCGGATGTACCGCTCGTCTCCAGCACCAAGTCGATGATGGGTCACATGCTCGGCGGTGCAGGCGCTGTTGAGGCCGTTGCGTGCGTGCTCGCGATGGAGAACGGACTTGTCCCTCCCACGATCAACCTGAACGATCCGGACCCCGAATGTGACCTGGACTACGTGGCCAACACTGCCCGGAAGGTGGATCTGAAGGTGTGCATGAGCAACTCCTTTGGATTCGGCGGGCATAATGCGACTCTGGTTCTGGCGCGCCCCTGAGGCGGCATAGTGACTTCTGATTCGAACACGTCCGGCAATCTCGAACTGTCTGAGCGTCTCGCGCTGGCAGAGCGCGTGATGGGTCATGTCTTCACCGATCGCAAGTTGCTGCGTAGCGCTCTCACGCATCCATCGGCTGTTGAGGCCAAAGACCCCGCCTCGTTCTATGAGCGTCTGGAGTTCTTGGGCGACTCTGTGGTAGGACTCTTCATCGCCGAGGAGGCGTTCCGACGATATCCTGAGCTGCCCGAAGGCGGCCTGACGCGCATCAAGGTGTCGGTAGTCGCGGGTTCGGTCCTCGCGCAGGTCGCACGCGAGCTGGGTCTGGAAGATGCGTTGATAGTGGGCCGGAGTGAACGGGGCACCGGACGAAGGGGTCTGACGTCGGCTCTCGAGAACACCTATGAAGCGCTGACTGCGGCGTTGTACCTTGATGCTGGCGCTGAGGCGGCACGCGTGTGGGTTTTGCGGACGCTGGGCCCGCTGATCAGCGAGGATGCGGCGGACTCTCCCGAGAATCCCAAGTCTGTGCTTCAGGAAGTTCTGCAGGCGCGTGGGGAGACTCCTGCGTATCGCATAGAGGGCGAGCAGGGTCCGCCTCATGATCGCCAGTTCACAGCAGTTGTCGAGGTCGCTGGCGAGGTGTTGGGCGTCGGAGTCGGACGGACGAAGAAAGAGGCTGAGGCGCATGCCGCCGCTGCCGCCGTAGCCGAACTCTGAGCACTGGTCAGACCCGCTTCAGGAGTGTGGTCCTGTGTTAAACTGTGCGGCGCTGTTGCGCAGCACGTATTCCGCGTTCGACCTGCCTTTTCCCTAGGGGGACCGTGCACCTAACCTCGCTCATACTCAAGGGTTTCAAGTCGTTTGCGGACCGCAGCGTGCTGTCGCTCGAGCCTGGGGTGACCGTCGTGGTTGGACCCAACGGCTCAGGCAAGTCGAACATCTCCGATGCCGTCTTGTGGGTGCTGGGCGAACAGAGCGCCAAGTCGCTGCGCGGACAGGCGATGGAGGACGTGATCTTCGCAGGTTCCTCTGCGCGTCAGCCGGTCGGTGTCGCTGAGGTCGACCTGGTGCTGGACAACTCGGATGGTACGCTGCCGCTCGAGTTCAACGAGGTCACCATCACCAGGCGGATGTACCGGTCTGGTGACAGCGAGTACCTCATCAACCAAGCCCCTGCGCGACTCATGGATGTTCAGGATCTGCTGCACGATTCGGGTCTTGGACGAGATACGCATTCGATTATCAGCCAGGGCCGACTCGACGAAGTGTTGAACTCGCGGGCGGAAGAACGTCGTTCGCTGATCGAGGAAGCCGCTGGCGTACTCAAGCACAAGAAGCGCAAGGAACGAGCGCTGCGCAAGCTCGCCAGCATGGAGACTCACCTTGCGCGCGCACGCGACATCTCGACTGAGATAGAGCGCCAGTTGCGACCGTTGGAGCGGCAGGCCACCAAGGCCGCGACTCACGGTGAGCTGGTCACTGGGCTTCGCGACATCGAAGCCGCACTGGCGGTCGATGATCTTCGCGCACTCCAGACTCGGTGGGATGAACTCACCAAGATCGAGAAGGAGGCTGACGCCGACGTTGAGCTCTCCCGGCTCCGTCTGGCCGAGAAGGAAGCCGAGCTTCAGAAGTTCCAGAACCTGCTCGAGGAGAAGGGGCTGTTCGTCGGCGACCTGTCCGAGCAGCGACGACGCATGCAGTCGATTCTCGAGCGACTTGACGCGGGCCTTCTGCTTCTCGAGGAGAAGGGCAAGAACCTCGTGTCGCGGCTGTCCGAGCTCCGTGCGAAGGTGCACCAGGCTGACACGCGTTCTGCGTCGCGAGGCAGAGAACTGGAGATGCTTCGCAAAGAGCGCACAGAGACTGACGGCAGACTCAAGGCGCTCTATAACCAGCTCGGTGAGCTGCGTCGTGAGGCCGAAGCCGGTCGCAAGGCCCGTATGGCCGCTGACGATGATCTGTCTCGCCTCGGATCCGAACTCCGTCGGGCCCGCAAGATGCTTGAGGATGACCGAGCAGCCGCCGCCAAGTCCGAGCAGGCTCTTGCCGCGTGCTCGCTCGAGCAGGATCTTCTCGGCGAGCGGGCTCAGCACATACGTGAGCAGGGGCAGTCGGCGCAATCCACCCTGTCAGCCCGGCGCTCGAGGCTCGAGACGCTCAGCGGCCAGCTGTCCAAGGTCAAGCGCGAGGCGGCTCTCGCTGATTCCGACGTCGACAAGCGCGTCCGAGTGCTCGATTCGCGGCGCCGAGAGCTCGAGGCCCGCCGTGAGTCACTCTCGGCAGCACGCGCAGAGGTCCGCGGCCTCGAAGAAGTCGATCGCGCGTTCGCCACGGCTTCGCCCGCGCTCGCGTGGGCGATCAGCAAACAAAAGGAGCTGCCCGGGATCATCGGGCCGCTGGCTGAGGCGATCGGTGCTCCGGAGCGCTATGAGTCCCTGGTCGAACGGCTTCTTGGCGCGGACCTGTTTGGACTGCTCGTCACTGACACGGACGCTGCGCTCCGGGTAGCCAACCGTCTCAACGATGAGTCCGAGGGCGAGATAGCACTGATTCCTGTAGAAGGCATGCGTTCGCGTCCGCGAGCCAACCCCAAGAGCGGTGCGCGGCTCTTTGATGAGCTCGATTGTGTCGAGTCTGTGCGTCCGGCTGTCGAGGCCCTGCTCGGCGACGTGTTCGTGGTGTCTTCTATCCAGGAGGCGCTAGCTGCATCGGCAGCCGACGGTTCGGGGGCGCGGTTCGTCACTCCTGAAGGCGCTGTAGTCTGGCCCAACGGCAAGCTCACGTTGGGTACGCAGGTCTCGGACACCGAGGGCGTCCTCACCCGGAAGCGACGTATCAACGAACTCACCGATGAGATCGGGGCCTTGACGGCTTCTGTGGGTGAGGCGGAATCGGCCTCCTCAGGGGCCGAGGAGGCCCTCGCTCTGGCTCAGCAGGACGCGCTCGAACTCTCCCAGAAGATCGCTGCGCTGGCCGGGGAACACGATTCGCTGCTCGCGGAAGTCGGCCGGCTTGAGGAGCAGCTCACAGCATTTGAGAACGAAGCTGCGGGCGTTGAGCGTCGCATCAACGATATCGCCGAGAAGACCGCCAAGGACCGGCCTGCTATCGCTCGGATCGCCGAGCGGATAGCCGCGGGCGAGTTGGAGATTGAGAGGCTGGAAGAGGCGTCCCACCTTTCGCGTGAGCAGCGCGATTCCAGGTTCCGTGAGGAGAGCGCGATCTCGGAGCGCCTGAGCGGGTGTCAGGTTGAGATCGCCACGGTCTCCGAGCGGGAGGTCCATCTCAAGCGCCAAGTCAACACGATCGCCGCCGAGCTCAAGGAGCTCGAGGACACGCTGCGGTTGTCTCGCGACACCGAGCGTTCGCTCGAGCTGTTGAGGGAGCGCATCCAGCCGCTGCACGACCTCTATGCGATTCTGCAGGACAGGGCTGACCAGCTGGCCGTGAAGCTGCGTGACCGAGCGCGTTTCGAGCAGGCTGACTCCGAATCGCTCCGGACGACTATTCATGACGCCCAAGACGCCGTGCGGATGGTTCAGGCCGAGATAGACGGCAAGAACGAATCGATGAGTGGGCTTCGCGTCGACAAGGGCCAGCTTGAGCTTCAGGTCAATCTTGCTGTCCGCAGGATCGTCGAAGAGCTGGGGCTCTCGCTTGAGACGGCGCTCCAGAGTCCGGCGCTCGAGGACAGAACCGAGACCGAGGACCGCGCACACGCGCTGCGCAAGCGGATAGCCAATCTGGGCCCTGTGAACCCGGTAGCGGTCGAGGAGTTCGACACGCTGAAGGGACGCCGTGACTTCATGATCGCGCAGATCGGCGATCTTGATTCGTCACGGAAGGCCCTCTACAAGGTCGTTGCTGCCATCGATCGAAAGATGAGGGATCGTTTTCTTGAAACGTTCGAACAGGTCGACAAGCACTTCCAGGAGATATTCTCCGTGCTCTTCCCCGGCGGAACGGCACAGTTGCAGCTGACGGCGCCCGACGATCCTGAACTCACTGGCGTGGAGGTCATCGCCCAGCCGAGAGGTAAGAAGCTCGCGAAGATGTCGCTCATGTCCGGCGGAGAGAAGTCGTTGACTGCGCTTGCGCTGCTCTTCGCCGTCTACCGGACCCGCCCGTGCCCCTTCTACATCCTCGACGAGGTGGAGGCGGCGCTCGATGATACGAACCTGCGCCGTTTCGTGGCGTTCACTGACTCTATGCGCACGCACACCCAGTTCATCGTTGTGACACACCAGAGACGCACCATGGAGATGGCCGATGTGCTGTACGGGGTCTCCATGCAGGCTGATGGCGTGAGCAAGGTGGTCAGCCAGAAGCTCGACCGGGCCCTCGAGCACGCGGAAGACGTCCATGAGCACCCCGTGGTTTAGGCGCCTCTCTCAGGGTCTCTCCAAGAGCCGGGAGCGTCTTGGTGAGCAGCTCAACGTCCTGCTGAATCGCGGTCCAGATCTCGATGAGGAGTTCTGGGCCGACCTGGAAGACGCGTTGATCGGCTCGGACATGGGAGTCACGGCCACCACCGAGATGGTTGCCGATCTTCGCGAGCAGTCTGCGCGCAAGGCTTTGCCGGACGCCTCGGCCGTACTCGACATGCTCGAAGAGCGAATCGCTCGCGAGTTCTCGCAGTCGCCGGACCTGCTGGATGAGTCACCCGTCACGGTGCTCGTTGTGGGCATCAACGGTGCCGGAAAGACCACATCTGTCGGCAAGCTCGCCAAGCAGGCCGTCGACCAGGGCAGGAGCGTGCTGCTGGGCAGCGCTGACACGTTTCGGGCGGCGGCATCCGAGCAGTTGGATGTGTGGGCTGATCGCGCAGGCGTCGATGTCATTCGCAAGGACAGGGGCGCCGATCCCGCGTCAGTCGCGTTCGATTCAGTTGTTGCTGCCGAGCAACGCGGTGCTGACCTGACGCTCATCGATACCGCCGGGCGCCTGCACACCTCTGCGGACCTGATGCGTGAGCTACAGAAGGTCCAGCGGGTCACAGCGTCTCGATGCGCACACCCTGTGCGCACGCTGCTTGTCATGGACGCGACAACCGGTCAGAACGGGCTCGCCCAGGCGCGGGAGTTCAACGCCGCGATGGGCGTCGACGGAATCGTGCTCACCAAGTTGGATGGGACGTCCAAAGGTGGCATCGCCGTGGCTATCTCCCGCGAGCTGGGTATTCCGATACTCCGCATCGGTGTGGGCGAGAGTATCGATGACCTTCGCCCGTTCGAGTCCGCGCTGTTCGCCAGAGCGCTCGTTCGCGGTGAGTGATGATCTCTACATCGGACCTACGGCTCTAGCTCCGGGAGCGCCGCCGACGGGGGATCATCTCGCGCGCAAGCTGCTCGTTCCGCTTGCGGTCGTGCTTGTCGTCTTGTTGTTAGTATTCGAGGTGTTGTTCCACACGAGCCGTGTGGACGGGGACTCCATGGAGCCGACCTTGCGCTCCGGCGATCTGCTGCTCGTGACAAAATCCTACCGCGAACCGGTGCGGCGTGACATCGTGGTCTTCGATGTCACCGGTGCGAACAACCAGCCGGAGGGACTCATCAAGCGCATCGTCGCACTTCCTGGGGACACGATCGAAGTCCGACAGGGGATAGCGCTGGTCAACGGTGCCGTTGAATCCCTAGATTCCATCCGCACCAACCCGCGCACAGACACCTCTCGCCCGCCAAGCGTCGTTCCGGAGGGGCATGTGTACGTGCTGGGTGACAACCGTCCTGTGGCACTCGACAGTCGCGATCTGGGCCCGATTGCGCTCACATCGATCCGTGGTCGCGTGGTCTACGTGTTCGCACCGATAACTCGACTGGCGCGCGTTCGCTGATACACTGGCTCCTGCCGCAGGCCCGTACCGGACCTGGCTGGCTCAGACCACCACGAAGGAATGACCTGTATGTTCGATAACCTCTCTGATCGACTTCAGAAGATCTTTGCCGGGCTGACCGGCAAAGGCCGGCTCAGCGAAGCCGACGTCGATGTTGCCATGCGCGAGATCCGCATGGCTCTGCTCGAAGCCGACGTCAATTTCAAGGTGGTCAAGGAGTTCGTAGCGCGCGTCAAGGAGCGCGCCGTGGGCAGCGACGTGATGAATTCGCTCACCCCCGGTCAGCAGGTCATCAAGATCGTTCTGGACGAGATGGTTCACCTTCTGGGAGACACGAACAGCAAGCTCGCGCTCTCGGGTAGGATTCCCAACGTGCTCATGCTCGTCGGGCTGCAGGGCTCCGGCAAGACGACCGCGACGGCGAAACTCGCCTATCTCATGCGGAAGCAGGGACGCCGGCCCTTGATGGTCGCCTGTGACGTCCATCGACCAGCCGCTATCGACCAGCTCGAGGCGCTGGGACGAGAGATGGACATCCCTGTCTATCGCGGCGAAGGCACCGATCCTGTTGCGATCGCGAAGCAAGGCGTGCGAGCGGCGATTGACTCCTTGAGAGACCTCGTCATCGTCGACACGGCTGGCAGGTTGCACGTCGATGAGGAGATGATGGACGAGGCCGCAGCCATTCGCGATGTGGTCAAGCCCGACCAGATTCTGATGGTCGTTGATGCGATGACCGGCCAGGACGCCGTGAATGTGGCCGCCGCATTTGCCGAGAAGGTCAATTTCGACGGCGTGATCATGAGCAAGATGGATGGCGATGCCCGCGGAGGCGCGGCGCTCTCGATTCGGCAGGTCACGGGCAAGCCGATCAAGTTCATCTCGGCGGGGGAGAAGCCTGAGGCATTCGAGCCCTTCCACCCCGATCGTATGGCCAAGCGCATCCTGGGCATGGGCGACGTGGTGTCTCTGATCGAGAAGGCCCAAGAGGCGGCCGCAGACGCTCCGATGGACGAGAAGACAGCTCAGCGACTGGGCAAAGGCGATTTCACCCTCGACGACTTCCTCTCACAGATATCCCAGGTGCGGAAGATGGGTGGACTCGGGGGTGTGCTCAAGTCACTTCCGGGTGCAGGGAAGCTCAAGGATCTTGAATCGCAGGTGGACGAGAAGGAACTTGACCGCACGGAGGCCATCATTCGCTCCATGACGTTGAAAGAACGCGCCAACCCCAAAGTCATGAACGGTACACGCAGGGAACGTGTCGCGCGTGGTGCGGGTGTGCATGTGAGCGACGTCAACCGACTCCTCAAGCAGTTCGCCGAGACACGGAAGATGATGAAACAGCTCAAGACCATGCAGGGCAAGGGGAAGAAGCACATGCGCATGCCGGGAGGTTTCCCCGGGTTCTAGTACGTTTGGGGTGCGCTCGAACAAACGCCCGGTACCGTGTCTTTGACCAGCGGCACCACCTGCCGTATCATGGACAACCGCTTTGCTCGAAAGGTGCGGCCGCACGAGGTGGCCGCTTTTTCCGGAGGTGAAATTCGTTGGCAGTCAAGATCCGCCTGGCGCGTCACGGGGCCAAAAAGGCGCCGTTCTACCGAATCGTCGTCGCCGACGGTCGTGCGCGTCGTGATGGTCGTTTCATTGAGATGCTCGGTCGCTACAACCCCCGCGCCAATCCTTCGCTCATCGAGGTTGACGTTGAGAAGGTTGATGCATGGGTCGCTAAGGGCGCCCAGATGACCGAGACCGTCGTGAAGTTGGTCGCGATCGCTCGTGGTGAGAAGGTCCTTCCCGAGGGTGGCACCGCCAAGCCCTCGAAGAAGTCGGTTGCTCGCGCAGCCGCTGAGGTAGCCGCTGCCGAGAAGGCCGCCGCTGATGCAGCGAAGGCTGCCGCCGACGCCGCAGCTGCCGCTGAGGCCGCTGCAGCTGAAGCCGCCGCCGCCGAAGCTGCCGCTTCAGAAGAGGTCGCCGAGGAGGCTCCTGTTGAGGAGTCGCCCGAGGCTGCCGACGCCGAGTAGCGGACTGAACACGTGACCCGCACCGGCGCAGATACAGAGGCCCTCGTTCGCTATCTCGTGGAGTCGCTCGTCGATGAACCGGCGAACGTCGTGATCGACGTGACCGAGAGCGATAGCTCGGTGATGTATCGAATCACGCTCGACCCGTCTGACGTGGGCAAGGTGATCGGCCGAGGTGGCCGGATTATCAAAGCCATACGTACGTTGGTGCGTGCTGCGGGTAGCACCGGGGATCGTTCGGTTGAGGTCGACGTCGTCGGCTGACGACACCATGGAGAGCGAACTGTTCGCGCGGGTCGGCCGCGTGACCAAAACGCATGGACTTAAAGGGGAGGTCTCGGTGGCTTCGGCCACTGAGGCCCCTTTGTCCGTTCTAGAGGGGTGCGAGGTCTGGTTCGTTCCGCCTCCCGTCGGCATCAGGAGCGCGACAGTACTGTCGACACGTCAGGGCCCCAAGGGAACCCTACTGACACTCCGCGCGGTCGAAGGCGTCGATGCCGCGATGTCACTGGTAGGGCGCGAGGTCCTCGTCCGCACCGATGCGCTGCCGGCCACGTGGTTCGAAGAGGCACCGGAAGACGAGCTGTTCGATGGATTCTCGGTATGGGACGAGATCCACGGTGATCTTGGCGAGATAGTCGAGACTATATTCACTGGCGCCAACGATGTCTGGGTACTCGCGGGCCCGTTGGGCGAGATACTGATTCCTGTGATCGACCAAGTAGTCCTCGATATTGACGAAGAGGCCGGCTCGATCAAGGTGGAGCTGCTCGACGGACTTATCGATGGAGAGGT
Organism: Actinobacteria bacterium HGW-Actinobacteria-7; assembly: GCA_002841275.1. Lineage (GTDB taxonomy): Bacteria > Actinomycetota > Coriobacteriia > Anaerosomatales > PHET01 > PHET01. Next base: position 138,445 of record PHET01000001.1, on the reverse strand, counting down.
GTGAAGCGCATGCGAATCGATGTCGTGACCATCTTCCCTGAGATGTTCGGTGAGGTACTGGACACGTCGATCATCGGTATCGCCCGTGAGCGTGGGCTGGTCACGGTGAACTGCCACGACCTTCGCGACTGGACTCACGATCGTCACCGCACCACCGATGACGAGCCCTACGGAGGCGGGCCGGGCATGGTGATGAAGCCGGAGCCTCTCTTCGAAGCGGTTGATGCGCTTCAAGCGCAAGATGATGAACCTGCGACGGTTGTGTTCTTCACCCCTGCGGGGACGCCCTTGAACCAAGCGATTGCCGAGCAACTCTCTTCCCGTGAGCGGTTGATCATGGTGTGCGGCCGATACGAAGGTTTCGATGAGCGAGCGCTGTCTCTCGCCGACCTGCAGCTGTCGATCGGGGACTATGTGCTGACGGGCGGGGAGCTTCCCGCCATGGTCACTATCGACGCAATCACACGGCTCCTACCAGGTGTCCTTGGCGATGCCGCGAGTTCAGAGGATGAGTCCTTCTCGGATGGACTACTTGAGTACCCACAGTACACACGCCCAGCGGAGTTCCGCGGGATGGACGTGCCCGAGGTGCTGCGCAGCGGCGATCATGGTCGCATCGCGGCCTGGAGGCGCGAGCAGGCGGTGACTCGGACGGCGATTGTGCGTCCTGAGCTGTTGGCACACGCCACGCTATCGGATTCCGAGAAGGCGATAGTCGACGGGCTGTTCGATGCTGATTCTGAACAAGAGGTGCCACAGAGGTGAGCGGCGTGGAGCAACAGTCGACACGGACTGAAGAGAGCGCTCCCGGCGCGAACACTCCCTCGGCGAGTTCGCGTGGCGCGGGTCCTCAGACGCCCGCAGCCCGCTGGCTCATCGAGACGGCGCTGGTCATACTGGCTGCGTTCGTCCTCGCCCAGACGATCAAGAGTTTCGTGGTCCAGCCCTTTGTCATTCCAACCGGATCGATGATTCCCACCATCGAAATCGGGAATCGCGTTCTTGCTGAGAAGGTGAGCTTCCGCCTCGCGCGTGAGTTTCAACAGGGGGACATCGTGGTCTTCGATGACCCCAACGGCCAACATCCCGAGCTCATCAAACGTGTCATCGCTGTCGAGGGCCAGACTGTGGATGTTCGTGGAGATCTCGTCTATGTCGACGGTCGGCCGTTGGAGGAGCCCTACGTACACGGTAAGCCCACAACACGAGGTACCGTCCCGCTGCCTGCGGTGGTGCCCCCGGGGCAGATCTGGCTGATGGGGGACAATCGTCCAAGTAGCGGTGACAGCAGGTACTTCGGCCCAAGACCCGTGGACACTGTTCGCGGACGGGCGTTTTGGACATACTGGCCACTTGGGGCATTCGGCCCTCTCAACTGATGCCCGAACCGATGCGGAGGCGCAGTGTCTTCTGATCAGAACAACATGTCAGGCGCAACACAGGAGATCTCGACAGTCCGGTGGCTGATTGAGACGGCCCTGTTGGTACTGCTGGCGTTCGTGCTCGCGCAAGGGATCAAGACCTACCTCGTGCAGGCCTTCGTCATCCCTTCGGGCTCGATGATCCCCACCATCCACGAGGGCGATCGGGTCTTCGCCGAGAAGATCACCTACCGGTTTCTCAGAGGTCCCGAGCGGGGCGATGTGATCGTCTTTCACAACCCCGACTACGACCCTGTCGACGCGCAAGCCAATCCCCCGATTCTTATCAAGCGAGTCATCGCGGTCGAGGGACAGACGGTCGATCTGAAGGACGGCAACGTCGTAGTGAACGGCAGAGTGCTTGATGAGCCCTACACGCATGGGAAACCAAGTGACCCTCTCGACCCGGCTATCAGATATCCGCTGAAGCTGGCCAAGGGCACTATGTGGGTCATGGGAGACAATCGGACTAACAGTGGAGATAGTCGCGCTCTGGGTCCCGTGAAGGTGAAGGCGGCGATCGGCAGGGCGGTATGGACCTACTGGCCACTGAACGCGTTCGGGAAGCTACGCTAGCAGCGCGATCACCTGGTGGCTGAGCGCGACAAAGCATTGCCGCAAGCCGGAGCGTGGTCTATACTACCCACTCGCGCCTGAAAGAGGGCCGCGGTAAGCACACCCGAGGAACAGGAACAGCAGGAACATGGATATCATTCGCGCTATCGAACAGCAGCAGATTCGTGAAGACCTGCCGCAGTTTCAGGTTGGCGACACCGTCAAGGTGCACTACAAGATCATCGAGGGTACTCGCGAGCGTACCCAGGTCTTCCAGGGCGTCATCACCCGCCGTCACGGAGCCATGAACCGCGAGACGTTCACGGTGCGGAAGATCAGTTTCGGTGTTGGCGTGGAGCGTACCTTCCCGGTCCACTCGCCCAAGATCGACAAGGTTGAGATCCTCAGCCGCGGCAAGGTACGTCGCGCAAAGCTCTACTTCCTGCGCGACAAGATCGGCAAGGCTGCTCGCCTGAAGGAGAAGGGCTACTAGGCCTTCTCGGCGATGCTTCGCTTGAACGCATCAGTACGCAATCGAACGGGACGTCGCGAGCTGCGATGTCCCGTTCGTGCCTTCCCGGACCGGAGGTCGACTCGATGACGCGCGACCCAAGGCCGGTCTCCGAGATTGATCATCTGTTGCGCGCGGCTTCGGGAGTGGCGCTTGAACGGCTCTGCCGTGAGCTTGCCGATGATGACAGAGCCGGAGTGCGGCACGCTCTAGCTGCGGCCCGGGCACGAGAAGGCGTCGTCAAGGAAGAGACGGCCCGCCTCAAGGCGCTCTACGAACTCGAGGCACGCCTGGCTGCCGAGGGCTTCATGGTGGTGGCTGGAGTCGACGAGGTCGGCCGAGGTGCCCTTGCTGGCCCCTTGAGCGCTGGCGCGTGCGTTCTTCCGGCCGAGCCTCAGATCCGAGGATTGAACGACAGCAAGAAGCTCTCCTCGGCGCGTCGCGAGGAACTCGCCGTAGTCATCAAGGAGGTCTGCGTGTGCTGGTCTGTTGCACACGTAGAGGCCGATGAGATCGACTCGCTCGGAATGTCGGCTGCACTCAGGCGGGCCATGGGCCGGGCGTTGGCAGGTCTTGACCTTGAGCCCGACCATGTCGTGGTCGATGGGCTGCCGGTTGGGGTGTCCAAACAGGAGACGGCGGTAGTCAAGGGCGACTCAAAGGTCGCTGCGATAGCGGCGGCGTCGATTCTTGCGAAGGTCACCCGAGATGCGCTCATGGTGAATTGGGCCGAGCGGCACCCCGAGTACGGTTTCGAGGTGAACAAGGGCTACGGTACTGCTGAGCATTTCGATGCGATTTCGCGTTCAGGCCTCTCTCCGCTCCATCGGCGTTCTTTCGCAGCCGGCGGCGGTACACAGAGTCTCTTCTAGGCTGACGAACCCCACTGAGCTGGGCGTTTAGCTCATGTTTCGAGTCTGGTATGCGTTGCGTGCAACCCTGCCTTCGGAGGTGGGGCAGATGGATGACGCACGTAAGAGACTAGGCGAGAGGGGCGAGGACGCCGCCGTGGCGTATCTCGAGCGCGCCGGGTTCACGGTCGTGGAGCGCAACTGGCGAAGCACGCGGGGCGAGGTGGACGTCATAGCGCTTGATGGAGACACCTTGGTCCTGTGTGAAGTGAAGACCCGCACATCAAAGGCCAAGGGGTCCCCAGACGAGGCCGTGACACCAGCCAAGCAGAGACGGTACGGACGACTCGCTGCGGAGTACATCCAACAAGCCGGCTTGATTGACGTTCCCGTGCGTTTCGATGTGGTCAGCATTCTGGTCATCGCAGCCGATCGTGCGCTGTTGCGGCATCATCGCGCTGCGTTCGTACCTGGAGACAGCTGAGATGTCGGGTCAGTGCTCGATCAGCACATCGACGATTGTTGGTGTGGATGCTCTGCCCGTCGACGTCGAAGTTGACGTGGGCGCCGGCCTTCCGTCATTCGCGATCGTCGGTTTGCCCGATCTGGCTGTTCAGGAGGCGCGCGAGCGCGTGCGTTCCGCGCTGCGATTCTCGGGATACGAGATACCCAATGCGCGTATCGTCGTCAATCTGGCGCCGGGACCGCTCAGAAAGCACGGCACCGGTTTTGATCTTCCGATCGCCCTGGGAATCCTAGGGGCGACCCGGCAACTGCCGGAGAGTGTCACAAGAGATGTCGTCGCGGTGGGCGAGCTATCGCTGGATGGCAGCGTCCGACCAGTGCCGGGCATGTTGGCGCACGCTCTCTCGGCACGCAGCGCTCAGCGGACGCTGGTGGGTCCGGAAGAGGAGAACGGTCTTCACGTGGAGGGACTCGACTATCGGCCACTACGGAGACTCTCCAGCCTTCACAACGGTCTGCCAGAACCTGCGGTTGAGCGCAGTGTTTCGGCGGCGTCCACAGAGCGGCTGATCGACTTCAAAGAGGTGGTGGGTCAAGAGATCGCGCTACGAGCGCTCTTGGCCGCTGCTGCGGGCGGGCACAACGTGTTGATGGTCGGGCCTCCCGGCTCCGGGAAGACCATGCTTGCCCGTCGGCTCCCGGGTATCCTTCCGCCCTTGGACGAGTACGAGCGGCTGCAGACTGCATTGGTTCACTCCGTGGCAGGCATCGACGACCAAGCAGCGCTGTCGGGTGTCAGGCCTTTCAGGGCTCCCCACCATTCAGCCTCAGTGGCCGGGCTCGTCGGCGGGGGAAGCCCGCCGCGGCCAGGGGAGGCCTCGCTCGCTCACAACGGTGTGCTGTTTCTCGACGAGATGGTGCAGTTCGGTCCTGCGGCGCTACAATCCCTGCGCCAGCCCCTTGAGGATGGAACAGTGACTCTGGTGCGGGCCGAGGGGCGGGTCAACTTCCCCGCTCGGTTCTCACTGGTGGGGGCCGCAAACCCGTGTCCCTGCGGATTTCTGGGAGATGAGTCCCGCATATGCAGCTGCAATGTCGCGCAGATCGACAGGTACAACGCTCGCATTGGCGGTCCGTTGATGGACCGCATCGATCTCGTCGTAGAGGTACGGCGTCCGGATCCTTCGCTGCTCCTGGAACCAGCCACGGGGCCCGACTCACAACAGCTCCTCGAGCGCGTTTTGGAGGCAAGATCCCTGGCTGCGCGTAGAGGTTTGGGCGCCACCAGCCGTCTTTCGGGTGCGGCGCTCTTGGCAAGCTGTTGCTTGATAGCCGGTGCCGGTGACTTCCTGGAGAACGCCGCACGGGCACATCACCTCTCAGGGAGAGGCATCACACGACTACTCCGGGTATCGCGAACGTTTGCGGATCTGGACGGGGCTGCGCGCGTGGGGATCGAGCACCTATCGGAGGCCATAGGGTTCCGAGCGAAGGACGGACGATGAACTGGTGCGAGGATCTGTCCCGATTTGAGCTACACATAGGTGAAAGCGGCTATCCCGAACAACTGGCAGAATCACCGGATCCGCCGCCGGTACTCTACGGACTGGGTGATCCCTGTTCCCTAGCTCCGGGGTTGGGTGTCGTGGGTGCGCGCAAATCAACGCCGTACGGACTTGCTGCCGCGCAGTATTTTGCCGGATGGGCGGGTGGCGCAGGATACGTGGTGGTCTCCGGCGGCGCGATCGGGTGTGATCAGGCAGCCCACCGTGCTGCGCTGGCGTCAGGCGGGCGTAGCGTCGCCGTGATGGCTGGCGGCGCGGACGTCCACTATCCACGTTCGGCGAGTTCGATGTTGCGGGCGATTGCAACCAATGGTGCGGTCGTGTCCGAGCACCCATGGGGTACTCAGCCCCAGAAGTGGACGTTTCGAACTCGGAATCGAATCATCGCCGGCCTCTCGATGGCTCTCTTGGTGCTTGAGGCTGCGTTGGGGAGTGGGACGTTCTCAACGGCTGACTACGCGCTTGCCGCCGGCAGAGACGTGCTGGCGATACCGGGTTCCATCTATGCACCCGAGTGTGCGGGGGCAAACAGGTTGATACGGCAGGGCGCGACCCCCATCACCGATGCTGACGAGCTTTGTCTTGCTCTGGAAGGGCTGCTGGGTCCGCCGGCTCGAGATCCCACCCCATGGGCGCCAGCGTCAGCGGGAGGAGACGATCCTGTGCTTGCGGCTGTCAGGACCAACCCCCAGCGACCCGATGACCTCGCTCGGGCACTCGGCTTGGACGTCGTGACAATCGTCAGGCTGTTGGGCGTGATGGAGACCACAGGTCAAGTGGTTCGCTTTCGTGACGGGAGGTACGGGCCGCGATGAACTCGCGCGCGCTACAATGCGCTCACCGGCAATCAACGCAAGGCGAGAGGAACGCACTGCATGCCCACAAGCACCGGATCCGTCACTGTTATCGGCGGGGGCCTGGCTGGCTGCGAGGCGGCCTGGCAACTCGCGACTCGCGGAGTCGCTGTGACGCTCATGGAGATGCGTCCCGAGGTGATGACCCCGGCCCACACAAGCGGTGATCTGGCGGAACTCGTCTGCTCGAACTCGTTGAAGAGCGAGGATGCGCAGACCGCTGCAGGGCTGCTCAAGGCCGAACTGGAGTTGCTCGGCAGCATGGTCCTGAGTGTTGCTCGTGAGCAACGAGTGCCGGCCGGCGGGGCGCTCGCCGTCGATCGAGCGCGCTTCTCGGCCGAGGTGACGCGTCGGGTGGAGGAACATCCGCTCATCACCCTCCAGCGCGGCGAGGCGTCCGCGATCCCGGATGGGCCGGTCATAATCGCTACCGGCCCACTCTCCAGCGCATCGATAGAAGCTGCGTTGAGCGCAATCGTCGGCGCAGAGCGGCTGGCGTTCTTCGACGCGGCGGCCCCAATCGTCGATGAGCAGAGCATGGACCGTTCGATCGTGTTCGCCGCATCTCGGTATGGCAAGGGCGAGACCGCAGACTACCTGAACGCGCCAATGACGCGCGAAGAGTACGACGTGTTCTATGGCGCGCTGGTGGGTGCGGCGCGGGTACACGAGAAGGATTTCGAGCGGCGCGAGCTCTTCTCGGCATGTCAGCCTGTCGAGGAGGTGGCTCGCAGCGGTCGGGATGCACTGCGTTTCGGTGCGCTCAAGCCTGTGGGACTTGAGGACCCGCGAACAGGGGTGCGCCCGTGGGCGGTGGTCCAGCTACGCGCGGAGAATGCTTCGGGCAGCGCCTATAACCTGGTTGGCTTCCAGACCAATCTCACCTTTCCTGAACAGCGTAGGGTCTTCAGGCTCATTCCCGGGCTCGAAGATGCTGAGTTCTTCCGCTACGGTGTGATGCACCGCAACACCTTCGTCGACGCGCCGCGCGTGCTAGACGCCACACTCTCGGTGCGCGCGACTCCGCGAGTGCGTCTTGCGGGCCAACTCACAGGCACCGAAGGGTATGTCGAGGCCGTCGCGTCCGGCTTGCTCGCTGGATTGAACACCTTCGCAGCCGTGGTGGGCGGTGAGCCTGCGATACTGCCGGTTACCACGGCATTCGGGGCACTTGTGGCATACGCGACTGATCCGATGACCACCAAGTACCAGCCGATGCACGTGAACTTTGGCATCATTCCTCCACTGAAGGAGCGGGTTCGCGGAAAACGTGAACGCTATGCCGCCTATTCTCACAGGGCCCTGAGTGACCTTCGGGCGTGGCTCGCTCGTCGAGATGACCTGAGGTTCGCGGGGGGGCACTTCGATGGGTGACCCTCCGGTCACTGCTTCGGAGCTGGTGGATCGATTCCTGGTTCACCTTTCTGTGGAGCGGGGCGCCTCCCCGAACACCGTGCGCGCGTATGCGACGGATCTGCAGCGCTACCTCGAGTGGGCGGAGCGCGCATCGCTGGATCCGATGACCCTTACTCATCGCCAGATGCGTCTGTATCTTGCGGAGCTCGACCGTGCGCGCTACGCGAAGAGAACCATATCGCGGCGTCTGTCTGCGGTGAGGTCGCTCTTCGCCTACCTTGTATCTGAGGGTCTCGCCACCTCGGATCCGGCTTCGGTCCTGCTCGCACCCAAGATACCGGCGCGGCTCCCGCGGATCTTCCCGACAGACGAACTCGAAGCGATTCTGGACGCCCCAGTGCGTGATACGCCGGTCGGACTTCGCGATGCCGCAGTGCTTGAACTGCTCTACGCGAGCGGCGTGCGCGTCGGCGAGCTCAGCGGACTCACCCTTGATGCGCTCGACTTGGCTCAGGGGCAGATGACCGTGCTGGGGAAGGGATCCAAGGAACGCATCGTGCCGCTGCACGCGGTGGCCCAGTCACGGCTCCGCGACTACCTGCGTGACGGCCGATCTCACTTGGCACGCGCCGATTCACCGGGGAGTGTCTTCCTCTCCACACGCGGCAACCGGCTGTCTGAAGACGCGGTCCGTCGCATCTTCAAGCGCTACATCGGTGTTGCGGGTGCCGCAACGGCATTAACCCCTCACGCGATGCGTCACACATTTGCGACCCACTTGCTGGAAGCGGGTGCCGATCTGCGTACGGTTCAGGAGCTTTTGGGCCATGTTGCCCTGTCTACCACCCAGATTTATACTCACCTAAGCATGAAGAGACTCAGAGACGTGCACCGTACCGCACATCCGCGCGCCTGACCGATGAGCCCGTCGCAGTAGGGGGCAACTGCATGAAGTCCGATTCACGGACTGACGTCGCCGCACTTTGGGCGCAATACAAGGACGATGCCGACACAGATGCGCGCGACCAGTTGATTCTCAACTACTCGCCGCTGGTCAAGTATGTTGCGGGTAGGCTTGCTTCGAGCTTGCCACATTCAGTAGAGACGTCTGACCTGATAAGCTACGGCATATTCGGCCTGATAGATGCGATCGAGAAGTTCGACCTCACCCGTGCAATCAAGTTCGAGACCTATGCGATAGCACGAATCAAGGGCGCGATCATCGATGAGTTGCGAGCGATGGACTGGGTTCCTCGGTCGGTTCGGTCGAGGGCCCGCGAGATCGAGTCGGCGTACATTCAACTCGAAAACGAGCTTCGCCGTGTGCCGACCGACGATGAAGTGGCCGGACGGATGGGCGTCAGCACAAAGGAGTATCACGGGATACTGTCCCGGCTCAGCTACACTTCCGTGGTGAGTTTCGAGGAACTGTGGTCTGGGCCTGAGCGCGACGATACGCAGAGCGCCATTGGGGCGATTCGCGACGATGCTGCGGATGATCCGGTTGTCGTGTTCGAGATCACCGAGGTCAAGGAGATCCTTGCGAATGCCATCGACAGACTTCCTGAGCGCGAGAAGACAGTCATAGCCCTGTACTACTACGAGGGATTGACGCTCAAGGAGATCGGTCAGGTTCTGGGAGTGACCGAATCGCGGGTCAGCCAGCTGCATACCAAGGCCGTTTTGAGGTTGCGTGCGCGTCTACATGCAGCTCAGAGCGTCTGACACTCAAGAGAGACTGACCGACGCCGCCCATCGTGGTCAGTGTGCGGTTGGGATCATCTGACACGGAAGAGGCCAGTTTATGGGCAAGACCATACTCGTTGTCGAAGACACTCAGATGCTGCGACAGATGTATTCGGATCGTCTTGAGCACGACGGGTACCGCGTCCTCAACGCGGCGGACGGCGCTGAGGCGCTGACGCTGATGCGGTCGGACACGCCGGATCTGATACTGCTGGATCTCATCATGCCCAAGATGAGCGGACTTGAGGTGCTCGACTTGGTGAAGCGGGATCCTCGGCTAAGGGACGTTCCTGTTCTCATCCTGTCTAATCTAGGACAAGAAGCCGACGTAAAGCGTGGTATCGAGATGGGCGCGGTGGACTATCTGATCAAGAACGAAGCCAGGCCCAATGACGTGGCCAATAGGATTTCAAAGATCCTGGCCAAGATAGAGCGCTCTCGTCCCGAGCCGCAGGCGGACGTGCCCAAGACGGAATTCAGCGCCAACACCTATCAGGTCTTGTTGAGGGACCATGAGGCGGATGCCGATCGTTTCGTGGCGGCGGCCGATCTCCCGAGACGACTGTGGTGCCCGGCATGCGAGGTCGAACTCGTACTGGAATTGGTAGCGAAAGCCGGCGACCATCGTTGGTATGACGCCCACGTGACATGCCCGCGCTGCTCGCGTGAGTTCTGATCCGAGTCCACGGAGTGTTGTCTGAGAGGCCCCGCTGGCATTCAGCGGGGCTTTTGCTATACTTCTTTGGCTCGTAACACACACGCATGGAGGACTCTGGCATGAGGTGCCGCTGAGAAGCGGTCATGTGAGGGGAAGATCCTGTGCGGAGGAAGAAACCGAAAGGAAGGCCTTGCTATGCCCATCGTTACCATGAAAAGCCTGCTCGAGGCGGGCGTCCACTTTGGTCACCAGACCAGGCGCTGGAACCCGAAGATGAAGCCGTACATCTTCACGGAACGCAACGGCATCTACATCCTCGACCTGCAGCGCACGCTTCGCGAGTTGGAGCATTCCTACAAGTTCGCTCGTTCCATCGGCCAGCGTGGCCAGAAGATCCTGTTCGTCGGCACCAAGAAGCAGGCGCAGGAGCCCATAATCACCGAGGCCGGACGCGCGGGTATGCCGTATGTCACCAACCGCTGGCTCGGCGGGATGCTCACCAACTTCGTGACCATGCGCTCACGTATTCAGCGCATGGAGGAGCTCGAAGCGATGGACACCGACGGACGTATGGCGTCGCTTCCCAAGAAGGAGCAGATCCTTCTGCACAAGGAACTCACGAAGCTGCAGTCTAACCTCAATGGTATTCGTGAGATGCGTGAAGTGCCGGCTGCTCTGTTCGTCATTGACACGAAGCGCGAGGACATCGCGATCAAGGAAGCCCGCCGTCTGCACATTCCCATCATCGGTCTGGTGGACACCAACGCGGATCCGGATGAGGTCGACTATCTCATTCCCGCCAACGACGACGCGATTCGTTCGGTTGGTCTCATGTGCCGCGTGATCGCCGATGCGATTATCGACGGAGGCGGCGGAGCACAGGTTCCCGACGTTCTCGCTTCTGAGACCGTTGCCCCGGTTGTCGACGCCGCTGCGCCGGTCGTCGAGACTGCTGTCGAGGCTGTACCGGTCGCTGAAGAATGCGTCGAGACGGAGAGTCCCGCTGCGGCGATCGCTGCCGTGGCAGAAGACGCCGCCAAGTCCGAGTAGTACTGCCCATACGAACGAGAGAATCATTTCTCCTCTACGATTCTTGGAGGTTTAGGCATGGCTGAAATCACCGCTAGCATGGTCAAGGAGCTTCGCGAGTGCACCGGAGCGGGCATGATGGAGTGCAAGAAGGCGCTCACTGAGACCGAGGGCGATATAGAGAAGGCCGTCGACGTACTGCGCACCCGCGGCCTGGCCGCGCTAGCCAAGAAGTCGGGTAGGGCCACCAACGAAGGTACTGTGGCTGCCTATGTGAGCGACGACTCCCGCGTTGGCGTACTTGTCGAGGTCAACTGCGAAACAGACTTCGTCGGACGCAACGCAGACTTCACCGGTTTCGTCGGTTCGCTTGCTCAGCACGTCGCTGCCGAGGCACCCGCCGACGTTGACGAGCTGAAGACGCAGACCGTGGCTGACCGCGACATCACCGTCGAGCAAGTTCTCGGCGAAATGGTCGGCAAGCTGGGCGAGAACATGGGCATTGCACGATTCGTCCGTGAGACGGTCGAAGGTACCGGCGCTGTGGCGACCTATGTCCACGGTGGTGGCAAGATCGGCGTGATGGTGACCTACGCGTTCACAAAGCCCGAGACAGCAGCGACGCCGGAGTTCTCCGCGTTCTCAAAGGACGTGGCCATGCAGGTCGCGGCTGCGTCTCCCATGGTCACCCGTCGCGACGAAGTGGATGCCTCGGTTCTCGAGCACGAGCTTTCCATCTACAAGGCCCAGGCTGCCGAGTCCGGCAAGCCCGAGGCGATTCAGGAGAAGATGGCTCAGGGCCGTATCGAGAAGTTCTACAAGGAAGTCGTCTTGGCTGAGCAGCAGTTCGTCAAGAATATGGACATCACTGTTGACCAGTACACCAAAGAGACCTCCAAGGCGACCGGCGACAGTATCGAGATCATCGGCTTCATCCGCTTCAATCTGGGTGAGAGCGCGGCAGAGTAGGGCCTCTCGTCATAGAGTTGACCGCACGTTTACGACGGGCCGGCACGGACACAGTGTCGGCCCGTCTGCTGTATTCTGTCTTTCAACTGCGCAGCGGCGCGCGGTTCAAACCATAGGCGAGGGGAGAGCGGTCACGTGCCCGGAGAGTATCGCTTCAAGCGGGTCCTACTGAAGCTCAGCGGCGAGGCACTCATGGGAGCTGCCGGTTTTGGCGTCGACCCCGATGTGCTGGAGTCCTTGGCCAAGCAGATCAAACACGTGTCGACCGGCGGCACTGAGATCGCCATCGTCGTTGGCGGAGGGAATATCTTCAGGGGGATGAAGGCCTCCTCGGCAGGCATGGATCGTGCGCAGGCCGACTACATGGGCATGCTCGCAACGGTGATGAACGCGCTTGCGCTGCAGGATTCACTTGAGCGGCACGGCGTCTACACCAGGGTCATGAGCGCTATCGCGATGCAGGCCGTCGCCGAGCCCTATATCCGTCGCCGCGCGATCAGGCACATGGAGAAGGGCCGCGTAGTGATATTCGCTGCAGGAACCGGAAACCCGTATTTCACGACGGATACGACCGCGGCCCTGCGAGCTCTCGAGATCGATGCTGACTGTGTGATGAAGGCCACCCAGGTCGACGGGGTCTACGATGCCGATCCCAAAACCCACCCTGATGCGGTCAGATTCGATGAGCTGACTTACATCGACGTCTTGAACCGGGGTCTGCAGGTCATGGACAGTACGGCGATATCGCTGTGCATGGACAATGAGTTGCCCATTCTGGTGTTCAACATGCAGGTTGAGGGCAATATAGAACGGGCACTCAAGGGTGAACCAGTCGGCACCCTTGTGAGAGGAGACAACCGATGACTTCCAGTATTCTTGCGGACGCAGGTACGCATATGGACAAGACCCAGCAGGCATTGCAGCACGAATTCGGTACGGTCCGCACGGGACGCGCTTCGGCCAGCTTGTTGGACAAGATCCACGTGGATGCCTACGGCTCGTCAATGCCGCTCAACCAAGTTGCTAACATCAAAGTCCCCGAGCCGCAGTCGATCATCATCGAGCCGTGGGACAAATCGGTCATGGGCGCCATCGAGAAGGCGATTCGCAACTCCGATCTGGGTCTGAACCCCAGCAATGACGGTCAGGTCATCCGCGTGCCCTTCCCCCCGCTCACCGAGGAGCGCCGCAAGGAGCTAGTCAAGCTCTGCAAGGGTTATGCAGAAGAGGCACGAGTCGCCGTTCGTAACGTTCGGCGCGAAGCCAACCACAAGCTCGACAAACTGGGTAAGGAAGGCGAGGCGTCCGAGGACGATGTCCGTCGGGCAGAGGCCGAGGTGCAGAAGCTCACCGACTCTCACGTGAAAGAGATCGATGAGGCGCTCAAGCGCAAGGAAGCCGAAATAATGGAGGTCTAGGGCGTGAGCCCTGATTCGTCTTCGAGATCGGCGTTCTTCACGGGCACTGGCGACCTTATCGCCGAGTTCGATTCTGAGCGCGCGCCTCGACACGTCGCTATCATCATGGATGGCAACGGCCGATGGGCCGAGCAGCGCGGGCTGCCGCGTCTCGCGGGGCACAAGGCTGGGGCCCAGGCAGTACGAGAGGTCATCGCTGCCTCCATCGAGTTGGGCATCGAGTATCTGACTATCTACTCGTTCTCCTCGGAGAACTGGAGTCGCCCTCGTGACGAGGTCACCGGGCTGATGTCGCTGTTCGTCGAAGTCCTTGAGCGAGAGCTCGTCAATCTCGAGAAGATGCGCGTGCGGGTCAAGGTGATCGGCAGCATCGACCGTGTGCCGCAGGCGACTGCGCGTGCATTCGAACGGTGCGTGGAACGCACCAAGCTCAATGACGGTCTCACCCTGGTGGTGGCTCTGAGCTACGGCGGCCGCGTGGACATCGTCGAGGCTGTACGGGATATCGCCCAGGCAGCCGTTTCGGGTGCGATTCAGCCGGCGCAGATCGACGAGGCGCTTGTAGCTTCGCGCCTTTCCACCGCCGGAATCCCGGATCCGGACCTGTTGGTCAGAACCAGCGGCGAGATGCGGGTCAGCAACTTCCTGCTCTGGGAGATCGCCTACAGTGAGTTCTGGGTCACCGAGACCCTCTGGCCTGACTTCGACCGATCTGACTTGCTGGCTGCTGCTGTGGACTACCAAGGGCGCACCCGGCGTTTCGGGGGCAGCTAGATGGCGAAGCAGAGCGCATTTCCGGAGAGCCAGCCTGCCGGCATCAAGCCCGCGTCCCTGATGCGACGGGTCTCGACTGCCCTCGTCTACGGGCTAGCGGTCCTCGGCGCCCTGTGGTGGGGCGTTCGGCCTACTGGGGTGCTGTTCGGTGCGATGGCCGGTTTCGCCGCAGCTGAGTTCTACGCGATGGAGCGGCGTGAGCGACGGCTCCCCAACGAACCGTTCGGTATCATCGCGGCGACCGCAATGCCTATCGCTGCTGCATTCTGGGGGCTTCCGGGTCTCTCGGCCGTGGTCACCGCTCTCATTGCAGCCTCCCTCCTGTGGCACACCCTGTTCGTCCACGTTCAGACTGCGGACACAGCAGAGACGGTCTTTGGCGCGGTCTATACCGGATTTCTGCTCGCGTATCTGGTTCTCATCCGTACGTTTGAGCAGGGTCTTTTGCTGTCAGTGGTTCTGGTGGTGAGCGTCTGGGTCAACGACATGGCGGCCTATTTTGTCGGTTCGCTTGCAGGACGCCACAAGATGGTGCCGCACATTTCACCCAAGAAGTCCTGGGAGGGTTTCGTTGCTGGCGCACTCGCGTGCACGTTGGTATGGCTCGCCGCTCCGCTCCTCCCCGGACTCGACCTCAGCCGGTGGCTGGCTCTCGCGGCCGGCGTTGCTGTTGCGCTGTCGTCCGTTGTCGGTGATCTTGCGGAGTCGCGCATGAAGCGCGAAGCCGGGGTCAAGGACTCCGGCAGCTCGCTTCCCGGACACGGCGGCTTTCTCGATCGTCTGGACTCTCTGATTCTGGTGTGTCTGGTCGCGTATTGGGTTCTGTGGTGGGGCGGTGTCCGGTGAGCGATCGGCTGAAGGTGGCGATTCTCGGGTCGACCGGATCGATCGGGACGCAAGCTCTCTCGATCGCGGCCGCACATCCTGACCGGATCGAGGTCGTGGCGCTCTCCGCACATAGCAATGCGGATCTGTTGCTCGAGCAAGCTCGCCGGTTCGGGGTCGCCGACATCGCGCTCGCGGATGCCGATGCTGCGGCCCACGCTTCTGGCCACTCGGTGAGTGCCGGTGATCCTTTCGTGATCGTGGGCGGCGGTCCAGACGCGGTTGTCCGTCTGGCCACCGAGACGGGCGCCCAGGTCGTTCTCAATGCTCTCGTTGGCGCGGCCGGACTTCGGGTCACCTGGGAGACGGTTCAGGCAGGACTCACGCTGGCGCTGGCCAACAAGGAGTCGTTGGTCGTGGGCGGTGAACTGATCATGCCGCTTGTGGAAGACGGCAAGTTGATCCCCGTGGACTCCGAGCATTCAGCGATCTTCCAGTGCCTGCTTGGCGAGGATGCGCGCGATGTCGAACTGCTCTGGCTGACGGCTAGTGGGGGACCGTTTCGTGGGCGCACGCGCGAGGAGCTCTCCGGAATAACGGCCGAGCAGGCCTTGGCACATCCGACATGGACCATGGGCCCCAAGATCACCATCGATTCGGCGACGCTGATGAACAAGGGCCTCGAGGTGATCGAAGCACACCATCTCTTTGGGATCGACTACGACAGGATTCGCGTCGTGGTCCACCCGCAGAGCTGCGTTCATTCCATGGTCGAGTACAGCGACGGCAGCGTGAAAGCCCACCTCGGCGTCACGGACATGCGTATACCCATACAGTACGCGTTCAGCCACCCCAGGCGGTGGGAGGCGCCAGTCACGCCGATTGACTTCACCACGTTGGGATCTCTCGATTTCGAGCCAGCGGACCTTTCGGTCTTCGGCTGTTTGCGCACTGCGTTCCAGGTCGGCAAGACAGGGGGTACGGCGCCTGCGGTCATGAATGCGGCGAACGAGACCGGCGTCGCGGCGTTTCTTGAAGGCAAGTGCGGCTTTCTGGGTATCGAAGAGGTCGTGCAACGGGTGCTCTCGGAGCACGACGTGCAGATCGTTGAGTCCCTTGAGCAGCTCGAGTCGGTTGATTCGTGGTCGCGGAGTCGAGCAAAAGCGGTACTCGACGCTCTCTGATGCCGTGTGCTCTGTATGTTGTGCCCACTCGTGGCGCATGGTTTGCACGAACCAAGCAGCCACTGGATGCAAGGTGGCTCGTGATTCGGAAGGGAATCGCCGTTCATGGCTGAAGGACTCGCTGCGGTCTTCTGGGGCATCATTACGTTCTCGCTGCTCGTGGTTATCCACGAGGGCGGTCACTTCGTTGCCGCCCGGTTGTTCGGTGTGAAGGTCCATGAGTTCATGGTCGGGCTGCCCGGCCCGGCGTTGCGCATACGTGGCAAGAAGACCACATACGGGGTGACCGCGGTGCCGCTGGGCGGGTACGTGCGAATCGCAGGCATGGAGCCAGGTCCCGAGGACCCACTGCTGGGACCGGCACTTGCGCTGGTCACGCGACTGGGTCAGGCCGATTCGATGATGATCTCACAGGAACTCGGAATCGACCCCAAGGATGCGGACCGGGTGATGCTGACGCTCGCAGACTGGGACGCCCTTGAGGCGATTGACGGCGACGACTACTCCTACCGCTCACGTTTCGCGCCGGTCGACGCCGATGACCCGATCGCGTTGCTGGACCGTGCACGCAGCGTGACCTATCGCGCGCTTCCCACGTGGAAGCGTGTGGCGATGCTGTCTGCCGGGGTCGCGTTCAATCTCGCGACGGCGATTCTCGTCTTCACGGTCGTGCTCTCGACGTTCGGGTACCTCAAGGAGACCGGGCGCATAGAGGTTCCTTCGACTGACTCCGCCGCAGCTGTGGCCGGGCTTGTCACCGGCGATCACATCATACGCATCGGCGATAAGGACATCACTGAGTTCAGCCAGATCGTGACCGCGATCAGTGCTCACAAACCCGGTGACCGTGTACCGGTCACATTCGAGCGCAACGCGGTCCGTCGCACCGTCACGGCGGTGCTCGGCACCAACCCTAAGGGCGGCGCGCTCCTCGGTGTGACCTCGCAAGTTGTGGCGACGAAGCCTAGCGTCCTTCAGGCGATCGCGCTGTCTTTCAGCTACATCGGCATGGTCTTCGTAGCTATAGCCGGCTTCTTCAATCCGGAGACGTTCCGTGTTTCAGTCAGTCAGTCCTCGAGCGTGATCGGTGCGTCGGTGATTGCGGCCGATGCTGCGCGCGAAGGGGCTCTCTCCTATGCCGGGCTCGTCGCCGTTCTGTCTCTTTCCCTCGGCGTGATCAACATCCTGCCGATTCCGCCACTCGACGGCGGTAAGATCGCGGTTGAGCTTGTCGAGCGGTTGCGCGGTAAGCCGTTCTCGCGGCGAGTGTCGCTGTCGTTCTCGGCGGTAGGCGCTATGTTGCTGTTCTCGCTGATCGGCTACCTCATGTACGCTGATATCGTGCGCCTGACCATGCATGGCTAGTGGGGGAGTGAGACGGTGATCACAAGACGCCAGACGCGTGGCGTTGGCGTTGGGTCGGTCCGCATGGGCGCCAGCGCACCCGTGAGCGTCCAGTCGATGACTAACACTGATACGCGTGACCCCGATGCGACAGTTGCCCAGATCGATGATCTGGCGAGCGCCGGGTGCGAGATCGTACGCGTTGCCATCCCCAAAGCCGATGCTCTCGATGGGTTCGAGGCGATCTGCGAGCGGTCGGTGCTGCCCGTGGTGGCTGACATTCATTTCGATCATCGCTTGGCCATCGAGGCGACTCGTCGGGGTGCCGCGAAGCTACGCATCAATCCCGGGAATATCGGCGACATGGGTCGGGTGGACGAGGTCATAGACGCCGCAGGCAACGCGGGTATTCCCATCAGGATCGGCGTCAACGCTGGTTCGCTTGCCGAGGAGTACCGCGATCTGGACTGGCCTCTTTCCCAGAAACTCGCCGCGAGCGCGGTCGCTTTCTGCGAGCACTTCGAGTCGCGGGGGTTCTCGGACATCGTTGTCTCCGCGAAGGCGTCGAGCGTTCTGGCGACCGTTGAGGCGTATCGCAGACTCGCCGACGCTATCCCGTATCCGCTTCACATCGGGGTGACAGAGGCCGGGACGGCGTTCTCGGGAACGGTCAAGTCGTCGGTCGGTCTGGGGATTCTGCTTGGTGAGGGAATCGGCGACACGCTCCGTGTGTCGCTGACCGCATCCCCAGTCGAGGAGGTCCGTGTGGGCTGGGAGATCCTTGGCGCGCTCGACATCCGTCGCAACTCACCTGAACTCATCAGCTGCCCGACATGCGGCCGTTGTGAGGTGGACCTGATTCCTATAGCCGAGGAGGTCGAACGGCGACTACGCGCGCATCCCACGCCGATCAAAGTGGCGGTGATGGGCTGTATCGTCAACGGCCCCGGCGAGGCGCGGGAGGCGGACTTGGGCGTCGCCGCAGGCAAGGGACTGGGGTTGATCTTCGCCAAAGGCGAACCCATTCGGAAAGTGCCCGAGGCCCAGATAGTCGATGCGCTCATGGAAGAGGTCGCCCGGTTGAGCGCGGTTGGCGAAAACGACTGAGCACTCCGCGCGGCTCCGCTGTGGACTGCTATCCTACGCATCACAGTGAACTGACCGATCGTGAACGGGCCGCACCCGGCTTCGCTTCGCGTACTGACTGGAGAGATCGAATGACCGTCGCATTCCGGATGAGCTCACTTTACGTCCCCACACTCAAAGAGGATCCGACCGAGGCCGAACTCGCATCGCACCGGCTGTTGCTGCGTGCGGGCATGATCCGCAAGGCCGCCAGCGGCATCTACTCGTTTCTGCCCCTGGGTCTGCGCTCGATTGCGAAGATCGAGAGGATCGTGCGTGAGGAGATGGACGCGATCGGCTCCCAAGAGGTCTTGCTGCCCATCGTGCAGCCTGCGGAGTTGTGGACCGAGTCGGGCCGCTGGGATCTGTACGGTCCGGAGCTTGCAAGGCTAAAGGACCGCCACGGCCGCGAATTCTGCCTTGGACCCACTCACGAAGAGATCATCACCGCCCTGGTGCGCAGCGACGTTCGGAGCTACCGTGAGCTGCCGCTGTCCTTCTACCAGATCAATATGAAGTTCCGCGACGAGATCCGTCCGCGTTTCGGCCTGCTGCGTGGTCGTGAGTTCATCATGAAGGACGCCTATAGCTTTCACACCTCACAGGAGTCGCTCCAGGAGCATTACGACGCGCAGGCTGGTGCCTACGGCCGCATCTGTGAGCGACTTGGACTCGAGTATCGTCCAGTGGTGGCCGAGTCGGGCCAGATCGGCGGTAAGGTGACCACCGAGTTCATGGCGTTGGCTGAGGCAGGCGAGGCGGAATTGGTGCACTGCACGTGTGGGTTCGCCGCCAACGTCGAAGCTGCCGAGACGACCGTGGTTCGCATACCGTCGATCACCGAGGCCGTCTCCATGGAGAAGCGGGCCACGCCGGGGCTCAAGACGATAGCCGATCTGGCGGGTGCGTTTGGAGTTTCCGAACATGACACCGTCAAGACGATGGCTGGCAAGACCCCGGAGGGCACGCTGGTGTTCTTCTGCGTTCCGGGCGATCGCGAACTCAACGCGGTCAAGGCCGCTTGGGCGGTCGAGGGCGTGGAACTGCTCGACGAGACGGACTTTGAGAAGTACGGGATACCCAAGGGCTCCTTGGGTCCCGTTAACACCCTGCCTGGCACGCTCGTGGTTGCTGACGTGTGTCTCAAGGACGACGTTGCGTGGGCCGTGGGCGCGAACGAAGATGGGTTCCATCTGTTCGGCGCGCTACCCGGGCGTGATTTCGAGGTCGGCCAGTGGGCAGATCTGGTGGTTGCTGCACCAGGCGACCGATGCCCCGAGTGTGGCGCGGTACTCGAAGGCGCACGAGGTATCGAAGTGAGTCAGGTGTTCCAGCTGGGCACACGCTACTCGGAGGCTATGGGTGCGACCTTCTCGGACGAGAATGGCGAAGAGCAGCCGTTCGTCATGGGGTGTTACGGCGTGGGTGTCAGTCGCTCTTTGGCTGCTGTGATCGAGCAGTACAACGACGACGCCGGTATCCAGTGGCCCGTGTCAATCGCGCCGCTCGAGGTCGCCATCCTTCCACTGATGGCCGACGGTGAGGTCTTCGAAGTCGCGGAGTCCCTGTGGAAGGCGCTTGGCGAGGCCGGTGTCGAGACGGTGATCGACGATCGAGACGAACGTGCCGGCGTGAAGTTCAACGACGCGGATCTCATCGGCTGGCCCTTCCAGGTGGTCGTGGGCAAGAAGGGGCTTGCCGAAGGCATCGTGGAGTTGAAGGTTCGTGGCTCGGGTGAGCGTGCGACCCTCCCGGTTTCGGAGGCAGCGCAGAAGATCGTTTCGATGGTCGAGAGCGAGCGAGCGCGCTTCGTCTGAGTCAGGCGGCCTGGCATCGCGGTGCATAGGCGGCTGGGGGCGGTTTCTTGCTCTCGGCCTGCTTTGAACCGCGCTCCTCCTGTGGTAGAATCCGTCGAGCATGTGAATCTGTCGTCTTGCGAGAAGTGGGCTTACGCTCGCTTCTTTTGTTCTGCGGGTAAGGAGGTGACCGAATGGGACGAAACGATCTGGTGGAGAAGCTCACGACGCTTCTCGAACCGCTTGCGATCGAGCACGGCTTCGAGCTCGTGGCTGTTGAGCAGTCCGGGGGACATAAGTCCACCGTCATTCGGGTACTTCTGGACTGTGAGGACGACCTTGATATCGATGCGATCTGCGCTGCGAACGCCTGGGTCTCCGAGGCGATCGACGAGGCGGATCCAATAGCCGGTTCGTATACGCTGGAAGTGTCATCTCCCGGTGTGGATCGTCCGCTTCGAACAAGAGAGCACTTCGAACGTTTTGCGGGCGAGACTATCAGCGTGAAGATCCACGCACCCGGTTCGGAGCGCAGTTCGTGGAGCGGTCGGCTCGTTGGCGTGGAAGGGAGCGACGTCGTGCTCGAGGTAGATGACGAGCACGTGCGCATCCCGCTTGATTCTGTCCAGAAGGCACGCCTCAAGGGCGTCGTGAGTTTCAACCAAGAAAGGGGCGCCTCGTAAATGAGCTCCGAGCTTAATGTGATGGATGCGCTGCGTGTACTTGCGCAGGAGAAGGGCATCGACGAGTACGACATGCTCGACAAACTCGAGCAGTCGCTGGCGCACACGTATCAGCGGATTCTCGACCTCGACAATCTCACAAGGGTCACGATCGACCGCGAGAGCGGCCGTATCTACGTCTACGAACTCGTCCCTGTGGGCGAGTGGGACGAAGAGGCCGGCGAAGAGCCCGAATATGAGGAGCGCGACGTCACACCGGCGGATGTCTCCCGTATCGCCGCGCAGAATGCGAAGAGCGTGATAACGTCGATCATTCGTGACGCCGAGCGTGAGCGGATCTTCGAGGAGTATGCGGACCGCATCGGAGAGAGCGTTACCGGCACCGTTCAGCAGAGCGACTCGCGCTACACGCTGATCAAGTTGCGCGAGGGCGTCGAGGCGCTACTTCCGCCAGGTGAGCAGCCCAACAACGAGCGCTACAACCATAACGAACGCATCAAGGCCTACATCATCGAAGTACGGCGGGGCCAGGGCTCCGAGCCTTCGATCGTCGTATCGCGTACCCACCCGGGCCTGATTCGTCGCCTCTTCGAGATCGAGGTGCCCGAGGTCTATGACGGCATCGTCGAAATCAAGAGCGTTGCTCGCGAGGCCGGTGCCCGTTCCAAGGTGGCTGTGTCGAGCCGAGAGTCCGGGCTCGACCCGGTTGGGGCGTGCGTCGGCCCCAAGGGCAGCAGAGTCCGCATGATCGTGGGCGAACTGCGCGGTGAGCGTATCGACGTCATCCCGTGGAACGAGGAGCCGGCGGCATACGTCGCCAGCTCGTTGTCTCCAGCCAAGGTGGACCGCGTTCTTGTCGATGCCGACTCGCACACCGCGACGGTCATCGTTCCCAACGACCAACTCTCCCTTGCAATCGGCAAGGAAGGTCAGAACGCCCGCCTCGCGGCGAAGCTGACCGGATGGCGTATCGACATCAAGAGCGCCGCTACCGCCGCTGAGCAGGGCATCTCCACGAGCTCAGGTGAGCCCAAGGAGGCTGGCGAGGAGTTCGATGGCCGCTGCTGCGCGGTCACTTCATCAGGTATTCGCTGTCGCAACCAGGCACGTCCGGGCGGCTACTACTGTGGCCTGCACGAGAAGGAGGCCGCCGCCGAGTGATGAAACCACGCAAGGTTCCCACGCGAACCTGTACCGGTTGTGGTGCCGCTTCGACGAAGCGGGAACTGGTTCGATTCGTGCGTACGCCGGAAGGCCATGTTGAGCTCGACGCGAGCGGCAAGGCTGACGGGCGTGGGGCGTACCTGTGCGTGGACCCGGACTGTTTCGAGTTGGCGCGAAGGCGCCGCAAGTTGGACTCGGCGCTTCGGGTGAGAATGCAAGACGACGACTACTTGAGACTACGACGTGACTTCGACGGGCTCCTCGCCAGCAGAGACCCGAAGCAGGGAGAGTGACCTAGAGTATGCCGAGTATGAGAGTCCACGAACTCGCCAAAGAGTTCGGTATGTCAAGCAAGGAGCTGATCGACCGGCTCGCCGATATGAAGATACCGGCGAAGAACCATGCTTCCACGCTGGTCGAGGCCTACGTCGACAAGATCCGCAAGGAACTCGGACCCGAGATCGCGGAGCGCCAGTCCGCAATCGAGAACGAGCGCCACGTGAAAGAGGCCGAGGACGCCGTCCGGCTGGCGGAGGAAGAGGCTCGTCGTAAGACCGAGGAGGAGTCTCGCCGCAAGGCCGAAGACGCCGAGCGCAAGGCGCGGGAGGCTGATCGCAAGGCGCGCGAGGAAGAGCAGCGTCGCCTCGAGGAAGAGGCACGCAAGCGCGCGGAGATCGAGCAGGTCGCCCGCGAAGAGGCCGAGACCGCGGATGCGCGTGCTCAGATCGAGGTCCAGACCGTAGTCGAGCCTGTACCGGAACCTGTGGTCGATGCTCCCGTGGTCGAGCCCGAGGAGCCTGTGGCGGCGGCTGAGCTCAGCCCGCTTGAGGCTGCGATTGCAGCCGAGTCCGCTAGACTCGGTGCTGAGAAGGCTGCCAAACTCGAGAAGGCCGAGGAGGAGCGCTACCGCAAGATGGCCGTTGAGGCCGAACAGCTGCAGCGCGATAAGGTCATCGAAGAGGCCAAGGCGGCGGTCGCCGCCGCGCAGGCCGAGGGCGGTCGCAAGAAGAAGAAGAAGCACAAGAAGTCCGGCGAAGAGGTCGAAGAGGCACGCCTCCACGACGAGGCGACCCACGTTGAACTGCCCAGTGGCGGCGAATCCATCACTGTCACCGAAGGCATCACCGTTGGCGACTTCGCAGATCTCCTCGGAGTTCCCGGAAACGACGTCATCAAGCGGCTCTTCATGCTGGGTACGCCTCTCACGGTGAACCAGCCCATGATGCGGGACATCATCGAGATCATCGGGGAAGACATGGGCCGTGAGGTCCGCGTCGTCAAGCCTGCCGAAGAGATGGGCTGGACGTTCGAGGACAAAGATGAAGACCTGTTGCCCCGGTCACCTGTTGTCACCGTCATGGGCCACGTCGATCACGGTAAGACGTCGTTGCTTGACGCCATTCGCGAGACGGGTGTTGCGGCAACTGAGGCTGGCGGTATCACGCAGCACATCGGCGCTTCAGTGGTCCACAAGAACGGCCGCATGATCACGTTCATCGACACGCCGGGCCACGAGGCCTTCACTGCCATGCGCGCCCGTGGTGCGAACATCACTGACATCGTCATCCTGGTTGTGGCCGCCGACGACGGCGTCATGCCGCAGACGGTCGAGGCCATCCACCATGCGAAGGCCGCCGGAGTCCCGATCATCGTCGCTGTCAACAAGATCGACAAAGACGGCGCGAATCCGGAACAGGTCAAGCAGATGCTCACCGAGCACGAGATCGTGCCCGAGGAGTGGGGTGGCACCAACATCTTCGTCGAGGTGTCGGCCAAGAAGCGCATCAACATCGAGGGTCTGCTCGAAATGGTTCTTCTCCAGGCGGATATTCTTGAGCTCAAGGCCAACCCGAATACCACCGCCTCGGGCGTGGTCATCGAGGCCAATCTCGACAAGGGTCGCGGCCCTGTCGCCACTGTTCTTGTCCAGAGAGGCACCATGCGCGTGGGCGACGCCATTGTGGCGGGCACGACCTTTGGCCGTGTGCGTGCGCTTATCGATCCGCTTGGTAAGAAGGTAGCCAGCGCGGGTCCGGCCGATCCCGTCGAAGTGCTCGGTATCTCGAATGTCCCTAGCGCCGGTGACGAGTTCCGCGTGTTCAGCGACGAGCGGGATGCTCGCAATCTGGCTGAGGAGCGGGCTCTCAAGCAGCGTCTGGTCGATCAGGCCGCCACCAAACGCCACGTCAGCCTCGACGACCTGTTTGATCGTATCGCCGAGGGTGAACTCAGGGAACTGAATCTCGTCGTCAAGGCGGACGTTCATGGCTCGATCGAGGCGCTCAAGGATGCACTCGACAAGATGGACCAGACCGAGGTCCGCATCAACGTGATCCACTCCGCCGTCGGTGCCATCTCGGAGTCCGATGTCATGCTCGCAGATGCATCAGACGCGATCGTCATCGGCTTCAACGTGAGGCCGACGCCGCAGGCGAAGTCCCTTGCGGAGACCGAGAAGGTCGACATCCGTCTCTATCGTGTCATCTATCAGGCCATCGAAGAGATCAATGCCGCACGCGTGGGCATGCTTGCTCCTGATTTCGTGGAGAAGGATACGGCGCGGGTGGAAGTACGCGAGCTGTTCCGTGTTCCCAAGGCCGGCGTCATTGCTGGTTGCTACGTGCAGGAGGGTGAGATCACCCGAGACGACCAGATTCGTATCGTCCGCGATGGTACCGTCGTGCATGAGGGCAAGATGTCGTCACTGCGCCGGTTCAAAGATGACGTCAAGACCGTCAAGTCCGGCTATGAATGCGGGATATCCATCGACGGTTTCCAGGATCTCAAGGAAGGCGACATCATCGAAGGCTTTAAGGTCATCGAGGTGGCCCGCGAGGCCTAGGAGGCAGTTGTGAGTCGCGAATCATTTGGCCGGCGCATGGACGAGAAGGTGCGCGAGGCAGTTGCTGAAATACTGGCGGTCGAGGTCTCGGACCCGCGTTTGATGCTGGTCACGGTCACCGGTGCGAAGGTAAGCCCGGATCGCAGCGTGGCCAGCGTGTATGTGAGCGCGAGCCCCGAGCGTTATGAGGAAGTTCTGGCCGGACTCGAGTCCGCGCGTGGACGTGTTCGGTCGATGTTGGGCAGGAGTGTCGGGTGGAGAGTCACACCCGAGCTCCGGTTCTTCATCGACGAGAGTGTTGATGCAGGCGCTAAGATGGCAGAGGCACTCACGCACATTCCACCGACCCTTGTCGATGGCGAGGGCGCGCAGCCCAGTGTCGACGAGGATGAAGAGGTATAGCGCTGTTGAAGGCTGCTCTCCACCACGCCGCTGTGGCCTTGCGACGTGCCTCGTCGGTGGTAATCTGCGCTCACGTCCGCCCGGATGGAGATGCAGTCGGGTCGGTCCTCGGACTGACGCTTGCGTTGCGGTCTTTGGGCATTGCAGCGATTCCCACTCTCGCTGACGATCGCGAGCCGTCAAAGACCTATGAATGGCTGCCGGGATTCGGGCTGTACACCCCGGCGGCCGACCTGGAGCCACCTGCAGTCTTCGTCGCGTTGGACACACCTGTGCCTGAGCGGCTGGGGATCGCACGGGACCTCGCCGAGCGTGCCGAGACGCTGATAGTCATCGATCACCATCCCGACGGTGTCGGCTACGCCAACATTGGTGTGCTTGATACTTCTGCGGCCGCGACCGGGCAACTTGTCTGGCAGCTGCTCGAGGTGCTTGATATCCAGCCGACGGCCGAAATCGCTCTGTGCTGCTATACAGCGCTTCTCACTGATACCGGCCGTTTCCAGTATCAGAACACCACATCCGCAGCGCTGCGGGACGCCGCCGCGATGATAGATGCCGGAGCCGACCCCTCGGAGGTGGCCCGGCTCGTCTACCAGAGCCGCTCCGCCGGTTCCTTGGCCCTTGAAGCGCTCGCGATGTCTCGGCTGTCAGTGGTCAACGGTGGTCATGTCGCCTACACGTGGCTGGCTGACGACGATTTCGTGTCCACGGGTGCGCTACCGGAAGAGGCGGAGTTCCTTCCTGACGCGGTGCGCGTTCTTGACGACATCGATGTCGCAATGGTGTTGCGAGCTCGGGGCGATGAAGTGCGCGTGAATCTGCGCGCGAAGACCGGATTCGATGTTGGTGCTGTTGCCCGCCGGTTCGACGGGGGTGGTCACCACGCTGCAGCCGGATTGACCAGGTTCGAGTCGGGTATCGACTCCGCGCTGCACGAGCTTCTACCGCTTCTGCCAGGTGGCGATCTGAGTTCGTGAGCAGCCTCAAGCGCGGACAGTCTGGGCTTTCGGGTGTGCTGCTGGTAGACAAGCCCACCGGCATGACCAGCCACGACGTGGTCAACATCGTTCGCAGGGCAACCGGTGAGAAGCGCGTGGGCCACGCGGGTACACTGGATCCGTTGGCGTCAGGGCTTCTCGTTGTGCTGGTGGGTCCTGCCACGCGTCTGGAGCCGTACCTCTCTTCGAAATCCAAGGGCTATGAAGCCTCGATTCGTTTTGGTTCTCAGACCGACACCGACGATTCTGAGGGTGCCGTGCTCGCACAGGCGCCCGTCCCGACCGACGTGCTCTCGACGACTCGTGCACACGATGTCCTGGAGGGACTTCTCGGTAAGTCCATGCAGATGCCCCCGCAGTACTCGGCGATCAAGGTGGGCGGCAAGATCGCTCACCGTGTGGCGCGCAGTGGCGGAGTCACGGAACTCGCACCGCGGGCAATCGATGTCATGAGCGCTGAGTTACTCGGCGTGGACGTGGCCGATCAGACCTGGCGAGTCAGGTTCATCGTGAGCAAAGGAACCTACGTCCGTGCATTGGCCCGTGATATCGGACTTGCTGTTGGCTCCCTCGCGCACCTGTCGGCGTTGCGGCGTGTTTCGAGCGGCGCTCTGTCGGTGACGCAGTCCCACTCACTTGAGCGAATCGAGCAGGCGGGTGCGCAGGGATCCATCGGATCGCTGTTCATCGATCCCGTGGCCGCGCTCGATGTGCGCGTCATCGAGGTCGCCAGCGATGCGGTGTCGGACGGACGTCCGCTGAACCTGGCCACGGCCGAGACCAGCTCGGCAGATGAGCTTGTAGCAATCAGCAGTGTCGGCCGCCTCGATGCGTTGTATCGCTCACGTGGGCAGCGGTTGGTACCTGAGGTCGTTTTCGCCACGCCCGTTGCGAGGGCGCTGTGAATCGCACGGTTGTAACATGGGAACCTGGCATGCGGCCACTCGGGCGCGCGTGTGTGGCGATTGGCGTGTTCGACGGTGTTCACCGCGGCCACCAAGAGCTTCTGGACCAAACCCTTCAAGATGCGCGCAACCACGGTGCGCGTGCAATCGCTGTCACCTTCGACCGCGATCCGGATCAGGTGGTCACGCCAGAAACGGCCGCGCCTCAGCTGCTGAGACTCGAAGACAAGATCGACGCGATTCTCGCGCACGGGATGTCGGTCGTGCTCGTTGTGCCTTTCACTGCCCAGATGGCGGCCACCGGAGCAGAGGAGTTCCTCGATGAGGTTCTCGGACAGTGCTGCGAGGTCGTCTCAGTCCATGTGGGAAAGGACTTCCGATTCGGGCGCGGTGCGTCCGGTGACCTCGACACGCTGTATGTATGGGGTATCGAGCACAACATCGATGTCGTCGGTCACTCGCTTCTCGAGGTGCAAGGGCACCCGGTGAGCTCCACTCGCATACGGGGGCTGATCGCTGTCGGAGATATCGCATCTGCGATGGATCTTCTGGGTTACGCACCTCGGTTGACCGGAGTCGTGGTGCACGGCCGGGGTGAAGGCACCGCCTTGGGGTTCGCAACGGCCAACGTGGAACCTGACGAGTTCTCCGCGTTGCCGGCCAGCGGAGTCTACGCCGGAATCGCACAGCTGCAGGACGGTACTCGGTGGGCTGCTGCGATCTCGGTCGGTGTGCCGCCCACGTTTCCTCAGGCGAGCGACTACCTTGAGGCACATATCATCGATTACGCCGGAGATCTGTACGGGCAGCGGGTCACGCTGGACTTCTACAGACGTTTGCGCGACCAGGAGCACTTCGACTCCTTTGAGGCGCTCAAGGCCCAGATCGGCCGAGATATCTCCGCAACAATCGATCTGGTGTGTGAGAACCGCAATCTCGAGTGTTGAAGGAGCGACTCGGTGGAGCGTGACTCCACGCCAGGCGCGGGTGAAGAGGAACTCGGTTGGGCCGATGATCCGATCGTCGATGACCCCGAAGCGCTTGAGGCTGCGGAGCGAGCGGTCGCCAACGTTGACGCGAGCGAACCCTACGGCCAGTTCGACGCGAGCTGGGTTGAGGTCCTCGGACCGATCAGCCTGGTGAATGTCACCGGTCCGTTGACGGCGTTCGGTATCACGGCACCGCTTCAGGCAGCCGCAATCCCGTATGTCTGGTCACCCTTCCCGCCGGAGGCGTTGACAGGTGTCCGCCCGGAACTCATGAACGCACAGCGGTTCCGGTTGTTCGTTCCGCCTGAGTTCGCGGCACTCGCTCGCGAGTGCTTGGATGAGCGTTGGTCGGGTTCTTCCGAGTGAGGCTCGTGGGCGCCGCCCGGCACCGTGTGTGATATACTTCTTCGGTTCTGTGTCTTACCCCGGCCTGAGAGGTGCGCGCCACCTGCGCCCATCCCGGACCGGGGCGAATCCACATGAAAGGTGGAAACTGATATGCCGCTTGAGAAGAATGTGAAGGCCGAGATCATCGCCGATCACGGTCGTGGCGAGAGCGATACGGGCTCGACCGAGGTTCAGGTAGCACTGCTCACGCAGCGCATCCGCGATCTCACCGAGCACCTGAAGATCCACAAGAAGGATCATCACACCCGCCGCGGACTGCTGAAGCTCGTCGGTCAGCGCCGTCGCCTCACCAACTACCTGAAGAAGGTAGACATCGAGCGCTATCGTGCGCTCATCGCGAAGCTTGGTATTCGCGGGTAAGTACCAACACAGGTACTCGAGGGCGGGGGGTCGAGCCTCCCGCCCTCTCGTTTCACTGGCTCGCGCGCATGGGGCGTTCGGGTCCGAAGATGAGGGAAGAAGAGAGAATCCATGACCAAGATCGTAGAGAAGTTCGAACTGTACGGTAAGGAGTACGTGCTCGAGATCGGAGAGCTCGCCAAGCAGGCAGGTGGCGCCGTCACCGTTCGCCAGGGCGATACCATGGTTCTTGTCACCGCCACCGCGTCGAAGTTTCCGAAGGACCTGGACTTCTTCCCGCTGACGGTCGACTTCGAAGAGCGCATGTACGCAGCCGGCAAGCTTCCCGGTGGTTTCATCAAGCGGGAGTCGCGTCCTTCCGAGAAGGCCACGCTGACCGCCCGAATGATCGACCGGCCCATCCGCTCATCTTTCGCGGACGGTTTCCGCAACGAGGTCCAGGTAATCGCCACGGTCCTCTCGGCCGACCAGGTCCATCAGCCCGACGTCATCTCGATCATGGGCGCTTCCTCGGCGTTGCTCGCAGCAGGCATCCCGTTCGAGGGCCCGCTTGCCGGCGTTCGCGTGTGTCGTGACGTCGAGACCGGAGAGTTCTTGGTGAACCCGAGCTTCGATCAGGCCGAGGATTCAGATCTCGACCTCGTCGTCGCAGGCTCGAAGGACGCGGTCTACATGCTCGAGGCTGGCGCTCAGGAGGTCACCGAGGAGGACATGCTCGCGGCTCTCATGTTCGCGCAGGAGGCCATCGGAGCATTCTGCGACGTGCAGGAGAAGTTCCTCGCCCAGGTCGACATCAAGCCCATGGAGGTCAAGCTCCAGTCCGTCGATCCCGCGTTGACCGACCGCATATTCTCCGCTGGTGCGGACATGATGAAGGTCGCACTGCACAACGCGGACAAGCACGCTCGCATGGACGGGGTACAGGCGGTCAAGGACGAGCTGCTCGCGACCTTCTCGGACGAGGAGATCGCGGCTCAGGGCAAGGACATCAAGGCGGTCCTCAAGCAGCTCGAGAAGAAGACCATGCGTACGATGGTGCTCACCGAGGGCGAGCGCGCCGATGGCCGCAAGCTCAACGAGGTGCGCAAGATCTCCAACACCGCCGGATACCTTCCTCGCGCCCACGGATCAGGCCTGTTCACTCGTGGCCAGACCCAAGTGCTCTCCGTGCTGACGCTGGGTATGCTAAGCGAGTGGCAGCGCCTCGACACGATCGATGTCGCCGAGGGCAAGCGCTACATCCATCACTACAACTTCCCGCCGTTCTCGACCGGTGAGACGGGCTTCATGCGCGGACCCAAGCGCCGTGACATCGGTCATGGTGCTCTTGCAGAGCGCGCCTTGCTGCCGGTCATCCCGGCCGAGGAAGAGTTCCCGTACACGATCCGCATCGTTTCTGAGGTGCTCGAGTCCAATGGGTCGTCGTCAATGGGTTCTGTGTGCGGCTCGACTCTGGCGCTGATGGACGCGGGTGTGCCGATCGCGGCTCCGGTCTCCGGTATCGCCATGGGGCTCATCAAGGAGGGCGACGATGTTGCCATCCTGACCGACATCCAGGGGCTTGAGGACTTCTTGGGCGACATGGACTTCAAGGTCGCAGGTACGCCCAACGGAATCACTGCAATGCAGATGGACAACAAGGCCAAGGGCCTGAGTGTGGACATTCTGCGCAAGGCGCTGATGCAGGCCAAGGAAGGCCGCGCATTCATCCTCGGCAAGATGCTCGAGGAGATCGGCGAGGCACGTGCCGAGATGAGCGAGTTCGCGCCGCGGATCATCACCATCAAGATCCCGTCCGACAAGATCCGTGACGTCATCGGTTCGGGCGGCAAGGTCATTCGCGGTATCCAGGCCGACACCGGCGCTCAGATTGACATCCAGGAAGACGGCACGATCTTCATCGCGTCGCGCGACCTTGGTGGAGAGGAAGCGGTCCGCCGCATCCAGGCCATCGTCAAGGAGCCGGAGATCGGCGAGGAGTACCATGGTCGCGTCGTGGCCATCCAGGCGTTCGGCGCCTTCGTCGAGCTGTTCCCGGGCAAGGACGGCCTGCTGCACATCAGCCGCGTGGCCCAGGGCCGTGTGGGCAAGGTCGAAGACGTACTGAACGTCGGCGACGAGGTCCACGTCAAGATTCTCGAGATCGATGATCGCGGCAAGGTCAGCCTCGACCGTCTGGACAAGCCGCCGGCGCCCGAGGGCTCCGCATCATCGGCTCCCAGCGGTGACCGCGCCGATCGTGGCCCGCGTCGCGACAGCGGCGACTCCGGTAGTCGTGATCGCAGCCCGCGTCGCAGGCACTAAGCACCAATCACTTCAGAGCTTCGCGAGGCCCTCGGGAGACCGGGGGCCTCGCTGCGTCAGCGGTTGTGAGCCTGCGCAGCGAACTCGGTCTGTATCGGCCGCCAGCCTGCGATATGCTAGGGCGGCAACACCCGACGCTTCCTTGACCCGAAAGAGGTCTCACGTGTTCTATCGCAAGACAGTGCTCGACAACGGCATCACCGTCATGTCTGAGCCGGTTGACTCGGTACGTTCTGTCGCTCTGGGTATCTGGTTCTCGGTAGGCAGCCGGGATGAGAGCCCGCCGGAAGCGGGCATGTCGCACTTCATGGAGCACATGATGTTCAAGGGCACACCATCGCGCAGTGCCAAGGACATCTCCGAGCAGTTCGACCGCTTGGGTGCTGAACTCAACGCGTTCACGTCCAAGGAATACACCTGCTACTACGCCCGGTTCGTCGACGAGCACCTCGACACGGCGTTCGAGCTTCTGTCCGACATGTGTGTCAACGCCAACCTTGACGACGAGTCGTGCACTTCCGAGCGCGAGGTAGTCATCGAGGAGATCGCGCGGATGGAGGACACGCCCGACGATCGTATCCACGAGATATTCAGCCATGCGCTCTGGCCCGATCATCCCATCGGTCTGCCTATCCTGGGTAGCCGACAGACTGTCGGCGGTTTCGACCACAACCAGTCGATCACCTTCCGAGGCAAGCACTACCTCACCGGGAACTGCGTGGTCGCGGCAGCAGGTAGCGTCGATCATGACGCGCTGGTTGCGCTGACCGAGAGGTTCTTGAACGGCATGCCGGTCGGGGCACGAACTGTGCGTCCGGTCGCTGAGGCCGCAGGCAGGAGCCAGATCGCGGTGTTGGAGAAGGAGACCGAGCAGGCGCACATCTGCTATGGCGTTGAGGCGCTCAACGCACACCATCCCGACCGGTTCACACTGTCGGTGCTCGACGGTATCTTGGGTGGAGGCATGTCATCACGGCTGTTCCAGGAGATTCGCGAGCGCCGCGGGCTGGTATATGCGGTCTATTCGTTCTCGATGCTCTTCCAGGACACGGGCCAATTCGCCGTGTACGCAGGCACACGTCCTGACAATGCGGAAGAGGTGATCCGCCTGATTCGCACTGAGATGGAGAAGGTTGCCGAGAACGGGGTCACTCCGGAGGAACTCGACCGCGTACGGCAGGCGGCCAAGGGGCATCTCGTGCTGGGTATGGAATCGACACGCAACCGAATGACACGGCTTGGGAAGAATGAGGTCACGGGCGGGGAGATCCTGTCGGCCGATGAGATCATGGAGCGATTTGACGCCGTGACGATGGATGATCTTCGCCGAGTCAGCGCAGACGCACTTACTCGCGAGAAGGTGCTGGCTGTCATTGGCCCGTTCACGCGTGAGAAACTCGAGCCGCTGCTCGGCTAGCAGCTACGGAATCGAAGATAGGGGACTGAGCAGATGATTCGTGTTCTGGTGGCTGGCGCGGCTGGCCGCGTGGGTTCTGAAGTGGTCAAGGCTGTGTCTGCAGCCGAAGGTATGGAGGTTGTCTCTGCGGTCGATCCGGGTGTCTCGGGCTGCTTCGTCCAAGATGTTCACGGCAGCCATATTGAGTGCGCGACCGATCTGGCGACAGCCATCGAGTTCGAAAAGCCTGATGTGATGGTCGACTTCACCAGGCCTGATGTTGTCGAAGGAAATCTACGGATAGCTCTCGCTGCCGGAGTGGACTGCGTGGTGGGAACGACCGGCCTTTCTGAAGCACTCCTCGGCGAGTTGGCACTTCTCGGCCCGGAGGGCACGTGTCTGTTTTTCGCTCCCAACTTCGCCATCGGCGCTGTGCTCATGATGCAGTTCGCCCAGAAGGCTGCTCGTTTCATGCCGCATGTGGAAGTGATCGAGCTGCACCACGACCAGAAGCTCGATGCTCCGTCCGGGACAGCGATTCGTACCGCGAAGATGATCGCTGAGGCACGCGGCGCTTCGCCAGCGTCGCCCGGCCGCGAGACGGAGCTTCCCGGGATGGAAGGCGCCCGCGGCGCGCTCGTCGACGGTGTCAGCGTTCATTCGATACGTTTGCCGGGCCTCGTGGCGCACCAAGAGGTGCTGTTCGGCGGTCAAGGGCAGACGCTATCCATACGCCACGACACGATCGACCGTACGAGCTTCATGCCCGGTGTGGTGCTTGCCTGTCGTGAGGTCGGGAACAACGAGGGCCTGGTTATCGGTCTTGAGAAGCTGATGGGGGAGTAGGGTGTCGGACAGCGGACAGCCGAACCGCCCCATCGTGGTCATGAAGTTCGGTGGCACGTCGGTCGCGACGCCTGAAGGGCGAGCCGCGATTGCCGCGCGTATTGCTGAATCACTCGAGTTGGGTCGTGCGGTAGTGGTGGTCGTCTCGGCTATGGGTCGTAGGGGCGCCCCCTATGCCACAGACACGCTCCTCTCACTGGTCGACGGACTCCCTGCTGACGAACGCGAAAGTGACCTGCTCGCCAGCGTCGGCGAGATCGTCTCGGCGATTCTGATCGCATCTGAGCTCCGGGCCGCCGGCATAGCAGCAACGGCGTTTACCGGAGCCGAGGCCGGCATCCTCACTGATGGTGTCCACGGAGGCGCTGCGATTTCCGAGATTCATACCGGGCCTTTGTACCGAGCGCTTGAAGCCGGGCTCGTGCCAGTGGTCTGCGGATTCCAGGGCGTATCCCGGGAAGGTTCGCTGACCACGTTGGGACGGGGTGGCAGTGACACCACCGCATGCGCCTTGGGGGTCGCCCTCGACGCCTTCGAAGTCGAGATCTATACCGATGTGGATGGCGTCATGTCAGCTGACCCCCGTGTGTGCGACGGGGCAGCCGTGCTCGACACGGTTCGCGCAGACGAGCTGCACCAGATGGCCATGCACGGTAGCCGGGTCGTCCATACTCCCGCTGCCGAGCTGGCTCTTGCGAGCGGGCTTTCGGTGCGTGTGCGCAACACCTACACCGACCATGCGGGTACCAAGGTCGCTGATATCGCCGCTTACAAGCCCTCAATGGTCGCCACTGCGGTCTCTCATGTGGCTGACGTGACGCGGATCCGCGTTGCCCTTCGCGCGGAAGAAGGCAGTTTTGGGAACATGGCGGCCCAAGCACTCGTCTACAGGTCCATGGCTGATGCGGGCGTGTCGCTCGACATGTTCACACCTGTTGGGGAGACGCTGGTCTTCTCGGTCAACAAGGACTCGGTCGAGGCTGTGCAGGGGGTGTTGAGCCGGTTGGGCCTCGCTCACGAAGTGAGTGCTGAGCTTGCCAAGGTAACACTCGTTGGTGCGGGCATGCACGGCGTTCCGGGTGTGATGGCACGCATGGCCAGCTGTTTGGCGGATGCGGGAGTCACGGTGTTGCAGACTGCCGACTCGCATACCACGATCTCGGTACTCGTTGGTGCGCGAGATGCCGAGAAGGCGGTCATTGCACTGCATGAGGGGTTCGCGCTTGGCGCATAAGGTGTGACGCCTCAGCAACGGCGCGAGACTTGTGCTCAGCGAACACCTGCTCGCTGTGACACAATGGTGGGTAGAAACGGCACTACAAACTCATCGCACGCTGCGATTCGCATGAGGGGTTGACCACAGATGACCACACCGCGCTTCGGCCGCATGCTCACGGCCATGGTGACGCCTTTCACCGCCGACAACTCGCTGGACCTCAACCGCGCGGCGGAACTCGCAGTGCGGCTGCTGTCCGAGGGTACCGACGCACTGGTCGTGTGCGGTACGACCGGTGAGAGCCCAACAGTGTTCTACGACCAGAAGATCGAGCTCTTCCGTACCGTGATCGATGCGGTGGGTGGACGGGCGCCCGTCATCGCGAATGCTGGCGACAACTGCACCGATGACTCGCTACAGTTCGCTCGCGAGGTCGTCGCCCTGGGAGTGGACGCCATCATGGCCGTCGTCCCGTACTACAACAAGCCTCCGCAGGAGGGCCTCTATCGGCACTTCAGGGCTATCGCGGAGTCAGTTGACGTTCCCGTGATCCTGTACAACATCCCTGGGCGTTGTGTGATCAACATGACCGCCGAGACGACCCTGCGACTCGCGCATGATTGCGAGAACATCGTCGCGGTCAAAGAAGCGAGTGGCAATCTAACCCAGATCGCACAGATCATCGACGGCGCTCCCGAAGGGTTCGAGGTGCTGAGCGGCGACGATGAGATGACCCTGCCGATGATGGGACTCGGCGGCACCGGTGTGATCTCGGTGCTGAGCCACGTGGCAGGAGTGCGATTCAAAGAGATGATCGACGCGCAGGTGGGTGGCGACCACACGCGCGCGCTCAGGATTCACCTCGAGCTCCTGCCGCTCATGAAGGCGCTGTTCATGACTTCGAACCCGATCATGGTCAAAGAGGGTCTGCGACTCAAGGGATTCGACGTCGGTGGGGTGCGACTGCCGTTGGTGGAACCGACTCCCGATCAGACGGCGGAACTCGATCGCGTCATGCGCCACGTCGGGCTGCTCGACTAGCGATCTGAAACGGACGGATGCGCCGCGCATCAGCGCGACGCTTTGATACACGAAACACTGGAACGCTCGTTGCGAGTCGCAGCGTGCGCACTTCGGAGCATACGACTCCGGTGAGGAGAATCATTCAAGCCTATGACCAAACAGAAGACTGACCGCCTCCGCGTCATACCCCTCGGCGGGCTCGATGGTATCGGAAAGAACATGACCGTCATCGAGTATGGCAACGACATGATCATGGTCGATGCCGGAATCATGTTCCCCGACGACGATCACCCGGGCGTGGATCTCATCCTGCCCGACTACTCGTATGTGGTGAAGCGCAAAGATCGCCTTCGCGGCATCGTGATCACACATGGTCACGAGGACCACACGGGAGCACTGCCCTACCTGCTCAAGGAGCTGGGTATTCCCGTTCCCGTACTGGGAACGAAGCTCACCCTTGGCCTGATCAAAGGGAAGCTTGAAGAGCACAAGATCAAGAAGCCCAAGCTCCGTGAGATCAAGGATTCGAGTCACGTCTCACTAGGCGTGTTCGGACTGGACTTCTTCCCGGTCAACCACTCGATCCCCGATGGCGTGGGGATCTTCATTCGGACACCGGTCGGCAACGTGATGCACACTGGTGACTTCAAGCTCGATCAGACGCCTATCGACGGGCGATTGACCGACTACGGAGCGATCGCCAAGTTCGGGAAGACGGGAGTGACGCTGCTTCTAAGCGACTCGACCGGAGCTGAGAACAAGGGGTTCTGCCGGTCCGAGGCTGAAGTCGGACGCGCGCTGAGAGACATCATCTCCCACGCGGAGCAGCGAGTCATCGTGGCCTCGTTCGCGAGCCATATCCATCGCCTCCAGCAGGTCTGTGATGCGGCGGTTGCGGCTGATCGCAAGATCGTCGTGACAGGGCGGTCGATGGTGCAAAACACGAAGATCGCACGCGAACTCGGCTATCTGAACATCGACCCGGACAACATCGTCGACGCCTATGACACTCACGGGCTGCCTCCCGAGAAGGTCGTTGTGCTGTGTACCGGCAGCCAGGGAGAACCGCTGTCGGCGCTCGCCCGCATGGCGAACGGTGATCACCGGACCGTCCAGGTCGAGAAGGGCGACACCGTCATCATCTCGGCAAGCCCGGTTCCGGGAAACGAGAAGGCCGTTAGCCGCGTGATCAACCGTCTGACAAAGATCGGTGCGATTGTTGTTCATCGCGGAACCGCAGACGTCCATGTATCTGGGCATGCTTACGCAGAGGAACTCAAGCTGATGCTCAATCTGGTTCAGCCGGAGTTCTTCATGCCGGTACACGGCGAGACTCGTCATCTTGCGGCTCATGCGCGTCTGGCTCAGAGTGTCGGAATCCCTGAGGACGCGATCTTCATCATGGAGAACGGTGATTGTCTCGAGATCGACGAGGAAGAGGCGCGGCTCGGCGAACGAGTCGAGAGCGGCGTCGTCTACGTGGACGGACTGAGCGTGGGGGACTTGGGCCAGGTGGTCCTGCGCGATCGGCAGCACATGAGTCAGGACGGAATCGCAACCATCGTCATCGCCATTGATTCGCGTACCGGCAAACCCGCTGGTGAGCCCGAGATAGTCACTCGCGGAATCGTGTTCGCGGAGGGCGACAATGTCATGGAAGAGGCTCGCGCTCGGGTGGCGAAGGCGCTGGCGAAGACGGGTGCCGAGGGCGTGACCGACTTCTCAGTGGTGCAGAAACGGGTCCGAGAGTCCCTCTCGCAGTTCTTCTGGGAGCGGATTCGCCGTCGCCCGATGATCATTCCTGTGGTAATGGAGGTCTAGTGGAACTCATCCAGGCGGTCGTGCTGGGCGTTGTCCAGGGTATCGCGGAGTTCCTGCCCATCTCATCGTCGGGTCACTTGGTGATCGTGCCTGAGCTGTTCGGTTGGCAGGAGTTCGCGGGGAATGTGTCGTTCGACGTACTGCTGCACTTGGGCACGCTCGTCGCGGTCTTTGCCTATTTCTGGTCGGATCTTTGGCGGCTCCTGATGGCGGCGTTCTCGAGCGACCCGGACAAGGCTGCCGACAAGCGACTAGCGTGGTTGGTGGTTGCTGGAACGTTCATCACGGGAGTGATAGGTCTGGCATTTGACGACTTCTTCAAGTCACTTTTCGATCGAGTCATCTGGGTCGGTCTGTTCCTGATGGTCACCTCTGTGATTCTGGTGGTCGCTGAGCGACTTTCAACCAAGCGGTTCGACGCGCCCGAGCGGATGACCTGGCTGCAAGCGAGTCTGATCGGGTTGGCGCAGGGATTTGCGATCATGCCGGGCATTTCGCGCTCAGGTTCCACCATCTCGGCAGGGCTTCTCACGGGTCTCGACCGCGAGCAGGCTGCGCGTTTCTCGTTCCTCCTCTCCGCACCCATCATCCTGCTCGCGAGCGGGAAGACCGCGTACGACGCCATATCGTCAGGTGCGAGCTCACTTCCGAGTCTTCCCGTCTCAATTGCGGCGTTTGCGGCCTCAGCGATTGCGGGCTACGTCTCGATTGCATGGTTGCTGAACTACCTCAAGAAACGTTCGCTCTATCCGTTCGCGGTCTACACTGCTCTGGTAGGTGCTGCCGTCGTCGCATGGCAGCTCTGGTTGGTCTAGCGGAAGGGACGGCATGGCACGCTCGACCCCACAGAGATCATCCTCCAAAGCCAAGGCCAAGGGCGGCCGAGCGGCCGCGCGCGTTGAACCCGGGATGCTCGACGATCGCTCGAAGCGAGACATCATCGGCGTGGTTCTATCCGCTCTGGGTGTCGCGCTGATGATCGCTGTGATGAGCAGCAGGAGCGGATTCGCCGCAGGCGCCGTTTCGGCCGGCCTCAAATCGGCATTCGGGGTCGGAGCCTTCCTCATCCCTGTCGGGTTGCTGCTCTGGGGCGTGTCGTTCTTCGTGCGAGTTGAGATTCACGAGGCTCGTACAGGTGCCGGGCTGGGGCTGTGTGTCCTGTCGCTCATCTCACTGGTCTCTCTGACGACTCCCGGTGGCGAGTATCTTGCCTCCCGCTCCATAGTGGCCGCGCACGGCGGCTACGTGGGTGGAGCGGTCGCCTGGGCGCTTGCCACCCCCACCACGTCGGCCATCGCTGCGGTATTGCTGGTTGCTCTGTTGCTTGTGGGACTCGTGGTGACTGGTCTGTCGATCTCCGGGTTGGTGGATGTCGTTCGAGAGTGGTTCGCGGCATCGGACTCGGTCGAACCGCGGGCGCGCGGAAAGCGGAGTTCGGTCGAGCGTGCGACCCGTACGGCACCGATCGGCAACGGCGATGGCGCCGATGCCGGAGCGAAGACGGCTGCTCTGCCGCGACGCGCACGTTCCGTCGAGGATCCCGAGCAGGTACGTAAGACCGTGCCTACACCGCGCACCGTTGCACCGCGTGCGATGGAAGGATTCGTCCTCCCACCCCTTTCGATGCTGACGCGGACATCTGAATCCGCTGCGAAACACAAGGCGAGTGACAACGAGCTCAAGATCACTGCTGGAGTGATCACCGAGACGCTCGCAACATTCGATATTCCCGCGCGAGTGGTCAGCTGGATGGCGGGACCGACGGTCACGCTGTTCGAGGTCGAGATCGCCAAGGGTGTGCGGCTCAATCGCGTGACGGCACTCGCAGACGATCTTGCGCTTGCGCTCGCCTCATCCACTGTCCGCATCATGGCTCCGATTCCCGGCAAGGCGCTGGTTGGTATCGAAGTGCCCAACATTCGCCGCAGCTCGGTCACCCTAGGTGACGTGCTCGTGCCATCCGGTGAGGGCGGCCCGCTGCTGTTGGGCATCGGCAAGGACGTCGCCGGCGATGGGATTCTCGCTGACCTTGCGGTCATGCCGCACCTACTGATCGGTGGTACCACCGGATCAGGCAAGTCGGTAGCGATCAACGCAATGCTGATGAGCATCATCATGCGTTCCACGCCGTCAGAGGTGCGCTTGATTCTGATAGACCCGAAGCGAGTTGAGCTCTCCCTGTACAACGGGGTGCCGCATCTGTATGTGCCGGTGGTGACCGAGCCCAAGGAGGCCGCCAGCTCTCTGGCATGGGCCGTCACTGAGATGGAGCGGCGGCTCAAGGTTCTTCAAGTCGCGGGTGCACGGAATATCGGTGCCTACAACGCGATGGTTCAAGACGGCAAGGGCCCCGAGGGGGGTGCCGAGCTTCCCTACTTGGTCATAGTGATCGACGAGTTGGCGGACCTCATGATGGTGGCCGCCAAGGAGGTCGAGGAATCGATCTGTCGTATCGCGCAGCTGGCACGGGCCGCTGGTATTCATCTCATCGTGGCGACTCAGCGTCCTGAG
The DNA here is from genome assembly GCA_002841275.1 of Actinobacteria bacterium HGW-Actinobacteria-7. Lineage (GTDB taxonomy): Bacteria > Actinomycetota > Coriobacteriia > Anaerosomatales > PHET01 > PHET01. Next base: position 98,128 of record PHET01000001.1, on the reverse strand, counting down.
GCAAACGTTGTCACAGGCCTTATCAAGGCCAACATCACCAACCGGATCGCATTCAATGTGGCCAGCGCGATCGATAGCCGCGTGGTTCTCGATCAGCCGGGTGCCGAGAAGCTGGTCGGCCTTGGTGACATGCTCTTCTCTACGCCGGCCTGGCCCAAGCCCAAACGTATCCAGGGCTGCTACGTCGCAGAGAGCGAGATCGAAGCGATCGTCGAACACCTCAAGCAGCAGTCGGAGCCCGACTACCACGAGGAGATACTGCATCTCAAGGTCTCCTCGGTTGGCGGGGGAGTGGACACCGGAGACGATGACGACCCGCTGATCTGGGAAGCAGCCGATATCGTGGTGACCAGCGGGCTGGGTTCGACGTCGCTGCTGCAGCGACGTCTGAAGGTGGGCTACGCGCGGGCAGGTCGTATCATGGACATGCTCGAGTCCAAGGGCGTAGTGGGGCCACCGGACGGAAGCAAACCAAGAGAGGTACTGTGCGACATCGAGGACCTGGAGTCCTTGAAAGTATTCGAGCGAGAAGAAGCGGAAGGTCTCTGACGTGGGAAAACTCGGAGACACACTGAGAGAGCGGCGCATCGCTGTCGGGATGACGCTCGACCAGGCAGAGGCGGCAACGCGAATCCGCGCCCGCCTGATTCGTGCGCTGGAGGACGGCGACTACGCACGCCTGCCTAATCCAGGGTACGTACGTGGTTATATCTCAAGCTATGCCCGGCTGCTTGAACTCGATTCGGTGACGCTGCTGAATCTGTACAAGTCCGAGACAGGTTCCGGCCGCTTCCACGAGATCAGTCTTCCTCAGGCCGAGGTCGCGGTACCGCACCGCGCTCAGCAGCACGCGATTCCCGCACGTGCGGCAGTGATAGTGGTGCTCGTAGTGGCGTTGCTCTCGTTGTCGATCTGGGCGGTGGCTCGAATCTGGCACGGCCCCGAGACCGCACTGCCTGAACCCTCACCGTTAATCGAGAGCTCGAGCACCGGTGAGGTGGATACCGCAACGGCCGTCGCCAAGCCGACGACCCAACAGGCAGTCAAACGTCAGCCATTCACGCTCGTGGTCGCCGTCGCCGCGTCCGGGGCCTCATGGCTCAAGGTGACGGTCGACGGCAAGAAGGCGTACGAGGGCACGCTCGCAGGTGGGCAGAGCGAGACGTTCGAAGTGTCCACCAGGGCAGTTGTCCTGATTGGAAAGCCTTCTGTTGTGACTGTGAAGCGCGATGGAACGTCAGTGAAGATTCCGAACGGCGGGTCGACCCCATCGGTCACCCTCGATGCAGCGCCCACTGAGTAGCCTACCCGGAGAGAGGACAAGAGCATGGCGAAGGACAGCAGTTTCGACGTGGTTTCCGAGGTCGACCTGCAAGAAGTGGACAACGCGTTCCAGCAGGCGTCCAAGGAACTCGTTCAGCGCTACGACCTCAAGGACTCAGGGGCAACCTTGGAGTTCAGCAAGGCCGACAAGTCATTCACGTTGTCCGCTCCCAGCGACTTTGTGGGCGGCCAGGTCAAAGACGTACTGAACAGCAAGCTCGTCAAGCGACAGATCGACCTGAAGGCTGTTGCCTGGGGCGCGCCTCAGGCTGCAACAGGGGGAACCGTTCGTTACGTCGGCACACTGGTGATGGGAATCGAGACGGAGCTCGCCAAGAAGATCAACAAGGAGATCCGAGACGAGAAGTTCAAGGTCAAAGTCCAGATCGAGGGCGAGAAGTTGCGGGTGTCAGGATCGGTTCGCGACGAACTGCAGGCTGTGATCGCATTCCTCAAGGACAAGGACTACGGAATTCCCCTTCAGTTCACGAACTACCGCTAGCCCGTGGCTGAGACTCGAAACAGTCCCCGTGTCGCCTTTCTGACTCTGGGGTGCCCCAAAAACGAGGTCGACACCGATTCGATGCGTGCCTCCGTCGCCGCGTCCGCGCTTAGCGTCGTGGACGATCTCGATGATGCTGACGTGTTGGTCATCAACACGTGCTCATTCATTCGGGAGGCCACCGAGGAGTCAGTCTCCACGGTGCTCGAAGCGGTCTCTGAATGGGTTCCGGCGCTAGGTGGTCGCCGCGTCGTGGTGGCCGGTTGTATGCCCAGCCGCTACGGCGATGACCTTGCCGCTTCTATGCCTGAGGTCGACGCGTTCGTCTCGGTCAAGGACGAGGGTGAGATTGTCTCGGTGATTGGGCGTTTGACGGGCACCGAGACCCGTGCCACCGCCGCCGTTTCCGCCACGCGCAGCGTCGAGGGCTTCTCGGCGTACCTGAAGATCTCGGATGGGTGTCATCGGGCATGTGCCTACTGCACGATTCCTACGATTCGGGGCCCGTACACAAGTCGCGCTCTGGAGGACATTGCTCAGGAGGCACGGGAGTTGGTGGCTCTCGGGGCACGCGAGATCGTGCTCATTGGCCAGGACATCACGGCATACGGGCGCGACCGCGAGGACGGCACTGTCTTGGCGGATGTGGTGAAGACCGTGGCCGCCACCGAGGGCTTGAGTTGGCTGAGGCTGATGTACCTGCAGCCCGACGGAGTGACCGACGAACTGCTGTCCGTCATGGCTTCGAACCCCACGGTCTGCCGGTATCTCGATATGCCGTTGCAGCACGCGAGTGCACCAGTATTGCGGTCTATGCGGCGCAGAGGTGATGGTCCGGAGTACTTGAGGCTTATAGAGAGAATTCGAGCGGTGATGCCTGATGCGGTGCTCCGAACGACTCTGATCGCGGGCTTTCCCGGTGAGACACGCAGTGATGTGTCTGCGCTGAAGCGATTCATCGCCGAGGCGCGATTCGACTACGTGGGCGTCTTTGCCTACTCCCCCGAGGAGGGAACCGAAGCCGCTGTCATGGCCGACCAAGTGCCGTTGCGCACTCGGCGGGCTCGAGCACAGAGTCTTCGGGATCTTGCGGACACCCTTGGGTTCGAGCGAGCCGCTGCTCGGGTCGGTGAGACTCTGGAGGTTCTCGTTGAGGGCACCGACGAGGACGAGGGCTTCATCATGGGGCGGTGGCGCGGTCAGGCGCCTGAGATCGATGGCCTGGTTGTGCTCGACCGAGGTGAGCCCGGACAGATGGTGCGGGCAACCGTGGTGGATGCTCTCGGCTACGACCTCGAGGCGGAGGTGTGCTGATGGCCACGAACGGCTCGAAGCTCAACGCGGCCAATACGGTGACGCTCACCCGGATGGTGCTCATTCCGGTCTTCCTGGTTGTACTGCTTGCCGACTGGCCTACATGGACGGGTGCTTCAGGGCTGATCGCCGCTCTCAGGCCTTGGTTCGCTGCGGCGGTTTTCGGCCTGCTGGCTGCCACGGATGGCGTTGACGGCTATCTCGCGCGATCGCGAAACGAGGTCACAACCTTCGGAAAGTTCCTCGATCCGCTCGCCGACAAGCTCCTGGTCACCGCTGCGCTGCTGGCGCTGGTTGAGATCGGGGTGCTGCCGGCCTGGGTCGCCTTCGTGATCGTTGCTCGCGAGTTCATCGTGAGCGGACTGCGAATGGTCGCCTCGGCAGAGGGTCTGGTGATCGCCGCTTCATGGTACGGAAAGGTCAAGACAGTCGTTCAGATCATCGCGATCCTCCTCTTCATCATCAAAGACTCATCTCTGCTCTTGCCACTGGGCGTGGGAGCGCAGGTGTTCATCCAATCTGGCTCGTGGGCGGTTATGGGTGCCGCAGTCGTTCTCACGATCATGTCGATGGTCGACTATTTCAGGCACGCAGCGGACGTTTTGGTCGGCCCATGGTCCTCGGCCGGTGATATCGGTTCGCCGAAGACCGTTCGGACGGAGCAGGGTGACTCAGAAGAGGGATCCGGCCGGTGACTACAGCCGCTATCGTCACTGTCGGTTCTGAGCTGACCACCGGTCTGCGGCTGGACACCAACACCGCGGAGATCGCACGGGCACTTGCTCCCCGGGGCTGCAGCGTCATCGAGGCGATAAGTATTGCCGACGATGTGAACGTGCTGGCCGCGACACTCAGACGGCTGTGCGCCTCGTGTGAACTCGTCATCACCACAGGGGGCCTCGGACCGACTCACGACGATGTCACTCGACAAGCCGCAGCCGATGCTTTGGGGTTGGAGCTTGTCCGCGACGAGCGTCTGGTGGCACTGCTTGAACCGTTCGTTTCGCGACACCGAGATCCGGAGGCAGGACGGCAACTCCTGGTGCAAGCCGAGGTGTTCAAGAACGCTCGCGTGATCGATCCCACAACGGGAACCGCTCCCGGACTCGTGGTTCCGACGTCTGCCGGGCGGCTCGTCTTGCTACCCGGCCCACCTTCTGAGATGCGTCCGATGCTCCGTGAAGTCGTCGAGGAGTTGCCTCGAACCGCCGCCGAGCACCACGAACTCGCGGTCACGGGGATGTCCGAGTCCGACGTTCAGGTGACTGCCCAGCGGGCCCTTGGGAACTACGAGGGGGTCGGCTTCACGATACTCGCCAAGCCCGGTGACGTTCGTGTGCTACTTCTCGATGACGGCGGTGGAGCCGCTGTGCTCGCGGAGGCCGCAACGGCGGTGACTGCTGTACTGGGCGATGCCGTGTACTCCGCAGACGGTCGGTCGCTGGCACAGGTGGTGGTTGTCGAAGCAGTCGATCGTGGGGTCCGGCTGGCGACCGCTGAGTCGTGTACCGGTGGGCTCGTATCTGCAGCATTGACGGCCGTTCCGGGTTCCTCGGAAGCGGTCTGCGGAGGCGTGGTCGCGTACGACAATCAGGTCAAGATCGACCTGCTGGGTGTCGGTGAGGCGACGCTGGGACTCCACGGGGCGGTCAGTGAGCAGGCTGCGTGTGAGATGGCACAGGGTGCGCGTAGCCGTTTGGGCGCAGATATCGCTGTCTCGATCACAGGTGTCGCTGGACCTGGTGGCGGAACCGACGACAAGCCTGTTGGTCTGGTGTGGTTTGCTGTCGCGAACTCACGGGGCGTCGTGGCTATGCGGCGGCTCTTTCCGGCAACTGGCCGAGAGGCCATCCGCGAGCGAGCCACATCTGTGGCCTTGGACCTCCTCAGGAGGGCGGTGCAAGCCAGATGAGCGCTGTGCGGTGTTTCGTCGGTCTGAGGCTGCCGCCAGCCGTGCTCATGTCACTGGAGCAGTGCCAACGAGGTATCAGGACGAGCAATCAGCAGTGGGCCGACCAGAAATGGGTGCGCCCCGAGAACCTGCACGTGACCATCGCGTTTCTGGGCGACGTCGCACACGAGACCGTTCCTGCACTGAGCGAGACAATACGGCATGCGGTCGTGAGCAGCGATTCGCTCGAATTTGCATTCGAGACGCTGCAGGCCGCACCCAGGTCAAGACGCGCGTCGATGATTTGGGCCCACGTGGCCGAGGAGGGCTCGATCACGGCACTCGAGGCGACCATTACGGCTGGCCTCGCTCCGTTCGGATTCGAACCCGACAAGCGACCGTATGTGCCGCACGTCACGCTGGTCCGAGCACGCAAACCCGTCCAGTCACCTTTGAACCTCGATGAGGTCTTTGACGCTTCAGGGCTGCGGCTACTCCGCGTGTCAGACCCGGAGGTTACCTTCTTTACGAGCCAGCTCACGCCGCGAGGTCCGCAGTACTCAAAGATAGGTTCGTGGAAGGTGAAGCGAGCGTGATCAAAGCCGCGTGAATGTGTCCGCGGAACTTGCGTTTGAGCTGCTCATCGATTTCGTTGACACCGAACAGGTGTTCGTGTAGGGTCGTGGTGTCCCCAGCGGGACTCTCCCGTATCCCGGATAGGAGCGAGTGCGGCATGGATCGCGAGAAGGACAAGATGCTCGACGTCACCAAAGAGCAGATAGAGAAGAAGTTCGGCAAAGGCACCATCATGAAGCTGGGCGAGCATGCTGCCACTGTTCAGGTTGAGGCAATCCCGACCGGTTCTTTGGCGCTTGATGCTGCTCTCGGGATAGGCGGTGTTCCCCGCGGCCGTATCGTTGAGATTTTTGGCCCGGAGTCTAGCGGTAAGACCACTCTTGCGCTTCAGATACTTGCCGAGACTCAGGCCTTGGGCGGGATTGCGGCCTTCATCGATGCCGAACACGCGCTCGATCCGAGCTACGCGTCACGTCTGGGCGTGGACATAGACGAGATTCTGATCTCGCAGCCTGACACCGGCGAGCAGGCGCTCGAGATTGCGGACATGCTCGTGAGAAGTGGTGCCATAGACCTCGTGATCATCGACTCAGTGGCGGCTCTCGTGCCCCGGGCCGAACTCGAAGGTGAGATGGGCGACATGGTCGTCGGCCTTCAGGCCCGTTTGATGAGTCAGGCACTGCGCAAACTCGCAGGTTCACTCAGCAAGTCCAACACCACGTGCATCTTCATCAACCAACTGCGGGAGAAGATCGGCGTGATGTTCGGGAGTCCTGAGACGACCACTGGTGGGCGCGCACTGAAGTTCTTCTCGACTGTGCGCATCGATGTGCGCCGCATTGACTCCATCAAGCAGGGAACGGAAATTGTCGGGAACCGTGTCCGTGCGAAGGTTGTGAAGAACAAGGTCGCCGCGCCGTTCCGCGTCGCTGAATTCGATCTGATGTACGGAACCGGTATATCCAAAGAAGGTTCGATACTCGACCTCGGTGTGGAAGAGGGCATCGTCGCGAAATCTGGCGCTTGGTACACATACGGCGAGGAGCGGCTCGGGCAGGGGAGGGAGGCGGCCAAGGAGTTCTTGCGCGAGCATCCCGATCTCCGCGGCGAGATCGATGTGAAGGTGCGGTCCGCACTGGGTCTGCCCTCCGTTGCTGGTGCGGCCGCGGATGCCGCTGCATCAGACGCTGCACTGGCTGCCGTCGCTGTGAAGCAGGACTGATCAAGCCAATGCTCTCTGTGGAAGCCATCGAAGACGCCGGGCGAGGTAGTCGCGCCCGGCGTCTCGTCTTCTCCGACACAACCGTGAGACTCACCTCGGCCGCCGTGGTCAAGGAGATCGGTCTCGAGGCGGGCACCGAGTTGGACCGGGCGCTATTGGAAGATCAGCTTCTTGACGCCGAGCTGCGTCATGCGCGTGAGCGTGCTCTGCGCCTCGTGGGCTATCGGGAGCGATCGGTCGGTGAGCTCAGACAGAAGCTGCTGGACGACGGCTACCCTCCATCGGTCGTTGACCCGCTGGTGGAGCGATTCATCGAGCTCCTCTTGGTCGATGACCGTCGGTACGCACAGATGTATGTCCGCTCACGCCGCAGGTCGGGTTTCGGGGATCAGAGGATCGCTCGTGAGCTTTCGGACAAGGGTGTGTCGGCGGAGATTCGTGATTCTGCCATCGCAGAGTGCGCGACCGAAGAGCCGGTCGCCCGGGCGCGCGGTATTCTCGGCGGTAGAGTACCCGCTGACAGACGCGAGAGGGAACGCTTCATCAGGCAGCTTGTGGCAAAAGGCTATGATCTGCGGACTGCCTTGGCGGCGGTAGACACGCCCGAGACCACACCAGACCAGAGCGACGCTTGAGAAGTCCACAATGCACAGCTCAGGACAGTCTGAGGGTGCTGTTTCTTGACGCTGTGCGCAGCTCACAGCTACTATGAACAGCGGCATCAGTGATTCTCTGCCGTGGCTGCGCGTGCAGCTCCGGCGTTTTGCTCGACCGCAGTTCGGATACTCGCGACACTATGGGCACCACAGGCCCCTAGTTCGCGTATTCGCGGTTGAGTGGTCATAGGGGTTCTTCTGATGCCGGACGCTTCGTCGTCCGGCCTTTTGTTATCCGGAGTTCGGATGACTGCAGGCGGCGAGCGGCTCACTTGACATGAACGCACGCCACCATCGGAAGGAGGGCGAATGACCGCCGTAGTCACAGTCATACTCACGTTCGTCGGACTCATTGTCGGTGTCGCCCTCGGCTATGCCGTCAACCGTTTTCTGCTCAAAGACAGAGCGGTTCGTGCTTCGGAAGAGGCTGAACGCCTGGTTCGCGACGCAGAGAAGCATGCCGAGGCAACCAAGAAGGAAGCGCTCCTCGAGGCGAAGGACCAGATCTTTCGCATGAAGCAGGAAGAGGAGACCGACGCTAAGGAGCGTCGGAAGGAGATCTCGGTTCTGGAGAATCGGCTTTCCGAGCGCGAGGGATCCATCGATCGTCGTGCGGAGTCCCTCGACAAGCGCGAGCATCAGCTCTCATCGCAGGCAGGCCAGATCATCAAGCGCGAGGAAGAGCTGGAGAGCATGGTCGCCGAAGAGCGGCAGCGTCTCGAGGCCGTCGCCGGGATGACCGCCGACGAGGCTCGTCAGGAACTGACAAGCAGAATCCAGGAGGATGTCAAACGCGACGCCGCCGGATTCATACGCGAGGCAGAGGCGCGTGCGCGCGAAGAAGCGGACAAGAAGGCCCGCAATATCGTGAGTATCGCCATCCAGCGCGTTGCTGCGGACCATACCGCCGAGTCGACAGTTTCTGTCGTTCACATTCCGAGTGACGACATGAAGGGTCGGATCATCGGTCGCGAGGGCCGCAATATTCGCGCGTTCGAACAGATGACCGGTATCAACCTGATCATCGACGACACGCCTGAGGCCGTCGTCATCTCCAGCTTCGATCCGGTGCGTCGTGAAATCGGTCGTATCACGCTCGAGACGCTCATCGCGGACGGTCGGATACACCCAGCACGCATCGAAGAGATGTTCAACAAGGCCGAGGCACTCGTCTCGCAACAGATTCATGAGGCCGGCGAGCAGGCAGCGTTCGAGAGCGGTGTGCACAATCTGCACCCGGAGATCATCAGGACCCTCGGCCGCCTCAAGTTCCGTACCTCCTACGGGCAGAATGTGCTGAAGCACTCGCTTGAGGTGTCCTGGCTCGCAGGGGTCATGGCAAGCGAACTCGGTATCGATCCGACGTTGGCCAAGCGCGCTGGTCTGTTGCACGACCTTGGAAAGGCCATTGACCACGAGGTAGAAGGTCCTCACGCCGTGATCGGTGCGGACCTTGCACGGCGAATGAACGAGACTAAGCCGATCGTCCACGCCATCGAAGCCCACCACGCCGATGTGGAGCCTCAGACCATCGAGGCCGTCTTGGTTCAGGCAGCCGACGCTATCTCGGCGGCTCGTCCCGGAGCGCGTCGTGAGACTCTTGAGAGCTACATCAAGCGGTTGGAGAAGCTTGAAGCGGTCGCGAACTCACACCGTGGTGTCGAGCGCACATACGCCATGCAGGCAGGACGTGAGATTCGTGTCATGGTCAAGCCTGATCAGATCAACGACGCGGATGCGGTCGTTCTTGCCCGCGACATCGCCAAGCAGATCGAAGATGAGCTGGAGTATCCTGGCCAGGTCAAGGTGATGGTGATCCGCGAGAGTCGCGCGGTCGATTTCGCGAAGTAGTAGCTCTGTTGCTGCCACGACACCCCGGACCTGTGCCGGGGTGTCGTTGTTTGGGGGAAGAAGTGACACGAGATGGTGTGATTGTCAGGTCGGCTCACGCGGATGACCTGGCCTCGATTCTGTGTGTTCAGCATGAGGCGTTCGGTCGCGTCGCCCGTGATCTTGGACTGCATTCCGATGATCTACCGCCTCTACAAGAGGAGGCAGCGGACCTACTGACGCTGTTCGAGCAGGGTGTTGAATTCTTCGTCGCTGTTGATCACGGCCGCATCGTGGGGAGTGTCCGGGCGAAACACAGTGATGCTTCGGTGGAATTCGGAAGGCTGGTTGTCTCGGCATCTCACCTGAGGCGAGGCATAGCCACGAGATTGATGAATCACGCCGAGGCCGCCTTCCCACAGGCCCGCCGTTTCGAGCTCTTCACCGGCGAGGACGCGCTTGCTCCGCTGGCTCTGTACTCGGCGCTTGGCTATCGGGTGACCCATCGGGAGGAGCTGCGGGGAGTGCGGTTGGTTTGGCTCGCGAAGGACGGATGTGCCTGCGGGCGCTGAACTACCTGTATCCTTGTCTCATGACTGACGACAATAGCCTCTTGAATTTCGTTGCCTCCGTTTCCGGAGACGCGTACCTGAAGGTCGAGGAGAATCTCGGCGATGGGTTCGTCGTCCTCAAGGTCTCTGAGGCTGAACGGCGCCAAGCGAAGCACGACATCAGAAGCGTGGAAGACATCGTAGTTGAGCTCCTTCGGAACTCTCGCGATGCCCACGCGCAGCGAATCTTCCTTGCCACCGGCCGAGATGGTGATCAGCGGACGATAACCGTTATAGATGACGGGGTAGGCGTCCCCCTCGCGATGCAGCAGCGCATCTTCGATCCGCGGGTCACAAGCAAGCTTGAGACCATGGTTATGGACCGCTGGGGTGTGCACGGACGAGGGATGGCGCTGTTCTCGATCAAGAGCAACACGAGTGAAGCGCGCCTTCTGGCCTCCGGGCTGCACAAAGGGGCGTCTATCGGGGTCGTGGCCGACGCCGCCACGCTCACAGAGCGCAGCGACCAGTCGACGTGGCCCAGTCTGGAGAAGGACGAGTCCGGAGTGGTTCGCGTCGCCCGGGGCCCTCACAACATCGTGCGGCGCACCGTCGAGTTCTCGTTGGAGCACCCGGGAATCGACGTGTTCATCGGTAGTCCGAGCGAGGTTCTGTCCACACTGGTCATGCTTGCACGCTTCGAGATGGACGAGTCCGAACTCCTGTTCTGCGAGGATCTGAAACGACTGCCGGTGTGGCAGCGACCTGGCGCTGCGGCTGACGCGGGTGAGCTGGCGGATACTGCGGCCGAAGTCGGGTTGGGAGTCTCGGAGCGCACGGCTCACCGTGTTCTGGCCGGCGAGATCACGCCTCTGCGCTCAGTGCTCTCGACTGCCTCGGGAGCTGTGGAACCCGCAGGCCCGTCCGCACCGGACATCTACCGGGACCGGCGCGGTCTGAAGATCCACCACTCCGACCTCGCGGCGTTTCGGTCCGAATTGGAATCGGCCTTCGACGCCATTGCCGAGAAGTACTACCTCCACCTGCGTTGTGAGCCTAAGATCACTGTCGGCCGAGAGGATATCAGGGTCCGTTTCGAGGTTGACAAAGAAGACTGACGAGCATCTGGCTGTCAGGTTATAATTGTGCGCGCTCATTCACATAGGACACTCGTAGCAACGTTGACGCAATTAACGCAGACGCCGCTGGCGTGCAGGCGGCCCGTAGATCAGCTCACTCCAGGAGTCGTGATGGAAGTCCTCAAGGTATCCACGAAGTCCAATCCTAACTCAGTCGCGGGTGCGCTTGCGGGCATAGTGCGTGAGCAGGGAGCGGTTGAGATGCAGACGGTTGGTGCAGGGGCGCTCAACCAGGCGATCAAGGCGATTGCGATCGCTCGCGGATTTGTCGCTCCGTCCGGCGTCGAACTCATCTGCGTGCCGGCGTTCGCCGACATCTTGATCAACGGCGAGGAGCGCACAGCGATCCGCCTCTTGGTACAGACCAGGGACATGCACGGCTGAGAGTGAGTCCGCTGATGCGTGCCGACCTTCATGTGCATTCTACGGCGTCAGACGGCACGCTCACGCCCTCGGAACTCGTTGAAGTCGCGACAGCGAGACAGCTTGATGTTCTGGCGATCGCTGACCACGACTCTGTCGAGGGGCTTACTGAAGCCCGTACTGCCGCCAGTCACACTGCCCTGAAGCTCATTCCCGCTGTCGAACTCTCTTCCGTCACGGACTCCGGCCGAGATGTGCACATCCTGGGCTACTTCATCGATCCTGAGGACGAGAGTCTCTTGCTCGCGCTTGAGTCGCTGCGACACGCGCGTTTCAGACGTGCGGAGACGATGGTTTCGGTACTTGGTGCAGCCGGCTATCCGGTGCCCTTCGAAGAGGTTCTCGCAATCTCGGCGGGTGGCGCTGTGGGGAGAAGCCATGTGGCGCGAGCGCTGGTATCCGCAGGGCATGCTGAGACGGTCACAGAGGCGTTTGAGCGGTTCATTGGCAGGGGACGGCCGTTCTACGTGACAAAGGACGTCACGTCGCCCGCAGAGGCGATTGCTCGTATACGTGACGCGGGCGGTATCGCAGTGGTCGCCCATCCAGGTGTGAGCAAGGTGGACGACCTGCTGGTCGGTCTTGTCGAAGTCGGGCTCGGAGGCATCGAGGCATACCATGCCGATCATTCACCCGAGCAGCGAGCACGCTACAGCGAGCTTGCTCGTAGTCTGGGCGTGCTTGTCAGCGGCGGCAGCGACTTCCATGGACCTGATGCGCCGAACGCTGGTTTGGGCAGCGTGCGAATCCCCGATGCCGCCATCGATGCTCTTCTCAGGGCTGGAGCTGAGCTCTGAGCGGCACACAGGCCGCGGACCGTGATACACTCCCACGCCTATGGACACCTACCTGATTCGTACCTTCGGGTGCCAGATGAACAAACACGACTCCGAGAGGGTCGCCGGACTGCTGCGCGCGCAGGGCATGCGCCCGGTCGAGAACGCCGAAGACGCTGATGTCATCGTCTTCATGACGTGCTGCGTTCGTGAGAATGCGGATGAGCGCCTCAGAGGGCAGGTTGCGTCTCTCAAGGTGCTCAAACCGGGTGGGGTAGGGGGACCGGTCATCGCCGTGGGTGGGTGCATCGGCCAGCGAGACGGTCAGCGACTGCTGGACCAGCTACCGCATGTGGATGTCGTGTTCGGCACGCACAACATCTCACACCTTCCAGTGTTGATTGACGCTGCGTACTCTCAACGTAAACCTCAGGTTGAGGTATTGGATGAGTCATTCGAATTCGCAAGCGATCTTCCCGGCGAGCGGGAACACCCATGGCATGCCTGGATTCCCATAACCGTGGGCTGCGACAACTTCTGCAGCTACTGCGTCGTTCCCTACGTGCGCGGCCGCGAACGGAGCCGACCCCTCGAGCAGATCGTGAGTCAGGTTGAAGCCTTGGTCGCCGACGGCGTTCTCGAGGTCACTCTGCTGGGGCAGAACGTCAACAGCTACGGGCGGGATCTCTATGGTGAACCTCGTTTTGCCGAGATCTTGCGCGCGGTAGCCAGAACCGGCGTTGCGCGTGTGCGGTTCGCCACAAGCCACCCCAAGGATCTCTCGGACGCCACCATCGCGGCGATGGCGGAAGAACCCGCAGTCATGCCCTATCTTCACCTGCCGGTGCAGTCGGGCTCTGACCGGGTGCTGGATTTGATGAACCGCGTGTACACACGCGATGATTATCTTGGCTTGGTAGAGCGCCTGTATTCGGCTATACCGGGACTCGCGCTGTCAACCGATGTGATAGTTGGGTTCCCAGGTGAGACCGAGGACGACTTCAATCGCACCATGGACATCGTTCAGCGCTGCCACTACGACCAGGCATTCACGTTCATCTACTCGCCGCGAGAAGGCACGCCTGCGGCCGAGATGGACGGTGCCGTCGATCGAGCGGTGGTTCAGGCACGTTTCGATCGCTTGGTCGAGGTGGTGCAGGCATCGGCGCTCAACAATAACCGAAGGCTGGTCGGTACGGTCACGGAGGTCCTGTTCGAAGGGCCGAGCAAGCGCGATCCGCTCATCCTCACCGGTCGAACGCCTGGCAACAAGGTAGCCCACGTTCCGGTGCCCCCCGGTAGGTGCGCAGATGACTTCGCCGGGCGCATCCTTCCGGTCATCATCGAAGAGGCGCAGACATGGTTTTTGTCCGCGAGGTTGGGTACGAACTCCTAGGCAGCGCAGGCTCTCTTCGTCGTTGGGGCGAGACTGCTGGGAGGGAGGTTTCACCATGGTGCCGGTCTTCGGCGTCATCTCGCCTCATCCACCCATCATGGTGCCGGGAGTGGGAGGCGCCCGATCATCGGTCACGGCGGATTCTCTGAGCGCGCTTTCGCGGGCGCGGGCGGCCCTTGTCGGATTTCATCCTGAGATGCTCATTGTCATGTCGCCGCATGCTCCGGCCTTCTCGGACGCATTCGTCGTTGACGACTCGGAGTACTTCGCGGGCGACCTGTCGCAGTTCGGCGACTCCACTACGTTCCGATGGCCGGGCGATCCCACCTTTGCCAAGGAGCTGACAGCTGAGCTCAACGCCGCAGGTATTCCGGTGGTCGCACGTTCCGAGGCACCACGGCTACGGGGTGAAGGACTGGATCACGCGACCATCGTGCCACTTTCATTCCTTGAGCCCACGGGTACCGTGCCCATCGTCGTGTTGTCCCTTTCGTTCCTGGATTATGCCGAGCACCACCGTGTCGGCGAACTTGTGCGGTTGTGTGCCGAGCGACTTGGGAGACGTGCTGCGTTCATCGCGAGTGGGGACTTGAGCCATCGGTTGACGCCTGATGCGCCCGCCGGGTATTCGCCGAGCGCGACCTTGTTGGATGAGGCCATTGTCGGCTGTGTACGCTCGGGTGAGCTGGGCCGTCTGGCGGATATCGATCCGGCTCTCATCGAGGCCGGGGGTGAGTGCGGTCTCCGGTCGTTCATCGCCTTGGCCGGCTACTGCGGCACACCGCACGTGCCGACGCGCGTACTCGCCTACGAAGGCCCGTGGGGCGTGGGCTATCTGACGGCGTTAGTGGGCGATGCAGCGGTGAAGCCTACGCCTGCCGCCACACAGCGGTCACACGGTCTGAAGGGCGGTATGCCGGGACAACCGGAGGCAGAGATAGTGGCCTTGGCGCGTCACGCTATAGAGCTCTATGTGCGCCACGGGGAAGTCATGGCTACGGCTGTGTTGCAGAACTCGGAGTACGCCGCGAGCGCCGGCAGCTTCGTCTCACTGCATCGCAACAACGAGTTGCGCGGTTGCATTGGAACCATCGTGCCCACACGTGAGTCCCTGGCTTTGGAAGTCACAGGGAACGCCATCGAGGCTGCCACCCGAGACCCACGGTTTCCGCCGCTTAGCGCAGACGAACTCGACGACCTCGAGATCAAGGTGGACGTCTTGCACGAGGCGGAGAGTTGTTCATTGGCCGATCTCGATCCTGAACGCTACGGCGTCATAGTCTCCAGCGGTTGGCGCCGTGGGTTGCTTCTGCCCGCGCTTGAGGGCGTCGACGACGTCGAGACGCAGGTGAGAATCGCGCTGGCGAAAGCAGGGATCGGGTCTGGCGAGCCGTGCGCGTTCGAGCGGTTTCAGGTTGACCGCTACACTTAGCGCATGGACCTAGAACCTCAACCAACGACATCAACTGACCAAGACCGTCTTCGCCGCCAACGCGTTGTCGCTGTTGTGGGCCCCACCGCAGTAGGAAAGACGGCGCTCGCAGAGGCGCTCGCCGTGGCACTTGACGGCGAGATCGTCTCAGCCGACTCCATGCAGGTGTATCGCGGCATGGACGTCGGGACCGCGAAGCCGCCTGCGGGCGATCGTCGTGTGCCCTATCACTGCATAGATGTGGTGGATCCTGGCGAGCCGTTCTCGGCGGCGCTCTACCAGAAGATTGCTCGTGACGCGATCGCCTGCATCGCGGGCGCCGCGCGTGTGCCGGTCGTGGTCGGTGGGACCGGGCTCTACGTTCGAGCAGTGCTCGACCCGTTTGAGTTTCCGGAAGGCGAGCAGCGTGCGAACGCGGTGCGAGAGCGCTATGAGGCGGTCGCTGAACGACAGGGGCCGGACCGCGTCTACGCCCTGCTCCAGAGTGCAGATCCGGCCTCTGCCGCGCTCATCCATCCGAACAACACTCGCCGCGTCATTCGAGCGCTTGAGATGCACGAGGCGGGTGTGAGTTATGCGGCGCACAGCGAGCGGTTTTCGGTCAGAGAGAGCATCTACGATGCGCGCTTCATAGGTCTGACGATGGAGCGCCCTCACCTCTACGAACGAATCGACGCGCGTGTAGACGCCATGATGTCCCTCGGGCTTCCAGGCGAGGTGGAGCGGCTGCTGCATCTTGGCTTCCGAGAGGCCCTTACGGCTCAGCAAGCGATCGGGTACAAGGAGCTGGTGCCGGTCGTAGAGCAGGGGGCGGATCTGTCCGAGGCGGTTCTCGCGATCAAGCAAGCGACTCGTCGCTATGCCAAGCGTCAGTTCACGTGGTTCAAGGCGGATTCACGAGTTCGTTGGTTGGACGTCACCGAGCTGTCGCTCGAAGATGCCCTCACGCAGGCGCTCCGCGCGCTAGACTGGTGAGGCAAGGTACCGTCCCCATCTGATGCCGAGGAGCACCTCGTGGAACTGGCTTTTGTGAAGATGCATGGCTTGGGCAACGACTTCGTGGTCATAGACGACCGGGCCGAAGAGCTCGACTTCTCTCCTGAGGCAGTCGAGTGGTTCTGCGACCGCAACTTCGGGATCGGCGCTGACGGACTCATGCTGGTGAGGCCGGCGACGGTCGACACGGCCGATTTCAGCTGGTGGTTCAGGAACAACGACGGTTCGATTGCCGAGATGTGCGGCAACGGTATCCGCTGTTTCGCGAAGTACGTGGTGGATCACGGGCTCGTTCCCGTCGACCAGGATGTCGTGCGGGTCGAGACGGCCATCGGTGTCCTCACCATCGAGGTTACGCGCGATGAGAATGGCCTGCTCGCGCTCGCGACCGTGGATATGGGCGAGCCGATTCTGGATCCGCCGGCAATCCCCACGACTCTTTCGCCCGTTTCAGGCGAAGCGATCGTTCAGGTGCCATTTGAGACGGAGTTCGGGACGGTGGAGGTCACCTGTGTGTCTATGGGCAACCCGCACTGCGTGATCTTCGTAGAGGATGCCGAGGACGCTCCGGTGCACGAACTGGGCCCGGTCATCGAGACCGACCCTGCGTTCCCGCGCAAGACCAACGTCGAGTTCGCCGAGGTGGTCGATTCCGAGCATATCCGGCTGCGCGTGTGGGAGCGCGGCGTAGGGGAGACCCTCGCTTGTGGCACCGGCGCCTGCGCGACCACAGTGGCGGCGGTGCTGTGTGGACTGGTGAATCGCGACGTCACAGTGGAGCTTCCGGGCGGCGAGCTGCAGATCAGCTGGGCCCAAGACGGTCGCGTTCTCATGACCGGTCCTGCCGAGGAGGTATTCTCGGGAGAGCTCGTCATCGAAGATGACGCGGAAGACGAGTAGGCGCCCTCGCGAATTCGTCCGAATCAGAACCTCGGATGACACAGTGCGAGTGCTACCATGTCACGCACAACCTGTCAGAAACCATGCACAATCGATAACTTGTAAGGGGAGAGGGCATCAGTGAGGACCGCTAAGCGCATCGAGAACCTGCCGCCGTACCTGTTCGCGGAGATCGACCGCAAGAAGGAGGCGAAGCAGGCTCAGGGTGTAGACGTCATCTCGCTGGGCATCGGCGATCCGGACATGCCCACCCCCAATCGCATTGTCGAAGCGATGATAGAGGCGACCAAGAAGCCCAAGAATCATCAGTACCCGGCGTATGCAGGGTCGAAGCCGTACCGTGAGGCCTGTGCCGAGTGGATGAAGCGGCGGTTCTCGGTGGAGCTGGATCCTGCCACCGAGGTGCTGGCGCTCATCGGAAGCAAGGAAGGCATCGCGCATCTGTTCCCGGCGTTCGTCGATCCTGGCGAGTACACGCTGGTGCCGGGTGTTGGCTATCCTGTCTACCACACCGGCGGCGTTCTGGTCGGCGGGCTCACGCACTGGATGCCCATGACCGAGGAGAACGACTTCCTCGCCGACTTCGAATCGACTCCAGCGGATGTGCTGGCCAAGACCAAGATGATGTTCATCAGCTACCCCAACAACCCCTCCTCGGCTATTGCTCCGGTTGAGTACTTCGACCGTGCGATCGCGTTTTGCAAGGAGCACGACATCCTGCTGGTCCATGACAACGCCTACTCCGAACTCGGATTCGACGGGTACCGCGCATCTGCGCTGCTCGAGCGTCCGGGTGCGCGTGATGTGGCCATCGAGCTGTTCAGTTGCTCGAAGGCGTACAACATGACCGGTTGGCGTGCCGCGTTCGCTTGCGGTAACGCTCAGGCCATCAAGGCGTTGAGCACCGTCAAGTCCAACATCGACTCCGGCATCTTCACCGCAGTCCAGGAGGCCGCGATCGAGGCCATGCTCGGACCGCAGGACGACGTGCACGAGATGAGCGCCGTCTACCAGCGTCGCCGCGATGTGGTCATGGATGCACTGTCGAGCATCGGATTGTCCGCGCGTGTGCCCAAGGGAACCATCTATGTCTGGGCGCGTATACCGGAGGGCTACACGTCGGCCGAGTATGCAGGCCTCGTGCTCGATAAGGCCGGTGTCATCGTCGCCCCGGGCAGTTCGTATGGGCCCGATGGCGAGGGCTACATCCGAATCTCGCTGGCGACTCCCGACGATCGACTTGTCGAGGCGCTTGAGCGCATCAAGACTTCCCTGTGAGGGGCATACTCTCAGAGTGAGAGAACGCATTCATCCCCATACCGATGAGGACCGCATCGAGCAGCGCGACCGCGCTGTTCTGGTTGGCGTCGACCGCAGCCGCGCAGACTGGCCGATCGAGGAATCGCTTGAGGAGCTTCAGCGACTGGCGGAGACCGCTGGAGCCGATGTGGTGGGAACGGCCACGCAGCGGATGGAGCGACCGCACCCCAAGACCTTCATCGGCGCAGGCAAGGCCGAAGAGATCGTCGAGCTAGCAAAGAACACCGGAGCGAATCTGGTGATATTCGACGACGAACTCAGCCCTCGGCAACAGGCCAACGTCGAGGACCTCCTGCCTGATACGCGTGTACTCGATCGCACGGCGTTGATCCTCGACATCTTCGGCCAGCACGCGGTCAGTAGAGAAGGCAAACTGCAAGTCGACCTTGCTCGTATGGAATACTCACTGCCGCGTCTCCGAGGCATGTGGGGCCACCTCACCAAAGAACGGCTGGGCGGAGGTGTCGGGGCGAGGTTCGGTGCCGGTGAGTCTCAGCTGGAGACGGATCGACGCCTCACGCGAAAGCGCATCAGCGAACTCAAACGCGAACTCGCGTCTGTTGCGGTCGAGCGGGAGCTTCAGCGCAAGGGCAGAGCGCGCGGCGGCGTGTTTCGGATCGCTTTGGTGGGCTACACCAACGCGGGCAAGTCGACACTGCTCAACGCACTGACAGGAGCTGGGGTTCTCTCGGCGGATATGCTCTTCGCGACTTTGGACTCGACCACGCGGCGGATGGAGCTGCCCGAGGGCCGGCAGGTCACTATCACCGACACGGTCGGCTTCATCAACAAGCTTCCGCATGGGTTGGTCGAGGCGTTCAAGTCGACGCTCGATGAGGTGAACGAGGCCGATCTGCTCTTGTATGTGACCGACGCGAGCGCGGGGCAGCGAGAGGCGCAGATGCAAGCGGTCCGAGAGGTGCTCGCCGATATCGGAGCCATCGATCGTCCAGGCGTCGTGGTCTTGAACAAGTGGGACTTGGTCGATGCACAGGACCGTGCCGCGCTTGAGAAGCGATACCCACAGGCCGCGTGCACCGCGGCTGCCACCGGTGAGGGGATTGACCGACTCATCGCGCGAATCGCCGAGGAGGCTGCACGTAGCAGTGTCACGCTGTCGGTGCGGATTCCATTCACACGAGGGGATCTGGTTGCGGTCGCCCACGAGCATGCGCAGATCGTCTCAGAGAGTCACGACGAAGATGGCACCCGACTGATCTTGCGCGTTCCACCGGAGATTGCACCGCAGTTCCGCGTATTCGAGATCGGTGCCGATTCTAACGAGTGAACTCGTCGAGCGCTAGATTCGGCGGAACAAGGCGACCACACGGCCAAGGATCTCAACTTCTCTGGAGTAGATCGGCTCCATGGTGCTGTTCTCGGGTTGGAGCCTGATCCGGTTCGACTCGCGGTAGTAGGTCTTCACCGTTGCACTGTCCTCGAGCAAAGCGACGACGATATCTCCGTTGGAAGCGGTCTGCTGCTGCTTGACGACCACGTAGTCCCCGTCGAGAATGCCGGCATCGATCATGGATTCGCCGCGCACCCGGAGGATGAACGTCGATTCTCCCGAGAACTCAGCTGGCAACGGAATCGTCTGCTCGATATTCTCTGCTGCGAGAATCGGCTCTCCGGCTGCGACGTGGCCTACCAAGGGCACTGCGTGAACCTGCCCATAGTCCACCGCGGTATCGGTGTCCCTGAAGTCGAGAACCTCAAGCGCGCGCGGCTTCGAGGGGTCCCTGCGCAAGAACCCCTTGGCTTCGAGCGCAGCCAGATGTGAGTGAACCGTCGAAGAAGACGAAAGCCCAATGGCCTCGCCGATCTCCCTCACGCTGGGCGGATAGCCCCGCAAGTGAAGCTCCGCACGGATGAAATCCAGGATCTGCTGCTGACGTTTGGTGAGTTCGCGCTGGTAGGCCATGGGTCCCCCCGTGTATCGAACAGGTGTACGCAACGAGTGTAGCCTCTCCTACGCGCACTGGCAAACAAGCGTTCGTAGCAGTCACTTGCCACGAACACCTGTTCGTATGTACAATGACGAACAGGTGTTCGTATACCGTGCGTGTCAGAGCTGGAATCTAGGATGCACTTGTGGATACGGCCTTGACGAAAGGGAACAGAGCATGATCGGGACTCATGAATGCGGTCGTTCGAAGCGTCGTAGTGCTCGCGCGAGCAGAATCGAGATCTTCGTTCTCGCGGCGGCGCTCGTCGCAGTGGTCGCTGCCGCCGCCTGCACTGTCGATGTGGAGTCCGATCCGCCTGCCACCATGACCGTCAAGGCACACCAAGGCGACACGGCATGGAGCCTTGCCAAGGCTCATCCGGTGGATGGTCTGTCGACCGCACAGACAGCCGCGATGATCATCAGAATCAACGATGTTGTGGCATCTCGGCTTCCGGCCGGTCAGAGTATCCGCGTTCCAGCACAGGCGGATCAAACGGTCTACGCCATGCGTTAGACGGGTCACGTGGCCGTCGTACTGACGCTTGAGGACAACTAGACGTTGCTGAATACCCCGACGACATTGTAGCCCCATATGTTGTGTGCTACGGTTCACAGCAGCCTACATGTAGGGGTGATTTGGTGCGCTGTCCGTTCTGCGGTCATGACGAGACGAAGGTGGTCGACTCACGTACGTCCGAGTCGCAAGACGCCATTCGCCGGCGCAGGGAGTGCCTCTCGTGCAGCGAGCGTTTCACGACTTACGAGCGTCGGGAAGAGATGCCCCTCATGGTCGTGAAGAAGGACGGCGCTGCTGAGCCGTTTGACCGTGGGAAGCTGCTGCGGGGCCTGACGGTCGCGACAACCAAACGTGACGTCCCCATGGAGCAGCTTGAGGCGCTCATCGACAGCGTGATGTCGGAGCTTCACAACTCGTTCCGCTATGAGGTCGACAGTCGCCAAGTCGGCGACATGGTGCTGATGCGGCTCAAAGAGCTGGACAAAGTCGCTTACGTGCGTTTCGCGTCGGTCTACAAGGAGTTTCAAGATCTAGATGAATTCATGTCTGAGCTCAAGGGACTGAGCTAGCAGGGTGGGTCAGACGCCCCGATGCCTGTGTTCAGGCGTCGGGGCGATGTGCGAACAGGGATGAAAGGGAGGGGCGCACCGTCACGACGTGCCACCGGCACGCTGTGATTCACGCGCGAGCGCACTGTGGCAATTGAGCTGGCAATCATGCGTATCGACAAGGGACTCCCGCTTCCGAGCTACGCTCACCCGGGCGATGCTGGTATCGATCTGTTCTCTTCGGTTGACCTGGAGCTCGGCGCCGGAGAGAGGGCGCTCGTTGGCACCGGTATCGCCGTTGCGATTCCTGACGGATACGCGGGCTTCATTCAGCCGAGAAGTGGGCTTGCGCTCCGCTCGGGACTGTCGTTCGTGAACACTCCCGGCCTGATCGACGCCCACTACAGAGGCGAGATCAAGGTGATCGCGATCAATCTGGACCCAGCCCTGCCGATTCACATCGCACGCGGAGACAGGATTGCGCAGCTGGTCATCCAGGCGGTCGAACGCGCACGAGTCGTTGAGGTGTCGCTCCTCGACGAGACCGTTAGAGGGGAGGGCGGCTTTGGCAGCAGTGGCCACTAGAGGGCCTCGCGTTCGCGTAGCTGCCCTGATGCTGCTCGAAGGCAAGGTAGTCACCGTCCGCCACCGCGCCGGTTCGTCTGTATATCATCTTTTGCCCGGCGGGGGAGTCGACTACCGAGAGACCCTTGCGCAGGCACTCATCCGAGAAGTGAAAGAGGAGACCGGACTCGAGGTAACGGTCGGTGCACCGGCACTTCTGAGCGACACGATCGACCCGTCCGGTTCACGGCACGTCGTCAATGTCACCTTCTTGGCCAACGTCACCGGAGGGACTGTGGTGGATTCCCCGGATGACGACCGCGTCGAGGCGGTGGACCTGGTCGACCCAGACCGACTATCGGATCTCGACCTGCGTCCACCTATGGCGTCCGCAGTGGTCCGGGTGCTGAATGGTGACAACGTTGGGCTCGAGTACCTCGGCCCACTCTTCACGGAGGCCACCTGATGGGCCGCAGGTGTGCGGTCGTGTGCTACCCGCTCTATGCACGTGGAAAGCGGGGTGTTGGTCGTGCAGGCCCACGGCTGAGTCTGATCTGATCGGTAGTTCGTACTCAACATCGCCGTCAAGGCGCCCGAAGGGAGATTTGGATGGACAAGTTCTTCAAGCTCAGCGAGCGTGGGACCAACCTTCGAACGGAGGTTCTTGCGGGCATCGTCACGTTCATGACCATGGCCTACATCATCTTCGTGAACCCCGGCCTGTTGTCCGCAGCGTTTGGTGCCACGCCTGAAGCGGGTGCAGCGTGGATTCCCGCACTGGCCACTGCCACAACGCTTGGCGCAGCTGTGATGTGTATCGCGATGGGGGTGTTCGCGAACCGCCCATTCGCGCTTGCGTCAGGCATGGGCCTGAACGCTGTCGTGGCCTTCAGCATCATTATCGGGCTCAAGGTGC
This sequence comes from Actinobacteria bacterium HGW-Actinobacteria-7, assembly GCA_002841275.1. GTDB lineage: Bacteria > Actinomycetota > Coriobacteriia > Anaerosomatales > PHET01 > PHET01. Next base: position 75,385 of record PHET01000001.1, on the reverse strand, counting down.
CGTGGCAGGTAGGTATGTCGGTCATCTTCGTCGAAGGTCTCGTCATCCTTCTGCTGGTGTTGACCGGGCTTAGGGAAGCTGTGATGGATGCGATTCCGCTCAACCTCAAACGGGCGATCGGCGTCGGCATCGGCCTCTTCATCACGTTTATCGGACTCGTTGACGGCAAGGTCGTCGTTGCGAATCCGGCCACCCTTGTAGCACTCGGCGATTTCACCAAGCCGGAGGTTTGGGTAACGCTTGTAGGCCTGATCGCCATCATGGCGTTCATGGCGTTCAAGGTGAAGGGCGACATTCTCTGGGGAATCCTGGTGGCGACCGTAGCAGCGCTGGTGCTTCACGTGACCAAGTTGCCGACGGCCATTGTGGCCCCACTCGATTTCCGTACGTTCGGTGCGCCGTTCCAGACCGTCGAGGGCGGCGGAATGGCGATTCTCCAGCTGTTCACCGGTGCACTCGCGCCCACACTGCTGCTGTTCGTGTTCGCCACGATGCTGTCGGACTTCTTCGACACCATGGGCACTGTCATTTCGATCGGCGAGCAGGCTGGCTTCGTGGATGACGAAGGAAAGATTCCGGGCATTCGCAACATCCTGACCGTCGACTCAGTGGCCGCCGCAACCGGCGGTCTGTTCGGCGCAAGCTCGATCACGACCTACATCGAGTCTGCGTCTGGTGTCGCCGAGGGTGGTCGTACCGGCCTGACTTCGATTGTGGTTGGTGTGCTGTTCCTCATCTCGGCGTTCTTCTCACCGATCATCGCAATGATTGGCGGTGCTACGCCGATCACCGCCGGCGCGCTGATCATCGTTGGATTCCTCATGATGGCGACCGTGAAGGACATTCCCTGGGACGATTTCGAGAATGCGTTCCCCGCGTTTTTGACAATCGTGGGAATTCCGCTCACCTACAACATCAGCTACGGCATCGGCCTTGGGTTCATCAGCTTCGTGCTCATCAAGCTGTTCCATGGCAAGTCGAAAGAGATTCACCCCCTGATGTGGATTGTGAGCGCCTTGTTCGTAATCACGTTCATCATGCCGCTGATCCAGAAACTCATCGGTGGCTAGACTCAAAGGGAAACCGAAGGGCCCGGGAAACCGGGTCCTTCCTCAAACAGAAGGAGGGTGGCAGTGGCAGCAAACCAGACCGTGGTGCAGACCGACGAGAAGTTGCCGATCGCACGGGCGATTCCGCTCGCTTTGCAGCACCTGATGGCCATGTTCGGCGCAACCGTGTTGGTACCGTATCTGACCGGACTCGACGTCGGGGTTGGCCTCATGACCTCGGGTATCGGCACGATCTTGTATCTCATCGCTACACGCAACAAGATCCCGAGCTATCTGGGTTCAAGCTTCGCCTTCATCATGCCCCTCATCGCGGTAGGAGGCGGCTCTGCGGCGATTGCAGCCGGTAAGGGCAATCTGCCCGCGGCACTTGGTGGTCTTGTGGCCGCCGGCGTGGTCTACATGATCGTTGCGGGACTGGTGAAGCTCTTCGGCACCGGATGGATCAACCGGGTCCTCCCGCCAGCACTTGTGGGCGCGGTGGTCATCGTGATCGGCCTGGGACTCTCTGCGACTGCAGTGAAGATGTCGCTGTTCCCGTTCGCGGATCCGACACAGGGCGTTGATCTCAAAGGGTTGACCGTGGCTGCGATCACGCTGGCTGCTGCCATCATCTTCTCCAGCTACTTCAAGGGGTTCATCAAGGCGATTCCGGTACTGCTCGGCATCATTGTCGGCTACGTCGCTGCGATCGCAATGGGCCTCGTGAGCTTCGACGGCGTTGCCGCCGCTCCGTGGATCGGACTGCCCAACGTGACATTTCCCACGTTCGACCCGGGCGCCATGCTGATCATCGCTCCGGTTGCGATCGTCGTCATCGTCGAGCACATCGGACACCTCCTGGTGATCAACGAGATCACCGGCAAGGACTTCACCCCGATGCTGCCAGAGTCGCTGTTCGGTGACGGACTGGCCACCGCAATCTCCGGTGCCCTAGGTGGGACCCCTTCGACGACCTATGCCGAGAACATCGGCGTCATGGCCGTCACGAAGGTCTACGCGACTCAGGTGTTCTGGTACGCAGGTGCTTTTGCGTTTCTCATCGGTGGGTTCATCCCGAAGGTCAGCGCCGCAATCAGCTCGATTCCTACCCCTGTTATGGGCGGTATCTCGCTGTTGCTCTTCGGTCTGATCGCATCCAGCGGCCTGCGACTTCTTGTGAAGAGCGGCATTGACTACGGTCACAGCCGCAACCTGATCCTGTCCAGTGTCGTGCTCGTGGTAGGAATCGGCATGGATACTGGCGGATTCGTCATTCCCATTGGCAAGTACACCATTCCGGGCATGGCGCTCGCGACAGTACTCGGTATCGTCTTGAACCTGATTCTGCCAGCTGAGTCCGAAGGACTTGCAATAGATTCTCCGGCATTTGATGCCGAGGTCCAGGCCGAGGCTGCTACGTCTGAGTAGTAGCAGCAGCTGAGCTGTGTTGTGTGTGCTACGGCTCTGGGCCGCTCAGGCGGTCTGGAGCCGTAGCTGTTTAGTGTGGGTATTCGAATTGCTGTCCTAGCTACGAGGAGCGTGCGCCATGAGGCGGACTGCGTTGGTGCTGGGCGCTGTGGTTCTGGTGGCCGGATTGACTCTGGTGGCATGTGGCGGATCTACAGTCGGTTCGTCTGAGCAGCCTAGTGCGACCACTGCGACCGGCGGGCTGCTCGAGCCCGCAGACAGGGCTCGTGACGCCGCGTCCGACGCGAACCAGCTCATCGATCAGCAGGAGAAGTCCTCTGGTGATGTTGAGAGTCCGTAGGAGAGCACCATTCTGAACTGCACTTGTTCGTGGATGTATGCGCGATAATGTATCTTATGTAAAGTAGACTTGGAAGGCCACCATCCCCCGTGAGAGGCCGTCTAGTGAGTCAGTCGCTCGAGCCGTCGGGGCGCATTGCTTCGTCTGCTGGTGGCAGTGGAGTCAGGTAGGCGGTCTCGAACTGGGTCTTGGTCATCGCCGCGAGGTCTTCATTGGCCCGCTCTAAGAAGTCCTCGGCGTCCAGACGGTTCCGGAACGTTCCGAGAGCTACGATCGCCTCGTAGTCGTCAAGGCGGATCGCTTCCACATACCAGACTTCTAGGTCGCCTGCTGTCGTGGGATGCGGCGCCCGGTAGAGGATGTCTTCATGCCACTCGAAATCGAGTTCGTCGGTGGTATCTACCTTGGTGAGTCTCAGTCGCCAGAACTCACTGGCCGCTCCGATGATGCGCATACAGCAGCCCTACTTCTTCTGAAGTTTGGTATAGCTCTTGTTGGCCGATATCCAGCCCTCTTCTTCCTTTGAAGTACTTACCTGATACCAGTCTCCCTGCTTGGCGAGCAGGGTCAACTTCTCGTTCTTCTTGAGTGCTCGGATCTGATCGCCGTCGATGGCCGGCTTGTCTCTCAGGTTGAGGCCTTCCATCGTGACGATGAGCGTGCCCTTCACAGGAACGACCTGGGTCGCATTGACAGAGGCGGAGGTCTCAGCTGAGGCGACCACAGGGCGTGGTGCTGCCTTGTACTCTGCCCACCAGCCACGAACGGTGGTCAACAGCACGAACAGAACAACGACTCCGACGGCCGCGCGTACGATCCTCAGTAGTGTCTGGTTCACAGGTACAGTCCTCCACCGTAGACGTTGGTCTCTTCAAGTCCGCACTCGACGCAGGACTCGTGCACTCTTCTGCGGGCCTGGTCTGTGTACGCACGTACTGTGGCAAGATCCACAGCTGACATGTGTTCCAAGGCGACGTCTCCGGTATCCGACTCGTCAACCGCTCGTGCCTCCTTCGAAACCAGAAAAGCAGCGTCAGCAACCGAGCCTGCCACGGCGATGAGTGAACGCGGAAGTCTCATCCGATCGAGTTCGTCTGAGATCATATCCGCCTTCAGCGCGACTTCGTACAACGCTCTGCGCTCAGAGGACTCAGGTTCATCGGCGAACGCCGTCAGCTCTTCGTCGCCTGCCTCCGCCAGCCGAGAGAACACATCGAACAGTGCCTGACCGGCCGCCTCGACAGCTTCAGTTCTCACGACGATTCGAAGCAGAGACCGGCGCTCGAACGTACGCCAACCGTACCAGGCTGCAGCGGCAAGTGCGGCCATCAGGGCGATGGTCCCTATGATAGTGACGATGACAGCCCAGATGGGCACGGCTCTCCCTCAATCGACTAGGTGCTGGATGTTCTTCCATGCGCGACAGGTCTATGTGTTCCTGAGATCCAGGACCCTTCTCGCTTTCCCCGCCGCCCTCTCGATAGCACCCGGCTCTACCAAGGTCACCCGCGCTCTGAGTCCGAGTACCGACTGGAGCTTCTCGGCGACCTTGTTCTGGAACGCGACCATATCAGCCATGATATCCGAAAACGTTTCGGTATCGACCTCAATGCGCACTTCCAGGTCGTCGAGGTTCTTCTTCCGGTCGACAACGATCAGGTAGTGAGGACGGATTCCTTCGATTCCGAAGAGCACATCTTCCACTTGGCTCGGGAAGATATTGACGCCGCGAATAATGAGCATGTCGTCTGTGCGCTGCCTGACCTTGCTCATGCGAGCCAGCGTCCTGCCGCACTCGCATCTCGATTGATCCAGAGTCGTGAGGTCGTGCGTGCGGTACCTGAGAACCGGGAAGGCCTCCTTGGTGAGCGTGGTGATGACGAGCTCCCCCTCCTCGCCCTCGGGAAGTGGCTCGCCCGTGACCGGATCGATGATTTCGACCAGGAAATGGTCCTCACCGATGTGGAGTCCGCACGCGCACTCACACTCTCCGGCCACTCCTGGTCCCATGACCTCCGACAACCCGTAGTTGTCGGAGGCGCGGATGTGCAGTTTGGACTCCACTTCAGACCGAAGCGCCTCCGAACAGGGTTCTCCCCCGAACAGGCCCAAGCGCAGCGGCAGCTTCGAGAAGTCCACGCCGGCTGCCTCCCCCTGTTCTGCCAGGTAGAGGGCGTAGGAAGGCGTTGAGACCAGAACCGTGGTGCCGAAGTCAGCCATCATCATTAGGTGTCGCTCGGTCTGTCCCGATCCCGCAGGGATGATCGTTGCTCCGATACGTTCGATGCCGTAGTGCATCCCCCACCCGCCCGTGAACATTCCGTAGAGGAAAGCCATGTCCACCAGGTCGCCGCGGTGCACGCCGGCGGAAGCCGCGACACGGGCCGTGAGTTCAGTCCAGGTGTTGATGTCGCCTCGCGAATAGCCGACCACGATAGGCTTGCCTGTGGTCCCGCTCGAGCTGTGGATTCGCACGACCTCGTCCAAGGGCAGTGCGAACATCCCGTATGGATAGGTGTCCCTGAGCGCCGTCTTGTCTGTGAACGGGAGCTTTGACACGTCCGCGAGCGATCGGATGTCACGCGGGCGAACGCCACGCTCGTCCATCAGCGCCCGGTAGTGTGCGACGCGCTCGTAGACCCAAGAGACTGTCATCTGCAGCCGCCGGAGTTGGAGTTCCTTGAGCGCCGCCCGATCCATGCACTCGTACTCAGGGTTCCAGATCACGCGCTTCCCTCCCCTTTCAACAATCCCAGATAGATCGTACGCACGCTCTCGTCGGTCAACAAGTCGCTGGCAGCACCTTCCAGCACAATCTCACCGGTGCGCATGACGTACCCACGATCCGCGTGTTTCAGCGCCAAGCGTGCATCCTGTTCCACCAGCAGAATCGTCATTCCCTCTCGGCGAAGTACTTCAAGCGCCGAGAAGATCTCGGCGATGACACGGGGGGCCAGCCCCAGCGATGGCTCGTCGAGCAACAGGAGCGTGGGGCTCGACATGAGTGCTCGCGCCACGGCGAGCATCTGCTGCTCCCCACCCGAGAGGGTCTCGGCGTGCTGTGACGCCCTCTCGGATAGGACCGGGAACAGTTCGAATACGCGGCGAAGCCCGTCCTTCACCGCGGTGCCTCTACGAGCGCCCGCGCTGTAGGCGCCCAGCTCAAGGTTCTCTCTGACGGTCATAGGGCCGAACAGAAGGCGGCCCTCGGGAACGAGCGCGACCCCTCGGCGAACGAGCTTCTCGGGCGTCATGTGTGTGATGGAGTTCCCATCCAAGTTGAGTTCTCCGCTTGAGGCGCGAAGAAGTCCCACGATGGTCTTGAGCAGGGTCGATTTGCCCGCACCGTTACTGCCGATAAGTGCGACCAGTTCTCCGGCGTCGACATGCAAGCTCACGTCTCGCAGCACCTGCGTGCGGCCGTAACCGGAGTCCACGTTGTGAAGCTCCAAAAGGTGGCTATTCGTCATCCGGCTCCTCCTCGCCCAGATAGGCGGCGATGACCGCGGGATCCTTCTGGATGATCCGAGGAGGCCCCTCTGCAATCTTGGCGCCTCTGTCCAGGACCACGATCTCGTCAGAGACCTCCATGACGAGTCCCATGTCGTGTTCGACAACGAGTACCGTGATGCCGCTGTCTCTGACACGGAAGAGAGTGGAGATGAGTTCTGCAGTCTCTGTCGCGTTCAGGCCGGCTGCGGGTTCGTCGAGGAGCAGCAACCGAGGTGACGTAGCCAGAGCACGCGCGATCTCGACGAGACGCCTGATGCCCGCCGGCAGGTCTCCACCAAGCGTGCCTGACCACTCATCGATTCCAATGAGCCGCAGTAGACGTGCCGCTTCTCGGCCAGATTCGGCGTCCTCGGCCATTGCGCGTGGCAGACGTAGCGCCGCCGCACTGAAGCCGCGGCCCTGATGTGCCTGCGCGCCGACCATGACGTTCTCGACAGCCGTCATCTGGTTGAACAGTTGGGTGTTCTGAAAAGTGCGCGCAACGCCCGCGCGCACAACCGCGCGCGGTGCGCGTCCAATGAGCTCGGTGCCGTCGAACGTCACAGAGCCGAGGTCCGGTCGGTCGAACCCAGTGAGCGTATTGAAGAGTGTCGACTTGCCTGCACCGTTGGGACCGATGAGCGCCTTGATGGTGCCTTCATGTACCTCAAATGAGACCGAATCGACGGCGACGAGCCCTCCGAAGCGACGCGTTACATCCTTCACCTTGAGCAGCGTCATACGGTGCTCCTCGTCCGTCGCCACATCCCGGCCAGTCCTGAGGGGGCGAACAGAATCACAGCGATGATCGCGAGTCCGTAGATGTCAGCCTGATACGCCTGGATCACCTCGGCAGTGGTCCGGGAAATCCCCGGTACGAGCGCGTCAAGGTACTCAAGCAGCGTGAGGAGCACGACCGACAGCAACGGACCGGCAAGTGAGTTCGATCCTCCGATGACGGCCATAGCCAGGAATGTTACCGAAGCGGCGGTGGTGAACAGGCTTGGCGAGATGAATCCCACGATCGAGGCGTAGAGCGCACCCGATAATCCGGCGAATGTCGCGCTGAGCACGAAGGCCCTGACTTTGACGCCAACAACATCGACACCACTGGCCTGAGCCCCCAGTTCGCTGCCGTGAAGCGCCCTCATGGCTCGTCCGGGCCGCGAGGCGACGATGTTGCCAGCAAGGAGCAGTGCAACGCCTACCACGGACCACACGAGCCAGTAGAGCTGCTGCGGCGTGTCCAACACCAGTGCACCAACCGAAGGGAACGGCACACCGGAGAAGCCGTTGACTCCCCCGGTGACGAAGTCAGCCTCCTTGAACCCGAGTGTCATCAGTTCGCCAAAACCCAGTGTGGCCATCGCCAGATAGTGACCCTTGAGTCTCAAGCTGGGCACCGCGAGGACCATACCTCCTAGAGCGGTCACAAGCCCCGCAGCGACCATAGCCAACAGCCATGGGAGGTCCAGCCGCGCGACAAGGAACGCAGCTGTGTACGCGCCCAGGCCGACAAAGCCTGCGTGCCCCAGTGAGACTTGGCCCGCGTAGCCGAACAGAAGCGATATACCGACGACCACCAAGGCGTTGAGTCCGACGAATGTGAAGATCTTGAGCAGGAACCGGTCTTGGACCACCAGCGGCAGCAGAGCGATTGTAAGGGTGCTGATGACGATCACGATGGCGCGCGCGCGTCGGCTCGACATCAGACCTTCTCCTTCCCGCTACCGCCGAGCAACCCTTGGGGTCGCAAGAACAGAACCGCGAGAAGCACGATGAGTGAGATCGCGTCTTTGTATATCGGGTCCAGGTAGCCTGCTGCCAGACTCTCGAGCAGCCCGAGTACGAGCCCTCCACCCACAGCTGCGATGGGGTTGCCGAGCCCACCAAGAATCGCCGCCGAGAACCCCTTGACCCCGATACCTGCGCCGACATCGAAGGCAGTCTGAGTCAGCGGAGTCACCGCGAGACCGGCAAGCGCACCGAGACCTGCAGCGAGCGCGAATGATGCGGTGACCATCGCCCGAGCATCGATGCCCACCAGTCTCGCGGCGTCTCGCCTGAGAGAGGTCGCGCGCATCGCCTTGCCGAACGCGGTACGCCTGTAGAGAATGACGAGTCCCACCACCGCCACCAGTGTGAGTGCCCAGATCCACAGTGTCTGACGCTCTATCGCTGCGCCGAAGAGCCGGATCGACGGGCCCGGGGTGAACGAGGCAAGAGTGAGCTCGTCGGGTCCGAACAGGTGGAGAGCCAGCTGCCGCAAGACGACCGACCCTCCGATCGTGACGATGATGATGCGCAGCGGGTCACCGCCGGCGATGGGTCGTACGGCTGCCAGCTCGAACAATGCACCTGCCGCCGCTGCTGAGACAACCGCGCACAGCGCAGCGACAGGCACCGGTAGTCCGAGTGAAACGAACCAGACCCCCAGCATGCCTCCGAGCATGTAGAACTCGCCCTGGGCGAAGTTGATCGCACCAGTGGCCGCGTAGACGATGGTGAATCCCAGCGCCACCAACGCGTAGATCGACCCGCTCTTGAGTCCGGCTATGACGAACTGCAGAAGCTCAGCCATACCGGTCGTTATCCAACCTCTCGGGCGTCGGTCCCGCTCACTCGGCGGGCTCCCACATACCGCCGGCAAAACGATAGAGCGACAGATCCTCTGTGGTGAGGCCGTTGTGGTCAGTGGCCGAGTACGTGAAGGTGCCAGCGAAGCCAACGAGACCGTTGGTCGCTTCAATGGCGTCTCGAATCGCGGCACCGTCAGCATCAGGTCCGGCCGCCTTCAAGGCGTTCACAACGATCAAGAACGCGTCGAACGCGTGCCCGGCGAAGATGTCTGGAGCCTGACCGTAGGCGGCCTCGTAGCGCTTGGCGAAGTCAGATACGACCTTGAACTCCTCGGAATCCGGTCCCCAGTTCGTCGAAACGAGGCTCTTGCCAGTCCCGAACGTGAAGCCCTCGGCTGCGTCACCAGAGCCCTCACCGAACTCAAGTCTCGCTTGGCCGGATCCTCCGAAGAACGGAACCGCAGTCGCGCCGTCACGCATGCCCAGACCCTGAGCATTCTTCATGATCGTCGTGGCTTCCTTGCCCGCGGTCCAGAGCAGGACTGCTTTGGCACCTGAGGCCCGAATCTTGGTCAGTTGGGCGGTCATGTCAGTGTCGCCAGGGTTGAACGTCTCGTTGGCGACAATCTTGAGGCCCAATTCAGCGGCGGAGGCTTCGATGATTGGCTTGCCGTCCTTGCCATAGCCGCCCGTATCGGTGATCAACGCAATCTGAGAAACCCCTGATTTCTTGATTGCGTCGAGCACGAACGGCACTACGATCGTGTTCGACCAAGGGGTTTGAAACACATTTGCATCGAACTGCTGAGTGATCGCTGTACCACCGGCCATCGATATCTGAGGCACTTGGGCGCGATCGACGTCGCCGCGTATGGCCATAGACTGCCCGGTACCCGTGGCGCCGAGGATTGCAACGACCTCATCTTGCTCGATGAGCTTGCTGGCGGCTGCGACGGCCTTCGCTTCGTCTGTGGCATCGTCCTCGATGACCAGCTCGATAGGATGGCCATCGATGCCACCGCTCTTGTTGATGCGCGCGCTCTCGAGTTCCAGCGCCTGCTTTTCGGCGGTGCCGAGTGCAGCATAAGTTCCGGTTAGCGAGAGAACCGCCCCGAGCTTGATGGGCTCTGCAGTCTTGGAATCCCCCTGCGTGCCCTGCGCGCCACATCCGGACATACCGACAGTCATCGATACGACTAGTGCAAGCGCCACCACCCACCGGGCATTTCTCATAATTGGCCCCCTTCATATCTCAGCGGGGTGGACCCACAAGGGCCCACCCCGCGAATCGACTCGATTACTTGACGGTCTGCCAGGTTCCGTCCTTCACCTCATACATCGTCAAATCGTTGACCGAAAGACCGTTGTGGTCCGTGGGCGACATGGTGAACGTGCCGCCGATGCCAACGAACCCGTTGGTCTTCTCGATTTCATCGCGCAACGCGGCGGGCGTCAGATCGCCCTGGACGCGCGATGCGGCTTCGGTAATGAGGTAGAGCGCATCGTAGGCGTGACCCGCGAAGGTGCTGGGTGCATCGCCGTAGGCAGCTTTGTACCGCGTCACGAAGTCCGTGGCCACCTTGTACGCGTCGGTGTCTACCCCGTAGGCTGCCGGCACGAGAATCTTGCCTGCTGCGAAACGGAATCCCTCAGCGGCCGGACCGGCACCGTCGATGAGCTCCTTGCGTGCGTTGCCGTGGCTCCCGTAGACAGGCATGTCGAGCCCTAGTTGATCGGCGCTCTTCACGATCGTCGCGGCCTCTGCACCAGCCGTCCACATCAAGAGCACCTGCGCACCGGAGTTCTTGATCTTGGTGAGCTGGGCGGTCATATCTGTGTCGCCGGGGTTGAACGTCTGGTCGCTGACTATGTCGATGCCCTGCTTCGCGGCCTCGGCCTTGACGACCTCACGGCCGTCCTTACCAAACCCACCGGAGTCCGTGATGAGTCCGACCTTGGTGAGCCCGGCCTTCTTGAGCGCCTCCAGTGTGAACGGCGCGACGATCGTGTTCGACCATGGCGTGGCAAAGACCAGAGGATCGAAGATCTTCGTGATAGCGGTTGCGCCCGCCAAGGACACCTGAGGGATCTTGGCTCTGTCGACTTCACCGCGGACGGCCATGGTCTGACCTGAGCCGGTTGCGCCTATCAGAGCGATGACGCCGTCTTGATCTATCAACCGCGTTGCTGCGGTGACGGCCTTGGCCTCGTCTGTCGCATCGTCTTCAAAAATGACCTCGACAGGACGGCCGTTGATTCCGCCGGCCTCGTTGATACGTGCGACTTCCATCTCGATCGTCTTCTTCTCCGGGTCACCGAGGCCAGCATAGGTTCCGGTCAAAGAGACGATCGCGCCGATCTTGATCGGCTCGGCCTTGACGGCGGGCTGTTCCACCGTCTGAGCCTTTGGAGAGCAGCCGCCCAGCGTCACCGCGAGTGCCGTCGCCATGGCTGCCTCCAAGACAGCCATCGACAGCCCCAACTTCCTTCCGCGCATGTCAAACCTTCCCTTCGTTGGTCGATCGCACCGTCCGACGGCTATATGTGCGCGATCTGCTCCTGTGTCACTAGCTCGACCGGCTGGCCCTTGAGAAGGGACAAAGAACGGTCGATGTCGGCTACGTTGATGACCACATAGGTCCCGATCAGGCTGTAGACGTACTCGATGTTGACTCCCGCATCCGAGACCACCTTGAGAACGCCGGCGAGCCCCCCAGGGTGGTCGGGTAGATTGAGACAGATGACGTCGGACTCCTTGACCGTGAAGCCGGCCTCTTCGAGGGCCGCTCGGCCAGCGTCGGGAGCGTCAACGATCAGACGAACGATGCCGTAGTCCGCGGTGTCTGAGATCGAGAAGCCGCGAATATTGATGTCATGCTTGCCGAGTACGTCGGTGATTTCGCTTACTCGTCCCGCTTTGTTCTCGATGAACACGCTGAGTTGCTTGACGTTCACCGTGCACACTCCCCTTTCTGACACGCAGCTCTCCCGAGTTGGAATGCGTTCAGGTTGGCTTCAATGGTCTTGGGCGGTACCCGTGAGGCGATGACGTCGTTCCAGGTCTCAAGGGCGAAAGGCAGTCCCCACGACAGCGCGCCCATCAAGACGACGTTCGCGGACTTGGGGCTGCCAGCCTCACATGCCAGAAGGTCCGCGTCGATGAAGATCGCTCCCTCTTCTTCAAGTATGGCCTGCATTCCGTGTGGTGCGGGGAGATCACCAGTGAGTACCGGCAGCGGCTGGATTGCCCGAGGATTGACGAGCATCCGACCATCGGGTCGAACGTAGTGAATCCGTCGCATTGCTTCCATCAGTTCGAAGGCGACCATGTGGTCGACCATGCCAGGGTCCGTGACCGGAGAGAATAGCTCGTCGCCGTATTTGACGACGGTATCAACGCTGCCTCCTCGTTGCGACATACCGTGGACCTCGGAGAGCTTGACTTCGAGTCCCTCGGCAGCTGCGACTTTTGCCAACAGATCGGCTGCCAGGATGGTGCCCTGGCCACCGACGCCGCATAGCATGACGGTAGTCAGCATGTCACACCCCTCCCAAGTCGCACGCTGGGCCGGAGTGGACGATCGCTCCGTATCGGCAGACCTGGACACACTGGCCGCAGCCGACGCAGACGGCGGTATCGATATACGCTTTGCTGGTCTGTTCGTTCTTGCCGATTGCAGGGCACCCGAGCTTTATACAAAGCCCGCACTTGGTGCAAGCTTCCTCGTCAACCGCGTAGGGATCGCCCTTGTCTTTGACCAGAAGCGCACACGGGGCCTTGAAGATGATCACGGACATCTCTTCATGTGTGACCTCTTCGCGCAGCGCGTCCTCAGCGGCCTCGAGATCATGGGGGTCCACAACACGAACCCGCTCGATGCCAAGCGCCTTGCACAGGGCAATCAGGTCGACCTCGTGCGACGGTCGCTTCTGGAGAGTGATGCCATTCACGGGATTACCCTGATGCCCGGTCATCGCTGTGATGCGGTTGTCCAGTATGGCTACGGTGGAAGTGCCCGCGTTGTAGACCGAGCTGATCAACCCGTTGACTCCGGTGTGAGCGAATGTGGAGTCACCGATCACCGCCACGATGGGCCGATCACCCATGCCGCCGGCGAGTTCGGCCCCGTGCGCCATGCTGATGGAGGCGCCCATACAGACACAGCTATCCATGGCGGCCAAGGGCCTCAGCGCGCCCAGCGTGTAGCAGCCGATGTCACCTGTGACGACCGCCCTGAGCTTGCGCAGCGCGTTGAAGACCGGGCGGTGCGGACATCCAGGACACATCAGCGGAGGTCTGGGAGGCATGGAGGTGTCGGCCTCGCGCAAGGGTGGCGGTTCGAACCCGAATGCCTGCCTGATCGAGCCCGGCGTCAGCTCACCGCTCGTGGGCAACGGCACCGAGTCAAGCGAGAATCCCATCGCAAGGAGCGTTCTGCCGAGAAACCCGTCAGCCTCTTCGACGACAACGAGTCTGTCGACCTTCTCGGCGAACTCACTGATGAGGTCTGGTGAAACGGGAAAGCTCAGACCGAGCTTGAGCACAGAAGCGTCCGGGAGTGCCTCACGGACGTGCAGATAGGTGACGCCCGAGCACACGACTCCCAGTGACGTGTCGCGGTACTCGGCACGATTAAGGGTGGTCTCACGCGAGAACGCAGTGAGCTCGTCGATCCTTCGGTCGAGATCGAGGCGGCGCTGCTTGGCCATAGCGGGCATCATGACCCACTTGGCGGGATTGGTCTTGTAGGCGGGCTGATCGTCCGGGACAGCGCGGGACCCGGGCTCTACGAGTGATTTCGCGTGAGAGACGCGCACTGTGGAGCGGACAAGGACCGGTACATCGAATCGCTCGGAGAGGCCAAACGCCTCGCGTGTGAAGGCCATTGCCTCTGCAGAGTCGCACGGATCGAGCATCGGAACGCGGGCGAACGCCGCATAGTTGTGACTGTCCTGCTCATTCTGGGAGGAGTGCATTCCGGGGTCATCGGCGACCAGAATGACCAGACCCCCGCGTACGCCGGTATAGGCGAGTGTCAGAAGCGGGTCCGATGCCACGTTGAGACCAACGTGCTTCATCGCGACGAGAACACGTCCCCCGGCGAGCGAGACCCCCGCTGCCACTTCGAGAGCGACTTTCTCGTTCGAAGCCCACTCGGCGTACACGTCAGGCAGGCGGGCGAAGTGAGCCAGGGTCTCTGTGGACGGAGTACCGGGATACCCGACACCGACAACGGCACCCGCCTCCCAGGCCCCTTGCGCAACGGATTCATTGCCTGAGAGCAGTATCCGTCCCACGCACTCCCCCTCAATTCCGGTGACTGGCGCGACCGCACTGCGGCTGCGCCGAGGTGTCGCGAATGATATCACAGCGACCGCGCCGAACTGCTCCGCTAATCGTACGAACGGGCAGGTCTGGCAGGCGAACGGTGTGAATCAGGGTCTGCAGGCGCCCACGTAGTCGCCTCTGCTCTCGATACGTGAGAGTAACGAGGAGATGCTGACGAGCTCGCCTGTCTGCGGGGCATGGATCATCTGTCCGTCGCCGATGTACATCGCGACGTGGTGTACCGCATTTGGATCCCCTCCTCTGCCGAAGAAGACCAGGTCGCCAGGCATGAGGAGGTCGAGACGGTTGGCCGGGATGAAGGCGCCAAAGTGGTACTGCTGGCTGCTCGTCCGGGGAATCGAAACGCCGATCTGTGCGTAGCAGTACTGTACGAGTCCGGAACAATCGAAACCGGCCGGGGTGGTGCCGCCCCAAAGGTACGGGGTCCTTCCGACGTACTTGCGCGCGATTGCCACCGCCTCAGGATGTGGAGCGCCCAAAGCAGAAGGAGCGTAACGACGCCCGCCCTGCACGGTGGTCTTGGCTGCCGCCGCAGCGATCTCTGCAGCCCGCTTGGCCGCGGCGAGTTCTCGGCGCTTCTTCTCGGCAGCGATCAGCTTCTTGAGGCGGGTGTTGATAGTGTTGAGATAGGTGCGCTGCGATTCGAGGGCTGTTCTGACCTCGGCCTGCTTGACCTTCGCACGCTCACGGAGTGCGAGCTGTTCAAGCTGCCGAGTCTCCAGCGCGCTCTGCGCCTTCTCGATTCGGTCTCGGGCATCGGTGACTCTGATGACGACACTCGCGTCACTTCGGCCGATGAAGCGCATAAGGTCCAGCCGCGTGACGAGGTCGTGATAGTCGGTCGCACCAACCAGCACATCGAGGAATCCGAGAGGACCTTCTCGGTAGATTGTGCTGACGCGGCGCTCGAGTTGCGCTTGCGCGGCGTCCTGGTCGGCCAGTGCCGCCGCAAGTTCACGTTCAACCGAGGATATCTGTGCCCGCGTGTTGGCGAGGGAGTCCTCGATCTGCAGGAACTCCTCGTTGCGCAGTTCGAGATCGGCCGCCAAGTCATCCAGCTTCGCGCTTGCATCCGTCGCGTTCTTGCGTGTGGCGGCAATCTGGTCGGCCGGTTGGGCAAGACCTGGGAGAGCGATGAACTGGACCGCGCACACGAAGAACGCGGCGATTATGAGAACTATGCGCCGACTCGTTCGGGCGCTCACGCTACCTCCTGCTACGACGATGACTGCGATTCGAGGCAACGAACCTGTTTGGTGATATAGGACATTCTACCACGCTAGGACCTGTGGGCTCTCCCTAGTCGACGTGGATCAACGACGTGATTGCGGCGGCCTCAGGAAGCTTGGCACGGCCGTTGAGGAAGTCGAGTTCGATAAGAAATGCGAAACCGGCCACCTTGGCACCGGTCATGGTCACGAGTTCGGCCTTGGCCGCGGCGGTTCCGCCGGTCGCAAGTACGTCATCGACGATCAGTACGTTGTCGCCGGGGCCTACTGCGTCCTCGTGGATCTCGAGCGAGTCAGTGCCGTACTCAAGGTCATATGAGACCGCAGACGTGTTCCACGGCAACTTGCCTGGCTTACGCGCTGGGACGAATCCCGCGCCCAGTCGGTAGGCCAATGCGCCGCCGAAGATGAATCCGCGCGCCTCAGCCCCCATGACCTTGGTCACGCCAGTGCCTTCATACTCCTGCGCGAGCGTGTCGATCGCCGCGTGGAACCCCTCAGGGCTTGCCAGCAACGGAGTGATGTCCTTGAACACAACGCCCGGCTTGGGCCAGTCGGGAATGTCACGGATGAATGGGGAGAGATCCACGTGTGCCTCCTTGGAGAGCGTAGGTGTCTGGTGCGGTTTCACAGTAACGCTTCGGGTCGCACAGATGCGAGATACGGTAGGTTCCTATAGCGGCCCGCGACGTCTAAGCCATAGCCGACAAGGAAGTCATCCTGCATCTCGAATCCTCGATAGGTGATCTTCACTGGAGCGATGCGCCTGGCTGGTTTGTCGAGCAGTGCGCAGACAAGCACTTGTTCAGGTTCGTGAGCCTTGAGGAATGAGAGCACGTAGTTGAGCGTGAGTCCTGTATCGACGACGTCCTCCACGACGACGATCACGGCGCCGCGTACGGAGTCGTCCAAGTCCTTCGTCACCCGGACCGTGCCCCCGCTTCCGTGAACGTAGGGAGCGACCGCAAGGAAATCCAGGCTTACGTCGAGGGTGATGGCCCGACTGAGATCAGACAGGAAGTACAGTCCCCCACGCAGTACGGTGACCAGTCGTACGTCCTTGCCCGCGAAGTCCCTTGTTATCTCAGCGCCAAGTTCGGCTACCCGCGAACGAATGGTCGTCTCATCCAGCAGTATCGAGTCGCAGAAGTCAGGAAGCGGAGGTGTCCTGCTCACAACTCGTCCTTTGTGGGTGTCTTAGAGTCATTTGCGGAGACAAATCCCCCGCCTGAGGCGTGGCTTTGTGCGGTGCTGGCGATACCGAAGCGTGCGAGAAGCGCACGGAAGTCCTTCTGGTAGAAGATCTTGATGTTCACCTCGGGATAGACCTCCTTGAGTCGCTTGACCTTGCGGTTCTTCTTCGTCACGAGCTTCTGGCTCATGGTGGTCAGCTCGATGTAGAGGTCGAAGTCCGGAAGATAGAAGTCTGGCGTGAAATAGGCGATGGGTCGTCCTGAGCCGTCCCACTCGAGGGGAAAACTGCGAGGCTCGTAGAGCCAACGAACGCGATAGTAATCGAGGATCTCTGCCGCTACTCGTTCGCTCGAGTGCGCGAAGGCAATCTGATCGAGTGGTGGGTGGTCAGGAATCTTACCTTCGGGGGCCGAGTGGACGATGTTGTCGCCGCTATTCATCGTCTACGTGAGATCCTCGAACGCTCGGGCCAGCGCCCTGCGCAGCAACCTGCCCTTGAGGCTATCCGTGAGAGTGCCAAGCTCGGTGAGTGTCTCAGCGAGCTTGTGACGCGACTCTGGAGTCTTGTGCCGGAAGGCTGGCATCAGAATCTGGGCGAACAGCGTCGCTTCCCGCTCGGCGAACGTCTCATACATGCGGAGATGTCGCGGCTCGACCCCAAAGCGCCTCAGGTCCCAGGCAGCATGCACGCATGGAAGGTCAGCCCGATCCAACTGGCCGCCAAACTCCCCAACGGAAATCTCGACGATGCCGAACTCCTGGAGTTCACGGATGAACGAGGTGGGGATGTTGAGCACGGACGGGGCATCCTCGACGAGCAAAGGTCCCTCGCCATCGTTCGGGAGAGCCAATGGCTCGGCAACGCTGGTGGCGGCTCGCTGCAGCTCAACGGGGATGCGGCCGCGGTCTACGTCTGCCAGCTTCTCTCGAATGACCGCAAGCGGGAAGAAGTGATCTCGCTGCAACCGAAGAATCATCTCGATACGGGAGACGTCGCTTTGCGCGAACTTCCGATAACCGCCCGCCGTGCGTTCCGGGACGATGAGTCCCTCTTCTTCCAGGAACCGGATCTTTGAAATGGAGAGATCCGGATATGACGGCTGAAGCTTCTGGACGACCTCTCCGATTGTGAGGTAGTCCCTTGTGCTCATTCGCCGGACTCTTTGCGCGGAAAGAATATCATCTGGAACGTCCCAATCTGCACAACGTCGCCGCTGTTGAGAACGGCGGCATCAACGATCTGACCGTTGACATATGTGCCGTTGAGTGAGCCTGCGTCTGCAACAGAGACTTCGTTGTTCGTGCAGGTCAGGTGGGCGTGAACGCGTGACACGGTAACGTCGTTGAGGAAGATGTCGCTGTTGGGATCGCGCCCCACCGTCAGTCGGGGGCTCTCCAAGTAGAACCTTTCGCCCAGCTGCGGGCCCTTGCGAACCACGAGAACAGGACTGTCACCCGAGTCCTCAGACGCCACAGATCCCACAGGCGCCTGTGAGGACACCGGCTTGAATGATGCGGTAGGTCCCTCAGTGGCGGCGCCGCATGCAGGACAACTCACATCGTCGTCACTGATCGATTGCCCGCATATCTGACACGTAGGCATTTCTGTCACCCCGGATAGTCATGCGATTGTAAGGCGCCGCACCAGCTGCGCTTAAGAGGTGAAGTCACCTGTGTTCATTGATGAACGGATCTCCTGCTCGAGCGCCTCGATGATCTCCGAGTTCTCGAGTACCTTGGCAAGCTTGTCCTCACTGAGGCGATTCCGTACATACGGATCGTCGATGACCTCCATCAACCTGCGGCCGTTGTGCACCTCGCGAACGACATACTCAATCACCCGCTCTTCAACGACATCAGTAGCCATCTCGTCAAAGAACAGCTTGATTCGCTCGTTTACGCTGGTCACGGACTCCTCCTCGGATACGTACAGTCAGGGGCTACTCGTCGGCCTCATCTGAGGGTTCATCATCTGCAACATCGAACCGGGACACGCCCCTCAAGTCGTTAGCCAGGATGTCAATCAAACGCTCGACATCGTGGCCGCTGATGACGTCTCCGCCGCCCTGATGAGCACCCTTTAGCCGCCTGACGAGTTCAGAGCGAAGGATATCGATCTTGCCATGGAGCACTCGTCTGCGGTACGAGACCCGCTGCTCCTCGGCGTAGAGATCGTCTAGGAGCCCACGCAGCTCGTCATTGGTCCTGTCCCCCAAGTCGAGCAGGACGTCCTCGGGCACGCTATGGTCGATGTCGGACATGTGAAACCTCCCTAATAGACCTGAATGGATTGTACCGCATGAAGTGCGTCTTTCCTCGGTCTTAGGCTGAAGTGTAGATTCAGCCCCCGGCAGTGGGTAACTCGGGGTCCTCAATCCGCATCCTTGGCACCAGCGCTCCTGCGCGCAGTGCCTCTTCCGCTGTCAGCTCGCTGCGGTAGAGCTGAACACCCAGTCCTCGCTCGAATCCTTCGACACACGCAGTCAGTAGTTCGGTGTCAGTGACCCGACGTCTGAGCGCTTCCTCGATGGTGACGGTATGGTTGCTCAGTTGTGAGCGTTGGTCAGAGTCCAGACAGAAGATCCGCCCTTCGCGTGCGGTGTCACGAGTCACGGTAAACGATCCATGCTGAAGCACGGTGGATCCGTGCCACACCTGGGCCGACCCGGACAACTTTGCCGCCCCGAACGAGACGTCTGCGCGGGTGGTCTGGAGGTAGCAGGCGGCTGAACCGCTGACGCCGCGTTGCCTCGAGGTCAGTGATGCGTCGATTCCCAGACACCTGTAGGTCTCGACGATTGCGACGCAGAGATGGGCGTAGGATGCCGCAGTGCCACGCGGTACGCCATCCTCAAGAGAGGCGACGACCGAGTACGTGAGTTCGTCGTCGTGCAGCACTCCCCTGCCGCCCGTGGACCTACGCACCACATCGGCCCCCGAGGCGCGGCATTCAGAGAGATCGACACTCTCGACGTTCTGGAACCTCCCGAGCGTGACCGTTGGTCGCGACCACCGGTAAAGCCTCAGCGTCGGCGGTGAAGTACCTTCTTCCCGACCGATCTGGATAGCACGGTCGACGGCCATGTTGAGTGCGCCGTCGACCGTGTTGTGGACCAGTAGACGCCAGGGGGTGCTCATGTCACTCCGTGATAGACGGTTTCCAGCGAAGGTCTGGGTTGCGAGCCGCCGCAGCTTCGTCAATCCGGCGAACCGGCGTGCTGAAGGGCGCTGATCTGACGAGATCAGGTGTTTCCGCGGCCTCTTGCGCGATTGCGATGAGCGCGTCAGCAAAGGCATCAAGCTCAGCCAGAGACTCAGTCTCCGTGGGCTCGATCATGAGCGCCTCTTCAACCAGCAGTGGGAAGTAGATCGTGGGCGGATGGTATCCGTAGTCAAGGAGGCGCTTGGCAATATCCAGAGTCCTGACGCCGTAGTCACTTTTCTGTCTGGCGCCAGAGAGTACGAACTCGTGCATGCACATCGTGTCGTACGGCAGGTCGAAGGTGTCCCTGAGGCGGACCCTGAGGTAGTTCGCAGACAGAACGGCCTGTTCGGCCACTTCCTTGAGTCCTTCTGAACCGAGAGCACGCACATAGGCATACGCGCGCACAAGCACACCGAAGTTGCCGTAGAACGAACGCACGCGTCCGATCGAGGCCTGTGGAGTGGTCAGTGTGTACCAGCCCTCCTCGGTTCGCGACGGCAGTGGTCCGGGCAGGAACTGCGCGAGTGGTTCGGTGACGCAAATCGGACCCGAACCGGGGCCGCCCCCGCCGTGCGGCGTCGAGAAGGTCTTGTGAAGGTTGATATGAAGCGCATCAAAGCCCATGTCTCCAGGCCTTGTGATACCCAGAATCGCATTGAGATTGGCTCCGTCACAGTAGGCGAAAGCACCTACCTCGTGCACGGCGGCGGTGATCTCGAGAATCTGAGGATCGAACAGTCCTAGAGTGTTCGGGTTAGTGAGCATGAACGCTGCGACGTCGGTGTCGAGAGCGGCCTTGAGGGCCTCGAGGTCTACGTGCCCGTCTGCATTGCTCGGGATGGTCACCGTCTGGTAGCCGCACATCGCCACACTGGCCGGGTTGGTGCCATGAGCGGTGTCAGGGATCAGCACCTTCGATCGTGGATTGCCCGAGGCGGTGTGGGCCGCCCTGAAGCACATCAGAGCAGACAGCTCACCGTGCGCACCCGCAGCTGGTTGCAGACTCACCGCAGGCAGGCCGGAGATCTCACCCAACGCCTCCTGCAGGCCCACCATCAATGCAAGTGCGCCTTGGACGCTGTGCACGGGCTGGTACGGGTGCAGACCCGCGAAACCCTCGAGCCGACAGGCGTCTTCGTTGATTCGCGGGTTGTACTTCATGGTGCAGGAACCGAGCGGATAGAACCCGGAATCCACGCCGAAGTTCATCTCGGCGAGGTGAGCATAGTGACGCATGATCTCCAGCTCGGTTACGTGTGGCAGTGTGGGCGGGATGATGCGTGCAGCCGAGCCCAGTAGGCTCTCAAGGCCGTCGAATGGCACGTCAGGGTCGGGCGCGAGTACACAACGTGATTCGGGTGAGCCAAGATCGAAGATCGAGGCGCGCGGTCCTGTGCTGGGAACGCTGGATGGGACGCCGTTCGCTCGGGATGTCACAGCGACTGCACCTCCCTGACGAACGCGTCTATCTGCGCACGAGTACGCTGTTCCGTGACTGCGAAGAGAACCAGGTCGGGCTCGCCCTCCTCGGTCTCAAGTACGATGCCCGCGATGTACCCCTTGTCGAACATGGTGTCGTACATCTGGGCGGTGTCACCGTCATATACGAGCGCGAACTCGTTTCCGAAAGGCAGTTCCCACGGCGCAGTGAACTTGCCCGTCTTGATCAGTTCGTCGCGCAGGTAGTGCGCCCGTGCGATAGACGTAGTGGCTATGGAGCGGAGACCCTCAGAACCGACAGCCGCCAGGTAGACGCCGGCGGCCATGGCGTTGAGCGCGTGGTTGCTGCAGATGTTGCTGGTCGCCTTCTCTCGGCGGATGTGCTGTTCGCGGGTTGACAGCGTCAGCACGTATGCGGTGTCGCCGTCGACGTCCACTCCCCTGCCCACCAGGCGGCCGGGCATCTGTCGAACATGCTTGTCTCGGCATGCGAAGAAGCCGAACCCCGGCCCGCCAAACGACATAGGGCTTCCCAGGGGCTGGCCCTCACCGACCACGATGTCGGCACCCAGCGCCCCCGGCGGCTCGATCACGCCAAGAAGAATGGGATTGGATCCGACGACAAGAAGGGCTCCCGCGCCGTGTGCCACCTCGGCCAGGCCCGTGATGTCCTCAAGGACACCCACAAAGTTCGGACTGGTCATGAGGATCGCAGCAGTATCGGGACCCACCAGCGTGCGAAGCTGTTCGGCTGAAGTCGCGGCGTCGGCCTCGGTTGCTTCTATTTCGAAGAGGCCGGAGTCAGAGTAGGTTCCCAACACGTCGAGCCACTCAGGGTTCACCATTCCTAGAACGAGCACCTTGTTGCGCTTGGTGACACGGCACGCCATCAAGGCGGCCTCGACGAAGGCGGTGGCACCGTCGTACATGCTCGCGTTGGCGACATCCATGCCGGTTAGAGCACAGATCATCGACTGGTACTCGTAGATGGCCTGGAGAGTGCCTTGGCTGACTTCAGGCTGGTACGGAGTGTAGGCGGTGAAGAATTCCGGTCGTGAGATCACATGGTCGACCACACTTGGGATGTAGTGGTCGTAGCAACCCGCGCCGACGAAGCTGACGAGACGTGATGCTGGGATATTCGCTTCGGCCAAGGAGCGGAGATGCGCCGCAAGTTCCATCTCGGTGAAACCGTGCGGGATGTCGAGCTCCTTGTTCAGAAGCGCCGGACCGGGAACGTCGGCGAACAATTCGTCCACGCTCTCGCATCCAACGGCGCGAAGCATCTCATCTCGCTGTTCGCACGTTGCGGGAATGAATCTCATGGTTCTACGACTCAGTCACAAATGCGTCGTACTCTTCAGAGCTCATCAAGTCATCGACCTGTGCACTATCGGCCACCCGGATCTTGAGCATCCAGCCCTCACCGTGTGGATCGGAGTTGACGGTCTCGGGGGAGTCTCCCAACGCGTCATTGACCTCGATGATCTCACCGGTGACGGGAGCATAGAGTTCTGAAACGGACTTCACGGACTCTATTTCACCAAAGGTGTCCCCAGCGACGATGGCGTCTCCGGACTCAGGCAACTCGATGTAGACGACTTCGCCGAGCTGGTCTTGCGCGAAGTGAGAGATTCCAACGGTGGCGATGTCACCATCAACCATTACCCACTCGTGGTCCTTCGAGTAGACGCGATCGGAAGGGTGAGACATGAGCGATACCCCTTTCTGGGTCCGGTTCCGCCTCCGTCAGGAGGCAGACAAGGATGTTGACGTGACGAACGGAGCAGAGACTACTCGCCCGGTCACATGCTTCTTACGAATCGTGATTTCCAGCTCAGTACCAGTCTGCGCCAGCTCACTGGGGAGATACGCGGTTGCAATCCCGCATTCGAGCGTGGGCGAGAAGGTGCCGCTCGCTACCTTACTCACCTCGGTGCCCTCGTGCAATATCGGACTACCGGGGCGTGGAATCGCTCCTTCGACTCTCAGGTAGGAAAGCCGTCTAGCAGGACCGCTCGCGCGGATCTCTGCGATTCTTGAGCTGCCAACGAACGAGCCTTTCGCGGCGTTGACGACCCAACCCAAGCCCGCCGAGATGGGATCGACACCACGATCCATGTCGTTTCCGTACAAGTGGTAGCCCATCTCCAGCCGGAGTGTGTCCCTCGCGCCAAGTCCGGCTGGCGTGACCTGCGCAAACGACAGGAGCAGACGCCAGACAGCGGCCGCATCGCTGGCCCTGCACAGAATCTCGACGCCGTCCTCCCCTGTGTATCCGGTCCGTGCGATCAAACAGGGAATCGCGTTGTCGAGCGTCGCCTCCGCAAGTGAAAATCGTGCTGGGGCCGTCCACTCCGGTCCAGCGAGGTCGGCGATGACCGCGAGCGCTTGGGGGCCCTGAACCGCGATCAGGCCCGTGCGGTCGGATTCGTCAACCAGCTCGACATCATCGGGTGCGTGTGCTGCAAGCCATTCAAAGTCCGCGACCCGATTTGATGCGTTAGCGATGATCAAGTACTCCAAATCACCGGAGTGATACACGATGAGGTCATCTAGTATTCCGGCATCGTCGTCGAGCATAAGAGTGTACTGCGCGCGGCCGAGTTGTCCGATCTTCGAGAGATCGTTGGTAAGCGTCTTCTGTAGGAAGTCGAATGCACCGAATCCGAAGACTCGCAACTCAGCCATGTGGCATACATCGAAGATCCCGACTCGGGTTCGGACGGCATGATGCTCGTCGATGATTCCTTCGTACTGAACCGGCATTTCGAACCCTGCGAAGGGGACCATGCGCGCCCCCAGTGCCAGGTGTTCATCGTAGAGTGGAGTACGAACGAGCGGCTCAGGCATTGCGGCTACCTTTCTCGACAAGTGATCTGAATGCACTCTATCAATAGACGCTACCCATTATCGGACAACCGGGTCCGCGTCATCTTGTACCGGTGAGTGAGCGCCACACCCGGATGAACCCGATTCCCACTCTTTGGAATATCCATGGCTTCTTGACGTCCTTGGTGGCGACCAAGGACAGCGTGGCGATGACTTCCCCCTGTTGAGTGAATGAGGCGACACCGACCTTGTCTCCAATATGCACCGGCGCATCGACCACGGCCATGCTCAGTGTCCGATGTATCGGACCCGCGAAATCGAGCACGGGCACCGTTGCGTCGCGACTGACTGCGGCTGGCACGGCGAGGTCCAGGTAGTCGGCTACAGGCGCCTCACCGATCACAGAACCTGCGCTCGCAAGCCGCTGAGGACGGTAGTGGGCGAATCCGAAGTCGAGAAGCTCCCGGGCCTCGCGGAAACGCGCGAGTTCCCCATTGGTTCCCAGTACGACGGCTTGGAGTTCGATATCATCTCGGTTCGCCGAGGCGATCACACAGTACCCAGCTTTGGATGTGAACCCTGTCTTGACCCCGTTGGCTCCGGAGTAGTTGCCGATCAGGAGGTTGGTGCTCTCCACCTTGGTCGTGCGGCTTCCACTGCCGATGCGGGCCCGCTTCTTCTTCACAATTGCCCTGAACTCGGGCTTGGACATCGCGTATCGGCTGAGGACCGCGAGATCCCGAGCGCAAGAGTAGTGTCCGCGTGCGTCCAAGCCGTGAGCATTCTCGAAGTGTGTACGGTCAAGACCCAGCGCGGCCGCCTTCTTGTTCATGAGAGCAACGAACCCATCCTCGCTGCCGCCGACAGCCACTGCGATTGCGACTGCGGCATCATTTCCGGACTTGATCAGAAGCGCTTCGAGTAGTTCGGACATCTTCAGCTTCTGGCCTAAACGCAGAAACGAGGAGGACTCGCCAACGCGCAACGATTCACGTGTCACCGTCACGATCTCGTCGGGGTCGGATCGCTCCATTGCCACTACGGCCGTCATTATCTTGGTGATACTGGCCATTGAGCGCTCTGCGGTAGGTTGTCTCTCCCACAGGATGCGACCATCCGACGTGACGAGAGTCCCTGACTTCATCGACACATCAGGCATAGCGGCGGTCGGTACGCCCAAGTCGGACGCGCGTCGGCCGTCCACCCGGTCACTGGCGGAAACCTTGGCTTGAGCGAGAGTGGGAGTCACCGCACCAGCGAACACCAGCGCCGCGGTGAGGTAGAGAGTCAGAAGCTTATTGATACGGGCATGAATGCCGATAGAATCTCTGGTAGTACGTGGGGATGGGGCCGACATCGTGTTTCTCAGGGATTCCTCTTCTATGTCGCTCGACGTAGCGATGGTACCGTGATGAGTATGACATGCCCGTGTGCTGTTGTTTGGCAGTTCAGTAGGTCGTAACCAAGACGTGTGCGGAGGAACGATGGACTACGGACGGCTTGAGAAGTTCATCCTGATCATCGGCGGCGCTACCGTGGCGGTCTCCACGGGCACCGCATTGGCCAGTGGTTCGCCAGAAACAGTCGAAATCATCGCGCAGCTTCTGCTCTTTGTCGTTCTCTTCGCTGCAGTGAAGTATGGACGACGGGGCGGGCTCGTCGCGGCCATATCCGCATCAACGGTATACGTTCTACTCCGGCTTGAACTCGTAGCGGATGGCACCCTCAGTACGACGGCCCTGTATCTGCTGTCATCTCGTCTTCTCGCGTTCGGACTCATCGGCATCGCCGGCGGTGAGATTTGCGGGCACATAAGGTACAGTCTCGCGAGCGTCGAGGGTCGTAGCGCGCTTGACGAGTGGAGCCGCGTCTTCAACGAGCGCTGGGCGTACAAGACGCTTGATCAGGCGCGCGGACGCTTTCGGCGGTACGGCGAGCCGTTCTCCATCGTGATTCTGACCATGTCGCCTTCCGTCATGACGGGAGTTCGTCCCGCACGGCAACGAGCGTTGACCCGTCTTGTGGCTGATACCATTCGCTCGGACATTAGAATGGTCGATGAAGTGGCGCGATTGAACGACGGCCGCTTTGTGGTGATCATGCCGCATACACCCGTCGATGGCGGCAACGTAGTATGCGTTCGTCTCGCAGGCATCGTTCGCAAGACCATCGGTGCACGTGATGAGGCTGTGACCGTCGAGTGCATCGGTATGCCAGGAGCCGAACCGACAGTTGACGCGCTCATCGATAGTCTGGCTCCTGAGGATCGAATCGCGCAGGTGGAACTGGCCGGCTGATTCTCAGATGTCCGGCGTATAGAGGTCCGCAGGGCCGAGAGGTTTGAACCCGGCGTCCACCAACACCTGCTCGGCCTGTGCGTTGTCGACCTTGAGAACATCGACGGCCGATGTTCCGGTGGGCTGGACAAAACAGTACGCGTACTCGACTCCCATGGCCGCGGCATCGAGCGCCTCCAGAAGTTCCGCGAGGCCTGCTGGCCGGTCAGGAACTTCCACGGCCAGCACCGGTGTGATCGAGGCGCTGAAGCCGCGTTCATCGAGCAGTGCCTTCGCGTGCTCGGGCGCGTCGCAGATGATTCGTACGATGCCGAACTCGCTCGTGTCAGCAACCATCAGGGCGTGCATGTCTATACCCGCATCGCCAAGCGTACGCGTGAGCTCAGCAAGACGTCCCGACTTGTTCTCCAAGAATACGCTGACCTGTTCCACCATTGTCGCTACCGCCCTTCATCTGCCCGCAGATCGACGACCCGCTTCGCCTTGCCTTCGCTGCGGGCTATCGACTTCGGCTCGACCAGTTTGACGGCGATCGATACTGCGAGCGCGGATTCCACTTCGGCCTTCACACGCTTCTGAAGCCTCTCGAGCTCGCGGACCTCGTCGAATGCGAAGTCGTCGGCGACCTCGACATGGACCTCAACGTGGTCCATTGACCCGCGCTTTGTGAGCACGACCTGGTAGTGGGGAGCCACATTCTCGATGCCGACCAGCACCTGCTCGATCTGGCTGGGATAGACGTTGACGCCTCGAATGATGAGCATGTCATCGCTGCGACCTGTGACGCGTTCGATTCGCCTCATGGTTCGCCCGCAGCTGCAAGGTTCGGGAATGATTCTGGAGATGTCCCGCGTGCGGTACCGCACGACGGGTATGCCCTCCTTGGTCAACGTCGTGAAGACGACCTCCCCGGTCTCGCCGTCGGGTAGTGGCTCGAGCGTATCAACGTCCACGATTTCAACAAGGAAGTGGTCCTCGAACACATGGAGACCACATTGGCATTCACACTCGCTGGCCACCCCTGGTCCCATGACCTCTGAAAGACCGTAGATGTCGATGGCTGTCAGATTGAGTTCCTGCTCAATCTGGTGTCGCATCGACTCGCTCCATGGCTCCGCACCAAAGACGCCGACTCGAACAGGCAGCTCTCGGGGATCGATGCCCATTTCGCGGGCGGTCTCGGCAATCAGGAGCGCGTAGCTGGGAGTGCACGCCAAGACGGTCACGCCGAAGTCCTTGAGTATCTGGACCTGTCTTTTGGTGTTGCCTCCCGAGACGGGCACGGTCAGCGCCCCCAGGCGCTCTGAACCGTAGTGGGCGCCCAGACCTCCAGTGAACAAACCGTAGCCATACGTGACTTGGACGATATCGTCGGCTGTTGCCCCGGCAGAGGCAAACGTGCGTGCCATGAGGTCGGACCATCGGTCGATGTCGCCAGCCGTATATCCCACGACGGTCACCTGACCGGTAGTGCCGCTCGACGAGTGGACCCGCACAATGTCATGTAGCGGAACCGAGAAGAACCCGTACGGGTACGAGGCTCGAAGGTCATCTTTGACCGTGAACGGAACACGCCTCATATCCTTGAGGGATTTCAGCGAGGACGGGTCGAAGCCCGCTTCATCGAACTTGCGCCGATAGGCAGGGTTGCCCTCGTACACTCGAGCCAGCAGTGCCTGCACTCTCTCGAGCTGCAGCGCGTCCAGGCGGTCTCTGGGCATGGACTCCATCTCAGGCTGGTACACCGCTCCCCGCTTCCCCTCGGGTCGTGAACTCTACTGTGTGGCCGTCGTCCCTTTGGCTGGGTCTTTGGATGGCGAGACGACCATCGTTCCGACTCTAACCACCTGGGTCTTGGGCTTGTAGACGGACACGAACTTGTCTGTCCGAATCACTTTACCGTCTTTTGAGACCGTGCGCTCGACGGTGATCGTGCGCCCATCCACACCCGAATCCTCGATGATCTTGCTCCCCTTCTCCATCGAGGAGTCTTTCACCGTCTCGATTGAGAAGGGCTTCACATTGCGCCAGTCGCTGGTGGTGGCCTCCACCTCGTATCCGGGATCGGTTCCGTACAGCGCGATCGTGATCGAGGAGGAGGTATAGGACACAGAGATCAGAACCCAGTGATTGGTGTCATTCTTGAACTTGAAGTCGGGTCCGCCCCACGAGATGGTGGCATCCCGGCCCTTTGGGTAGTGCGATATGTAGAAGGAGTGATTCTTCCGCTCGAGAATCGGGAGTCCCGACTCGAAGATGGTGTTGAAGATGGTTGTGCCCACCTGGCAGATGCCGCCACCCAACTGAGGTACCAGCTTGCCGTCCACAATCGCGAAGGCCTCCTGATATCCCTTCTGGGCAGTCCGTTGGCCGATGGTGCCGTTGAACGAGAACACGTCTCCTGGGGCTATAAGGGTGCCATCAAGCGCATCGCCAAGCGTATGGATGTTGTTGGTGCGTGGCTTGTTGCCAGCTGAGTAGGTGGTCGTATACACCGAGATGCGCCGTTTGATTCCCATGGTACGCGCGTCTTCAGTAGTGACCTTGGGTTTGGTGATGGTAGTCCTGAGCTCCACGGTGCGTGCAGAGTTGGGGTCCGTCAACGAGGTGGTGAGCTCGCGGCTCAACCCCTCGACATCAGGCCCGATTCCATCGCGTGAGGGAACGATTGAGATGGCACCGTTCGAGGTCTTGAAACGCGCGTCGACAGCCGGCCTGCCAACTTTGGCTCCGAACGCCTTGGTGACCGCCGCGGCCGCGTGTTTCGGCGAGATGAGTGCCTCAAGCGTGACACCCTTCGATGAGCCAGTGGCCGGCTCAGTGGTTGCATCACTTCGGAGAAAGACGATCCATTCTGCGATTTGAGAAGGTTTGAACGTCCATGTGCGCTTGTCGAACGTCACGGTCGCCGGACCCGAGAGCATCATCTCGGCGCGCAGAGCGGCATCGCGCGCTTCGCGGTCGTCCACTGCGACCGGATCGGTGATGACAGGGGCGGCGACTACACGTGCGGTCGATAACATGGCGACCACGATGGCATGTGTCGCTGCAGCCCGGTCCAGCACCATGCCGGGCTTGGCCGACGTGACAGTCGGAGTGACACCTTTAATGGTTACGCCTGCGTCCACAGGCGTTACGTTTGTGCCCGAGGCGATCTCGTCGAGGGTCTTGTCGATCGATGTCGCGGAGGCGCGAGTTGTGGCATCGATCTTCGTTCCTTTGGTCCAAGATCTTAGGCGGTCGCCCAAGTTGGACGGGAATCCGCCGCTTCGTCCAACGGTCATGGCCTGGTCGACTAGGGACCGCTTATCGAATGTGAGCCCTATGTCCGCGGCGCCGACCGTCCACTTCTTGCCCTGGTACGTGACGACCACAGGTTTGCTTGAACGCTTTGCGAGTCCCGTGTCCAGCACCGTCAACGCCTGGCCTGGGAGCATGCCTCCGACCTCAACGCCGCCGATGGAAACCCCCGGGTGGATCTTGCCCCATGTGGCGAAGGCTTCGAATGTGGCGCCCAAGGCCAGGACCGCCACGATGACGGCGACGATGAGTAGCGGCTTGATCGAACCAGCATGCCTGCTGACGGCTCGCTCAGAGCTGCGCTGTTGCCGCCGCTGCGCGTAGTCGATAGTCGGCCCCGTGGTCTCTGGTGTCTCGGGCAAGTAGGAATCTCACTTTCATATGCGAGTGGGCTCGCATGTAGTCGACCGTCAGCGATATGGTAGGAGCATACCGCGACAATGGTGTCACCCGGGCAGTATGTCATGCGGCCGTTACCGCAGGTGACAAGAGAGAAAGCAAGCCCTACGCCATAGATCAGCCTTGCTGACGTGTCGCGCGCGTCACCACGTCGCGCCAGTATCCCGCCCGCTGGAGTGCGGAATCAGCGTCGGAGGCCTCTGCCCATACACCGACTTCGGGATCGACGGAATCCGGAAGGACGAGCGCCCAGCCGTCGTCGTAGCTTACACGGACCCCTTCTGTCAGATCCGAGGCCATGGTCGCGGCCTCATCAATGATTGCGCGCATGACAGCTCCCTTTCGTTCAGTCGGGCAGAAGACCTTCAGATGGGTCTTGTGGAACGAAGGAAGCTCAGCAACAAGTTCGTCGATGGTTCGGCCTGAGGATGCGAGCATCCGTGTGACCATGCCCAGAGTGAGCACTCCGTCGTAGGCGGGAAAGAAGTCGCCAAAGATATATCCGCCGGTAGCTCCGCCGGCGAAGACCGCGCGTCTGTCCAGCACCGCCTGCGCCAGCGCCCTCCGAGACCTTCCGGGACGTACGACGTGTCGGCCGTACCGCGCAGCGATTGTTTCGACCGTCAAAGAGGCTGTCAGCGGCACAGCGATCGCTCCGTCAACATCACCGCGAGTGCGACACCACAGATCCACCATCAAGTGCAAAGCGGTATCGCCATCCAACATGGCGCCACTCTTCATCATGAGCATGACGCGCTCGGCTCCCTTGTCGAACGCGACGCCAAGATCGGCGCCGAACAACTCGAGTGCGTGCTTGAGCTGGCTGACCGCTTCGGGTTGGGACTCTGCGAACGCAGAGCTGGCCTCGAAGTCGACGACGGGGTTCAGCGCGATTAGCTTGATGTGCCAGTCAGCGGCCACGGAAGGTAGTACCAATGACGCCGTTCCTCCACCCATGTCCGTGACTACATGGCGCCACCCGCCGTCGTTGCCGATCTGCGCGATGGCTTCGTTCAGCGCCACTGTGTAGTACTCGAGCGGTCGCGGCGGGTACAGGATCTCACCGACGTCCTCGAAGAAGGCACGTCGGAACTCCGCGCGGAAGTAGAGCCGCTCGATCTTCTTCTGCTCCCAGGGGGTGATGTCCAGGCCGTTCCTGTCGAAGAACCTGATCTCCAAGGATTGCGGGTCGTCGGGAACGGAGCAGATGTGTATTCCTCCCACACATCTGGTCTTCTGTGTCGTGAATCGGCTGAGAGCCGGTGAGGCCACTCTCAAGTCGCGCACATTGATACCGGCTGCGTTCAATCCAGCCGCGATGGCACGCTTCACCATGCGCGCGGCCTTCGAGGTGTCCCGGGTAACCACGACATGGCCCCCCTTTGGAAGCAGGGATCCGAACGCCTCGGCCACTCGAAGCCCAAGCTCAGGGGTGATATCGATGCCAATGAGGCCCAGGATGCTCGCGTCGCCGAACAGCGAACGTGGTCCCGTGGACTCCCAAATCAGTGAAGAAGTGACCATCGCCGAGGGCTCAACACGCTTGTAGGGAAAGATCTGAACATTCCCGCCGATATGGGCACCGAGACCGATGACAGACTCGCTCCCGATACACACTCCGGGCTCGACGATGCTCTGGGCTCGGACATCGACGTGTCTGCACAGGATTGCGCCGGAAACTTCTGTGTGCTTTCCGATGAAGGTGTCGTCCCAGACTATCGAGTCCGAGACGCGGGCCTCGCTACCCACGATGCAGTTGTCACCGATGACCGCATAGTCGCCAACCACCGCGTCTGCACGAATCTTGGTGTTCTTCCCGATGACGACCCTTTCGCCAATCTTGGCAGTCGGGTCCACAAGCGCGCTGTCTGCGATCCAGAGGCCTTCTCGTGCCGAGATTCCGGGTACGTAGACCCTCGCCATGCCCGAGAGAATGTCGCGGTGGGCCTGGACGTAGGTCTCGCGGCCCCCAACGTCGCACCAATAGCCATCCACGGTGATGCCGTACAGCTTGTGCCCTTGTTCCATCAGCTTAGGAAACAGGTCCGCCGAGAAATCATAGGGTGTGTCCTGAGGAATCTCATTGAGCACCCATGGCTCCACGACGTAGATTCCCGTGTTGATGCGGTCACTGAAGACCTGACCCCATGTTGGCTTCTCAAGGAATCTCTCGATGAGCCCGTCGGCTGCCGTGATGACCACGCCGAAGTCCAGTGGGTCCGGCATCGACTTGAGTGCGATGGTGACCGCTCCACCCATGCGCTTGTGAAAGTCGATGACCTCCCCTAGATCGATATCAGTAAGTGCATCGCCGCTGATCACCAAGAAGGGCTCGTCATCGGCCAACAACGCTTGAGCGTTCTTCACCGATCCCGCAGTGCCGAGTGGGGACTCCTCAATCGCATACTCGAGGGCCACTCCCCACTCCTCGCCTCCCCCGAAGTAGTCCGCGATGACCTGGGGCATGAACGCGAGGGTCGCCACAATCTCCGTGATCCCGTGATGTTTGACCAGACCGACGATGTGTTCCATGACTGGTTGGTTCACGATGGGAACCATCGGTTTGGGAAGCAGGGACGTCAGTGGTCGCAACCGAGTGCCCTCCCCACCCGCCATGATGACTGCTTTCATTCCTGATCCCCCATCACTGGATGTGCTCGGATTCTGTGCGAACCCTGCTCAAAGCGGCTCGCGCTTGGAGCGTGTACACGAGCATGGTGAGAAGTGACGTGAGTGTCCCGAGATAGACGAACCACATCCCGACAGCCACACCGGACCCGCCGAAACCGGGAAGGTTCGCATTGTCCAAAACCGAAAGCCCGGGCACGACAGGCCAGCCCAAGATCAAGTCGGAGAACCCAAACAGAAGCAGGGCGGTCGTCGCCTTGCCGATGTAGACGACCGGCAACTTACCGGCACCGAGTCGTGCCAAGCGGTAGGCGCCGCCCAACAAGTACACATCGCGAGCTACCAGTACTACGACAAGCCAACCCGGCAGTCGACCGATCAAGTACAGTCCCAGCACGCCGGATGCGAGTAGGAGCCGGTCCACAAGAGGATCGATAGCTTTGCCAAGCTCGGTGACGGTGCCCGTCCTCCGGGCTATCTGGCCGTCGATCCAGTCTGTTGAGGCAGCAACAGCGAACAGGGTGAACGAAAGCATGTCGTTGCCTGTCTCGATAAGAACGGCAAAGAAGAATGGGACCAGGATGAGCCTGAGAACGGTGATGATATTGGCCACGGTGTACACGTCGTGGCTGTGATCGATGGCGTCGATGTTCTTTGGTTCGTTGGCAGAATCGCTCACCACCACTGCTTCCTCCGGAAATAGAGCGACATGGCTGTCGCGATTGAGATCATCGACCCGATGACGAGTACGAAAGACCAATACCCCGTAGGGACCGGCCACATCCCCCGCAACAGGTTCATCCCGTAGATACCCGAGATGAGGGTCAAGGGCATGAATATCGTGGCAACTACCGTCAACTGTTTCATGATTTCGTTCATTCGGTTGTTCTGAGCGGATAGATAGATGTCCATTGCGGCCGCGCCAACGTCACGGTAGGTCTCTATGGAGTCTTCAACGTGCGCCAAGTGATCGCCGACGTCTTGGAAGTACCGATATGCATCCTCGCTGACGATGTTGCGCTCTCGGGCAAGCCCACGTATCAGGTCACGCTCAGGCGAGATGATCCGATGGAGACTGACCAGTCGGCGTCTGATCGTGTAGAGTTTCTGCAGGTCATCCGTCGTCGGGCGATCGAGCAATCGGTCCTCGATGTCATCAAGTGCGTCACCCAGTTCGTCCACGTACGGCAGTAGGGAGTCGACCAGCCTGTCCACTATCGCGTGCAAGAGCCAGTCAGTACCGAGTGTCGGCTGACGTGACAACTCCTGGAACACGTCGAGCACCTGAGGTACCTCCGCGCCATGGACCGTGATCAGGTAGTCGCTACCTATGAAGGCGTCGATCTCGCCAGTTAAGAGCTGACTGTCCACAGAGGGCAGTACGTAGAGCCAACTGATGAATGACCCGTCGGGAAAGGAATCGAATTTGGGACGCGGCTGCTCATGAAGTGCGTCTTCGACCAGTAGCGGATGAAGTTCGAACTCAACAGCGAGCTGTCTAAGCGTGTCCTCCTCCACCGGCATGACATCTACCCACCGCCACTTGGCTCCGCGACTATCAGGTAACTGTGCGAGGTCGCCAGAGTGCAAAACGCCCGAAGAATCCATCCAGCGTAGGTTGACTGTTGCCACCGGGCCTCCCAATAAGAGTCACATGTCCAGAAAGAATGTGCCCATAAGACGCGGCGCCCGGCGGGCACTTGATTCAATTGGCGCAGTGCATCTACCAACGCAGAGTCGTCCCGTCAAACCAAACCGTTCGAAAGTCGACGCGTCGAGTGGGGGCACATGCCCCGAACTGATACCATTCACCTAGTGTGCGGGCGATGCAGATGCTCAAGGCGCTAGCGCGATTCGTCGGGCAAGAGCGTCGTCACGTCACAGGAGCATAGTTGACCTGAGGAGTGTGACACGACGGCCACAGGACTTCCCGCCTACAACCCGTTCCGCTCGGCCAAGGCGCGCGATCGCTACTTGGCACGCTACGACGCGCGGGCTGGTTCGTGGCCTCTGGATTCCGAGATCAGGGTAGTCGTCACGGAGGACGAACAGACCTACGTCCGGATCAGCGGGCCCGTCGACGGACCACCGTTGGTCCTGCTTCCCGGTGAATGGGACACTTCACTGATGTGGTCGCCGGTGATCGAGGCGCTCTCAGAATCCTTCTGCACCTATGCGGTGGACAATCCGTATAACTTCGGCCGAAGCACGAACCATCAGGACTCGGCGAGCCCAGTCGACTATGCCGGGTGGCTGAGTGGGCTGTTCGACGGGCTCGGTCTTACAGATGGCATCAGTCTCGTGGGGTGCTCGTTCGGCGCGTGGTTGGCCGCTGACTACATTCTTCATGAACCGAATCGACTCGCGAAGTCAGTATGGCTGTCCCCGCCCTTTGCGGTGATTTCGCCGCCGCTGGAGAGCTACGTGGGCGGACCGCTGTCTATGGGCGCCTTTCTGACGCCTGCGCGGCTCTCGGTTCGCGCGTATCTTCGCTGGCTCATGCCGCAGGCCGTCGACGCTCCCTGGTTCGACGAGCATGTGGACGATATCGTATGGGGGCTTCGTGGGGGCTTCGACGAGCGGCTCGCCCTCACTGAGCCGCGGATGCTCAGCGACGCCGAACTCAGCAGTATCGAGGTGCCGGTCCTATATGTGGCCGGTGAGCTCGAGCAGATGTGTTCGGTCGAGGAGGCGGTTTCTCGGCTTGCAGCTGTGGCGCCTCAGATCGAGACTGAGATCATTCCTGGCGCAGGTCATGAACTCCCGATGGGGCAACCTGGCGAATTCAGCACAAGGGTGCTGCAGTTCCTGCTGAAGCGCTAGGACACTGAACTGCCCGACCTCCGTCGGGCCGCGCTGCGACGTTGGGCCTCTAGCGCCAGGATGCGAAGCGGTCACCGGACGCGTTCAGGTAGCTGCCGATACGTGCACGCGACGTATAGAGGATGCCGGCGAACAGAAGAACGGCCATCGCTGCGCTGGTCCACGCCCAGTCTGGTACGCCAACCAAGACGTTCCGCCCAAGCCATAGCGCATCGCTCACCAGAACCGCCAGCCCGCCGAACAGAAGCGTCCGTGCGCGAAAGATCATCCCGGCCACCAGAGTGAGTACCGACAATCCCAAAGCCCAGAATCCGTGAAGAAGAATGCTCGCCGTATCGGGCGAACCGAGCGAGATGATCAGCGCCGCAACCGCACCAAGCATCACGACCGCCAGATCAGTGCCCACAGGAACGGGTCGGCCCTTCTTCCACGAAGACCAGAGCATGCCCATGGCGCCGAAGTAGAGAGCCACGGGCAGAAGATACGCCTCGGCCTGCTGTACTTGTGCAGCATCCATTCCGATGAGAAGACCCAGAACTACCAGCAGAAGTCCGATATAGAGGCCGATCTCCGCGCGCTCGGTCATGGTCCAGACGAGCACGTAGACGGCGGTGATCAGCAGGGCGATCGCGAGACCTGCCGCACTGACCGACGACCATGTGGCAGACGCAATCTTCAAGTTCGTGTATGAGGCGATCCCGATGGCGTCAAGCGCTGCAAGTGCGAAGAGCCCCGCGGCAGCAACTGCCGCCGAGAAGCGCGCGACGGCAGGAGATGGTGAGTCCTTGAGGATGATGCGTGGCGCGAGGAGCGCGGCGCTCACCGCGGAAAGCACCAGAATCGTGACCCAAGGTGCCGGGTCGAGCCATGCCAAGAGCGCAGCGATTGCCAGCACAGCCAATCCCACAGATGCGCCAACGACCTCAGGTATCGAGAACGCCCACGCAAGTAATGCCCAGACAACTGCACCGAGCAGCAGGTCGAGCGCGAGGTACGCAGGCGAACCGATGAGAAGTGGCGCGAGCACGGTCGCGGTAGCAGCGGATGATGCTAGTACCGCAATGGCCCAAGAGCCGCGTCCCCTCTCGCCGAGCAAGGCGACGCCCGCGATACAGAGCGCCGCAATCGAACCAGAGATGGCACCGATCTCGACGGTCGTGCTGGTCCAAACAGCCATAGTGATTGCCGCGATGGCGAACATGGGGACGGGCACGAACAGAAGCTGAGCCTTAGTCCTCAGCGCATCCGCGAGCCATGCGGCGGCCACTACGGCTAGCAGTCCAGCGAAGGAGTACGATCGGTATCCGCCACCAGATGCGAGAATAGCGAGCGAGGCAAGCGGCAGAATGATGTACGCCGCTCGAGTGAAGACGACTACGCCGTTGCGCGGGATGCTCTTGATGAGGTCCAAGTGGTCCCGCGCCTGTGACCATGCAGCAGCCACGAGTACTAGAGCCATCGCGTACCATGCGACCTGGTCGTTCGGAGCCACGATCGACACCATATGAGCTGCCAAAATGAACGACCAGAGCACGACAACCGTGGCGGTCCAGGCTCTCGACATGAGCATCCACACAATAACGACCGCGACCATGACCCACGCAGCCACGATCGGATATGCGGGCATCCGATCAGGTGCCCAAGCAGCGAGAAAGCCAAGCAGACCTCTGAGTCCGAGCGGCTCGAGCGGGTACGCTTTGAAGAAGCCGGGAAAGCCACCAAGGGTCGCCGTCGCGACAGCCGCGGACAGTGTGGTCAACGCCCCCGCGATCTGCCAGAGCTCGCCGGTGATACTGCGCTCAGGTACCTTCCTGTTCTTGGCGATGTTCTCGAGGACCCCGGCCCCGGCAA
Organism: Actinobacteria bacterium HGW-Actinobacteria-7; assembly: GCA_002841275.1. Lineage (GTDB taxonomy): Bacteria > Actinomycetota > Coriobacteriia > Anaerosomatales > PHET01 > PHET01. Next base: position 37,949 of record PHET01000001.1, on the reverse strand, counting down.
GCGAGATGATTCCCAGCCCGGCTGTCGCCGCAATCATCAATGGATAGTTCAAGCCGAGTTCGTAGGCCACACCTGTCCACATCATCAGCCAGCCGATGAACGCGGCTATGGCAAAGCTGGCACTTCTTCTCCACAGTGCGTAGGCAGCGTCTGCCGCTGTGAGTATGAACAGCATTCCAACGATGTCGATTCCAGGTGCGAACTCCGGCGGCCGTGTGCGCAGCGCCCACATGATGCCAATCGCCATCACAACCGGCAGTTGAGCACCCACGGCACGTCCGCGCAGTGAAGGGCGCGCACGGTCAAACACGACAGTAGCGGCGATCGCGGCCGCAGCTGCTGCTGCGAGGGCCCAAATGGGTGCGCCCTTCAGCATCGCGGCAGGAATCTGAAGCGAAAGCGCGACAGCAACCAGCGCAGACAGGATGATTGCACCGAACGCCAACACGCGCGACAGACCGCGTAGTGTTCCCCGGGGGTCGATCTCCGCTGATGCGAAGGCCCAGAACGCGGCCACAACGCCAATGAGCGCAGTCGCCCAGGTCATCCCTAGCCCCAGTGCGTACGCCAACATCCACCAAAAGCCGACCTGGAATACCGCGCCTACCGCACCAAACCAACCGTTGCCCACGCGTTCTTCGGTCAGCCAGTAGCCGACCGAGCAGGCGAGCAGCACAATGGCCCATGGCATCGCGCCCGATAGGCTCAACAGCCGCATCACCGCCAGCCCGTCCAGAAGGAACAGAGCAGATCCTGCCGCCATGAGCCAGGATCCTGCAACCGGCAGTGAAAGCTTGTTGCGGAGCCACTCACCATCGGCATAGAGAACAACAGTTGCGCCGATCAGCCCGGCAAGTAGCACGATCGGCGGGAATCTGAACCAGCCACGGAACCCGAAGACCAGTGCAGCGGCAATCGCCAGAAATGCGCCAGCGTACGCGATCCATCTGCCGAGTGAGAATGACGATCGTTTGGACGCCCAAGGGGCGGCGCCAGGAGGTGCGCCGCGCTCGAAGAGTCTGTCGACCTCGCCACCTTGCCCGCTGGCCGCGGACGGCTGGGCTGAGGAAGTCTGGCGGCTATCGGGTTTCGCGGTAGCGCGTTCCGCGCGCGGTGTGGGTTCGGCAACGACGGAGATGTGTTCTGGTGAGTCAGCTTCAGGAGAAACTGGGACAGCAGACTCGGGCTCGCTTCGTGGCGCCGCGTCCACCTGTATGGTTGGCTCGGGCTCGACATCTGCCGTCAAAGAGGCAGTCTCGGCATCGAGCTGTTGTTCGGCCTCGAGAGACGCTTCCGCCTCGAGTTCACGCCGGCGCTCCAGATAGGGGGCGCTCAGCCGGTCGTATGCAAGGCTCCCGATTTCGCCCTTTTCGACCGCCAACTCGAGATTTGCAAGGAAGTACTCGATGTTCTGGATCTCTGCGAGCCGCGATTCGTTCGACGCCATATTCCACCTCGGCAGTTGAACTCCAGAGACGAATGCCGTCCGGCAGCGTCTCCCCCTCCAACATGATGACAGATGAATACCGCTGGTGACAGACAGCGTATTGTGCGGATTGGTCGCGGCTCTTCCGAACGCACTGACTTGGGCCCCCGGCCGGCAACTCACTGGCATATTGGGTGGTTCGTGGCATACTCATGCATAGCAACCGGTTGACGTCTGAAGGGGCTGACGTGTCCAAGCGATTGGTACTTGCCGTGAAGCTTGCCCTGGCAGTGTTCGTCGTCTTTGGGTTGGTCGGTTGCCAAGAGCTGGCAGGGAGTATGTCCCAGGGGCTGGCTCCTACTAGTACTGAGGCCACCCCGCCCTCGCAGGTCGCAACACGTAGTGAGTCCGCCAGCATTCCGGCGAAGCCCAAGGAGCTCGTCTTTACCGACGAAGTGGTCGGGAAAGGGCATGCTGCCCGACCTGGAGACAAGGTGACGATCAACTACACCGGGTGGCTGACCAACGGCTCGGAGTTCGGCTCGTCTCTGGGCGACGATAAGCCACTGACGTTCACGCTGGGTGCGGGCAAGGTCATCCCAGGCCTGTCGCGGGGTGTGACGGGGATGATGATCGGCGGCAAGCGTAAGCTGACCATCCAGCCCGAACTCGGGTACGGAGCGAAGGGCGGCCGTGACGGCGCAGTGCCCCCCAACGCCGTGCTCATCTACGAAGTGGAACTGCTGAAGATCAACTAGTAGTCGCGGCATTCTGAGTGCGAGCCGACTGATCCGCTGGTCAAATCCTCGTGTGAGCACGCCGGCTGTCAGCCTGTCTCGCACGAAACTCAGTGATGGCACCAGGCCAGGATTCTGCCACTCCATGGAGACAGAAGTCTGATTCCCGCCCGGTGAGGGCATGGTCTTCAGCGCTTCTCAGAGACGCTCCGAGACGATCAGGCGACGTCGAAGCGGTCAAGGTTCATCACTTTGTCCCAGGCCGCAACGAAGTCGTGCAAGAACTTCTCTTGCGAGTCCGCGCTTCCGTAGACCTCGGCCACAGCCCTCAGCTGCGCATTCGAACCGAATACGAGGTCGACACGAGTGCCGGTCCACTTGAGTTCGCCCGTCGCGCGGTCGCGACCCTCGAACACGCCAGCGTCCGCCAACGTCGGCGCCCACGCCGTGTTCATGTCGAGCAGGTTGACGAAGAAGTCATTTGAAAGAGTCCCCGGCCGCTTTGTGAGGACGCCGTGCTGCGACGCTCCGAAGTTGACGTTCAGGCCCCGCATACCGCCTATAAGAACCGTCATCTCAGGCGCAGTCAGGGTCAGTAGTTGCGCACGATCGACCAGCATCTCCTCTGCCGGCGCGGCGTACGCGGTCTTCAGGTAGTTTCGGAATCCGTCGGCCTTGGGTTCCAGGACGCTGAACGACATCGCATCCGTCTGCTCCTGTGAGGCGTCGGTGCGCCCCGGAGTGAACGGTACTTTCACGTCGTCGCCGGCATTTCTCGCCGCTTGCTCGACGCCGACGCATCCACCCAAGACGATCAGGTCGGCAAGCGAAACCATCTTCTCGTCGGACTGCGCGCTGTTGAACTCCTGCTGGACTTCCTCAAGGGTCTCGATCACGGGCTGCAGTTTTGCCGGCTCGTTGACCTCCCAGTCCTTCTGGGGTGCGAGACGAAGGCGCGCTCCGTTCGCCCCGCCTCGCTTGTCGGAACCGCGGAAAGTAGACGCCGCCGCCCATGCGGTCGAGACCAGCTGAGAGACGGACAGTCCCGAAGCGAGGATCTTGACCTTGAGGTCGGCGATGTCACGCTCGTCGATGAGCTCGTGATCGACTACGGGCACCGGGTCTTGCCAGATGAGCTCCTCGGCAGGTACTTCCGGACCGAGGTAGCGCGAACGCGGGCCCATATCGCGATGGGTGAGCTTGAACCACGCCCGTGCGAACGCATCCGCAAACTGCTCGGGATTCTCCAGGTAGTGGCGTGCGATTGGCTCGTAGATCGGGTCGAACTTCAGCGAGAGGTCCGCCGTGGTCATCATCGGCGGG
>PHET01000001.1:0-34435 GCA_002841275.1 Actinobacteria bacterium HGW-Actinobacteria-7 | reverse complement strand
CGTCCACCGCCATGTCCTCATCGGCCACATCCTTGGCCAGCCACTGGTTCGCACCGGCCGGGCTCTTCACCAGCTCCCAATCGTATTTGAACATCACCTTCAAGTAGCCCATATCCCACGTGGTCGGGTTCGGTTTCCAGGCGCCCTCGATGCCGCTGCTGATGGTGTCGGGGCCCTTGCCGCTTCGGAAGCTGCTCTTCCAGCCCAGCCCCTGCTGCTCGATTGGGGCAGCCTCGGGCTCGGGGCCGACATTGGCAGCGTCGCCCGCGCCATGGCACTTTCCGAACGAGTGCCCACCGGCGACGAGGGCGACGGTTTCTTCGTCGTTCATGGCCATGCGTGCGAAGGTCTCTCTAACGTCTTGTCCGGAGGCGACCGGGTCCGGGTTACCGTTCGGGCCTTCCGGGTTCACGTAGATGAGACCCATCTGCACGGCCGCAAGCGGATTCTCGAGATCCCGCTCACCGGAATAGCGCTTGTCGCCCAACCACTCACGTTCGCCACCCCAATAGACGTCTTCCTCAGGCTCCCAGATGTCTTCACGTCCACCTCCGAAACCGAAGGTGGTGAATCCCATCGACTCCAACGCGCAGTTGCCCGCGAGAATCATGAGATCGCCCCACGAGATCTTTGAGCCGTACTTCTGTTTGATGGGCCACAGCAGACGGCGCGCCTTGTCGAGGTTCACGTTGTCTGGCCAGCTGTTCAGCGGTGCCAGCCTCTGATTGCCGGATCCCGCGCCCCCACGTCCGTCGCCCATACGGTAAGTGCCAGCGCTGTGCCATGCCATGCGAATGAATAGTCCCCCGTAGTGGCCGAAGTCGGCTGGCCACCAGTCCTGGGAGTCAGTCATCAGCGCATCCAGATCCTGCTTGACGGCGGCCAGATCGAGTTTCTTGAACTCCTCGGCGTAGTTGAAACCCTCCCCTAGCGGATTGCTCAGAGGAGAGCGCTGGTGCAGGATCCGTAAGTTGAGTTGGTTGGGCCACCAGTCTCGGTTTGATGTACCACCGCCAGCGATGGATGGCGTGCGAATCTCACTCATGATGCCTCCTCGCGTCTTAGTCTATCGGGGACAGCTGCCCTGAAGTCCGAAGCGAGTCTCTTGTGGTCGTCAGTCATTCAAGCCGAAACCCACTCGAGCGAGCTCACCGGGGTGCTCTAGATATACCCGAAACCGGAATGCTCCGAACGGGAGGCTACGTCCTGAAGTGCTGTTGCATCAGGGGAGCGTGGCACCCGCCTGCGCGGCGACGTACTCCCCGTACCAGGCCATGGCGGCAAGAGCGCGCACAGCAGCGACCGGCGAGTAGAGGATGACCGGATCGTGTCGCGTGCCGCCCGGGAAGGTCGCGGCCTCGATTGGGCGCAGGGGGACGTTGATGATCGGCTTGCCGGTGCTCTCAATGAGCTCCGATACACGCTCGAGAAAGGCGACCTCGGCGGGGTTGAAGCTGCCGCGCCCGGGTCCGCCCGGTACGCCGGCCGACACGGGGTCGTCTGACGTCCAGCCGGTGGACGGGCTGCGGAGGATGCCCAGTACGACCACGGCATCGACGACCTCGCTCTGGGCGAGCATCGTTAGCGTGCTGGCTGCGAGATCCGGGCTGACGGCAGCCACGAGGTCGACGGGGTTACTGCGGCACCAGTAGCCGGGCAAGAGCGCGTCGAGCGCGGCGAGAACGTGAGGCTCAAGCGCAGCCAGCTCGAGGGAGTTGCGCGCCAGCTCGTCCGCCGCCAGCACACCCCACCCTCCACCCAGGGTCATGATAGCCACGCGACGGCCCGCTGGCAGAGGGAGCGCGCTCAGACACAACGCCAGGTCCATGCTCTCGTCAGGGCCCGTTCGCACGAGGCAGCCCGTTTGACGGACTGCGGCCAGGAAGGTATCAGTCGAACCCGCCATAGCGCCGGTATGCGATGCAGCTGCGCGGCGGCCATAATCCGTCATGCCGCCGGGCAGGATCACCACGGGCTTCTTAAGGGTGATGCGGCGCATGACGTCGAGGAAGCGACGGCCGTCGCCGACCTCTTCGAGATAGACGAGGACAGCTGTGGTCTCCGGGTCGTCTCCCAGCGCGTCCAGCACATGGAGTGCGCTCGTGGTGGCCTGGTTTCCGACCGACACGTACTTGTCGATGCCAACGCCGCGTCGCTCGGCCCTGGTGATGAGCTGCACGCCGATGTTGCCGGACTGGGAGATGATGCTGAGGCCGCCGGCTTTCGGTCTCAGCTCCAGGAAGCCGACGGCGTGCAGCCGGCTGTGCGTCGCGAGAAGGCCCATACAATTGGGGCCGATGAGTGTGACCCCCGATTCATGGGCCGTGTTTACCAGCTGTGCCTCCATAGCAGCTCCCGCTTCGCCAGCCTCCGAGAAGCCGGCAGCCACCACGAGGGCGACGGGGATCCCGCGCTCGCCGCACTGCTCGAGCGCACCATTCACGTGGGCGGCTCCTACTGCCATCAACGCCAGGTCCGGAGCTTCCGGCAGCTCTGCGATGCTGCTGAAGGCTGGCAGACCGGACACGGTGCCACCGCGACCGTTGACAGGGTAGATCGGACCGGCAAAGCCCCCGTCGATGAGGTTACGGAGGAGCCATCCGCCCCATTTGTTTGGGTCGTTCGACGCGCCGACGACCGCGACGGCGCGCGGCGCGAACAAGGGGGTCAGATCAGGGGACGAGGTGACGTGTGGGAGGGATGCAGACGCATCCAGCGGTGCGGCGGAATTGAGAATCACGAGTGCGTCCGCAGCCACCGGCTTCGTGCCCTCAACGATGAGGGGGTTCACGTCGATCTCGGTAATGGATGGGTGGTCCTGGGCAATGCGCGCGAGCGCACGTAGTGCTCCGGCCAGTTTCGCGCGATCCACGGGCGCCATGCCGCGGAAGTCGTCGAGCAGTGCGCTGGCCCTGATCCCGGCGAGCATGCCTTCGATGTCCCGGTCCTCCAAAGGCATCACGCCCAGTGTGATGTCCTTGTGGGCCTCGGCGAAGATCCCTCCGACTCCGAAGACGACAACAGGGCCGAAGGAAGGATCGCGCTTCATGCCGATCATGAACTCGCGTGCTCCCCGGACCATCCGCTCGACGAGGAGCATGGCGTCTTGGCCTTTGGTGAGCGCCAGAAGGGAGCGCGCGGCGGCGCGGACGGCCTCGTCCCCGCGAAGATCGAGAGCGACCAGCCCGTGTTCCGTCTTGTGGCTGATGCGCGGTCCAATGGCCTTGACGACCACCGGACCATCGAGCCTCCGAGCGATGGCTACGGCCTCGACTTCGTCGCGCGCAAGGTCACCCTCGGGGACGGAGATCCCGTAGCTGGCGAGCAGCACCTTCGCCTGCCACTCGTTTAGCGCGCCGTCACCCTGAGCTACCGCCGCAGCCACCACGGCGGCTGCGGCGCGATGGACGCCCGTCCATTCTGTCACCATGCCGCACTCACCTGGGCTCGCATGCGTTCTTCCGTCGCACCATGACATGTGCTCCCGATCCCAGAGGCGCTGAAGCGACGCTCCTCTACTGGTGCGCCGCTACTCGTAGTATACGGAGCGGTCGTGCCAACTCAAATGTGGCCGCAGCATCGCACGTTGGTGGCCGGTGGGGTCCAAGGCCAACTTCTCGGCCTGAGGCCGGGAGAGACAATGCGCAGCAAGTATCGATTCGCGGAAACGAGACACTGCGACGCGTGCCCAGCTTTGAGGAGAGGGCTTGCCCCGGTTTCCGAGAACAAGCCCTCAACCTGCAACTTCATATGGTCGGGCTGACAGGATTTGAACCTGCGACCCCTTGACCCCCAGTCAAGTGCGCTACCAAACTGCGCTACAGCCCGAAGCCGCTAGGCGGCGAGTCGTTAGTCTACGACGCGTGGCCTGCGGGTTCAACCCATAATCGTGACTATTCCTTGCAGTCGCCCTCCGCGCAGTAGAGAATCACTCCCACGTCTTCGAGTGTGACGAGGCCGCTGGGAATCATGGCGGACCAGACTTCGGCCAAAGCGGCGATACGAGGCGGAGAGTCTACTACCACTACCATTACAGGGCAGTCAGTCGACATGCGTCTGCCGTGCTTGGCGACATCGCGGCTCGCGGCGCCGAATCCGGATAGACCGCGCAAGGCGGTTGCGCCGGCGCAACCTTGGATACGAGCCTGTTCGATGAGTGCTTGGTACAGAGGACGGTCCTCGTAGGTCTCGTTCTCTCCAACGTAGGCCGCAATCCTCTTGGCCTGTCCTTCCATCGTTCTGATCACGCGAGGTCCCCCTTCGTACGTTTGGCGGTAGCAGCGCGGGCGTCGGAGGCGATCCTGTCCCACAGAGCTCGAGCAATCATCCTCTTAGGCATCCGGCAGAGCTCTTCTTGGCTCTCGTGCGCGACGAACCATACGACGTTGTCGTCAGTCCCAAACCCCAGCGAGGAATCCGAAACGTCATTCGCAACGACCAGATCAAGGTTCTTCGCGGTCACCTTGGCATGTGCATGCGCGACAACATCGGTGGTCTCAGCCGCGAATCCGACAAGTAGTCGACCCCCCTTGTCGTTGCCGAGACTGGCCAGAATATCAGGGTTGCGTACAAGCTCGATTGTGAGCGCAGCAGAGTCCTTCTTCAGCTTCTGAGGACTGGTCGCGAGCGGCCTGAAGTCCGAGACTGCGGCGGTGGCGACCACGACATCGGTAGATTCGTACACAGACGAGACTGCCGCGGCCATTTCAAGGGCGCTGACCACCCTGATAGCGTCAACGCCGGCGGGATTGGGCAGCGTGGTCGGACCGGACACAAGCGTGACATGAGCGCCGCGAGCTCGCGCTTCCGCGGCAATGGCGAATCCGGACTTGCCGCTGGATGCATTGCCGATGAATCGCACCGGATCGATCATCTCGTGCGTAGGACCCGCAGTGACGAGCACTCGGACGCCTTCGAGGTCCCGTGTTCGTCGAACTTGAGCCAACACCTCGTCGGCGATATCGTGAACCTCCGCAAGCCGGCCTTCGCCCGTGTCTCCGCATGCAAGGTCGCCTGCGGTCGGAGAGATCACCGTGACGTCTCGAGCTGTGAGAGCGGCGACGTTGTCTCGGGTCGCGTCAGACTGCCACATCGCCACGTTCATGGCGGGAGCGACGATTGTGGGGGCTTGCGTGGCCAGTGCAACGGTGCTCAACAGGTCGTCTGCACGTCCGTGTGCCAACTTCGCTATGAAGTTCGCGGTCGCGGGAGCCACGACGAGCACGTCAGCTTCCTGCGCGAGTGAGATGTGGTGCACTCGCGCCGACGGTTCGTCCCAGAGTGATACCGCCACAGGTTCACCCGTGAGCGCACGAAATGTGGTGGGACCCACAAAGCGCGTGGCGTTGTCAGTCATGACGACCTTGACGCGACAACCCGAACGCATGAGCTCACGAGCGAGTTCACACGCCTTGTAAGCCGCGATGCAGCCGGTCACGCCGAGCAGAACGGTGGGTGTCTTTGCAGTAGTCATAACGCAAGTATCGCACGATGTGCGCCGGGCGAGTCCTGTCGTGGGGAAGATACCACCACGAGGCAAGAAGCAGTTCTCGGCCAGGACAAGGAGTTCACGATGACCCAACCGGCGCCGTATGGCCCAGAGGTCCGTATCAGGATCGGTGGTCCAGCGGGGTTCGGCATCAAAGCGGCGGGTCAGTCACTTTCTCGCGTTTTCGCGCGCTCGGGCTACCACTGCTTCGATCTGACCGAGTACCCATCGCTCATCAAGGGTGGTCACAACACCTACCATCTGCGCATCAGCGCACGTCCGATTCTCAGCCACGTCATGGCCACCGACATCCTTGTCGCTTTGGACCGGTTCACGATGGCGGAGCACGTACGCGAGCTGACAGCCGGGGGTGCCGTGATCTACGACCCCGCAGACTTCGAGCCAAATGAGACGGACACGCTCAGCCGAGGAGACCTGTGTCTGGTTCCGGTTCCCCTGATGCAGATAGTGCGCGATGCGGGTGGCATGAAGGTGATGCGCAACGTGGCTGCGTTGGGCGCGACACTGGGCCACATGGAGTTCCCTCTTGATGGGCTGGTCAGGTCGATACGCGCGCAGTTCGCCCACAAGGCCCCCGAGATCGCCGAGCAGAACATCGTCATCGCGACGGAGGGCTACCGACATGCCACCGAGGTGAAGTGCGCGTTCCCCTACACGCTCGGCGTGCCTGACAGTCCGTTCGACTCGATATCCGTCGATGGAAATGAGGCGATCGGGCTAGGGGCCCTGGCCGCCGGGATAGGTCTGTACTGCGCGTACCCCATGACACCCGCGTCATCGCTACTGAACTTCATGGCGAAGCACGGCGAGAACGCCGGCGTGGTCGTGAAGCACACAGAAGACGAGCTCGCTGCGATGAACATGGTCGTCGGGGGTGCGTTCGGAGGTACCCGGTCGATGTGTGCTTCGGCGGGCGGAGGGTTCGCCTTGATGGTCGAGGCCTACGGTCTAGCTGGAGTCAGCGAGAGCGCCTGCGTCGTGGGTCTGTTGACCCGGCCTGGCCCTGCCACTGGCATGCCCACATGGACGGAGCAGAGCGATCTGCGCTTCGCGTTGCACGCGTCTCAAGGAGAGTTCTGCAGAATCGTTTTTGCGCCGGGTGATCACCAGGAGGCCTTTGATCTCACGTGGAAAGCGTTCAATCTCGCCGATGTTCTCCAGACGCCGGTAATCGTACTTGGGGACAGCTACCTTTCGGACAATCGGAGTACCTGCGCGCCATTCGACATGCAGAACGTGTCGATCGATCGGGGTCAGCTGGTCTCGGAAGGAGATCTCGCCGACCATCCCGAACTGAAGGACCCTTCAGGTCGCTACCTGCGATACCGGGTCACAGACTCCGGTGTTTCCACTCGCGTCTTGCCGGGCGTTGAGGGTGCCGTGCAACTCGTGAACTCCTACGAGCACGACGAGGCCGGGTATGGAGCACAGGCCGAGTCTGCGACAGTGCGTACCCAGCAGAACACCAAGCGGCTCAAGAAGATCGCGCTTGCCGAGTCGATCGTCCCCCCGCCGAATCGGTTCGGGCCCGACTCCGCACCTCTGAGCATTCTGTGCTTCGGGACAACCAAGATGCCAGCACTCCAGGCACTCGACTGGCTCGCGGCAGATGGGATCGCTGTCAATCTGCTCCAAATCGTGACCTTGGCGCCCTTCCCTGCCGCCGAGGTCTCTCGGTTCATCGATTCCGCAGCCCAGACTCTGGTCATCGAAGGAAACGCGACCGGTCAGCTCGAGGGTCTGGTACGGGAGCAGTGTCTGAGGGCGCCCGACCACCGGTTGCGCCGAAGTGACGGTCGCCCCTTCTCGCCAGAGCTCATCTACGCCACCGTGAGCGGTCTTCTCGGTAAGCCGGTCACATTGACCCAAGCCGGGACTATCGCGCCGCAGGACGGAGAGTGATGTCGTGACGGACCTATCCACCTACGCCTCTGGGAACAAGCCTACCTGGTGCCCGGGATGCGGGAATTACGGCATGTTCGAGGCACTCAAGCGCGCACTCGCCGAGATGGGCTGGGCGAAGAAGGACTTCACCATGTTCTGGGGCATCGGCTGTCACGGCAACGGGGCTGACTTCTACGACGTGCAGGGCTTCCACGGGCTGCACGGCAGGTCTCTACCTCCCGCGACCGCCTACCGGCTCACGCGGCCGGATCAGCAGGTCATCGTCGAGATGGGCGATGGTGATGGCTACGGGATCGGGCTGGGGCACTTCGTTCATTCGTGTCGCCGTAATGTCAGCCTGACGGCGATCATCCACAACAACCAGATATATGGGCTCACAGCCGGGCAGGCGTCTCCTACTACCGAGCAGATGATGAAGACCGTCTCGACACCGTCAGGGGTACTGGAGCAGCCCGTCAATCCCGTGGGACTTGCTCTCGCGGAAGGAGCGACATTCGTCGCTCGCGGCTTCGCCGGCGACATCCCTCACCTGGCCTCGCTCTACATCGAGGCGCTCTCGCACGACGGATTCGCCGTCGTCGACGTGCTACAACCCTGCGTCACATGGAACAAGCTCAATACCTTCTCGTGGTTCCGAGACCGTGTCTACAAACTCGAAGATGAGAACTGGGATATCTCTGATCGCGCAGGTGCGCTGGGACTTTCGCTGACGACATTCCATGAGATGAGCTGCTCACCCGAGACGTGCAGGGTTCCCATCGGGGTGTTTCTGAAGCAGGAGGGCGTGCCGACGTACGAGGCTCGGACGCCCGCGAGCGCTCTCCCCGGGTTCAAGCGGGCTGAGCAGCCCAGAGACGTCAGCGAAGTTGCTCGTTCGCTCTAGAATGCATGGTTGGGTTCGCTCGTGGGCTTTCGTTGGTTGTCTGATGATTCCGCCTGTGGCGTTCGAAGCCCGCGAATCAGTCGGCAGAAGACGGCCGAAATGACCGGATCGAAGAGCGTGCCAGAGCCACGCTCCAGCTCGAGCAGCACGTCCTCGGTGTCCCGCGTCTCCCCATGTTCACGGTCAGCGGTGAGCTTCTCGAATGCGTCGCAGACGGCGAGAACACGAGCCTCCAGCGGAATGTCGTGCCCCGAGAGCCCGTCGGGATAGCCTGTACCATCCCATCTTTCGTGGTGGTGACGGACCGCCGGTAGCACCTCGTCGATATTCGCCGGCGCAAGAATCATTTCGCCGAGCATGACGTGTTCTTCATACTCGAGCTGCTCCTCGGCCGTCAGCGGCGCCGGCTTCAGCAGGAGGTAGTCGCTCAGCCCGACCTTCCCCACGTCGTGCATCAGGGCGGCAAGGCCGATCATATGCACCTGTTCGTCAGGGAGATCAAGTACTTGTGCGAGGGCTGTCGCCAGCTCTGAGACGTTGGTCGAATGGTCCTGGGAGAGAGGATCGCGTGCGTCGACGGTCTGTGCAAGCGAGCGCACGGTGGCCCGAATGATACGAAGTCGGCTGCTATCGACAGGACCGGCTTCCTTCGTGCAGGACTCCGGGTCGTATATGGCCACCGGTTCTCCGTCGGTGCCGGAAGCCTGCTGACACGCAAGCTGAGCTGCAGCCAGAAGGGGCTGGACGTCCTGACCGTGCTGGGGATACCCCGCAACTCCCGAGAAGAGCTCGGGTGCCACGTCGGACTCGCCGGGGCTGCGCCTGTAGCGAAGCCACAGCCGCCGTGCGAATGTCGCCGCCTCGTGGACATCCGTGCGTTCGCACACGACTGCGAACTGGCTATTGCTCAGTCGGAATGACGATCCAACTTGCCCCCCCGAACTGCGAATCGCTTCAGCGATCCTGGCCGCTGATTGGTATCGGTCCGATGTCCCAGGACTTTGGTTGAATGCTGGCGCGTTCGGTTCTGCGAAGATGACCAGACTCAGGGGCGCGCCAGCTTCACAAGCACGTGCAATCGCTTCGAGAACGCACCGCTCGAATTGTGCCCTGCTGGTCGGCCAGACCACCTGGTCGGTCGCATGTTGTATGAGGTTGCGCGTTCGCATGACGTCGTCGAGCAACGCGCGACCAACAATCGCAAGTGCGAGGGTCGCAGTCGCGCCCACCAAGGTGCGAGAGTTGTCGGTATTTCGAATGGAGACGGCGGCCCAGCCCATCAGCGGCAAGCCCAGCACCATCAGCATGAGACGGAACCGACCTTTCCACCATCCAACTTCAGACGACATGGGCCACGGTTCGACAATGGCTTCGTCGGATTGTGCGCTGAGTCGGTAGACCGCTGCGACCCCTAGGATTGCATAGCCCGCCCCGAGGTACGTGGTCAGCCAGGTTGGCCCGAGGTTGCTCGACCTGAGAAATGCTGGGTACCAGATCGGCGTCACGAGCAGAGAAGCTGCGGTCATCCCGAACGAGGCCGTCGTCAGACGCTCCCACACTCGCCAACGATGTGTCTTCCAGCCGACGAATACCGCCTTCGTGCCTAGCAGAAGTAGTGCCCCCGTAATCGGGTAGAGGGCCATCACAACCGCACCTGCGTTGCTCGCGCGAGGAACGGTACTCATCGTTGGATAGGTCCAACCCATATACAGAACCGAGAAGACCATGGCGCCGATGCCCAGGATATCCAGATGGGTTCGCAATCGAGATACCAGTCCGTGCGAACCCCAGCGCGTCATTTGACTCACTCCGAAGAAGAGAAACATGAAAGCGCCCAAGCGCAACACGTAGCTCCATGATCCGGGCGGCGGGCCGTGCAGGTCGATACTGACCGAATACCACGTCCAGTATGATTCCGCTGCAAAGCCCAGTACCGTGGCTGCCGCAAGCATCCCCCAGAGTGCGTGCTCGACCGCGCCGCGTGTACGTACACTCGCGGCAAACGCCAAGAAGAGCACCACTACCATGGGGAGCAAGTAGGTCACGGAGTCGGAGACAACGATTTCCGTCCGCCAATCAAGGCCAAGCGAACCGATGACGAGACGCGCAACGAACAGTGCAGCGACCGAGATCCACGCCAATGAACGCAGCCACGTAGGCAGCGGCTTGTAGTCTGTGTACCTCACGAGTCGTGTCCCCATCCGGCCCACCCGAAGCCTTGGGACGAAGCAATCATCTCGATGAACATCTCCGCGAGGGCAGGATCGAACAGTGTGCCGATGCCTAGATCAATATCTTGCAGTACGGCCAGTTTGGACATCGGCGAACCGTGAAGCGCACCGGAGATACGGCGGTCGAAGTGATTGGCAATGGCGATGATCCTAGCCTCAATCGGAATCATATCTCCCGCAACTCCGCTCGGGCAGCCTTGTCCGTCCCATCGCTCGTGGTGGTGGAGAACCCAGACGGGGATGTCCTCTGCCCCGAGTGATTCGAGCATCCGTGCACCGAGCTGCGCATGTTGGCCCACGGTTTCGTCGCGTGGGAAGTATCGCGACCGATCGGGGTGACCGTCGCGAGCCAATGCGATCTTGCCGACATCGTGCAGCAGTGCCGCGATCTGTACCCGTTCGGAGTGCTCTTCATCGAATCCCAGACGCTCGGCCAGTGATCGCGAAAGGGCGGCTACCTGTCGTGAATGAGCAGTGTTGGAGCGATCGCGTGCGTCGGCTGCGGCGGAAAGGGCTCGGACCATATCAAGTCGTGAACTTCTCTCAAGCGTGTTGGTGCGGGCGTTCATCCCGATCGCGCGCTCAATGTGATCGTCATGACGCACGATCTGACCGCCACCGTGACTCTGCGCCCACGCGAGCGCTTGCTCCGCTCTGAGTACGAGCGCATCCTGCACAATCGCGTCATCCGGGCACAAGGCGAATCCTACCGAGCATTCAAGTCCCCTGCCCGCGACGACCACCGAACGGACCAGGCTTCTGGCCCTTGAGGCAAGCCGGCCGGCCTCGCTGGAATCTGCTATTGGTGCGAGGATTGCGAACCGATCACCGAGCAGGCTGAATACCTGACCGGTACCCTCGAGTCCCTCGGTCAGCACGCTGGCGACTCTGGCGAGGGCCTCGTCGCCCAGTTCCGGCCCGAGTCTGTCGCCAAGATGTGAGAACCTGTCAGCAGCGGCGATGATCAGAACGAAGCTCTCTCCAAACCGCGTGGCGGAAGCCAGGTAGACAGCGACTCTCGCATCGAGCCCGCGAGCGTTCTGTGTCCCGGTCACTTCGTCTGTTATCAAGCGGGTCCCCAACCGCTCGTCCAGGTGCGCCGCCAGCACGGTACGACAGACGGCAAGTAGCGTTGAGGCAATCAGTACTCCTAGGTAGACATCTCTGCCAGGCGAGAGCCGTCCGGCCTGATAGGCTCCCCAGCCGCTGGCCAGTACCACAACGGTCGCCATCGCCGACACGGTCATGTCTACCCACGGAACCGGAAAGCGATAGCTTACGGCCGGTGTTCGGAGCCAGTCCGCAGTCGCATTCTCGATGCGGTGGACTCCAGCGAGAAAGACCAGCAGGTAGGCTGTGAGAAGCAGAACGTCAAGGACGATCTCTGCCCAGAGGGCTGAGACATGCGCCTCCGATGACAGCCGCCAGAGCGGCCAGAAGCACAGGCCCGCCGCATACACCACGATTGCTGTGATGATGAGTCGAGATGAGCTGCTTTCGCGGACGGGACCCATCTCGACCCAGACGAAGCCCACAAGGATCAATAGCATCAGACCGAATACGGAATAGGCGGTCATAGTGATTGCGTATACGGTGGCGATCGACGAGGCCAACTCGCCGATCCACACGCCGTACAACAGCGCAAAGGCTGCCACTGCAACAACCAGGCAGTTGACCACGAGCAAAGCGTTTCTCCGCCAAGCGCGCCGGTCGATCCCGGAGATGGCGCCCATCAGCGCTAGCACAAGCACGAGCGCGATCAGATTCAGCAGGTCGGCCACGTTGAGGCTAAGTGGTCCGGCTCCCTCAGACACAGCTTGCCAGCTGTACAGGCACTCAGAAACCAGAAGCAGGCCCATGCTGGCCGAGAGAAGCAGCCAGATGAACTGAGCGCGTGTCCGGGAAGGAGCGGCCCACGTTGCTGCTGTCGAGAACGCGAGTGCGAGTAGCGGCCCGCTGAGGAACAGCACTTGTGAGATTCCCACGGCCGAAGGTGTGGCGACCGCGAACCGGAGGATGGTATATGCACCCAACACGACGGCAGCAAATAGCCATGCCACAAGAACCGACGGCTGGACTTTGGGCGGCACGAACGCACGAGTCCCCTGCATCACGTTCCCTGTGATTGTCTACGCTGAACGGCAGTCCCCCACTTTCCACTGCTCACAATCACAGATTCTATCAGCTCGGGAGCCAGGTTCGCACGCAGTGTCAGATGAGCCCCAGTTGCCTTCCGGCATGCTCGAACGCGTCCAGGGCCTGCTGCAGGTCCGCATCCGTGTGAGTCGCCATCAGGCAGGTACGAAGGCGGTCGCTGCCTCTGGGCACGGCGGGGTGAACAATCGGGCACACGAATATCCCGGCATCGAAGAGCATGCGAGTGAGATCCATCGTCTTGGCTTCGTCGCCCACGAGCACCGGCACCACGCACGTGGTCGACTCCATGGTGTTCCAGCCCTGCGCCTTGAGGCCGCTCGTGTATCTGCGCTGGACGTCGTGAAGCTGCTTGACACGCCACGGCTCATCCTCGATGACATCGAAGGCCGCAAGCGCGGCAGCGGTCTGAGCAGGCGGCAGCGCAGCGGAGAAGATGAACGGCCGGGACATATGACGCTGATAGTCGATGAGCTCGTGTGGTCCGGCTAGGTACCCTCCAACACTCGGGATCGACTTGCTCAAGGTGCCCATCTTGAAATCGATTGACCCGATCATGTCGAAATGCTCTTCGATGCCGTGGCCGGTCGCGCCGAGAGAACCGACGGAATGCGCTTCGTCGACCATGAGACGGGCGCCGTATCGCTCGCATAGCGCCTTTGTGCCGGGAAGGTCCATCACGTCGCCATCCATTGAGAAGACAGAGTCAGCAACGACGAGAATCGTGCCGTACTCCCCAGCATTCTTCTCAAGCAGACGCTCCAGATGATCCATATCGTTGTGTCGGTAGGTGTGCCACTTCGCGCCTGACAGCAGACATCCGTCGACGATCGACGCGTGATCGAGCTTGTCCATCAGGACAAGGTCGCCGGGACCGGTGAGTCCGGTGATGATCGCAATATTCGTCATGTAGCCGGACGAGTAGACGCAGGCGTCTTCGCGGCTGCAGAAGTCAGCGATACGCGCCTCAAGTCGCTCATGGAGGTCGGTCGTACCGGTAAGGAGTCGCACTCCCCCGGCACCGGTCCCGTACTGCTCGATAGCTTCTTGGGCAGCTGCCTCAATCCGAGGATGGCCGATGAGTCCGAGGTAGCTGTAGGACGCCAACATGACCATATCGCGTCCGTCTTTCATCTCAACACGATTGTTGGTCTTACCCACCGTGGGCTGCAGGTAGAAGTAGCGATTGGCCGAAACAAGGGCCTCTCGGCGTGCAGCGAACTCTGCAACGCGGGCGTCGACTCCGTCGCCTATGCGTGTGGCTTCCAGCATGGAGGGTGTCCTCTCGAAGGGGTCGATTGCAGCAATCAAGTGTCGTGTGTACAAGTTTGTGTACACGATAGCAGATGCCACCACAGGGGGTGTGAGTGCCGCGCGGATTCGCACGCCGCAGACGAGGCGTCTACTCCAGAAAGCCTTGCGTACGCTGCTCGAGGATTCCCGCCTGTATGACCTGGCGGTACTGCTCTGGTGGGATATGGGAGGTCCAGTTTCCCGTGGCACTGGCAAATCCAAAGATGATGAGCCACAACCCTATCACCAGCAGCGGCCAGACCCATGGAGCGATGCGCACGCGTGAGAATGCCTTGGCTTCGAGGCATCCGTCGACCGGACATTCCTTCACGCAGTCCATGCATCCATCGCACTCAGGTGCATGTACGCGCGAGACCTTGGAAGGATCGACGAAAGCGTGGCACACCTGCGCGCAGCGGCCGCAGTGTATGCAGATCTCGGCATCTCTGCTGACGGCGCAGGGAGACGCAGCTCCGACAGATGAATACAAGCCACCAAGCGGACACAGATAGCGGCACCAGACAGGTCCGAACAGGACCGACAGCACTGCAGCAAGACCTGCAACGGCCAACCAAGAGGGCTGCGCCATGAGGTGCACGATCTTGAGATCAGCCGTCCACATGTAGGGGAGTTGTCTGAAGCCCACGGCCTCGCTGAGCGGCACGACCATCAAAGCGAACATGAATAGAGACGCCAGCAGGTACCTGAAACCACGACCTGCTAGATCGAGCCATCGCGGAATGCGGACGTTTCGACCAAAGAGGCGGCGCCCCAGGGCTGCGAAGAGCTCCCACACCGTGCCCACGGGACATATCCAGCCGCAGAACCCTCGCTTGAACGCGAGCGAGACAGCAAGTGACATCAGGATGATGACCAGTCCTGCGGGGAGCAGCATGTCCCATCCCCCGCCGCGCACCCAGGCGAAGAAGCTCGTGAAATGGCCGATGGGCAACATGCCAGCTACAGACTCAGGACGCGGGACGTACGGACCGCTGCCTCTCGCCCACTTCTCGAACCTGAGAAGCTGAACGACAGCGAAGATGAAATACAACAGGAAGATCGTCTTGTACAGCCAGCGACTCGAAACCACACGCTGCCAGCGCGGTGCCAAGGGGCGGTCGCTGCCAACCTCGGCGGTTGCGGGCTCGGAACGGACACCTGTGTCTGGACGTGAATCCTCTGGCACGAATACCTCCGATAGAGAGCCTCGATATGCGTTTGGCCGTGCCGGCGGCAGAAGTGAACCTTGGTGAGGGTAGAATCTTCCTATGACCGGGTCAACAGCTCGAGGAGCATTCCATGAAATCCGCACTGCTCGTCATCGCTCCGACCCTCTTTCGGGATGAGGAGTATGCAGAACCCAAGCAGATCTTCGAAACAAACGGAATCGTAGTGACAACCGCGAGCATCAGCCCGGGTGACTGTATCGGCAAGCTGGGCATGCATGCGACTGCCGAGCTGTCGCTTGGCGACGCGCTCGGAGGGGCGTGGGACACGGTGGTGTTTGTCGGAGGTGCGGGCGCGCAGGTGTTCTTCGATGACGCGACTGCACACGCCCTAGCACGTGAGACGTTGGATCGCAGGGCTCTTCTCGCAGCGATTTGCATTGCTCCATCAACGCTCGCCCACGCGGGGCTGCTCGACGGAGTGAGGGCGACGGCGTTCCCGAGTCAGCGCGAGGATCTGGTGGCTTCCGGTGCGCTATGGGAGGACGGTCCGGTTGTTGTTGACGGCTGTGTCGTGACGGCGAACGGCCCCGAGGCCGCTCGGGATTTTGCCGAGACCATTGTTGCTCTTCTAGAAGGACCTATCGAGGGAGAACGGGGGGCATTATCGTGAAGATGTACCGATGTCGGATCTGTGGTGAGACCTATCTTGGTGCGAGCGCGCCGTCGCGCTGTCCGTTCTGCGGAGCCGCGGAGCACTTCATGGTCGAAGGTGATGGATTCTCTGGCGACGAGAACCGGGTACAGCTGACTGAGCTCGAGCGGGACGACCTCGAGACCGCAATCGGTATTGAACGATCGAATGCCCGGTTCTATGCCGCGATGGCTTCGCTGGAGCACGACGAGACCCTAGCCAGTGCCTACAAGAGGCTGTCACGCGTGGAGGCCGAGCACTGCTCGCTGTTCTGCAAACTGTTGGGTGAAACGAAGCCCGATGACCTAGCGATTCCCGAAGGGGATGCCGGCGGCTGGTGCGACGCGATTACCGAGTCGGCAGCGCGCGAGCAGCGTGCGGCCGAGTTCTACGCCGAAGTTGTGGCCCGGGCCACCAACGCCCGCATCATCGAAGTCTTCTCGGCGGTGTCAGCCATCGAGCGAGACCACCTGGAGTTCGATGTGCTGGCGGCGAGACGAGCTCATTGCGAGTGAGGTGTCAGTTCGACTCGGTGGGCTGCTGAGCGCGTGTACTGACTGCGCGCGCGGTCAGCCACCACACCAGCACCGCGGCAATGAATGTGCCCAGAGCTCCAACCAGCCCCACCGGCGCTCCAACGAGTTGCGTCTTCGCCGCGATCAGCAGCATGAAGAATCCGGCTGATCCGTTGAAGGCACCGTGAATCATTGCCGGGGCGACGATAGAGCCGGAATACTGACGCGCGCGCCACAGCAGAAAGCTCAACGGCGTGACCCACAGACACATCATGAACGCGCCGAGTATGCGATCTGCACCGTAGTTGAACCCCAAGAGAATCAGCGGCGCGTGCCACAGGCCCCACATTACGCCGGTCAGTAGGTTGGCTTTGACCGCACCAAGCGGCGCGAGTTCGTCCATGAGCACCCCGCGCCATCCGTACTCTTCACCGAACGCGAACAGGCCGTTGATGGTCAGGCCGGCGCCGATGCCCGCCACGAGTCCCAGAGGGTACAGCGCGAGGACGGCGGGCATGCTCGAGGTCGTCAGGCCGTCTGCCACCTGTGCAGGCAGTAGCGTGGTCAGTACTTCTATCAGCCCCTTCTGCGTGAACACCAGATGTCCCACGCCTTTGACGCCAAGTAGGTTGCCCAGTAGCGCGGTGAGTCCCATTTCCAACAGGTAGATCGCTGATGCCGCTGCAACGGTCACCAGTAGAATGCGCCGCCAGTTCGGCTTGAACTCTGCCCAGATGCGTCGGATTTCAGGACGTCTTCCTGCAACTCGCTCGACGATGAGACCGGCAACCAACGGCATCGGCATGTAGAGAAACGCCACCACAAGCTGCAGGAAGGTCGAGCTGCGACCAAAGAAGAAGTCTGCACCGGACAGGGCGAAGGCCACGCCCAGCAGTGACACCATCCCGAGTGCTATGCCATAGAACAGGGCAACCCTTCCCCAGGCGACAGTGCTGTTTGCGTGCTCAGTGGTTTCGCCGCGCGCGTCGTTCATCGATGATCCCTTCCGTCAGGAGCGTCCTCGAGGTCCCGTTTGAGCTCAGCGGACCGTCCTATACGAGCCAACGCGGCGAAGACGACAAGCGTGACGACGAACGAAGGCAGGATGACGGCGAGTGGAATCCACCACGCTTGCGGACCACCCCCTACGGTGATGAGGCTCAGCAGCCAGACCCCGCACGCAAGAGAAGCTGCAAATGAAGCCAGGCCGATGGTTGCGCCACGAGCCAGCGCGCTGCGCTGTTTGAGCGTGGACCACGCTGCCCATACCGTTGGGAGCGCCGCGAGCCCGAAAGTGGCCAAGAACATGGCAGTTGTCGACCACATGTCGTCGGGGTGGCCCGCGAAGTTCCAGTGCGAGGGCAGCTGATCAGGGAGTTCTCCCCGGAGGACGCCGTACGACAGGCCGATAGCCGCCGTCATGGCGAGCGGCACGCTCAGGGCTTTGAGGAAGACATCGACTGGAACCGCAGCGAACGGTTCATCTTCTGAATCCGGTTCAATCAGACGCAAACTGACCGCAATAGCGCCGAAGTTGATGTCCCAGCCAGCGCCGAACACACGTGGGACGAATACACGCGGATTGCGGGGGTCCCATAGACGACCGGCCAGACGCTCCGCCGTTGGGAGGCGGACGTCGTAGGGCACGCCAAGGAAGGTCCCGGCAGCGCGCGTCGAGAGCTGGTCAACAGCGGATCCGAACGAACGCGCGGCACCTAAGCGATCCAAGACCCGGTGGGCATCCGATGGAGTGGAATCGGCATCGAGTTCACCGAGAAGATCACCGGTGAGTGCCGCGACAGTCTCCTGTGTCACATCCGCATTGGATGAGCGCATATTCAACGAGACCGAATCGAGGAACTTCTCGAGTATGAGCCGAGTTTCCAAATTGAGTTGATCGAGCGTCTGGACGGCCACTAGTTTCCGCCCCCTGCCAGAATCAGGTCGACCGCGCTGCGCACCGAACCCCAAGCGCGGATCATTCCAGTCAGCTGAGTCTGCCCCTTCGCCGTCAGGCGGTAGTACTTGCGGGGCGGTCCTACGGGGGACTCTGCCCAAGTCGACGTGATCACGCCCCCCTTCTTGAGCCTGGCGAGCAGCGGGTAGACGGTTCCGGCGCTGATAGCGAGCTCCTCGTGTATCGAGAGCTCCTCGACCAGCTGAGAGCCGTACATCCGTTCGCCCGACAGCAGGCCCAGTACGGCAATCTCGACCACACCCTTGCGTATCTGAGAGACCCACAGGTCTTGTTCGCTCGTCATGGCTTGCTCCTGGGTGGTCGACGTATGCGCTGGAGTACATGGTATCGCATGGTAGCGTGCGGTACAAGGTAGCTGTGTTGGGCAGATACCCAAATGATCGAACAGGAGTGAAGATTGAAAGCCGGCTAGCGTGCGACGGCGGCGAATGTCGTCTGATACTCCGGCGCAAGCCGGGTGGCCGTGAACCTGGCAGCGAGCAGACGCGCCTCCCCTGGCGCAGGGCGATGGAGTACAAGGTCTCGCAGCCGTGCGACGAGTTGGTCGGCACCGTCGTAGCGATACCGCGGCACGTAGATCTCAGGATAGGCCAAGCGGTCAGGCACCACTGGGGTGCAGCCTGCGTAGCACGCTTCAATCATCGCGAGCCCGAAGAACTCGTTGGAAGCGGTGGATACGGCGACATCCGAGGAAGAAAGAAGCTGTACGTACTGCTCCTTCGTTTTCGGTTCGTCGCAGTGCACCAAGCGCGTACCAAGCGCGGCGGCAGCGTCTCGCATGAGGTCAGCCGTCTCGCGAAAGCTCTGACCGGCGACCGCTACTTCGAAGTCGAGACCTTCCGCCGCGAGTGCCATGACAGCGTGGAAGAACTCCTCGGGATTCTTGTCGTGCTCCCAACGATGAGGCCAGATGATCCGACAGCGTGGCCCTCGGGTCGGTGGCACGGCGTCGAAGGGCTCCGGATCGAACGGGGGTGCGAGAACCGAGGACTTCTTGGCGATCAGCTCGGCGACTCCGGCCGGGTGATGGTCGGGAAACTGCCGAAAGAAGCCGGGGATCTGCTCAAGGAACTGCTCCTTGTTCCATGCGGTGTTGAAGATGCAGCTGTCCGCCGCGAGTGCCGTTGTGATGTTGGTGAGCGGAAACTGCAAGTCCCACTCAGCCACATGCCGGTTGGGATAGCTGAGCTGGTTCTCGTGGAAGTAGACAATGGCCGGTATCGTAGCGACCTGAGTGCCGCACAGGCCACGGAACTCTGCGAGGTTGAGGAACGTCGAGGTGAAGATGAGATCCCATGGTGCCGGGGCGCCAACGACATCCGCGAGCGCCTGAACCTCCTGGGCCATGGTGATGGCGGCACCGCGCATCCGCCATTTCCACTTGCGAGCTGGGAGCGAGACGACCGTCCAGTCGGCGTCAATCTGTGCGACCAGCAGATCGAGAACGGCCCGATGGCTCCCGCCGTAGTACGGCTCGAGAGCGAGGATACGCAGCGTGCTCATGAGCCGAGGGTCTCAGGCGGCAGTGCAGCCGCGACTTGGGCCACGCTCCACCCGCTCTCCCCTGTCGGGGTATGCCACGGTTTGGGCGAGCGGTACGACGTTCCGGGGAAGTCCCGCCACGACAGGGTCGCCAGTGCGTCTTCCACCATGCGATCGATGTCTAGCAGCTCCCACGCCTCGACAACCGCAGAGATGCGCGCATGAGTCTCAGGCGTGCGTGGCATGAACAGCGTGCAACAGTCGTCATGATCGGATATGGAGAGTTCATAGGTGCCTATGGTCTTCGCCTCGATGATGATCTCCTGCTTGTCGTTTCCCACAAGCGGCCGGAGTACCGGGAGAATCGCAGCTTCGTCGATTGCAGCGATGTTCTCGAGGGTCTGCGACGCTACCTGACCGAGGGACTCGCCGGTAACAAGCGCTTTCGCACGCTCGACCCGGGCGATCTTCTCGGCGACCTTGATCATGAGGCGACGGTACATGAGAACGCGCAGGTCGGGCGGACAGAGCAGCGATATCTCCTTCTGCAGCTCTCCAAAGGCGACGAAGTAGACGCGCCCCAGCCCTCCGGAGCGGCGGAGAACCTCACCGATCTCAACGACGAGCCGATCGCTTTGGTCTCCGGTGTGTGGGCGTCCGGAGAAGTGAACTCCTACGATGGTCGCGCCGCGGCGCATCATGCGCCAGCTCGCGACCGGCGAGTCTATTCCCGCGGACAGGAGGGAGATGATCTTGCCGGCGCTTCCAACAGGTAGTCCGCCCACGCCGTTGATCTTGCGTGTGAACGTGTAGACATATCCCTGAGCCACGGTGACGCCAACCCGTACGTCCGGGTTGGAGAGGTCGACCTTCCCTCCCGCATGGGCCAGCAGGTGGGCGCCCAGCCGCCGATTGATCTCGATGCTTGTCTCGGGATGGTCGGTGTTCGAGCGCTTGGTAACCACCGCGAAGCTCTCCCACGGGCCAGCTTCGCGCAATGCGCGAAGTGCCGTGGCCTCCATCACTTCGAAATCCCGATTGGTCTTGTAGGCCAGCGATACCGTTGCGACACCGGGAACGCGCGAAATCCGCTGCCCGACCTGCTCTATCTGCGTGTCATCGGTCAGGGCGACCTCAAGCCGGGACGCGAGGATTCGAGCCTTCTCTACCGGCAAGCCAACGAGCGCCGTATCCAGGTTGTCCCGGAGGCGGCGCTCGAAACCGTTCTTATTGCGGCCTTTGAGGCCGATTTCGTGATAGCCGATGAGACAGACGCGCTGCGTCATCGCGCGCTCCGGGCCTACTTGTAGCCGTCCTTCACGCGTTCGTAGGAGACATCGCCTTGGGCGATCTCTTCCATGGCAAGTGACAGCGGCTTGGTGCTGGTCAACTTGGCGATCTCACTGGTGGGCATCGTGAGCAGCGCCTGGTCGCGGACACCGTGGATCATTCCGTTGATCTGCCGGGCACGCTTGGCGGACACGATGCATAGGGTGTACTTGGAATCGACCTTGGAAAGCAGAACGTCGATCTCTGGCTTGATGACTGACATATGTTACGACTCCTCGTCGTCGGCGTACCGGGCGATTATCTCGACAAGCTCGCGCGTTGCGCGCGAGACGTCGTCGTTTACTACCACATGGTCGTACTTTCCCACAAGCGCCATCTCGCGCTCTGCTGTCTGCATTCGAATCGCGACCTGTTCGTCGGTCTCGCTCCCGCGGCCCTTCAGGCGCCGCACGAGTTCGTCCATCGAAGGTGGCACGATGAAGACCAATACCGTTCGGGGCAGCACGTCGCGAATCTGGAACGCACCTTGGGGATCGATCTCAAGAATCACCTGATAACCGCACGCGATTCTCTGCTCAACCTCAGCACGCGGCGTGCCGTATCGGTGGCCGTGGACCTCCGCCCACTCCAGCAAGCCTCCGCTTGTCGTCAGCCGATCGAACTCCGTCTCGGAGATGAACTGATAGTGTACACCCTCCAGCTCACCGGGACGCGGCTTCCGGGTCGTGACTGAAACGGATACCCAGACATCAGGTAGCTCAGCGCAGAGGGCTTTGACCAAAGTGCCTTTTCCCGCGCCTGACGGCCCCGAGACAATGAATAGATGTCCTTTGCGCTGATGTGCAAAGGAGGAGACGTCCGATTTCTGCGGCACCTAGCCGAGGCGTTCCATGAGCTGCTCGCGCTGACGGGCGCCAAGTCCCTGCACTCGGCGGCTCTCAGAGATCTCGAGCTCCTGCATGAGCTTGGCGGCCTTCGCCTTGCCGAAACCAGGAAGAGACTCAAGGAGCGTTGTGACCTTCATGCGTGCGATGACCGGATCCTCGGACTTCTTCATGACATCCAGAAACGTCATCGAGCCGGCCTTGATCTTTGCACGATACTCAGCACGCTTCTGGCGCACTGCTGCTGCCTTCTCAAGAGCCTTCGCACGATCTTCCGGTGACAGGTTAGGAAGTGCCATCGTTACTCCTCGTCTTCCGAGCTACGGCGCCAATCGCGCTGCGCCGGCCCCCTCCAAGAGACGGCGCTGCGTCCTTTCGGACTCCCGTATCGTACCTTTGACCTGCACAGATGCCAACACCCTTCACCCGATGCGTCGTGAGCCAGGTGAATACACGGGAATATTCTGGGCACAAAGCGCGCACGCATCGGGCTCCCAGGACTCAACGTCAAGCCGAAGAAGAGGCCAGAAGTCCGCCGTGAAGGCCTTCTCTCCACCGCGGTCGATAAGCGAGACCACACCCGCAACGACACCGCCAGCGGCCCGTACCAGCTTGATCACCTCGGCAACGCTGCCACCTGTTGTGACGACATCTTCAACCACGAGTACGCGCGCACCGGACGGCACTTCGAAGGAGCGACGAAAGGCCATGGAACCGGCCTCCCGTTCGCTGAAGATGAACCTTACCCCCAGTGCTTGAGCAACCGCGAACCCGATGATCAGCCCGCCCACCGCCGGTGCTGCCACCATATCGACCTGAAGATCAGCGGGGAGCCGATCGACCACACTGCGCGCGAGTCGAGTTGTCAAAGCCGGGTCTTCAAGTATGCGCGCACATTGGACGTAGGAGTCGCTGTGGCGACCGCTCGTTAGGACGAAATGACCTGTTCTGAGAGCCTGGGCTTGCTTGAGTGCTTCAACAATCGCAGCATCATCGAGAGTCTCGGTCATCTGGTTGCTCCCTCCATCTCGGCGATGATTCGCCGTGCGGCTTCGACAGGACTGCTTGCGGCTGTGATTGGTCGCCCGATCACAAGATGGCTCGCTCCTCGAGAGAGTGCATCGCCAGGGGTGGTGATTCGGTTCTGATCGCCCTTCTCGGACCATTCCGGACGTACCCCGGGGGTGACCACAAGCGCGTTGGGGCCAATGGATGCTCGAACACCGGCACTCTCAAGCGGCGAGCATACGATGCCGTCCACTCCAGAGGACATGGCGAGGTCCACAAGAAGCGGCACCTGTGCCTCAGCAGGCCTGTCGACCCCTATGCTGGACAATCCGTCATCTCCCATGCTGGTCAGCACGGTCACCGCAATCACTGATGGTGGCTTCACCCCGGTGAGTACTGCCCCGGACCGCGCGCCCTCGCACGCCGAGCGCATCATCGCTTCGCCGCCGGAAGCATGCACCGTGAGCATCTGGACCCCAAGCCCGGAAACGGCATGGGCGGCACCGCTCACCTGGTGCGGGATGTCGTGGAGCTTCAGGTCTAGGAAGATGTCGTAGCCGAGCCGTTGCAGCTCCATCACAATCGCAGGGCCTTCTTGATAGAAGAGAGTCATGCCGACTTTGAGCCAGCGAACCGTGGCTCTCAGTGCGTGGGCGAGCTGCACTGCCTCGGTCGCGCCGCAGTCAAGTGCGACAATCAACCGGTCCTTGGGTTCCAGCTCAACTGTCACCAGGAAACCTCCAGTGATCCGACCAGATCGGTGACCTGCTCGACTCCGTGAGAACGGCACCACTCATCGATGCCGTCTATGACCTTCATTGTGGTGGTCGGGTCGATGAAGTTGCCCGTGCCTACCGCCACGCACGTTGCGCCTGCTATCAGGAATTCGATGGCGTCCTCGGCAGTCATGATGCCGCCCATTCCAATGATGGGAATGTCGAGTGCGCACGCCACCTGCCAGACCATGCGCAGCGCGACGGGCTTGATCGCCGGCCCAGAGAGCCCGCCTACCACTCGGGATAGCATGGGCCTTCGGGTGTTCGCGTCTATAGCCATTCCCAGCAGCGTGTTGATGAGCGACACCGCGTCGGCACCTTCGGCCTCGACCGTGCGTGCGATCTCAACGATGTCCGTCACATTCGGGCTCAACTTGATAATCAGGGGGCGGTTTGTGGCTGATCGGCACTCACGAACCACTTCCGCCGCGGCGGTGGAGCTCGTACCGAATGCCATTCCGCCCGTGTCGACATTGGGACAGGAGATGTTCAGTTCGTAGGCGGCGACAGAATCTTGAGTCTCAAGGCGTTCAATCACCCGGGCATAGTCGGCCGCCGAATGACCGCTGACGTTCACGATGACCGGCGTAGAGCTCGCGTTGGTCGAAAGCCACGCGAGATCTCCCTCGATGAACGCTTCGACGCCAGGATTCTGTAGGCCGATGGAGTTGAGCATCCCGCTGGCGGTCTCAGCGATGCGCGGGCTGGCGTTGCCGGGCCACGGTGTCATGGACACGCCCTTGGTGACGATAGCGCCCAGCCGCGTCAGATCGACGAAGTCAGAGAACTCACGCCCGGAGGCGAATGTCCCCGAGGCGGTCATGACGGGATTCTTGAGAGGCAGTGACCCGAGGTTAACAGTGAGGTCAACGGTCACGGGCGCATCCCCCTTCCACGTCCTCGCAGTGTGCGGGGGTCGGCCGGCGCCAAAGCGAGACCAGGACCGCACGCCGAGGGCGCTGACCCTGCTGGGATGTGTGGTCTAGTGCTTCGGTGGGATCTCCGTCGCATCGAAGAGCACCTCCTCGGCATCGAAGACGGGCCCATCGACACAAGCCCTCTTGAGACCGGACTTCGTCGTGACAACGCAGGAGAGGCAGGCGCCGATGCCGCACGCCATTAGGCGCTCAAGCGAGACCTGACAGGCGACCCCACGTTCCTGGCACTGCGCGATAACAGCCCGTTCCATGACCTCCGGGCCACAGGTGTAGACGACATCGAACTTCTCGGCGGCTAGAAGACGGGCGGTGACGGCGGTGACGAAGCCGCGCTCCCCCGCGCTGCCGTCGTCTGTCGCGACTTCGGTGCGACGTGCCACCCGGTCGAATAGCACTCGTGCAACGAGTCGCTCGGCAGTAGGTGCACCTTGGGCGACCACTGTAGCGATACCTGCTTCAGCAAGCTGTTCTGCAAGCATGCCGAGCGGAGCAGCGCCAAGCCCCCCTGCGACCAGTAACGCATGAGAAGTGTTCTGCGGAACCCGCCAGCCAGTACCCAACGGACCCACGAGGTCCATCGAGGTGTCGCCCGGCTCCTTCTCAGCGAGCTGGAGGGTTCCGGCTCCCAGCACCTGGTACAGGATCTCGATCGTCTGTCCGTACGCTCGATGCACCGAGAACGGCCGGCGCAAGAGATTCGAGGTCTGGGTCCCGATGCGCAGGTGAACGAACTGACCCGGTCGAATGGTGGCGGCGCAACGGGGCGCAGTGAGTGACAGAAGACCGACGCCCGAAGCGACGCGCACATTCGACAGCACCTCGACGTGCTCGACAAAAGGGTGTTCGGTATGGGTCACAGGCCAGCCTCCGCAGACGGTGCGGAGTAGGTCTCGAAGTCCTGGAGCGCACGGACGCCGAGACGGTCTTCCTTGACCGCCTCGATGGCCTGAACGACGGCAACTGCCGCCTGCATGGTGGTGATGTTGGGAATGCCATGGCGAATGGCCGCGGAGCGGATGTGATAGCCGTCGGAGCGTGTCTCCTGCCCGAACGGTGTGTTGATCACCAGCTGGACGTTGCCGTTGGCCATCTCGTCGATGACGTTCGGTCTTCCCTCGTGCTTCTTCATGACTTCGCCGACCGGGATTCCGGCTGCGCGCAGGGTCTTGGCCGTGCCGCGAGTCGAGATGATACGGAAGCCCAGGATCTGGAGGTGTTTGGCAAGCGAAACGACTTGTCGCTTGTCACGCTCACAGACCGAGACGAAAGCGGTTCCGCTCGTAGGCAGTGAGTAGTCGATGGCGAGTTGCGACTTCGCGTAGGCCGCGGGGAAGTCGTTAGCCACACCCATGACTTCGCCGGTGGACTTCATCTCGGGTCCAAGGACGCTGTCAGCGCCCGGGAAGCGCCCGAAGGGCATGACGGCTTCCTTGACGCAGAAGCGGCCCAGGTCGCGGTCGGCGGGCGGGAGGTCCATGGTTGCGAGCTTCTCGCCTGCCATCACCCTCGCGGCGATCTTTGCCAAGGGCACGCCGGTGGCCTTGCTCACGAACGGCACCGTGCGGCTGGCTCGCGGGTTGACCTCAAGCACGTAGACGACCTGATCCTTCACTGCAAACTGGACATTCATCAGGCCCCGAACCTCGAGACGCAGTGCTAGTGCATTGGCCTGCGCGCGAATCTTCTCTACGGTCTCATTGCCCAGCGAATACGGGGGGATGCAGCACGCCGAGTCACCGGAGTGAATACCGGCCTCCTCGATATGCTCCATGACCCCGCCCACGTAGACGGTCTCGCCGTCGCAGACCACGTCGACGTCGACTTCAATCGCGCCTTCGAGGAAGCGGTCAAGCAGCACCGGGTGGTCAGGCGAGATTCGTGTGGCCTCGGTCATGTAGGTCTCGAGGTAGCGCTCATCGTACGCGATGACCATGCCTCGGCCACCCAGCACGTAGCTGGGCCGCACCAACAGCGGAAAGCCGATTCTGCGTGCTACCTCAAGCGCTTCTACGAAACTCGACGCGGTGCCTGCGGCAGGGTACAGGATTCCAAGCTCATCCAGTACCGCCGAGAAGCGCCTGCGGTCCTCGGCCAGATCGATCGCGTCAGGCTTGGTGCCCATGATGGGTACGCCCGCAGCCTCGAGCGCGTCTGCGAGCTTGAGCGGCGTCTGGCCGCCGAAAGTGACGACACATCCCGCAGGATCCTCGCGATCGACGATGTCCATGACATCTTCGAACGTCAGTGGCTCGAAGTAGAGCCGGTCACTCGTGTCGTAGTCGGTCGAAACAGTCTCCGGGTTGCAGTTGACCATGACCGTCTCGAAACCGGCGTCATGCAGGGCATACGCGGCGTGTACACAGCAGTAGTCGAACTCGATGCCCTGTCCGATTCGGTTGGGGCCTGCGCCAAGGATGATCGCGCGGGGCTTCTCGGCTGGGGTGAACTCGTCTTCGTCTTCGTAGGTCTTGTAGAAGTACGGTGTGTAGGCGGCGAACTCCGCTGCACAGGTGTCGACGGACTTGAATGTTGGCTTGACTCCCAACGCCTTGCGTACTGCACGCACGCTCGCTTGGCTCGAGCTGGTGAGAAACGCTATCTGCGCGTCTGCGAGACCGGTGCGCTTGGCACATCGGAGGTCCTCGGCATCGAGGTCGTCCAGAGTGCGACCGGCAAGTGTCTTCTCGACCGCGACGATCTTTTCGATTCTACCTAGGAACCACGGGTCTATGTGTGTGATCTCGTTGAGCTCGCTCACGCTGCGGCCGCGGCGAAGCGCTTCAGCGAGGTAGTACACGCGAGACTCATTGGGAACTGCGAGGAACTCGTCGAACTTGTGCTCTTCGAAGGAGTCCTTACCATCACTACCCAGGCCGTCCCGGCCGTTCTCGAGTGAGCGCATGGCTTTTCCGAGCGCCTCTTCGAACGTGCGCCCGATCGCCATCACTTCGCCGACTGACTTCATGCGCGTGGTGAGCGTCTCGTCGGTGCCCTTGAACTTCTCGAACGCGAATCGGGGAACCTTGACAACCGTGTAGTCGATGCTCGGCTCGAAGCACGCAGGTGTCTCGCGTGTAATGTCGTTGGTGATCTCGTCGAGCGTATAGCCTACCGCGAGCTTCGCCGCGATCTTAGCGATCGGAAAACCGGTGGCCTTGGAGGCGAGCGCGGAAGAACGGCTGACGCGCGGGTTCATCTCGATGACCGTCATGCGCCCGTTGGCCGGGTTGAGTGCGAACTGGACGTTCGAACCGCCGGTTTCGACCCCGATCTCGCGCAGGATGGCGATCGATGCATCGCGCATCGCCTGGTATTCGCGGTCGGTGAGTGTCTGCGCAGGTGCAACGGTGATCGAGTCACCGGTGTGCACGCCCATCGGGTCGAAGTTCTCGATGGAGCACACGATCACGGCGTTGTCGTTGACGTCGCGCATGACCTCCATCTCGAACTCTTTCCAACCGATGACGCTCTCTTCGATCAACACCTCACCTGACGGCGAAAGAGCGACGCCTTGGGTCACGATGTCGCGCAGTTCCTCTGAGTTGTAGGCGATACCGCCTCCGGCACCACCCATTGTGTAAGAGGGTCTGATGACGACGGGGTAGTTCAGATCGACCACGAGTCTCTCGGCGTCCTCGAAGTTGTAGGCATACCCGCTACGAGGAACGTCCAGACCGATTCGCTCCATGGCTTCAGCGAACAGCTTGCGGTCCTCCCCCTTCTTGATGACATCCAGCTTTGCGCCGATCAGCTCCACGCCGTATTTGTCGAGGATTCCGGCTTCCGCACACGCAACCGCGCAGTTGAGACCGGTTTGGCCGCCCAGTGTGGGAAGCAGGGCCTGAGGCCTCTCGGCGGCGATGATCTTCTCAACGAACTGAGGGGTTATGGGCTCTACATAGGTGCGGCTCGCAAGACCCGGATCGGTCATGATTGTCGCGGGGTTGCTGTTGATGAGCACGACCTCGTAGCCATCGTCCTCAAGCACCTTGCACGCCTGTGCGCCGGAATAGTCGAACTCGCACGCCTGGCCGATGATGATCGGTCCGGAACCTATGACGAGGATCTTCTTGATATCGGTGCGGCGGGGCATCTGACTCCTTTAAGGCGGTACTGAACGGGCGGGGACTTACGGTTGGACGACGACCGGGCAAGGTGCTTCCCGAAGCAGCTTCACCGAGACGCCACCCAGCATCACCTGTCGGAGTCTCCCGCGGCCGTGTTGGCCCGTGATGACACCGGTGGCGTTGACCTCATTGAGGTACTCCAGCGTGACCTTCGCGGGATCGCCTTCACGCATGGCAAGGATCATGGCAACTCCGTGCTCGCGCGCGATGAGCTGCAACCCCTCAAGCAGCACCTCTGCGTCACGCCGCTCACCACCCGTCGCGCCGGGCTTCAGCACGTGCAACACGTGCAGTTCGCACATCGCGCAGGGAGGCCTGTCGAACGCCGAGAGGAATGCACGTGTGGCAGAAGCCGAGAAGTCAGTGGGAATCACGAGTCGCTGGCCGAAATCGCTACCCAACCGGGACGGGTCGGCCGCTGCCTCGAGCAAGTCGTATCGCACGGTCATCGTGCGGATCTGGCCTGCCGAGAAGAGATCCACTGAAATCGATCCAGAGAACAGGTAGTCGACGATCGACTTGCCTTCGGTGCCGCAACATATGAGGTCGACATGCGACTGCTGAGCGAGTGCCAGAATGGCGTTCTGGGCCTCGCCGGTGACCACACGGGTCTCCAGATCGATACCGCAGTCGGCGAACTCAGCACACATAGCCACGAGCCGCTCACGGGCTCTGTCGAGTTCCTTGGCGAGAACCGGGGCCTCCATGCCTGTGGAGTCGACTGCAGTAGCCACTATGACGCGGCGAACCGACTGGGCTTCCAGACCACAGACATACTGGAGCACCTCTTCGTCGCGTCCGTCCAGACTGACAGGTACGAGCATCGAGTTGATGGCCATCCTTGGACTCCGTTTCTCGCCTAGTCGTCTGATGAACCGACGGGCGCGGGCAGCCCGTCCATCATCCGTGTGAACTCGCCGAACAGATACTGCGCATCGTGGGGACCTGGTGCTGCTTCAGGGTGGTACTGGACCGAGAAGGCCGGCACTTCGAGCAGCCGAATGCCCTCGGAGGTCATGTCGTTGAGGTTGACATGTGTGAGCTGGACAGGCCCGAACTGTTCGGAAACCACAACCGGGGCGATGCCCGCCTTGACCCACGCGCCCAGATCATCGGCTGGCATGTCCAATCCCCCGCTCAGCGCGACATCGATCGGCCCGATGCTGGCGAAGTCGACACAGAATCCGTGGTTCTGGCTGGTGATCTCAACTCGTCCGTTCACGAGATTCTTGACAGGCTGGTTGCCGCCTCGGTGGCCGTACTTCAGCTTGAAGGTATCGGCCCCAACGGCAAGTGAGAGCATCTGGTGTCCCAGACAGATACCGAACACCGGAACCAAGCCGAGCAACTCCTGCAGTGTTGCGTACAGATAGCCGACGCCCTGGGGATCTCCCGGTCCATTGGCGAGAAAGACGCCATCGGGCTCAAGCGCCAGGACTTCTGCAGCACTGGTCGACGGTGGGACGACGGTCACGGCGCAGCCAGTCTCGGCCAGATTGCGCAAGATGTTGTACTTGATTCCTGAGTCCATCGCCACGATGCGATACTTGGCAGTGACCGGCAACACGCCGGTATCCACCGGCAATGTTGCACCGGGAACGCATTCTCCCCACTGGTACGCCTCGGTAACGGCGACCTCGGAGACCAAGTCCCGACCCAGTAGACCAGGGTCTGCCTTGGCCTTTGCGACGAGCGAACCCTCGTCATGGTCGACAGTGGACAGCACAGACCGCATCGCGCCACGTTCGCGCAGATGGCGGACCACCCGGCGGGTATCAATGCCTTCGATGGCGACGATGTTGTGGCGAACGAGGAAGTCGGGAAGCGATTCCTCAGAGCGCCAACTCGATGGTGTCGCGCACATCTCGCGCACAACAAAACCTTTGGCGAACACGCCCCGGGACTCCATGTCGGCCCCGTTGGTCCCGTAGTTGCCGATGTGAGGCGCTGTCATGGTGACGATCTGCCCGGCGTAGCTCGGATCGGTCAGGACTTCCTGATAGCCGCTCATGGACGTGTTGAAGCACAGCTCGCCAGAGGTCTCTCCGGGCGCGCCGCACGACCAACCTCTCAAGATCAGTCCATCTTCGAACGCTAGGGTTGCGGGAATGCGATCGGTCAACTAGTCGACCACCTTTCCGTTGCGCAGAGCAAACTGTCCGCCGACAAGTACTTCGGAGGCCTTGCCCAGTAGTGTAGTGCCCATGAACGCTGAGTTCGATGACTTGCTCTCGAAAAACGGTGCATTGATCTCGACCCGCGCCTCAGGGTCGATGACCGTGATGTCGGCAACCGAGCCTGCCTCGAGCCGCATAGTGGGCAGCCCCAAGCAGCTCCGCGGACCGTGCGCCATGACGCGGACGAGGTCCGACATCGAGAAATCATCACGGGAAACCAGGTGGGTCATCGCAAGTGAGAGCGCGGTTTCAAGCCCAGTCGAGCCAAACGGAGCCAGCTCGAACTCAAGCGCCTTCTCGTGAACCGCGTGCGGAGCGTGATCTGTTGCGATCGCATCCACCGTACCGTCGATGAGCCCGGCAATCAACGCTTCCTTGTCCGCGGCTGTTCGCAAAGGCGGGTTCATCTTGAGCGATGTGTTGTATTCAGGAGTGAGGGCGTCCTCGTCGAGGAAGAGGTGATGCGGGGTCACCTCGCACGTGACGGGTAGTCCGCGCTCCTTTGCGCTTCGAACCATAGCGACACTGCCCGCCGTTGAGAGATGAGCGAGGTGCAGGCGGCAACCGGTCAGCTCACACAGTGCGATGTCGCGAGCGACGTGGATCTCCTCGGCCGCGGACGGCCAGCCGACCAGCCCCAGTCGTGTGGAGACGACGCCCTCATTCACCACGCCTTTGCCGGCAAGCGACTCGTCCTCGCAATGGCTGAGTATGGTGGTGCCGAACTGCTTGGCGTAGTCCATGGCCAGACGCATCATTCCCGTGTCTTGCACGCCGCTGCCGTCGTCGGAGAAGGCGATGGCACCCTCTGCCACCATGTCACCCATCTCAGCGAGCGCTGCGCCTTTGCTGGCGACCGTTATGGTGCCGATTGGATAGACGCGGACCTTGCCGTGTGCTGCCGCTCGCTCGACGATGAAGCGTACGGCGGAGCCCTCGTCGCAGATCGGACTCGTATTGGGCATCGCGCACACAGCGGTGAATCCGCCGTGAGCGGCGGCTCGCGTACCACTTGCGATGTCCTCTTTGTACTCGAAACCCGGCTCGCGCAGATGCGTGTGTATGTCGACGAGGCCGGGAACCACGATCTTCTCGGCGCATTCGATGGTGATGCCCTTGGGGATTGTCAGATCCGGGCCGATCTCCACGATGACGCCGTCACGGATGATGATGTCGGCGATCTCATCGAGACCGACCGCGGGGTCGACAACGCGACCTCCTCTAAGCAGAAGCGCCACTCGCTTCACCTCCCAAGAGCAGATACATGACGGCCATACGTACCGCGACGCCGGAGTTGACCTGGTGAAGAACCAGTGAGCGCTCGGAGTCCGCTACTTCGGCTGAGATCTCAACACCGCGGTTCATTGGACCGGGGTGCATGACGATTGCATGATTGGGAAGCATGGCCACCCGCTGGCTGTTCATGCCGAACAGACGGGAGTACTCCCTGACACTGGGGAACGGCATGCCTTCGGCTCGCTCCATCTGGACGCGGAGCAGGTAGGCGACATCCAGCCCCGGCAGGGCCTCGTCGAGCGATGGCACGAACTCCGCGCCAAGAACTTCTGGTCTGGCGGGCATGAGCGTTGGTGGCCCAATCACCACGGGAGTTGCACCGACCATGCGAAGCGCAGGAATGAGTGACCCCGCGACCCGGCTATGCGCGATATCGCCTACGATGCCGACTCGGAGCCCTTCGAGCTTGCCCAGCTTCTCACGCATGGTGAACAGGTCGAGCAGCGCCTGGGTCGGATGCTGGTGCATCCCGTCGCCACCGTTGACGATATGTGCGTCCATCTGCTGAGTCAGAATCCGCGGTGCTCCTGCGTATTTGTGCCGGATGACGACAAGGTCGCACGCCATCGCAGACAGGGTGGCCGCTGTGTCGGCCAGCGACTCGCCCTTGACCGTTGCCGATGCCGACGCGGTGAAGTTGATGCCGTCGGCCGACAGGCGCTTGGCTGCGATCTCGAAGCTCGTGCGCGTACGTGTGGATGGCTCGAGGAAGAGGTTGACCACGGTACGCCCGCGAAGCGTAGGGAGCTTCTTGATGCGGCGCTCGTTGACCTCCTTGAACGACTCGGCCGTGTCCAAGATCAAGTTGATATCGTCGACGGTCATGTCCTGGACGTCGATGATGTGGCGCGTCGAGAGCATCTACTCGTCGCCCCCTTTGTGATTCTCTTCGAGGATCTCTGCGGCGTCGCGTCCATCCAGTGACTGCAGATAGACCTTGACCCGCTCGCGCCGAGAAGACGGCACGTTCTTGCCAACATAGTCAGCGCGGATCGGTAGCTCACGGTGACCGCGGTCCACCAGCACCGCCAGCTGGACCGAACATGGTCGGCCGTAGTCCATGAGCGCGTCCATTGCCGAGCGGATGGTACGACCGGTGTAGAGAACGTCGTCGACAAGCACCACGTCTTTGCCCTCGACATCGAACGGGATGTCGCTGCGATGCACCTCGGGATTGAGCCGTGTGGCCAGATCATCTCGGTAGAAGGAGATATCGAGCGTGCCCACCGGGACTGTGGCACCCTCGATCTCGGCGATCTTGGCTGCAAGAATGTCGGCGAGCGACGCTCCTCGCGTGACGATGCCCACGAGCGCCAGATTGCCGGCGCCTTTGTTGAACTCAAGAATCTCGTGAGCGATACGCGTCACGGCTCGAGAGATAGCCTCTCCGTCCATGACCGTCGCCTTCGTGCGATAACTCACTCGGCACCCCCAGACAGTAAGAAACGCCTCGTCGCCGAGAAGCTCAGCAAGAGGCGTCGTATACGGGTGCTCGCACGGTGGTTCACGTACGGCCAGTATGCATCTGATGCCCTTGCCAGCCTCACGGGACCGGACTTAAAGGTCAACACAATCTATCTCACAAGATGGCTGAGAGCAAGCGCGAGATCGACGATGGCAGGCGATGAACCGCTTGGTGACCGAAGGGCAACGCGCGGGTATGCGCTTCGACAGCGCGGAACATATAGTGTGCTTAGTCAACGCTGGATTCAGGGGGAACCGGTCATGAGATCACTGCTGTCGATCGTGCTCGCAGCGGCACTCGTCGGGGCCGTGCTTGGCACCAGCGGTTGCAGGGCGAAACCGCAACCCGCCAAACTCGCCGAGCAGGTGACAACCGCGACGCCTTCACCCTCGTCGGTGCCTTCCTCAGCGACCGCTGCGATACCGTCAGCGGTGCAGCCCGTGGAACCCCACCTGAACCAAGCGGCGGCCAGCGTCTACTTCCTCTCGGACGAGAAGGTGGCAGCGGCCTCACGGGTACTGAAGGCTCCCGCGGTGGCGGAATCGGCGCTCAAAGCGCTGCTAGCGGGACCCACGCCCACCGAGAAGGACCAAGGACTGAGCTCCGCGATACCTGCGGGGACCAGTCTCCGTTCTGTGAAGATCACCGACGGGACGGCA
Source organism: Actinobacteria bacterium HGW-Actinobacteria-7 (assembly GCA_002841275.1). Taxonomy (GTDB): domain Bacteria; phylum Actinomycetota; class Coriobacteriia; order Anaerosomatales; family PHET01; genus PHET01. The sequence continues at coordinate 5 of PHET01000001.1, read as the reverse complement.
GCGGT
>PHET01000018.1 GCA_002841275.1 Actinobacteria bacterium HGW-Actinobacteria-7 | reverse complement strand
GTCAAGGAAGAGCAGCCGACCACCGACCGCAGGAGGCGTCATCATCACTCCCTCGAAAGACAGCAAGGAACCGCGGGACACCCTCAATCGGGAGCGCGTCCTACGCGCGGCCGTGGAACTTGCAGACGAGTCCGGGATCGAGTCGGTCACCATGCGCGAACTCGGCAGAAGGCTCGAGGTCAAAGCGGCGTCGCTGTACAACCACATCGCCGGCAAGGACGACCTTCTGAGCGGCATGATGGACCTCGCGTGGGCCGAGATCGACGTGCTTGGCGAAAGTGCGGACTGGAAGGACGCGATGCGGCGCCGGGCAGTCTCCTTGCGCAAAGTGTTCGCACATCACACGTGGGCCGCGGGCTTGATTGACTCCCGTGACCGGACCGGTCCGAACAACCTGGCTTACATGGACCGCGTCCTCGGCGTGCTGATTCAAGCCGGCTTCTCACCCGCGGCCGCAGCGAACGCATTTCTTGTGCTCGACAGCTACATCTACGGCTTCGAGCGACAGCGGCCCGATGTCTCTATTGAGGACGAGCTGAAAGACACCGAGGCGGCTCGGGAGATTCTGGCGGCCATCCCGGACGGCGGGTATCCGTTCGCGGCGAGCGTCGCGATGGAGTACGCCGAGAATCCCTTCGACCAGGAAGCCGCTTTCGAATTCGGCCTCGGCCTGATACTTGACGGCCTAGAGCGCTCACTCGGACACCGAGAAGCTCCCGCCGGTCATGCGTGAACTCTCGGTGGGTACCATTCGTCTCATGAGTCAGATGCCGTGATGCGAGGGGGATATCAGATGAAATCGCGTTCCTTGTTCTTGGTCGTCGCCGCAGTCATGGTGGTGCTTCTCGCAGCAGGCTGTGCGAGGGCAGAGCCACTGACGCTGGGCGAGAAGGACACCGGGCGCACGGTCGACCTCAGCGCCGGGCAGAAACTGATCGTCCGACTACCGTCGAATGCCACTACGGGGTTTCAGTGGGTGGTTGCCGACGCCGGCCCCATGACGCAGCTCGGTGACCCCGTCTACAAGGCACCCGAGGGCTCCGGAGCCGTAGGCGCGAGCGGGACGCAGGTCTTCACGTTCGCGGCCGGCTCTTCGGGCGCAGGCGAACTGAAGCTAGAGTACCGCCGCCCCTGGGAGAAGAACGTGCCCGCCGAGAAGACGTGGAGCGTCACGCTCAAGTAGCGGTTCATTCAACCCCGTCAGTCACGGGCTGGTCGGCCGCGCGCGAGCGCTATTTCCCAGACTCCGCGTACACTTGCGCGAAGCCCACACCGCCGGAATCCGCGTTCTGCGACCACGTACCTGGGTCGGAATCGATGATCGTGTAGCTTCCCGCAGGAAGGGTCACGTTGGGGCTGGCCGTCCAGTAGGCGTTGGGCACGTCGCCCTGTCCAGGTGTCCCCACGGTCTCCCAGGGGCCGTATACCTTCCCGTCGCCTGCCTTCAGTGAGATCTGGCCGGTGGAACCGTTGCCAGCGGCGTCGTTCCAGTGGTAGTTCTGGATCTTGGTAACGGTAGTTGGGGAAGAGACCTTGAACGTCGGTGACGTACCACCGTTCTGGACCGCGAGAATATTCTGGTTGTCGAAGATCGGTGCCTCGCTCGCCGCGCCTTCTGCGGCTGCAGCGTCGTCCCCAGAGTCATAGTACGGAGCAGGGGTGTCGGTTTGTTGCGTCGACTTCTGGGTGCGCCAGGGAACTTCGCCGTCGTTGGCAAAACTGACGAACTCCTCGTACACCCAACAGCCCATCAAGAGCATCGAGATGCACATGATCGCTGCGGCGACCACGATTCGGCTTCTTCGTGAATGCGCTGGCACGACAGCCCCCTTCGATAAGTCCCAAGTTCACCCAAGGCGCTCTCGACACACCTGTGAGCGCGTACGCCCAACGCTTCTACGCATGGCCAGAAACCCGGCCGCGCGCACCTCCTAGCCGAGGATACATCACACGGCCGCCCCTCCTGAGCCCGGAGCGCTCCGTCTTTGGTCTGTTGGCTTGGTCTTCCGGGTCTCCGAACGCTGCCACCCTGGGAACTCCTGCCACTAGATGCAGCTTGCGCCCCAACTACTCTGTGTTACTATGTACCAGTAGCTAGTAATGCTGAGTAGACCGAGGTGATGTTCCGTGGGCAGGCAGATGACGGAGATGCTCAAAGGAACGCTGGAGGGCATCGTCCTCGCGATCCTGTCCGCACGGCCTGCGTACGGCTACGAGATCACGGCACGGTTGCGGGAGATGGGTTTCTCCGACATTGCCGAGGGCACCGTCTACGCGCTGCTAATCAGGATCGAGCAGAGAGGCCTCGTCGACGTGGAGAAGCACCCATCCGAGAAGGGGCCACCGCGCAAAGTCTATTCGCTCAACGCTCAGGGACAGGAGTATCTCGAAGATTTCTGGGGGACTTGGAGCTTCCTCGCAGAACGCCTCGAACAGCTCCGCAAAGGAGAGTAGTCATGGCCAAATGGATCGAGACCATCACCGGGTCCCTCGAACAGAAGAAGCAGTACAAGCTGTACAAGGCGCGCATCGATGCGCTTCCCGAGCCGTACGGCACCGCCGCGAAGGCGCTACAGCGGTACTTTATGTACTACGCGGGCTTCACGGACGGAAAAACCCTCATGACGATGATGGGCGACTTTGTCGAGCTCTGGGAGCGCGCCGCCGTTGACGGCACGCCGGTGCGCACGATCGTCGGCGAGGACCCGGTCGAGTTCGCCGAGACATTCGCCCAGTCCTACAGTGGCACGCATTGGATCGATAAGGAGCGCGCGCGCCTGATCGCCTCGATCGAGGACGCGGAGCGAGGCGGGACGCAATGACCACAGATTCAGCTATCCACGTGCAGGGCCTGGAGAAGTCATACAAGGACCTCCACGTGCTGCGCGGCGTGGACTTCGACGTGGCGCGGGGCAGCATCTTCGCCCTGCTCGGTTCGAACGGGGCGGGCAAGACAACGATCGTGAACATCCTGTCCACGCTGCTCAAGGCCGACGCGGGGACGGCCAGCGTCAACGGCTCCGATGTCGCGATGCAGGCTGCGAACGTGCGGGAGTCCATCAGCCTCACCGGGCAGTTCGCGGCCGTTGATGGAATCCTGAGCGGTCGGGAGAACCTCGTGCTGGTCGCCCGGTTGCGGCACCTCGAGAGCCCGGGCACGATTGCGGATGATCTGCTCGATCGCTTCTCGCTGACCGACGCCAGCGCGCGGAAGGTGTCGACATACTCCGGTGGTATGCGTCGCCGTCTCGACATCGCGATGAGCCTCATCGGGAATCCGCCGGTCATCTTCCTCGACGAGCCGACGGCCGGGCTCGACCCCCAGGCGCGCCTCGAGGTATGGCAGACCGTCCGGAAACTCGCCGAGAACGGCACGACCGTGCTGCTGACGACGCAGTATCTCGACGAGGCCGAGCAGCTCGCCGATCGGATCGCGATCCTCCACGAGGGTCGGATCATCGTCAACGGCACCCTCGCCGAGCTCAAGCAGCTACTCCCCCCCGCCAAGGTCGAATACGTCGAGAAACAACCGACCCTCGAGAACGTCTTCCTCGCGATCGTCGGCGCCGACGGCAGAAACGGCGCCGCTGGCAGTGACCGCGCGTCGGCACGGACGAGTGAGGAGCAACGATGAGCAGTCATTTCTTCGGCGACACCGCCGTCCTGACGGGACGATCCCTGCGCCACATCACGCGCAGCCTGGACACCATCATCACGACCGCGATCATGCCAGTAGCCTTCATGCTGCTGTTCGTCTACGTGCTCGGCGGTGCAATCGACACAGGGTCGGATTCGTATGTGAACTACCTGCTGCCCGGCATCCTGCTCATCACGATCGCGTCAGGCATCGCCTACACCGCATATCGGCTCTTCCTGGACATGCAGAGCGGCATCTTCGAGCGATTCCAGTCCATGCCGATCGCACGGTCGTCCGTTCTGTGGGCGCACGTGCTGACCTCGCTGGTCGCCAATCTCATCTCGCTCGTGGTTGTCGTACTCGTCGCCCTGATCATGGGCTTCCGCTCGGGAGCGGGCGTGCTGGCGTGGCTCGCGGTCGCCGGCATCCTGATCCTGTTCACGCTGGCGTTGACGTGGCTCGCTGTGATCGCTGGTCTCTCCGCCAAGACCGTGGACGGCGCGAGCGCGTTCTCCTACCCGCTCATCTTGCTGCCATTCATCAGCTCAGCATTCGTGCCCACCGACACCATGCCCGGCCCGGTACGCGCCTTCGCCGAGCACCAGCCGGTGACATCGATCGTCAACGCGATCCGCGACCTGTTCGCACAGCAGCCGGTCGGCACCGACATCTGGATCGCGCTGGCCTGGTGCGTCGGCACACTCGTCGTCGCCTACAGCTTCGCCATGGTCGTCTACCGCCGCAGAATCTCGTAGCGGAGCGATAAGCGGGGGCGCTGGCGCTGAGTGCGCGCCACGGGCGTGCCTGAGCATGAAAAGGCAGTGGGGCCCGAAAGGCTGCGCCGAGTGAGGACGCCCGCTCGTGGATCCTTCAGCCCAGCCACTCAGGTAGGCCCGAGCGCAAGAGTGCTAGTGATGTTGTTCCGACCTGAACTCACAGGACACGCCCATTTCGGAACGCACCGTATTCACTCCCACACTGTATCGCTGTCTGCTTTCGCGTAATCAAGCTTGAACGTAAGGAACCGAAGCGGCGCCGCGCCATCACAACCGGCGTCGTGGCTCTCTCCGGGCTCAATCACGACGATATCTCCGGACGCCACCCCAAACTCCTCGCCGCTAACGCTGAAACGCCCACTCCCACTGGTGATGTAGATGATCTCGGTCTGCTCGCAGTGATGATGGGCTGCCACGTTGTCTCCAGGACGGATCATCGTCTCTTGGAGCTGAATCGCGCGACCCGCGAGAGAACCTAACGGCATAAGAGCGCGCTTTTCGTAGCCCTGCCGAACGTCCCAACGCTGCGCGTCGGTCGCGTGAATCCTAATCATCTCGAGAACACCTCATAGATTGCGATTGACAAGAAGACGGCGAAGGCGAGGAAGTGCGCCAGCACCGAGTAGCGCGTTGAGCTCAAGAACCATGAGAAGCGGTTGGATGAATCATCAAGTTCACCGGGCACAATTGGGAAGGCAGTCAACCCGAATGTGTCGTGGAACCGCACAATAGTCCGCTCAATCCGCTTCATCAATTGTCGAGCGCGAAACACGTTCAGCGCAATCGACAGCAGGAATATGGCCAGCAAGAAGAGCATCGCCTTGCCGAGAAACACGATCTCCGGTGCGCCCTCTGACAATGAAGACAGGCCGCCGGTCTTTGAGGGCGCCGCCAGTAGAACCGCAGAGAACGAGACTAATGCGGTGACGACCACGCCCCATTGCCAGATGTAGCCCTCCCACTTCCGTCGTGTTTCGTGGGCTTGTTTGTACATCTCGAGTTCCAGCGGCGTGGGCTGCAGCTGAACACTGGACTTGGTGGATTGCCTAGGGTTCTGGTGTTGCACGCTAGTCTCCCGACCGCAGTTGTGTATCCGTCCAAACAAACGTCATTCATGTTCCGCAAGCATGTCGCGGATAAGCTGCAAGAGCGCCTCACGCGATTGCTGCTGCACCGTACACAGGAGGACGCTCTTGTCTGCACGGTCCTCTCGTTCGACAGATGGTCGCCGGCAGTCCTAGCCGATTGACACGGATGAGACCGCTTGCTCAATCGCAGCATACTGCTGTATCAAGCTACTTCGATCTGTAGGTGTGCCGATTCCCGTCCCTATCAGCTTCGCAAGTCCGAATCCCAGGAATCCGCCCACTATCGGGAAGAACAGGATGTTGAGCAAGCTGCCGGCTGAGCCATCAACGGAGCTGAAGCCCGCAGAGCACCCCCCCAGCAGCCCCACAATTACGAGAATGGGCGCAAGTACTCCCGCCGTCCTGCTCCCCGCAGACGATGCCTTCTGATTGCGGCTCGAATCTTCGCCCTGCACACGGCTCCGCGCGCTGGCAACGCCCTGGCGCAGCTGAGACTGCAGGTTGGCAAAACCGTTCTTGAGCTGTAGGTCTGCGTCGAATAGGTCGACCACAGTGTCTCGCCGTGCAATCCCTTCAACCAGGGTCAGTCTCGAGCGGCCATCAGCCGAAGCGGCTAATGCCTGCTGCGCATGAGGCAGGCTCGTGATCGGCTGGACGGAATCGCAAGCCCGCGACCAAGCGGATCTGAGGGTGCTGAATCTCTCACGAAGGTATGCGCGATACTCCTCGACTACCCCGTCGACAAGCGAGCGCCGTGCTGTGAACGCCCCATCGCCTGCGGCTGCCAAGCAGAGCGCCAGCCGCGAACGAAAGCTTGAGAGCAGTAGCTGGCGGATGCGACCTTCGTCTGTGCTACCGGAGGCGGCCAGGTATCGCGCGACAGCGTACTGAGCCTCAGGCAGATCCGGGCTGGTCGAGAGCGCCTGCTCCGCGAACTCCAGGGCACCCAACACGTCTTCGCCAGCTTGCGATACTGCGGCTCGACTCAGTAGAGCAAGGGCAGCGTCGAAATCAGACTTTGGGGCAGCGTACTTCGCGGCCGCCGCGTAGGACTGGTCCGCCGCCTTGAAGTCTTCACGATGGAAGAAGGCGATATTCCCCAAGTACTGATGAACAGTGAAGTCGTACTTGTTCAGCTCGCGAGATCGCTCGAAGTCCTCCTGCGCCTCGTCAATCCAGCCATTCGCATAGGCCTCTTGGGCACGTCGTCGAAGCTCGCGAGACTGCGTGTCGAGCGGGGCCTGCAGCACCTCAAGGATTTGCCTCAAGTAATCCGACTGCACATGTAGTTCGTACGAGATCTCCGCGAACCCTGAATCGACTGCCGAGACCAGCATCCCGATTGCGGACTCCATTCCTCGCATTTGGCCTGAAACGAGGTGAAGCGAGTCCTGAATGCGGTCGGCTGACACGAAACCTTTGGTCGCCGCCTCTGAGGCTCCCCTAGCGAGTTTCTCTACGCTGCGCTCTACTCTGGCGACCGCCTTGGTCGCTTCGCTTGTGCTCACCCGAGACCCCCATCCTCGATTCTGTCAAACGTGACGTGCTACGCATGAGCGACGGCCCAAACCGTCCCTTCTACATCCTACCTTGTACCGTCTGCTCGATTCCGGGGCTAGGCCGCAGTCGACAGGCGTCAGATCGGCCTATTCCGTCGCCATAGCCGGTGGACAAACGGCCGCCGGCTTGCGCGGCGTCTTGGCCGCCTTCTGGACACGCTTCAGCTGCTTGTTGACGTGATCGCCCTGAGCATCCTGACGAATCACACATCCGACCAGGATCTCCGCGAGTTCGTCGAGTGCGATGCGATTGCCCGAGTCCGCCTTGATTTCAGCGCGCAACTTGGTAAGTACTGACTCGCTGAGCAGGAGCTTGGCGATGTTGTTCGACGCCAGAGCTCGCGTGCGTTGGTAGAACACTTCGAGCTCATCCTTGCGCTGCGCTTCCGGCGTCAGGAGATACAGAAGGTCAACCTTGTCCTTGGGCTTCATGTCCTCGTCGAGCAGGCTGACTTCGAAGACCAGCTCGTTCTCAACCGGCTTGTTGAACAGAACCCGATGCAGCTGCCACTCAGCGCCGTTGGTGAGGATGACCCATTCGACGCCCTCGCTCGCAGCGTAAGAGACGGCCTGATAGAGATGCTTGTCGTTGAGCTTGGACGAAATCGCCTTGACCTCGATGATGACGAAGTGCTTGCCATCCTTTCGGATGACGAAATCAGCGAAGCTGCCTTTGATGCGATACTCGCCGGTCAGGTTGTTGAAGGCGTCCCATCCAAAGACATCGCTCACGATCGAGGAGACGATAAGGCGCGTGTCGCTCTCTTTCGCACCATTCGTGCGAGCCTTCTGCGCGACGCTCTTGAACTTGCGAATCCCCTTCGCGACGCGCTCGCGCGCCTTGTCCTGATAGACCGCCATCAAAGTCCCCCTCTGAACGGCTGCACTTCCAAATCGAGTCTAGCGCGTACCCCTGTGATTTGGCCTTCCCGTCTTCCCTGCCTATCTGGCGGACCCGCGCTCGTTGACTCACATTGTGGCTGAGCACTAGCGAAGTCGGATCGATCCGCTTCTTGCCAGCCGCTTATCCTCGTAGTCACTGCATATCGTGGGCCGTAACCAGACCCGCTGCCACGGCTTTAGAGTCAATGTGTTCAACCAGCGCAGTCACGGCACTACGCGCGTCACGGACTGTGCCGTCTGTAACCTTGATGGTCTCATCGGGGAACGCTTAGAAGTCGGGAAACTCCGCGCAGAACTCTGGGCTTGCGACACCATCTGTATGCACAAGTAGGTGCCGCAGTTCCACGTACGGCTGAGCCGCTGCTACGACGACTGCATCCAGATCAAGACCGAGCCCGTCGTTCAGAAGCTGCAGAATTCGCTTCGTGTTGCTCATCTGCTCGAGCCGGTCAAAGAACGATGCTGTGACGAGGCCGAGTACGTCCTCCAGAGAGTGGCAGTCCAGTATCTCGCCCGCTTCTAGCGTGACCTTATGCTCTCGTGCGATGTCAGTGGGCTTCGACCCTTTGCGAGCCACCGAGACAATCTCCATCAGGTACTCCGCGAAATCCTCGTACAAGTCCTTGATGTACGAGGCGTACACCGATCTGCGCAAGTGCCCTGCAACGTGACGGCGGTTGTCACTAGTTGGCTTCTGCCCTGCAAGTCGCGGATGCCGACCGACATCGACGCCAGCAAACAGCGGCACGCCGTCTTCGGGAGTCATGTGGTCCGCAATAACCGCGGTGTAGATGACGTCAACGAACTCGATGTCACCGTCGTAGCGGGCCGCGCGATTCAAGAACTTGACTCGGGCCTTGCTGCCCATACCCACCCCCCAGTGAATCCGGCTAACGTGTTGGGCATGACTCGCGCCCGATGACTTCCATGGTAACCGAGGACTTGCGAAGTCGAGTCGACGCCCTTGTTAGCCCGAGACCAAACGGTTCCATAGGCCGAGAAAGCCGAGGAGAACTCGCCGGGCTACCATCTGTGCGTTATGAACCTCATACGGCGATACCTCAGTGGCTATAGCCCGCAACTTGTGCGCGGCGATGTAGTTTCGCAACCAGCTGACGTAGTGGATGGCGTCCGCTAGCGCGAGCATTCTGTCGCGTGTACCGAATCTTCGATTCCATTCCGCCTGCTTGCCAAGCTTCGGATCGATTTCACGCTCAACATCGGTTCGCGATCCTCGCCACAGCCAACCGACGGTTGAATCGGCCGGGATGCCGGCCGCCTCCAAGCGGGCGTTGATGTCATCAAGTACTTCAGGATTCCAAGCATTGCCGGAATCCTTGAGGAACCGGGGCTTCTTCTGGCTGGATCGCACTTCGAGCCCAAGCTCCTCGATTACTGAGTAGGCGGCGACAATTGCAAACGCCGCGTTGACCTGGCTTCGAGGATCGTCGTACTTGTAGGCGAAGATGTCGCGATGGCGAGGAGCCGCGGAGTGTGGAGTGAACCAGTCGCGCTCAAGACTGAAGCGGTATTTCAGTAGCGCGTATTCAGCGCCGGAATTGCCCCAGGCGCGGGCGGCCGCTTCAACGCCGATACTTGCCTGGTCGAAGCACTGAAACCCGTCAGCAATTGAAGATGGCGGCACTTCATCGCCCGCAGCGTCCTCCAAGTCGTACACAAAACTACTCTCGCGGTTCTGAAAGAGGTCGGGATATGCCGCGAGGCAACCACAGTGAATCAGCGAGACCACGTGGTCGACCGTCTCAAGGTGGCGGGCCCGAACGACGAGCTGCCTTGCAGGCTGCAGGCCGAACGGATCTGCATGGCCAGTCGGTTGTGGGCGTGAGTGCCAACTCCGCAGACCCTCGTCGTCACACCAGAAGCGCCGTGTAGGGTCAGGGGCAGAAGATGCGCGCCAGACATGAGGAACGCCGACTGCCCGAACTCCGGGGTCAATCGATGGCGGATAGACAATCGAGGTGCCGAATGTCTTGAAGCCGGCCAACCGTCCCCCACTCTTCGGTCTAACGTGTTAGGCATGAGCAGCGGCCCACACCCTCTTTTCCGCAGTCTACCTTGCGCCGTCTACTCGATGCCTTTGCTAGACACCAGCTGAAGTGCCTTGCGAGCGCTCACCACTCGAAGCCGGCAGGAGAGTCATCCGAGAGTTCGAGACGGTCAGCCAGGACTTTTCCCTCCTCGAGGTGGAATCGCACGACAACAGTGCCTGCCGCACTCGGATCTGCGTCGCTGGGTCCATCTTCACCATTCATGGCTTCGAGCGGATTGCCGAGCGGGCCACCGATACGGCCGCGATATGCTTTCGTCGAGCGGTCGATCGCAACATCAACCGTGGTCCCATCCCTTATTCCGGCAGGTGCCGGAACGAGCGCCAGAACGAACGACCCTGAGTTGTCATCCATCATGGCTTCTCCGGTGGGTGCCCCCGTCAGTGTGCCTACACCCGATGCGTCCACGGGCAAGCTGGCGACACTACCGAGCGGTGATCCTTGCCGTATGACCTTGTCCCCGGATGATGCAGCGTCCGGTGAGAAGCGGTAAAGAAGAGCACCAAGCGGCAGCACTACGGCGAGCACGGCCACATAGATAATCAGCCCGGCCAAGAAATAGTGCCCGAGGACTGCGAAAGCGCGAGGCAGAAGCCGATGGTCCAGCAACTGGGTCTTGGGCACACGTTCTTCAAGCTCGCGCACCCGAGTCTCAAGCTGGGAGAGACGATCAGGCGGAGTTTCCGCTGCTGAGTTGGCAGCGCCAGGGACATCCGTTCTCTCCGCTGGATCCATCCGTTCCCCCCCCGTCTGTCCAACGTGTTGGGCATGACTCGCGCCCGATGATTTCCATGGTAACTGAGGACTTGCGAAGTCGATTGATGCCCTTGTTAGCCAGCAGAGCGAGTGAACGGCTGCACATGACGCTCTACGCATCAAGGTCATGGAACCGGATCAACACAAGCACCAAGACCATGAGATCCGCAACGAACGCCACAACAAGGAAACCCAGCGACCATGGATCAAGGAGAACGGCTCCGAGTAGGCCCGCGAACACCAAGGTGAACGCAGCGGTAAGGTAGTGCAAGGCGTTGTCGAAGTTTCCGCGGACGAACGGAAGGGAGACCGCGGCCTTTGACTGCCCCTTCTCTCTCCTGAGCCAAGAAGGCCTATGGTCATCACTAATCTTGCACTTGCACATGAGGCCACAAGCGCAGTCGATGTAGTGTAGTTTCCAGGCCCGATACCATTCTTGGGCGGAGTACGCCGCGATCCCGATGGCGATGACCAGCGAATAGGCGATAACATTCGCAAGACTATTCGTCGTCAGTTCACTTGGTCGCTGGGCAATAATCGATGCAACAATCGACATTGCGCCCAAGTACCCAATCGAGACCTGCACGTGTTTGGTGTCCGTCGCTCTGAGATGCTCATTGATCTCGGCGAATAGAACCCTCTCTGTTGGATCCACGCGACCTCTCCCCCCAAGAAGCTACCGCACGGCATTCACATCAAACTCAGCGCCTCGTATGTCTGGCTAACGTGTTTCGGCTTGAGCAGCGGTCAAGCCAGATCCAGAAGCGTAACGCTTGCGCCGTCTGCTCGAAGCCGGGGTTAGGCCCTAGCCACGGTTGACTATCTCAAGAGCATCTTCCTTGTAGACAAGGTTGGCGGCGATGTAATCGCGAATCAGGAGCCGATTTGGTGCAAGTATGTCGAACCAGGTGGCATCCCACGTCTTGTAGGCCTGCCATGAGAAACCGTAATACAACACCTTCGACATGGTGCTCATAGACTGCCTTACTGCGTGTAGGTACACGGGCTCCATAGAGGTACCGGCGATCTCCAAGATGCTTCCTAGGTATATTAGCCACTCTGCGAGATGGTCATACTGCACCCACGCATCCTTGACACCCGTGAATTCGGTCTTCTTAGCAATGACCGCACCCAACGCAGACACGACGTCGGGGCTGCAAATGCTTCTTCCGATTGCCCCCAGCGAGGCCACTATCTCAAAGAAGGACACACGCGATTTCAAGTAGCTGTCTGCGTAGAATTCGTTCTCCTCGAGCAGTTTCCGAGTTGCGTACATGGAAGACTCTACAGAGGCCTTGGCTGCAGGAATCGAAGCACTGATGAACGCAAAGAGAGTGTCAATGTCTATGTCGTCGATCACCCTCATGCCGTAGCAGGATGCGTAGTAGTCCTTCAGATGCTGATCGACGACATCCTTGGAGACAAGCACGATGTTGCCCCCAATTAGTTGCTCACGAGCGAACCCTCTGTAGTCGCCCAAGATGGCGCGAAGGTTCGCATCTCCTAGTGAGTATCCGAGGATCACAACTGTGTTCTCATAGAGAATCGTGCTCAGTTTCCGCGAGAAGAAGGATTCGCCCCGCATGAATGCCATGTAGTCGTTGGACGTCACTATCATGTTGGCCGGGGAGTCAGTCGATCCGTGAACGTGGTAGACATTGACCGCTGCGGTTGCGCGGGGAACCGGCAATCCCGGACAGATGGAGTTGACGTCTCCGTGCACGACCAAACCCTCAAGAAGCTTGTCATAGTTTGTGGTGATGACCTGGATTCGATTCTCAGACAAGAACGCCGAAATCATGGAATTGTCGCCAGACGGAGCGAGTCCAGCGATCATTTCGCCAACAGCATCATGGATGTCAGGAAGTCCGGCCTTCTGACGTTCAATCGCAATGACCTGCGCCGCTTCGTCAAGAGCGAGCCTGTTCTTCGCAGAAGGATCGAAGAGGGCGGCCTTCAGTCCCTCCTCATTCGGAAGACCCTCGCATGTTGACTCAAGAAGGGCCTGCCAAGAAGGTGCGGCGTTACTGGTGACCGCCTTTGAGAATCCCGTTCCTGTGAACAGGCACAGGTGTCCAGCCGCAGCGGCGTATGCAATTTCGAAGGATGCGTTCAAGCGAAACTCCTATGGGCCTAACCCCTGCATCACCAGATCGCGTAAGCCGCATACCCGCAATAAACGCAGTCTGCCTATCCCCGCCCTGCACTCTGCCACATATTGCCTGTCCAGTCATCCGCAGTCCGCATAACCCCCCGAGCGCGGGTGAGACACTCCACGGATTCCAGGGACCTGAACAACCAGGCCGACAAGATCGCAGCACGAGAAGATGCCCTTCAGAGGCTCCGGTACTGGGGCATTAGGGCAACCACGTACGCCGCCGCTCGTGGGGGTGCCGCGCGCAGTTCCGCAGGCGGGGAAGGCGCGTAGCGGGGCGCCAGTGGCGCGCCGCGTAGCGCCGCGGGCCCCCGGCGAGGACTGTCTGAGCACGGCATCCCCGCGAGCGGCGGCCGCACTCGGTAGCAGCCCGGTCTTCTCGGCAGGGTACTTACGCGAGCTTGCCCAGCAGCCAGGACATGTTCTCGCCCAGGCGGCGCATGGTTCTGAGGCCTTCTTCGTCCTCGGACACCGCACCCTTGGGGCCGCCGAATCCGACGTTCCAGTAGGTGGAGCCCACGACGAACATCTCGCCGATGAGGAAGAAGTGGTTGATGGAGTCCATCGCGTGGATGCCGCCGGCTCGGCGCACGGCGATGATGGCGGCGCCGGGCTTGCGGGCGAAGAGGTTGCCGTTACCGCCGGAGACGTAGCCTGCTCGGTCGATGAGGGCTTTCATCTCTGAGGTGATATCGGCGTAGTAGGTGGGGCTGCCCAGCAGGATCGCATCGGCGGTGAAGAGCGTCTCGAGCATGGGGTTGAGGTCGTCCTTGCGGCCGTGGCACTTGCGGTCGACCTTCTCGCGGCACTTGGCGCAGGCGGTACAGCCTCGGATGTCCTTGCCGGCGAGGTTGATGACCTCACAGTCGTGGCCAGCGGCGCGCAGGGGCTCGAGCGCGGCTTCGATGAGAATGGCGGTGTTGCCGTTCCTGCGTGCGGAACCGTTGACGGCGACTACCTTCATGCGACGCGACCTCCTTGGGGGACGAACGGGTTACCCCTTCATTGTCCCCTATCGGGCGGAGTTGCGTCAGGCGGCCGGAACCTCTGCTTCGGCGTCGAGCCCGTAGGGCAGGTGCTTTTGCAGGGCCGCGAGCCAGAAGATGCGGTCCGCGATGGCGAGTGCCGAGCCGATGCCCATGTAGAGCGCTCCCATGATGCCGGCGCCAATGACGTTGGGGTGCACGATGAGGTGACGCAGCCCGATGCCGCCGCCCATCATGGTGCCAACCAGGAGCCACGACTTCCACGAGAAGAAGCCGAAGTAGCACGAGCGGCCTCGTAGGCGGATGCGTGCGACGGCCTTGGCAGCGACGCGATCGAGCAGGTAGCGCGACTTGGGGATGGCGATGGCGATGGCGAGACCGCCGCCAAACAACCACGAGTGCCACGAGCGGTCGGACACGTAGATGACGCCGCGGACTATCAGGATGCTCGCGCCGATCGCCCACATAAGCGCCGCCGAGAACAGCTGTACGCGCACGCCTGCGCGCGGGGTGAAGCGGGAGCCGCGGGGGGTCGCCGATGCGACGGGCGGCGTTGCGGTGGCTGAGTTGTTGTCTGTCATGAGCGAACCAGGAGCACGCGCTTTGCCAAGTGGGATGAACTCACGGTCGCAAGTCCCCCTGTGTCTCGTAGACGAGCCCTACTGCGGGTCCCACGTGCACGCCAATGACGGCACTTGTGGGCACCACGCGTACCGGCCCACCAGTGACCGGCTCGACGAACTCGTGTGCGAAAGCGATGGCGGGTGCGGGGTCGCCGATGTTGTGCACGATGACGTTGGCAAGCCCGAACTCTTTGACGTCATCGGCGAACTTGCGGCCCATCTCGGCGAGCGCACGGCTGGTCGTGCGCACCTTGGCGAAGGTCGTGACCTCGCCTTCCTCAACAGTGAGGATCGGTCGCACCTGGAGCAGCTGGCCCAGAAGCGCGGAGGCGGCGGCGATACGTCCGCCTCGGCGTAGATACTCCAGTGACGCCGGCGAGAACAGGAAGCGCGTGCGCTTGGTGGTCTCGATGGCGGCCTGCACGCACCGCTCGATGCTCTCCCCCGCCTTGGCGGCCCTCGCTGCAGCGAGCACCGCGTAGCCCTCCTGCATGCAGTTGGAGCGACCGTCCACAAGCTCGATGCGGGCGGCGGGGAACTGCTCGGCCACCATCTGCGCGGCGAGGCGAGCGGCCTGGATGGTGCCGCTCATCTGCTCGGAGATGAACACGCCAACCACATCGGATCCGCGCTCGATCGCTCTGGTGAACGCCTCGACCATCGCCTCGACCGAGGGCTGGCTGGAGGTGGGAAGCGCCGCGGTGTTGCTCAGACGCGCGAAGAACTCGTGCAAGTCGATGTCGGTGTCGGGCACGTGGCTATCGCCGTCGTTGACCCACAGCGACACGACGTCGAGATCGAAGGCGGCGATCTCCTCGGCCGGCATCGAAGCAGTCGAATCGGTCACAACACTGACAGGCATGAGGACTCCCCCGGTTCATGTGTACAGGTGATAGAGACACTGTAACGCAGCTGCGCAACGCGCGGGCGGCCGACTCATCTCCGCCCCAGATGGGTATCCATTATCGCGTGGGACTTATGCAATTCTGCCGAGAGGAGCTGCGCATGTCCGTCACCGCCAACACCATCCCCGCCCCCCGCCGCGCGATTATCATGGGAGCGGCCGGACGCGACTTCCACGACTTCCTAGTTACCCTGAAAGACGACCCGACTATCGAGGTCATCGCGTTCACCGCGACGCAGATCCCCGGCATCGACGACCGCACCTTCCCAGCAGCCCTCGCCGGCCCGCGCTACCCCGACGGCATCCCCATCCACCCGGAAGACGAGTTGACGGCACTCATCGCCGAGCACGACATCGACGAGGTGCTGTTCGCCTACAGCGACGTCGCTCACACCGACCTCATGCACAAGGCGTCGTTGGTGCTCGCCGCCGGTGCGGACTTCCGCATCATCGGCCCGGACGCGAGCATGGTGCCTTCCAGCAAGCCCGTCATCAGCGTGTGTGCGGTACGCACGGGCGTAGGCAAGTCGGGCATTTCTCGGCGGATCTTCGAGCGGCTGCGCGAACACGGCCTCAAAGCCGTCGACATCCGCCACCCGATGCCGTACCGCGACCTGACCGCCATGCGCGTCGAGCGCTACGCGAGCATCGAGGACCTCGACGAGCTGGGCGTCACCGTCGAGGAGCGCGAGGAGTACGAGCACCTGGTCGAAGTGGGCGCCGTCGTTATGGCCGGCGTCGACTACGAGGCGATTCTGCGCGAGGCCGAGAAGGAGGCCGACGTCATCGTGTGGGACGGCGGCAACAACGACTGGCCGTTCTACAAGAGTGACCTCGAGATTGTCGCGCTGGACCCCCACCGCCCCGGCCACGAGCGCATGTACTTCCCCGGCGAGGTGAACTTCCTGCGCGCCGATGTCCTGCTCATCAACAAGGTCAACACCGCCGAGCAAAGCGCCGTCGACGATCTTGTCGCTGCAGCAGCGACCTACAATCCCACGGCGCGCCTGGTGCTCACCGACAGCGAGATCTCCGCGAGCGACCCCAGCGCCCTGACCGGCAAGCGCGTGCTCGCCGTCGAGGACGGCCCCACAGTCACGCACGGCGGCATGCGCTACGGAGCCGCGGCGCTCGCGGCCAAGGCTGCCGGTGCCGCTTCGCTGGTCGATGCGACGCCGTTTGCAGTGGGCTCGCTCAAGGACACCTTCGCCAAGTACCCGCACATGACCGACGTGCTGCCTGCCATGGGTTACTCGGCAGCCCAGCTCGCCGACCTCGAGGCCACCATCAACGCCACCGATGCCGACGTGGTCGCCATCGGGACGCCTATCGACCTGGCGCGCCTCATCAAGATCGACAAGCCCATGGTGCGGGTCACCTACCGTGTGGTGGACCGCGAGGCCCCGGGCATCGACGAGGTGGTCGATGATTTCCTGCGCGATCGTGGGATGCTCTGAGCGCGCGCCTGAACAAACGGTGCTCTACACTGGCACCATGAGCGACCTACAGACACCAGCCAACCACCTCGACCCACGGGTCAAGACCGCGTGGCGCCTCGAAGCGGGCCTCGCGGTCATCGTGCCGCTGATGATCGCGATCGTCTTCCCGGCGCTCGCGAGCATGATGGGCATCCCCGGCTGGATCGCGTTGGCGGCTTTCGCGCTGATGATGGGCGTCGTGATCCTGGTGGTGGGCATCTTCCCGGAGATCCGCTACCGGCGGTGGCGCTGGGAGGTCCGCGAAGAGGAGATTCGCCTGCGCGAAGGGCTGATCATCGTCACGCAGACGGTCATCCCCATGGTGCGCGTCCAGCACGTGGACACGGCACAGGGGCCCATCATGCGCGCGCTGGGCCTCTCGGACGTCCACATCTGGACGGCGGCCAACAAGCACACCATCCCGGCGCTCACCGATGAGCACGCCGCCGACCTGCGCGACCGCATCGCAACGCTCGCACGGGTGACGGACGATGGCGGACTCTGATCTGCAGCGCACCCACCCGCTGACGGTGGTCGTGCGCTCCGCGAAGGTGCTCAGCCAGACGCTGGTGGGGTTGTTCGCGGTCATGGTCTTTGGGGCTGCGCGTGACGGCGGGCTCGCGGTCCTGGGCTTCGCTGCGCTGGTACTGCTGATCAGCGCGATCACCGCGGGATCGGCCTGGCTCACCTGGTCCTACTTCCTCTACGGCATCGTGGGCGACGACCTGGTGATCCAGTCGGGCTGGCTGATCAAGAAGCACCGCTCGATCCCGCTGGCGCGCGTCCAGGGCGTCGATATCCGCGCTGACCTGTTCTCTCGGCTCATGGGCCTTTCCGACGTGGTGGTCCAGACCGCGGGTGGAGGCAGCGGCGATGCCGAGGCCAAGATAGGCTCGATCCCCCTAGCCTCTGCCGAGATGCTCCGCGCGCACCTGATCTCCGGCAAGCGGCGCGAAGTTGCGGCGGTCGCCCCCGCTGCGACCACGACTGCCGCTCCTGTGGGGGACGCCGGCCCCGAGTCCGCGCCCCAGCCCGCTGCCGCAGCCGCAGCGGCCGCCAGCGATCCGCTGTCACACATGAGCGACTTCCGAGGCATGCTGGGCGGCGACCAGCACCCGGAGACCGAGACCGTCTTCGAGCACGCGGTGCCGCTGAGCTCACTGGTCGTCGCGGCGCTGACCTCCAACGCACCGTTGGTCGCGCTGTTCGCCGCAGTGGGCTTCAGCGGGCAGGTGTTCCAGATGTTCGGCTCCGACACCACAGACGCCGCGACCTCGGTCGTGAGTTCGCTTGCCCTGCCGGCGCTGCTTCTCTCGGGAATCCTGCTCTTCGTTGTCGTGGGCGGCATCGCGGTTGCCACGACCGTGGCGCGTGACTTCGGATTCCGTGTTCGCCGAGCAGGTCCCCGGCTCGAGACCGAGGCCGGGCTGATGGAGCGGCGCATGACCAGCGTGCCGGTGCGCCGCATCCAAGCTGTGATCGTCGAATCGACGCCGCTGCGGCGGCTGTTCAAGCTGAGTGCCGTGCGGGTCAACACCGCAGGGTTTGGACGCAGCGAGGACAACCAGTCGACCACCGCCTCGGCGCTGATTCCCATCACCAGCTCCAAGCAGGTGCGGCCCCTGATGCACCAGCTGCTGCCCGAGGCCGAGCAGTTCCCGCAGACCAAGCAGGTCCCTCCGCATGCGCTGCGCTTCTACGTGCTGCTGCCCACCTCGCTCACCGCACTGGCGACACTGGCAGCCGTGGGACTGCCCCTGGCTGCCAACGCCGCGCTGCAGACCTCCGAGGCGCTCGCGCTTGCCACGCCGCTCATCCTGACCGCATCCGTCCTGCTGGCAGCGGGCATCGTCGCGACCACCCGCGTGCTCGCCTGGCGCGCTGCCGGGTTCGGCGCCGACAAGAACGCGATCGCGGTGACCTACGGCGTCTTTGGGCGCTACCGGGTGCGTATCGAGCGCTCGCGCATCCAGTCGCTTGCCATCCGGCAGTCGCCCTTCCAGCGCCACGCGGGGCTTGCCACGCTGCACCTCGCGACCGTCTCGGGCTCGTCCGAATCCGTGTTCCGGGTGCGCCATATGGGCCTGAGTGATGCGGTCGCCATCGAGAACTGGTATTCGCCCGATCCTGTGGTGTGACGCGAGTCACATGTACGGATTGGACCACCCTTGTCTGCGGGTGTCGCAGAGACGATAACCGTCATACGCGACATGATTGACACCCCGCTCGCACAGGGAGCTCCCCTTGATCACCGCCACCACCGGACTCACACACATACGCAGCCACTATCACGGCGAACGCCGTGAGATGCTGCGCATTCTGTTGAACTCCACCTCGGCGGCCGAGGCGAACATCGCTCTGGACCTACTATCCAGCCAGGTCCCCGAAATGACCCTGGTCGCGGCCTGCAACATGCGCGAAGTCCTGCGCGAGCTGCCCGCCTCACCCTTCCCCATGCACACCGACGAACAGACGCTCTGCCGTACCACCGGCATGGAGCGCCACATGGCCTCGATGGGCCGGGACCTCCCGGATGGCATCGAACTCGTGGTGACCACCGCGGGAAACCTCGTGCTCGACATCATCCTCAAGGACCGTGGAGCGAAGTTCTTCTGGAACAGTGTGCCGGTCACCGACGACTACATCACCGGTGATGTCCTGGATCTGATCATCACGAGCGATCACCTGCTCGAGGCCGTGATCGAACTCGCGGTGGCGATGGGCATGACGTTCAACCCGAAGTTCTACCTATCCCTCGAGGACTGGCATCTCGACTACGCATCCGATGTGTTCGCCGGAATGAGGGAGCTTTTCTGACCTATCCCGACCACCTCTCGCGACCGGGCACCGTACTCACACCACACCAGTACCCCGCCCCCCACGCAGGCAGCACACATGCAGCCGCCCGGTCGCAAGAGGTGGTCCCTCGCTCTCTCAGCCCAGAAGATCCCGGAGATGCTCCACCCTGCATCCCGCTTCGCGCATCTCGGCCAGCGCCTTCTCGCCGTCTCCGGCACTCAGGTCCACAGCCCTCACGCCGTCTTCGATGACAACCACGTCGAAGCCCTCGGTCTCGCCGTCGAGCGCCGTGTATTTCACGCAGTAGTCAGTCGCCAGCCCCACTACCACAAGCTCGGTCACCCCACGCGATCGGAGCAGGTCGGTGAGCCCTGTGTCCTGCCGGTGACCGTTGTCGAAGAATCCGCTGTACGAGTCGATGAGCGGGTCGGTGCCCTTGCGCACGACTGCGTCGATGCGCGCGACGTTCAGCGCCGCGTGAAACGACGCGCCCGGGAGTCCCTGGACGCAGTGGTCGGGCCAGAGCACCTGGCTCACACCGCCCAGCGTGACGATATCTCCCTGCGCGCGCCCGTAGTGATTCGAAGCGAAGCTGCCGTGGGTCTGCGGGTGCCAATCCTGGGTCGCCACGACGAAGTCGACCGAGTCCATCAGCGCGTTGGCTACAGCAACCACCTCGTCGCCGTGCGGGACAGGCAGCGATCCAAACGGCATGAAGTCGTTCTGGATGTCGACGAGTAGCAGTGCCCTCATCTACTCACTCCTTCTCAGGGACTCGCGAAGCGGCGATGAGTTCGAGCCTGCGGCGCGAGAGCCCCTCTTCCAGCCCCACCTTGTAGGTGTGGGGGTTCAGGAACCGCTTGTGCGACGCGTCGAGTGCTTCGAGCTGGTGGGTGGCACGCGCGCGAATCTCGCCGGCCGACGGCGACTGGTAGACCGCCTGGCCGCTGCGAAACACCGGGACCAACAGCTCCTCGGATGCGACCGACTCGGTGTAGCAGGTCGAGCGGAGCGGATCTTCCGGGTGCACCATCGTGGTCTCGCCGTGCGGAGGGTTGAGCGTGTCGTAGATCATGTCTCCGGCCCACGAACCGTCGTCGCGCACATACCTGCGCACGCCCAGCACGCCCGGGGTGGTCGCCTTCGCTGTCTGCTCGGACACCTTGAGTCGCGGGCTCCACTGGCCGCCCTGTGGACGGATCGCGGAGAGCTTGTACACGCCGCCCAAAGCGGGCTGATCCCATGCGGTGACGAGCTTGGTGCCCACTCCCCACACGTCGATGGCGGCTCCCTGGTCCTTGAGCGAGGTGATGAGATGCTCGTCGAGTTCGTTGCTCGCGATCACCTTGGTCTCAGGGAATCCGCTCTCGTCCAGGATCTCGCGTGCACGGCGGGACAGCCACGCGAGGTCTCCGGAGTCGATCCGGATTCCCAGCAGCTCGTGGCCACGCTCGCGGAGCTTGAGCCCCACCTTCACCGCGTTGCGCACGCCTTCGATGGTGTCGTAGGTGTCCACCAGCAGCGTGACGTTGTTGGGCATCGCCTCGGCATACGCTTGGAACGCCTCGAGCTCCGAGTCGAACGCCATCACCCACGAGTGCGCGTGCGTCCCGGAGATCGGAATCCCCAGACGCTGCCCCGCGAGCACGTTGGAAGTGGCGGTACAGCCGCCGATGAACGCAGCCCTGCTTGCCGAGAGACCCCCGTCGGGACCCTGGGCACGTCGCAGACCGAACTCGACAACAGGACCGCCCTCGGCAGCCAGACAACACCGTGACGCCTTGGTGGCCACGAGTGTCTGGAAGTTGATGATGTTGAGCAGCGCCGTCTCGACGATCTGACAGATGGGCAGCGGGCCGCACACTCTGAGCAGCGGCTCGCGAGCGAACACGACCGTGCCCTCGGGCACCGCATCGACATCGCCGGTGAAGCGTACCTCGCGCAGCCACGCCAGAAAATCGGCCGAGAACAGTGCATGTCCGTCGGCCCCGGTCTGCGTCGCCAGGTAGGCGACGTCCTCGTCACCGAACCGCATCGAAGTCAGGTGCTTGATGGCCTGCTCCAGTCCGCTGGCGATCGCGTAGCCGCCGCCAAACGGGTTTGTGCGGTAGTAGAGGTGGAAGCAGCCCTCAGTGGTCGCGGTACCCGCGCTCAGGTACGCCTGGGCCATGGTCAGCTGGTACAGGTCGGTAAGCATCGAGGACGACTGATGCTGATCGTTCATGAGTGTGGATCCCCTCTCAAGTAAGATGGTTCCACCGTAGCACGCACACGCGTACGCGAGTCTTCCAGTCGCCCCGGAGGAGTTGTGAGAACCATGTTAATTCTCGCAAACGGCACGTGACGACACAGATGTGAGGGGTACAGTTAGCAGTGCGTCGAGGGTGTGGCGCAGCGAGTGAATGAGCAGGGAGGACGCGCACATGACGTCAACCAGTCCGAGCTCGAACCCACAAGAGGACCGCGACCCTATAGTTGTCGTCGGCCCTGACTTGCTTGCCCCCTTTGAGGAGGCTCCCTCGATCTACGACGACCCCTACGCCGAGAACGAGCTGGTCACTCGCCACGAGCGCACCGAGCGGGCGATCCGCAAGGCACAGGAGCAGGTCTAGGTGTGCCAGTTCTGCGTCGAGCACGGCGAAGGCGAACGATGGTATCTGCAAGCTAAGAACTACGCATTCGACCTCGAGAGCGACCTCAAGCGTCGCGACTACATGGTCGATTTCATCAGCGGATTCCCCCAGATGCGCGAAGGCGCGATCAAGTGGCTGGACCGCGCCGAATATCTCCCGGCCCCTCTGGCCCGTGCGGGCAAGGCCGCGGCCTCCCGACACATGCAGAAGCTGCACTTCGGGCAGGTGCTCCCCCTTGAGGAGTGCGAGAAGGTCTTCGCGCTGGCGACCTCGATCACGGTGATTCCGTGCATCTGCCGCATGAACACCCCCGGCAAGAAGGCCGATGAGGTCTGCATCCTGGTCACCACCCAGCCCGTCACTCCTATTCTCGAAGCCGGCTTCAAGGACTACGAGAGCGGTCCCGGGCTCGAGGACTTCCACACCGTCACCTCAGACGAGGCGATGGCGCTGGTGCGTTCGTGCGAAGACGAAGGGCTGCTGCACTCCGTCTGGACCTTCCACACCCCGTTCGCGGCGGCCATCTGCAACTGCAACCTCGAGAGCGGCTGCATGGCGATGCGCCTGACCGCCGGCTACGAGCTGCAGATGATGTGGCGCGCCGAGACCGTCGCCGTGCTCGACGAGGAACAGTGCACCGCATGCGGGCGCTGCGCTCGCATCTGCCCCTTCGATGCCTTCACCGCCGAGAAGGGCCGCGTCACCCTGCACGCCGAGCAGTGCTACGGTTGCGGCATCTGCCGCTCGGTATGCCGCAGTGACGCCCTCGCGCTGGTCGACAGGTCAACGGTGCCTGCGGTGGCCACGCTCTGGTAGGTGGGCTCGACTAGGGCTCCGCGTAGCCGGGCCTCCCCTGCTGGTGCCACAGCATGGCTTCGTTGAGTGATCGCGCGCCACGCGTGTACCGGGTCACCAGTCGTTTCGAGACGATCACCACGGTGGCATTGCACGCCTCGGCCTCTTTGCCCGCATAGCACTTGAACAGCGCGAACTCGCGAGCCAGACCATCGTCTTCCTGTTTGGACCAGCCAAGCATCTGCGTGCGGGGAATACTGAACCCGTCGCACACGACCATCTCGTACTCCCACTCCCACTTCAGGTCGTCTGCATCCACCCCGGTGGCCAGATCGCTCTCATAGAGGTCGATGCGCTGAGCGCCACGAAGCGCTGCAGCCGTCCTCACGACCACTGCAAGGGCTGCGACGGTGGGATCGGGATCGAGCTGCGCGCGTTCGAACCACTCCTCACGTCGCGCGCAGTCGACGTGTTCGAGCAGGGTCAGCGCGCTTCGGCGGATGTGCGCAGTCGGGTGGCTCAACGCGCTGTCGAACCAGCCCAAGACGGCGGGATCGGTCTCGTAGTACGTCATTGGCAGGCTCCTCTCGGACGACTCATCCTGCCACGAGGGACTGACATCCTCGTATCGCCGGCACCCGGACGGCGCAGCCTAGGGCGACATCGTCGAGACAAGCCCTTTGAGCAGCGCCGAAGAGGGGCCCAGAGTGGCCACGGTGATGATCGTCATCACGATGCCGGTGATCAGCAGCGCCCACGCCACCGTGGGGTTTCGCTCGCGGTTGAACCACCACGCGATCACGCCGCCAAGCACCAGAAACGACAGCGGGAGCGTCCACCACCAGCGCGAAACGTGACCGCCGGCAGCCTTGGTGTCGAGCATCGATTTCCCCACGGGCGCCTGAAGCACTTGATCGACCGGGCTCAGCCCGGAGGCCTGCGGCCGGGAGCCGACCCCTGCGATCTGCGGTTGAGCAGGAGGTGCTGCCGGGGCGAGGCGCAGCTCGGACCCGTCAAAGATCAACGTGGTCTCTTCCGGGTGGAGTTCCAAGTAGTGCTGCAGGAGTTCGATACCCTCCTCGTCAGGGATCCCGGCGAGGTTGTAGGGCAGAACGTGGCCGCGACTGCGCAGCAGCTCGGTTATCTGGGAATCGATGCCTGACGTATAGACGGCCACGCGGTGTCCCTACTCGGCGGGTAGTACTGCTACGCCCCAGCCGGTTCCGGTGTGGGTGCAGATCACGACGCCTGCCTCGTAGACGACCATGCTCTCCACGTCGTACTTCTCTCGGATCGCCTGCGCGAGCTTCTCGGTCCGCGCTGCGGACAGCGCGTGCCCCACGGCGAACGAGCCGCGCTTGATCGAGCCCATCTGCTGTGCGACCCACTCCATCGTGTGTTCGAGCGCCGCCCTCTCCCCGCGCGATCTTGCCAGCGGAACGAACGCGCCCTCTTCATCGACGGTGAGGGTGACCTTGAGGTTGAGTAGCGCGCCCAGCATCGCCGAGACCTTGCCGATACGGCCGCCGCGCGCCAGATTATCGAGCGAGTCGAGCCCCACGATCAGCTTGACGCGCTCGCGCACGCCTGCGAGGCGCTCGAGCGTCGCCTCGACGGTGTGCCCGTGTGCAGCTGCCGCAGCGGCCTCCATGACCTGCAGGCCCAGACCCCACGATAGATTCAGCGAGTCGAACACGTGCACCTTGCCGGCGAACTGCTCGGCGGCCTGGCGGGCTGACTCGATGGTGCCTGAGAGCCGGTTCGAGATGTGGACCGAAATGATCTGCTCGGCGGATTCCAGGGCCTTCCCATAGGCCTCGACGAATGCACCCACGGGCGGCTGCGAGGTAGTAGGTAGGTTGGCAGCGGCGTTCATCCGAGCGAAGAACTCCTCTTGGGAGATGCTCCCGTCCAGAAACGTCTCGGCCCCGAAGCAGACCGACAACGGTACGACGGTGATGAGGTGCTCTGCGGCTATGTCGGGCGCGATATCGGCGGTGCTGTCCGTGATCACAGTGAACTTGCGCATGTCGTATCGACGCTCCTCGTGACGGCGGCAGAACAGACGGGCGCCAACCCGTCCTACCCCAATGGTACCCCGCCCGAGCCCAGATAGCGCCTCAGAACATACGGCGAAGTGAACAGCCGCAAGGTGCCCGAGTACGACGGCCGGAACTCGAGCGCATCTCCCGAGTGCGGGGGCTCACCCATCTCGTCGACGTCGAGTACGAGGTGGTCGCTCGACGCGCCGAGCACCTGCACGCGCGGGTCGAGCGGCGTGAGGTCGTCAGGAGCGGCATCCTGTCGTCCGATGGCGCACAGCGCTCTGCGGCGCATCCCCCGGTCCTCGAATCTGGGGACGCCGCCAAACGCGTCTTGGGCCGACGTACCCAGCGGCTTGCTGGGCTTGATGGCGCACTCGATCACCGGCACCGACAGTGTGATCGCGTCGTCGCGCAGGTCGAGCCCGGCGATGGGCTCGCGGGTCGCGGGATCCACGCCAAGCACGATCGCCTCGCCTATCCGCAGGTCATGAGCGCCCTGGGGCAGGCTCCCGGCAAGCACCGGCGCGATCGAGGTCGAGCTTCCCGCCGAGATCCACAGCGGGCGGCCCAGGTAGTGCTCTGCCGCTCGTGCAACCTCTGTGAGCACGCCGAGGTTGCGCGCATCCGGGACGATCGCCCCGTAGCAGGTCAGACTCGCGCCGACACCCACAACGTCGATGTGGTCGAGGTCGACGACTTCCCGCAGGAACTCCGGAACCGCATCCGGCATCAGACCCTCACGCAGGTCACCGATATCAACCATCACCACGATGCTGTGGCGCACCCCGGCCTGCGCGGCGGCGGCGTTGAGCGCGCGCACCGCGTCCACATCACTCTCGAGCGACACGTCGGCGAGCGCAACGGTCTTCTCGGCAAGCCCGGGGGTCGTGGCGCGAAGCAGCCACAGCGGGGCCTCGATGCCGGCGGCGCGCAGGCCGGCGAGGTTCTCGAGGCGCGACTCGGCCAGCGCACCCACGCCTCCCGCGAGCATTGCCCGGGCGACGTACGGGTCACCGCAGGTCACCTTGGTGACGCCCACGACATCCATGTCGCGCTGTCCGAGCGCCGAGACCACCGCGCGCGCATTGTGCTCGATAGCTTCGAGGTCGATCGTGATCGTGGCTTGTGCAAGCATCCGGCAGTCTCCCTAAAGCCCAGTGCTGCGGCGCATGAGCGCCACAACCGCGTTCGTATCGAAATGCGCGAGCAGCGCTCCGCAGCAGGCGAAGACGTAGTCGCGATCCAGCGTGGTCTGCGCATCCGAGGGCGGCAGCAGCTTCTCCCCTGCCGAGGAACCCGCGCGCGTCGCCTCCAGGATCGCCGTGCCGCCCGGCAGCCGCGTGAGCGCGCCGCCGGTGCCGATCAGGATCCGACACGCGGTCAGGTCGCGTCCTCGTGCGACCGTCTGGCGGCCGGTGGGTGTGTAGAGCTGCAGCAGCGAGCCCGCGTGGCGGTGCACGCCGGTGACCGCGGCGGTGCGGGCGAGCGTGACGGCCACCTCGATCTCCTCGGCAGTCGTGGGAATCGCGGGCGGCAGGGTCTCGGGTCGCTGGGCCTCGGGTAGGAGCTCGGCGACATGGCGGGCGCTCACGAAGGTGCCCAGGTCGCCTTCGACCGTGCGCTTGGAGTGCGGCTCGGGTTCGGTGGCGATCGCGCTGATCTCGGGCGCGCCGTCGGTCACCGAGTGGACGTCGGTGGTCGCACCTCCCACGTCGACCACCACGAGGTCACCCACGGCATCCGCGAGCGCCTCGGCGGCAAGCAGGACCGCGCCGGGCGTGGGCAGGATGCGGCCGGTCACCGTCTTAGCGAGCGCCTCCATGCCGGGCGCGTGCGTGATGTGCTCCTCGAACGCGTCGTGGATCACCGCGCGCGCGGGGACGATGTCCAGCTCGTCGATGCCCGGATAGACGTTGCGCGTGGCGCGGAAGCGGAACCCGGCACCTTCGAGCAACGCCCGGACCTCTCCAGCCACCGTTGAGTTACCACCGTAGACGACGATGGGGCGCACGCTCAGCGTCGCGATGCGCTCGGCGTTGTGCAGCACCGTCTCCGAGTCGCCGCCCTCGACGCCGCCGGCCAGAAGGATGAGGCTGGGGGCGATCTCCTCGATGCGACGCAGGTCGCCATCGCGCAGCAGCCCCGCGGTCGTGTACTCGACCACGGCGCCCGCACCCAGAGCCGCCTCACGCGCCGCCATCGCGGTCATACGCTGTGTGAGGCCGTGCACCGTCATGCGAAGACCGCCTGCGGCCGAGGATGTCGCCAGAGTGACAGTGGGCGCCAGCGGGCCTGTGACGGCCTCCAGCTGGGTTCGCGCGGCGTCGAGTCCTATGCCCACATCGCCTTGCGCCACCGAGGTGGGCGCAAACCCCTGTGCAATCAGCCGCGGCCCGCCCGAATCGCCGTCACCACCAAACCCGCCAAACGCCGAGACGACCGTGGTGGTCGACCCGATCTCGAAGACCAGGGCGTCGACCGGACGTCGTGTCGGCTCGGCGGTGGCGGACGTCATCGTGGGCTCTGTACCGAGACCACGTTGGTGCCCACTTCGCCCTCGACGATGCGGCTGATGTCTTCCAGCCGACCGATTGCCGCGCGTCTGCCGGGCGCGGATCGCGCGAACTGTATCGCGGCCTCGACCTTGGGGCCCATCGAGCCAGCGGCGAACTCGTGGCCGGAAAGCTCCTCAGGAGCGACCCAACCCAGCAGCTCCTGCTCCGGTCTGCCCCAGTTGAGGTAGACACCCTCGGCGTCGGTGGCCATGACGAAGATGTCCGCATCGAGCTTCTCGGCGAGCAGCTCGCCCGCGAGGTCCTTGTCGATGACCGCCTCGATACCCACGAGCGTGCGCGTCCCATCCGGCAGATAGACGGTGGGGATGCCCCCGCCGCCCGCGCAGATGACGACCGTGCCCTTCTCCATGAGCCAGCGGATCGGCGCGAGTTCGAAGATGTGCTTGGGCTTGGGCGAGGCGACGACACGGCGCCAAGATGCGCCATCGCGCTTGAAGATCCAGCCTTTGGCGGCAGCGAGTTCGTCGGCCTGCGCCTCGTCGTAGCACGGCCCCACGAACTTGGTGGGGTCGCTGAACGCCGGGTCGGCCGGATCGACTTCCACCATCGTGAGTACCGTCGCAAGCGGCTTCTCGAAGGGCAGCAGGTTGCCCAGCTCCTGCTCGACCATGTACGCGATCATGCCTTGGGTCTGGGCGCCCAGAACGTCGAGCGAGTACGGCTCCACGGCCGTGTAGGCGGCCGCCTGGAGTGCGAGCAGCCCTACCTGCGGGCCGTTGCCGTGCGCGATGACCAGGTTGTACGTCTCGGCCAGCGGCGCCAGCGCCTTGCAAGCAATCTTGACGTTGGCGCGCTGAGCCTCGGCGGTCATGGGCTCGGACCGCTTCAGCAGGGCGTTTCCACCCAGTGCGACCACTACGGTCTTCTTGCTCATGTGCAGGTTCCACCTTTGTTGAGTGTAAGGACGGTGCGGGTCTGACTCGCTGCTACATACCCCTCTGGCGCATCGTCTTCACCACGAAGCTCGCGACATCGAGACCTTTGGTCTTGCGGCCAAAGCCGGCGTCCATGCCCCAGCCCTTGGCCTGCTCGTCGGTGACCTGTGTACCTCCCGCGATAAGCAGCAGCTTGTCTCGGACGCCCTTTTCGACGGCGAGGTCCGCGAGCTTCTCCATGTTGGTGCGGTGCATGTCACCGTGCGTGATGATGGTCGAGATCAGCACGACCTGCGCGCCGTGTTCGATAGCCGCGTCGAGCAGCTTCTCGACCGGCACCGAGGTGCCCAGATACGTGCAGGAAAAGCCCCACTTCTCGAGCCCGCCGTGCTTGATGTCGATGATCTCGAGCATGCCCACCGAGTGCTCGTCCATGCCCACGGTCCCCGCCACACAGCGAAGGTTCTTCTCCGAGACGAACTCGCGGATCTCTTCGTCCGAGAGCGGCGGTACCGGCTCGGTGATCACCAGGGTGGCAGGATCGATCGCCACGTTAAGCACGCCTTTGATCTCAACCAGCGTGCCCTCGGCGGGGTGCATGACCTGCTTGTGGATGATCTCGGGGCAGATCAGGTTCATCGAGCGGCCGATCTCGAGCGCGGCCGCCTCGGCGATGCGCTCGGGCACAGGCAGAAACATCGTGACCGCGACGACGCCGTCGCCGGCCCACTCGACCTCGGGTGTCACCAGGCCGCCCTCGCGCACCTCAGCCGTGCGGGCGAGCCGCACGTTCACGTTGTCCTCGGGGTCGAGCTCGTCGATGAACGGCACCTTGTCGCGGTCGCACAGCGTGCAGCCGCCGATGGCGTGGCACGGCTTCTCTACGCTTCGAGGCAGGTTGTTCACGCCGAAGTGATGGCAGACCGGGGCGATGTAGTCATCGGCACGCTCGACGATCGAGCCCTCGGCGAGGCCACCGTCCGAGAAGCGACGGATGCCGTCGTCGTTGGTCTCGGGATACTCGCCCGAGTCGACGAAGTACGCCTCCTCCACACTCGCGAAGTAGCCGCCGTCGGCCACCATGGCCTCGAGGAACAGTACGGCGCGCTCCTTGAGTTCCCGCACACGGTTCCTGAGCTCGGGGTTCTCCCGGTCGAGCTTCACCATGTCGCGGATGCCGTCCATGCCCAGAAGCGACTGCTTGGCGGTATCGACCGCTGCGATGTTGTTGTAGTGCCACGGGACGTTCCGGCCCTCATCGGGCGTGATGGTCGACTGGATGTCGGCGCTGGTGAGCCGGGAGATCATGAGGTTCATCACGTGGCTCACGGTGGCGTCGCGCGAATCGGACTCCATGTAGCGGGTGTTCTGCTGCGCGCGCATCTTGTACTCGCCAAAGAGGTCGCGCAGCGCGACCGCGTAGGGCAGGTCCATACGCATGCACGGTGCAGGCGCGGCATCCGGCGGCACCGTGGAGAGCGCAATGTCTTCCTTGGGCATGCCAACGCTCACCGAGAAGGCGCAGTTGATCGCGTGCTGCACCAGCAGCTCGGGCATGACCTTCCACGCCTTGACCGCGGTGGCATTCGCGTTGTGGGCGCCGTCGATCTGCAACATGCGCACCGAGCGCATGATGCGCTTGGCGACGGCCGCGTCCACGAAGCTGCGGTACATGTTGATGTTGCGGTACAGCACGTTGTACTGCGGATCCTGGTGAGCGCCGTTGACGCCCTCCTCGGCGAACATGACCGCGATCTCGGGCCCGGCCACACCGCTGACGTAGCTGTGGTAGTTGATCGGGCGGCCCACCTCGTCCTCGATCAGATCGAGCGCGCGGCGGGTGACGCGGCACTGCTTGCGGGTGACCGCGATGCCACCCACGCCTTCCGGCGTGCCCTCGAGCAGACCGTCGATGTGGCTCTGGCCGGCGGTGCGGATGACCATCATGTGGTCGGCGCCGTGCCAAGCGGCCATGCGCATGCGGCGGATGTCGTCCTCGAAGCGCCCTGAGGCGATCTCGGTGGTCACCACGCAGTCCGGCTGCGGGTCGATGTTGTCGAAGTAGTGGGCTGCAGGCAGTGGGATGCTGTTGGCAAGCCCCTTCGAGGTCTCGCGGTAGGTGAACTCGTAGAGCTTCTGGTTGTTGATCTTCTCGCGCCAGGTCCAGCCTATCCGGCGCGGACGGTAGTTCTCGATCCCGTCGAGCAGCGCGGCGATGTCGAGCTTCTCGTTGGGCTTGAGCGGCGGCAGCGTATCGCTCATCGTGCGCTCCCCCACTTCGCCTCAGCTATCTTCCAGCCTTTGCCCGCGGCGAGGTTAGCTGCCGCAGTAGGCGCGTCACAGTCCCACTCGCGCATGCACACAAGCACGACATGCCCAGCACCGTGGCCCAGAAGCCCGCGCGTCTCGCACTCGGCCACCACCGCACCGCAGGTTGGCGAGTCGATGCCCATGCGCATCAGCACGCTGCGCTCGATCGACGGCGACGTATGTGTCCGCGCGAGTTCGACCAGCGGGTCGACGATCTCTTGAGTCAGGTGCCAGAAGCGCATCTGCAGTTCCTCATCGGTGAGCCCCATGAGGTACTGGTGCGCGTGGTCGAACGTGTCCTCACGGACCATGCTCTATGCCTCCTTGAGTGTGGCGATCGTCTTCTCGACGAACTCCGGATCGCTGTTGGTGTCCTGGGCAAGAAACGCGATGTCATCGGCGGTGGGAACATAGCCCTCCGGTGCGTGCGAAAGCGCGTTGCGCACGTAGCTCGAGCGCAGCCGGACCAAGTCGAAGTCGATCGCGCGGATCTGCTCGGGCTTCTCGGGAATGACGATCGCTGTGCCTGGCTTGTTCTCGCGCGGGTCGCCCAGGCGGACTTCGATGCCCTGCTCGCGGGCGAAGTTGAGCTGCGCCCAGTGGTGCTTGCCCGCGCCGGTGTACTCGGTCTCCTGCACCACGACGGTCGCGTCGGCCGGCAGGTCGCGAGCGAGCGATATCGCTGCGGCCATCGCCGTGTTGCCGGCAGGCCCGCGCTCGAGGCCTTCGAGCTTGGCGAGCGCCTCGGTGACGTAGAAGACCTCGCCTTGGGTCACCGTGAGGTAGCGGTCCATGTAGCGCAGCGCACGAGCGGCGTTGCGCGGCACGTCGGCGCGGTCGGGCCACGTGGCGAATGGCACACCGAAACCGGTGTGGCCGGTGGTGAAGCTCTTGCGGTTGAAGTCTCTATCGCTGGCCATGTGCAGACCGGAGAGATCCACGCTGGCGCTGATGACCTCGGTGCCGTGGGCACCCGCACGCCTGAGACCCCGCGCGGTACCGGTGGTATTGCCCCCTCCTGCATGCGTGATCACCACGTGGGTGGGTGGCGCTCCTGTCAGCGCCATCATCTCGTTGGCGACCTCGTAGCCCAGCGTCTCGATGCCCGAGATGCCAAAGGTCGAATAGAGCGACGCGGCGAAGTAGCCGGTCTCGTCGAGCAGCTCGAGCATGTGGCTGAACAGCTCCGGCCCCACGGTCATCTGAACGACCTCGGCGCCGAACGCCTCACAGATGCGCGACTTCTCGATGATCTCGGGCTGACCCACGTGGGCCGAGTCGAACGCCTCCTGGCAGATGATGCAGTTGAGGTTGTGGCGGGCCGCCTGACTGGCGACGGCGGCTCCGTAGTTGCCCGAGGTCGCGGCAATGACGCCCGCATAGCCCTTCTCGGCAGCGGCGTGGATGGACATGCTGGCGCGGCGGTCCTTGAACGACCCGGCCATATTGGCGGCCTCGTCCTTGACGAAGATGCGCGCGCCGTGACCGGGCTCGCTGTACGAGCGCACCAGATCGGTGATGTTCCTGAGCTCCAGCAGCGGCGTGTTGCCCACACCGGCCGCGGCCTGGATCGCGATGATCTGGTCGATCGAGTAGCCGTGTGCTTCCATCATGCCCTCGTAGTCGAAGGCTATGGGGCTGCGCTCGAAGTCGCCGTAGTCCATGCCCAGCGCGCGGAGCATGATCTCGCCCTTGCGCGCCATAATCTGGTCGAATGCGCTTGCCATCTCACTCACCCGCCGATTGGCTTGCACGCCAGGTCGCAAGACGGGCCCGCAGGTCGCGGCCGACCGTGGACAGCTCAGGCACCGGCGAGCCGAACGTGTGCGTGTAGCCGGGGTTGATCGCCGAGAGGCGCCCGGTCACGCTGCGTCCGGTCATCGTCTCGACCGTGAGCTCCTCGCCCAACGCCGCCGACGCCGTCGCGAAGCCCTTGCTCCAGAGCAGCAGGGGCTTCTCGGCAGTCTCTGGGGGCAGGTTGGGTGAGCGGTCGGCCGGTTCGAGCAGCACGCGCTCGACCTCGACCCACTCGCCCTGTTCGCAGCGGTTGGAGACAGCCACGTCGACCACCTTTCGCAGATTAGACCGTGGGAGACCAGAAGCGCGGAAGCGGCATGTCGACCACCGTGAGCAGCCCTGCGGGGGCGTCGACGATCAGCGGGATGTAGTTGCCTGTGCTGGCGTAGGTACCTTTGCCGCCGGGAATCTCGGGCGAGTTGGCCATCTGCACGTTGGGATCGCCGAATATCTTGATGTAGTCGCCGGTATCCACGCCCTCGAGGTGCGGGTGAATCTGTTGCGGGTGAATCAGCTCGATCTTGAGCTCGCCGTTGCTGTACGCCTTGGCGGTGTGGCGGCATCCACACACGTCACCGGGAGCGACATGCACGTGCGGGGTGGAACGCTCGACGGTGGTGACGATGGGCTCGCGGGTCTCGACGATCTCGTCGATCTTCCAGCCTAGCGCCCGGGCGATGAGGCCCACTGACTCCTGGAAGCCGATGTGGCCCACGATGCTTCCATCGGCGACGCCAGCCTTGAACTCCTCGACAGTCGTGCCTACGCCCTGGCTGAGCATGACCGTGGGGCCGAACGGCGAGAGATCGTTGATGCGTGACGCCTCGATATGGTCGACGCGCAGGCAGACCGAGCTCCACATGACCACGAGTGCGTCGAGGATGAAGCCCGGGTTCACGCCGGTGCCCAGAATCGATACACCGTACTCCTTGGCGAGCGCGTCGAACTTGGTGGCCCACTCTGCGTCGGTCGCCCACGGGAACGAGAGCGTCTCGGCGATACAGATGACGTTGGTGCCGGCCCGGACCGCGGTCTCCACCTGGCTCTCGATCTCATGCAGGTTGCTGGCGGTGAGAATGCAGGTGACATCGGGGCGCTTGGCGAGCACGGAGTCGAAGTCAGCGGTCACGGGGATGTCGCAGTCGACACCGACAACCTCGCCTACCGTGCGTCCGTGCTTCTCAGGATGGCGGTCGATGACACCGACGATCTCGACGTCTTTGGGTCGGTCGAGCAGGTAGCCCAACAGGCCCTGCCCCATCATGCCCGTACCCCATACTGCGACCTTGACCATCGCTGACTCCTCTCGAGAGTTATGCAGAAGTGTGCCCATCTGATGCAAAGATACAGGTTTTGGCGTCGGAGGGAAGCTACTTGGTGAACTCCGCTGTCATAAGGGGATATGCCCGTTGTCGGTGGTGTCTCCTCGGGAACGGAAGGTCTGATGGAGTCGACGCCCGTCCTGCTCTCCTACAATTCCTCGCTGGCCAACTACCGGCTGAGCGAAAACCACCCTCTACGCCCCGAGCGTTTCTCGCTCGCGGTCGCGCTGATGGACGCGTGGGGGCTGCTCGATCCGCCCCAGACGCGAGTCGCCTCACCCTCCCCCGCGAGCGACGCGGACCTGCTGCTCGCACACGCCAGCGCCTATGTATCCGCGGTGAAGGCCGCCTCCCAAAGCGGGGCCGCGCAGCCGGACTATGGCATAGGCCCGGGCGACACTCCCGCGTTCCGAGGTATGCATGAGGCAGCAGCGCTGGGGGTGGGCGCGACGTGCGCGGCGGTCGATGCGGTGGTCGCCGGAACCGCTGTGCGAGCGTACTCGCCCGCTGGCGGCCTGCACCACGCTCACCGCGACCACGCCTCAGGCTTCTGCATCTACAACGACGCCGTAGTCGCAATCGAGCGCGCCATACGCACCCGCCCCGGCCTTCGCGTCGCCTACGTGGATATCGACGCGCACCACGGAGACGGCGTCGAAGCGGCGTTCTACGAGCGCGGTGACGTGCTGACCCTCTCGGTCCACGAGTCCGGACGCTACCTGTTCCCCGGCACCGGCCGCGCAACCGACATCGGCACAGGTGCCGGTCTGGGCGCCTGCATCGACGTGCCGCTGCCGCCCTATGCGGGTGATGAGTGCTACCAGCTCGTGCTCGAGCAGGTCATCGCCCCCGCGCTGCGTGCATACGCGCCAGACCTGATCGTGCTTCAGGCCGGCGCCGACACACACCGCACCGACCCGCTGACCCATCTCGACCTCTCAGTCGCCGGCTACGTGCGCCTCGTCGCGGGAATCATCTCGCTCGCCGACGAACTCACCGGCGGTCGCATCGTGGTGTTGGGAGGCGGTGGCTACCAGCCCTTCTCGGAAGTCCCCCGGATGTGGGCCTCGGTCATGGCGCTCCTCCTTGGCCGAGAAGTGCCGACCGATCTGCCCCCTGCCTGGCTCGCGCGCTGCGCAGATGAAGCGCGTGCGGCCGAGCAGCCGGCGCCACAAGCTCTCGGCACGTTCGAGGAATCCGGGCCGCCGCCGTCCGATGCCAGTGCGCATGACGCGCTCGCGGCAACACTGCATGCGATCGCTGCGGTGTGCTCGGCCTCGCCGCTGCTAGAAGAGTGAGGGCTCCGAGGGGGCCGGCACTGCGCCATCTCCATGCGAGGCCATCGACACACAGAGGATCGCCACGTCGTCGGGCAGCATCGCGTCGGGACAGTTCTTGATGGCCTCCACGAGGGCCTCGGGCATCTCGGCCGTCGTGGCTGCGGTGTGGCTCACCGTTTCGACCAGACGCTCCTCGCCGAAGAAGTCATCCTTGCAGCGGGCCTCGGTGATGCCGTCGGTGTAGAGCACCAGTATCTCGCCGGGCGCGAGGCGCTCTGTGCCATCGCGCGCCTCCACCTCTTCGAACGCGCCGATGACAGTGGACCCGACGGCCAGGCCTCGCACGGCTCCATCGGTCGCGCGGATCAGCGCCGTAGGATGTCCGGCGCTGCAGTACGTGAGCTCGCCGCTCTCCGTATCGAGAATCCCCAGGAACACGGTGGCGAAATCCGAGTCCGATGTGGAGTCGAAGAGCAGGCTGTTCGTCTGCTCGATGGTCCACGCTGGCGAGGAGTCGATGTGGGTGTACGCACGGATCGAGTCCTTCACAAGCGACGTGAGCGTCGCCGCCTTCAGGCCCTTGCCGGCGATGTCGCCGATCACGACGCCCACGCTGCGGTTGTCGATCTCGAACAGATCGTAGAAGTCCCCGCCAACCACCGCCTCGCCCAGAGTCGAAGCCTGATACAGGCTACCGAACTCAATGCCTCTGATGCGCCTGGGCATGACCAAGAGCGCCTGCTGCAGCGTGTCTGCAATGGTCCTCTGGCTCTCGAACAGCCGGGCGTTGTGCAGCGCAAGCGACAGTGAGCTCGAAAGCTTGCGGGCGAAGTCCACCCGTCGGGCGTTGAAAACGCCGCTCGATCGGGCCCTGAAAGCCAGCACGCCGAACACCTCACCTTTGAGGGTCAGTGCGACGGTCATGATCGAACCCGTGTCATCGGCGAGCGCGGCATCGGGGTGGGCGACAAACACCCGCGCAGCCTCGTTATCGACAACCACCTCACGCTGCACTGCCGCGCGCACAGCGTATGGCAGCTGGGCACTCGAATAGACCTTGCCAACCGCATCAGCCGGGTACCCGTGGCCGTACACGAGCTTCCAGCCGTCCTCACCGCGCCGCAACATGCCGACCCTGTCGGCACCGGTGGCCTCTGCGGCCTCGACCACCACGTGGCGCATGATGTCACCGAAGTCGAGCGTCGAGTTGATAGTCGCGTTGATGGTGTTGAGTGCGTCACTCAGCCCCAGAAGCCCCCGCGCGAGGTCCCGTTCCCCTTGCGCATCTGCGCGAGCCCTCACGAGCCGCTCGTGCAACCGGGCATTCGAGATGGCGAGCCCCATGACATCGACTGTCGTCAGGGCCAGATTAAGGTAGTGCGACCGCTGCTCCGGCAACGCTATGCCCTCGATCTCCAACACGCCGAGACGCTCTCCCGCGTGCTGGACCGAAAGGATGAATCCCGCGCCGGAGTCCGACTCGACCCATGGGGTCGTGAAGTCGCGTAACCGCTCCACGACGCCCTCGGGATCGGGCACAAGCGGTCGGCAATAGGCACGGGCAACCGCACCGTCGACCAGTGAGACGTAGGCGAGCTTCTCGGGGGCGCACAAGTCGATGAAAAGCTCGAAGATGCGCTCGATCGCCTTGTCTTCACTGTCGAGCGCAGCCATGCGCGACATGAGGTCCAGAACCATAGCGTATTCGGCAGGCCGAGAAATCGCGTTGTCCACGGTCCCACCTCCCCTGCCGCCGCCTCTAGGAAGATGCTACCTGTCGCGCCTCCCAAACGGAAGTCGCACACAACTAATTCAGCACAAACCGTGCGCTGGATCACAGTTCCGCTGGAAGATCCGTCCACGAGAGCGGGTAGTGGCCCCACCGGTGTACCGCCTCGGAAATCGCCGCGATCACATCGTGCGGCACCTCGTGCGGGATCTCACCGTGCCCGTCGCACACGATGTAGCCACCGCCGCCGCCCGCTGCAGCGATGGCGTTCTTGACGTGCTTCTCGGCGATCTCGGGCGTCCACGTGCGCATCTCGATGCCGTTGAGGTTGCCGATCACCGCGCACGATTCCTTCGCAGCCGCCTTCGCGAGCCCGATGTCCTCGTCAGGCCCCACACCCACGCCCGCGACACCCAGCTCGACGAAGTCACGGATGACCGGGATGACCGCTCCCGACGCCAGTAGCGCGAGTACCGTCCCGTCGATCGCGCAGAAGGTCCTTCTCGCGCTGGCGAGCCCGGTACGCTCGAGCAGATCGCGCGGCATGATCGTGGTCGACGAGAGCGGGTCGAAGAAGCCGATGGCATGCGCGCCGGCCTCGAGCTGGGCATTGGCCCATGCGGCGCAGAACTCCTCGTTGACCTCAAGCAGCCGTGCGTGCAGGTCAGGCTGCTCGTAGATCAGGTCCAGGTAGCGCTCGAACCCCAACTGCATGACGGGCAGCGAGTTGGGGGCGATCACGATGCCCAGTATCGCAGCATCGGGCGCTTGGGCGGCCAGCATGCGAGTGACCTCAAGACCGCGCTGGAGCGCTTCGCAGTCCTCGAGTCGGGGCACGTCGAGCTTCTCGATGTCTGACGGCGACGAAAGCACGGGGCGCCCGGCGTTGGGTGGGCCGTTCTCGTAAAACACCGTCTCTTGCCCAAACGCTTCGACCTCGGCAGCCGCATACGCGAACGACGTCACGATGTCGTCTCGATAGGTCTCGCGCTTCAGCAACTGGCTTTGAGCCATAAGCTCGGCGGAGCCGAAGTACTCGCGCATGCTCACGCCCAGCATCGCAGGTCCGTGCAGACCTGTGGACAGGAACATCGGGACACGATCGGGAACCTCGCCGGAGAGCACCGAGGCGACACGCTGCAGCGAGGTCATGGCCGGTGTCATCAAGCCCTCGCCATCGCCGAGACGACCTCTATGGCCTCTGACGCCGAATAGCCCCACGCATGCGCGCCCACCTCGCGCCACAGGTTCGGGTCGTAGCGGAACGGAGCGCCTCCCACCACAACCTTGACGTGGTCCAAGTCCTCCTCGGCCAAGCGGCGCGTAAGCGTGCCCACGGCCAGGGCTGCGCGCAGCATGAGGGTGGAAACCAGAAGGATCTCGATGCCCTTCGCCCGGACCTCTTCAACGATGTCTTCGACAGTCCTGCGCAAGCCCAGGTCGAGCACTTCGAAGCCGGCGACCCTGAGGCACGTCGACACGATGCGCTTGCCCAATCCGTGCGAGTCCTCAAGGACGCACATAGCGATCTTTGGGTGGGCTGCGCTGGCCCGCGCGGAAGCGGCTGGCGCCCCCAGCACCTCATCGACGGTCTCTTCGACCAACCGGCCAGCCATGTAGACCTCGGCAAGCGAGATCTCGCCGGCCTGCCAGCCCTGGCCGATGCGCTCGAGTACCGGCACCACCAGCGAGTCAATGACAGTAACAGGCGTACTGGACGCCGCCGCAGCGAGCATAGTGCGCCGGACCGCGAGCCGGTCGAGCGAGAGCAGCGATGCCTTGAGCTCCTCGACGGGGAGCTCTTCGACGGTCTGGGATTCGACTTGCGGCAACGTGAGCCTCCCGCCACACGAGTCAGATCATCCGCGTGAGCAGCCATGGTCCGCGTCTCGGCGTCGAACCATCTGTGTACAGCGGCAGCATGAGTATACTGGCTTCGTGAGTAGCGCACCCGTACTGCCTGGGGGGAGCAGAACATGGAGCCGGCTCTCGTACTGGGGTCGCACACCGTGGGCCTGGGGATGACTCGCGCACTTGGAGTCATGGGAGTCCCTGTAGTCGCCATGTACTACGATGAAGCCGATCACGGCTACGTCTCGAAATACGTTCAGGAGCGGATCCGCTCGCCTCACCCGGAGCGCAACGAGGACGACTTCATTGAGTTCTTGGTGGGGTACGCCACCCGCTTCGAGGGCAGTTTCCTGATTCCGGCATCCGACGCGACGCTCGCGGCCGTCTCCAGGCACAAGGAACTGCTTGAACGTCACTACATCGTGGGATGCCCGGAGTGGGAGATCACGAAGCTGTTCGTCGACAAGAAGCATACGTATGCCTTGGCCGACAGGTACGGCATCCCGGCCCCAAAGACGACTGTTCCCCGCTCGGTCGAGGACGTCGAACGATACGCGAACGAGGTTCAGTACCCATGCCTGGTGAAGCCGTGCCAAGGCCATCAGTACTTCGAAGTCTTCCATAGGAAGATGGTCATGGCCAACAGCTTCGACCAGATGCTCCACGCATATCGCGAGGCGACCGACGCAAAGTTCGAAGTAGTGCTACAGGAGTTCATCCCAGGCGATTCATCACATGGGGTGAACTACAACTCGTACTCATGGGGCGGCAAAGCGCTGGTGGAGTTCACCGCGGCCAAGATCAGGAACGCCCCCCGCGACACAGGGTCCCCGTGCGTCGCCCAGAGCCAATTCGTCTCAGAGGTCCTCGAACCGGGGCGCAGGATCCTCCAAGCAATGGACTTCCACGGCTACGCCTGCACGGAATTCAAGCGAGACGCGCGCGATGGAGTCTACAAGCTGATGGAGGTAAACGGACGACACAATCTGTCATCACTTCTTGCGGTCAGCTGCGGCATCAACTTCCCTTGGATTCACTACGAGCATCTGGTCCACGGGAAATTGCCTGAGGCCCTACGCCAGCAGACGGGGCTGTACTGGATCGATCTGGTCCGAGACCTCAGCGCCAGCCCGGGGTATCTGTTCAAGGAGCGCTATCCGGTGCGTCGGTATCTCAAGCCGTATCTTGACCCTCACGTGTTCGCAATACTGGATTCCACGGATCCCAAGCCGTTTCGCAAGCGGTGCTCATCTCTGCTCAAATCGGTCTTCAAGCACTGACGCTCCGTCACAGCACCACCTTGCGCGGCTTCCCACTCCCTTGTTGTCCGGAACACTTCCTGAAGCACAAAACCGGCTCAGCAGCCCATCTCGGAGAACCGAGAGAGTACACGGTCGTCATCGCGAACCTGAAGGCGGCGGCCTTCATCTTCGACTTCTCGCAGAGCGTTCGGTACTTGGTGCTCTCCTGCGGTACTCCGAGATAGACCGCCTCGGGGACGAAGCCAAACGAGCCGACATACTCCAGCAGCGTTCTATAGGTGAAGTACCGGACATGGGCGTAGAACTCGTAGCGAGACTCAGGATCCAGGGGATCGTGAAAGGTCCTGCCGGACACCATGAACGGCAGCAGGTAGGTCAATCCGGAGTAGTTGGGCGCCGAGACGTAGAAGTGGCCGTTGTCGGGCAGGACGCGGTGTATCTCCTTGACGAAGTGATCGGTGTAGATAAGGTGCTCGATGGTCGCCAGAGCAACAACCGCGTCAAAGCTGCCCGAGTCGAGCGGGAACGGTTCGGTCGCATCGTCGAGATTGAACGAGACGGTGTTCAGCCCCATCCCGCCCAGTACCCTGAGACTCGTGGGCGCAACATCATTGCAGACGAGCTCGGCAGGATAGCCGTTGTGGATCCTCTGTGCCGCGCACCCTACTCCCGCAGCCACATCGAGTATCCGCTTGTGCTCCCGATTCTCGAAGACCGCCGGAAAGATACGGTGCCTTTCATGGAAGCTCGGGTAGTCTTCGATCACCTCGACCCCGCTCAGCCGCTGCTCCTCGAGCGAGACTGCATCCTCCCTCATTGGCTTCCCCCTCCACAGTTGATCCCCGTCATATGCGATAGTCTGAGAACGATGCGTGAGTGGGAGGGCGCCGCATGATCAAACCTTGGGAACAGGTGTTCCTGGACCCCGCGGGAGAACCCTGGGTTGAGTTCGTCTCGGCCCGGTCCACTGCCAACATCTTTCACCACTCGGCTTGGACGAACCTGATTGCCGAGTGCTACGACTACCGTCCATTCGTTGTCGCGGTTCAAGACGGTGACGGGGCCGTGCGCGCCGGGATCCCCATGATGGAGACCGGAAGCCGGTTGAGAGGGCGCCATTGGACGTCCCTGCCGTTCACGGACCATTGTGCCCCCCTGCACGATAGCGCCGTATCGAGCGGACGTCTGACCGACAGCCTGGTCGTCCTCTCGGATGATTCAAATACTCCCCCAATGGGGTTGCGCTGCAATCTCCCACCCCGCGCAGCTATCCAAACATACTCGCACCACGTCTTGCACACTGTCCAGCTCGCGCAAGACAGCGACGGGGTATTTCGTCGGTTCCAGCCCATGCACCGCCGCAACGTCCGAACCTCCGAGAAGAAGGGGGTGCGAATCGAATGGGGACGAGGCCACGAGGACCTGGATGCCTTCTATCGTCTGCATCTTGAGACAAGGCGCCGTCAGGGCGTCCCGATTCAACCTCGGCGCTTCTTCGACCTTCTGGGCAGCAATCTCATAGACAAGGGACTGGGCTTCGTACTGCTGGCCTACAAGGATGAGCAGTGTCTGGCGGCGGCCGTCTTTTTGCATTGGCAACGCACGCTCACGTACAAGTTCGGCGCATCGGCTGCCGACGGGCTGAGCCTCAGACCCAACAACCTGCTGTTCTGGACCGCAATCCGCTGGGGTTGCGAGAACGGCTATGACGTCTTCGACATGGGCAGAACCGATCTCGCCAATACAGGTCTCAGGGCGTTCAAGAGCGGCTGGGGAGCCGATGAGGTGCCACTGACCTACTCGCACCTGCCTCCGCGGACGGAAGGTTCGGCCGTCGGTCACCTCATGCCTGCGGTCAACGCGGTTATCAGCCACTCCCCTCTGTGGGTATGCCGGGCGACCGGCGAGCTACTCTACAAATACGTCGAGTGACCCACTCCCTACCTCGCCATCAGGGCGGCGCCGAGCAGGCCCTATCCACAAACGGCAACTGCGTAGGATAATCGCTGCACTGCTTGGGTTCGGGGGGACCTTCGTCATCCTGTCAAACGCGAGAGTGCGCCACTCCCTCAGACTGCCGCGTTACGACGTGGGCCAAGCCGAAGAACGGATCGTTGGGGTGGCACCCGAGCGGAGGACCTGAGAACGATGGCCAAGTCGCTGCCTGACAAGTTCCCACCTGCCGAGAAGAGCTTCTCGCTGTACGAGGACATCGAGTACCAGGAGTACTGGGAGGAGCCCGGCCTTGACCGACTGGACGCCCTCGAGCAGCACCTCATCACAGAGCTGCTGCCAGCTTCAGGGCGCAGCATCATCGACCTCGGGTGCGGCTATGGACGACTCGCCCCCTGCTACGTAGACAGGTTCGAGCGGGTGGTCCTCTGTGACGGATCGCTCTCTCTTCTGCACGGCGCCCGCGAAACGCTGGGCGACCGCGCAGTGTTGGTCGCAGCGGACGTGACGCGTCTGCCCTTCAAACCAGCGTCGTTCGATGCAGTTCTGACGATCCGCGTGCTCCAGCACATACAGAATCTGGAATGCGCTTTCGAAGAGGCGCATAGAATCCTAGCCCGAGACGGGACCTTCGTCTTCTCCTACCACAACAAGAGCAACCCGCACCGGGTGCTGCGCTACTTGGCCGACCGAAGCTCAGGAAACCCTTTCACCCTCGAATCGGTCCCTGTGTGGGCGACGCTGATTTCGCATCACCCCCGTCGAGTCGGTGCACTCATGCGTGAAGCGGGATTCTCGGACCCAGAGTATTGCGGGACGGTCGTGGTGAACGCGTTGGCGAACATCACTGACAGATTGGGCCGAAAGTCGCCGTCGGGCGCCTCGTGGGCGCAGCTCATGGGTAGATTGCGAATTGCTCCATGGCTGATCGGCCAGTCGTTCTCACAAGGAGGCAGCGAACTCGCCCCTGGCGATGACGCGAGCGAAATCCTTGCGTGCCCCGCTTGCCACGGAGACCTGAGCCGCTCGGATCGAGGATTCGGATGTTCCGCGTGTACGCGCATGTACCCGATTGAGGACGGTATCTTCGACTTCAGGGTCTGAGGATTCGGGATGTGTCCAGAGTCGACGCCTCCACTTCGCCAGACCCCGGCGCGCGACCACTCGCTCTTTGGCCACGCGCACGTGAACACATCCGAAAGAAGAGCGGACTAGCGAACGCGGCGGTAGGCCGACTTCGACTGAGTGGTCGTCCCCGCTGCACTGTGCTTGGCAACAAGCTTCCATGTGCCTCTTCTCGGCAGGGCCACCGTCGCCGAGAACGTAGCATATGTGGACGTGCGGGCGGTCACTCCAGGAGTGACCGCCCCCTTGTACATCCACTTCTTGGTTGATGAGTTGTACGCATAGCGGTAGATCTTGACGCTCGTCGGAGAATCCGCATTTACCACACCCGCGACCTTGGCGCGACTGCCATATGAAAGCACCTTGGTCGACGACCTCAGAGCGACCGTGGATTTCGCGGCGATCTGCAGCGTGTTCGAGACCACGGACAACCGAACGGAGCTTCCCGAAGTTCGGAACTGGAACGACGTGGTCTTCGTGATACGTGTCTTGTAGGAGTAGGCCTTATTCCTCGACGAGTAGGCCGCGTTGCCGATTTGCTTCCAGGCGCCATTCGCGTTCGACCAGACCGAGACTGACGATGGCGCACTGCCGACGATACCGCTGTCGAAGTACTCGCCGGTGAGAGTCGCGTACTTGTTGACCGTGACCGTCGAAGCCGACGTGGAAAGTAGGATCGAGAAGGCTAGACCCGGAGTAGCGGTAACCGTCGAGCCTATGCTCCAGTTGCCTGCAGCATCCGACGAGAACGCCGTGTAGTAGTAGGTCGTATCGTTGAGGACGGACGTATCCGAGAAGAAGGATGTCACGCCTTCGTAGACCGGCTGCTGACTGGGGTCATCGGGACTGGTTGCGAATCCAGTGGTTGAGCGCAGGATGCGCGTCGTCCACGCGTCAGGCGCCGCATTCCACGTCAGAGTGACTGCGGCGTCGCCCGGGACTGCCGTGAGCATCGGAGCCGTCGGCGGTGTGGCGTCGGGAGGTTCGGGCACGTTGACGGTCACGCCGATGTTGGCGAGGTTGCCGGCGGCGTCGATGGCAC
>PHET01000038.1 GCA_002841275.1 Actinobacteria bacterium HGW-Actinobacteria-7 | reverse complement strand
CGCCTAGCGGAGTTCGCCGGTGTCGTACTCGTCCAGGCCGACCGCCG
Organism: Actinobacteria bacterium HGW-Actinobacteria-7; assembly: GCA_002841275.1. GTDB lineage: Bacteria > Actinomycetota > Coriobacteriia > Anaerosomatales > PHET01 > PHET01. The sequence continues at coordinate 6,742 of PHET01000038.1, read as the reverse complement.
AACCGCCGACGCTCAGGTCGTAGTCGTACGGGTCGTAGGAGAGGTCGTACGCAGCGGCGCGAGCCTCCGCGGTGGGCTCCACCCGGATGTTCCGGTACCGCTCCAGGCCGGTGCCGGCCGGGATCAGCTTGCCCAGGATGACGTTCTCCTTGAGACCGACCAGGGAGTCCGACTTGGCGTGGATCGCCGCGTCGGTGAGCACCTTGGTGGTCTCCTGGAACGAGGCCGCCGACAGCCACGACTCGGTCGCCAGCGACGCCTTGGTGATGCCCATCAGCACCGGACGACCCAGCGCCGGGGTGCGGCCCTCGGTGACCATCTGCCGGTTCTGCGCCTCGAACGACTTCCGGTCCACCAGCTCGCCGGGCAGCATCGAGGTGTCGCCCGACTCGATCACCGTCACGCGACGGAGCATCTGCCGGATGATGATCTCGATGTGCTTGTCGTGGATCGGCGCGCCCTGCGTCCGGTACACGGCCTGCACCTCCTCCACCAGGTGCTCCTGCACCCTGCGGAGGCCGGAGACGCGGAGCACGTCCTGCGGGTCGGGCGTACCGGCGTACAGCTGCTGACCGGCGGCCACGTGGTCGCCGTCGGCGACCGAGTGCCGCTGGCCGGCGGCGTCCTCCCACTCGAGCCGGACGCGGCGCGGCAGCGGGTACTCGACGTCGGGCTCGCCGTCATCGCGGACGATGACCAGCTTGCGCGTACGCTCGCCCTCCTCGATCCGCACCCGGCCGGCCGCCTCGGCGATCGGAGCCTTGCCCTTGGGCTGGCGGGCCTCGAAGAGCTCGACCACGCGGGGCAGGCCCTGGGTGATGTCGTCACCGGCCACACCACCGGTGTGGAAGGTCCGCATCGTCAGCTGCGTGCCGGGCTCGCCGATCGACTGGGCGGCGACGATACCGACCGCCTCGCCGACGTCCACGAGCTTGCCGGTGGCCAGCGAGCGGCCGTAGCACATCGCACAGGTGCCGGTGGCCGCCTCACAGGTGAGGACGGAACGCACCTTCACCTCGGTGACGCCGTTCTTCAGCAGCGTGTGGATGTTCACGTCGCCCAGGTCGACCCCGGCCTTGACCAGCACCTCGCCCTTCGGCGTGACCACGTCGGACGCGAGCGTCCGGGCGTACACCGCGGTCTCGATGTTGCGGGCCGGCACCAGCTTGCCGCCGCGGCCCTCCGCCGCGATGACCTTGGTCAGGCCGCGCTCGGTCTGGCAGTCCTCCTCGCGGATGATCACGTCCTGGGAGACGTCGACCAGACGACGAGTCAGGTACCCGGAGTCGGCGGTCCGCAGCGCGGTGTCCGCCTGGCCCTTCCGTCCACCGTGGGTGGAGATGAAGTACTCCAGGACCGAGAGGCCCTCACGGAAGTTCGACTTGATCGGCCGGGCGATGATCTCGCCCTTCGGGTTGGCCACCAGGCCTCGCATGGCCGCGATCTGGCGCATCTGGGTCATGTTCCCTCGGGCGCCGGAGTGCACCATCATGAAGATCGGGTTCGACTTCGTGAAGTTGGCCTCCATGGCTGCGGTCAGCTCGGCCGTGGCGTCCGTCCAGAGCTGGATCAGCTCCTGGTGCCGTTCCTCCTCGGTCACCTTGCCACGCTCGTACTGCTTGGTGATCTTGTTCGCCCGGGCGTCGTACCCGGCCAGGATCTCCGGCTTGGACGGCGGGGTCTGCACGTCGGCGATCGAGACGGTGACGCCGGACCGCGTCGCCCACTTGAAGCCGAGGGCCTTCAGCCGGTCCAGGGTGACCGCCACGTCGACCTTCGGGTACCGCTCGGCGAGGTCGTTCACGATCTGGCCGAGCTTCTTCTTGCCGACCTCCTCGTTCACGTACGGGTAGTCGGCCGGGAGCGCCTCGTTGAACAGCGCGCGGCCCAGCGTCGTGCTCAGGATGATCGAGCCGTCGGCCCGAGTCTCCTCACCAGCCGGCGGGACGATCCCGGTCAGCCGGATCCGGCACGGTGCACCGATGCCCAGTTCCTTGTTGTCGAAGGCCATGTAGGCCTCGGACACCGAGGAGAAGGCGCGGCCCTCACCGGGCAGCCCCTCGCGCTCGATGGTCAGGAAGTAGTGGCCGATGATCATGTCCTGCGTGGGCAGGGTGACCGGACGACCGTCAGCCGGCTTCAGGATGTTGTTGGTGGACAGCATCAGGATCCGAGCCTCGGCCTGGGCCTCCGCGCTCAGCGGCAGGTGAACTGCCATCTGGTCGCCGTCGAAGTCCGCGTTGAACGCGGTGCAGACCAGCGGGTGGAGCTGGATGGCCTTACCCTCGATCAGCTGCGGCTCGAACGCCTGGATGCCGAGCCGGTGCAGGGTCGGTGCACGGTTCAGCAGCACCGGGTGCTCGGCGATGACCTCTTCGAGCACGTCCCACACGACCGGGCGCTGACGCTCCACCATCCGCTTGGCGCTCTTGATGTTCTGCGCAAGGTTCAGGTCGTCGAGCCGCTTCATCACGAACGGCTTGAACAGCTCCAGAGCCATGTTCTTGGGCAGGCCGCACTGGTGCAGCTTGAGCTGCGGGCCGACCACGATCACCGAACGGCCCGAGTAGTCGACGCGCTTGCCCAGCAGGTTCTGGCGGAACCGGCCCTGCTTGCCCTTGAGCATGTCCGAGATGGACTTCAGCGGACGGTTGCCCGGTCCGGTGACCGGACGCCCGCGACGGCCGTTGTCGAACAGCGAGTCGACGGCCTCCTGCAGCATGCGCTTCTCGTTGTTCACGATGATCTCGGGCGCGCCGAGGTCGAGCAGCCGCTTGAGCCGGTTGTTCCGGTTGATCACCCGGCGGTACAGGTCGTTCAGGTCGGAGGTCGCGAAGCGGCCACCGTCCAGCTGCACCATCGGACGCAGGTCCGGCGGAATCACCGGGACGGCGTCCAGCACCATGCCCAGCGGGGAGTTGGTGGTGTTCAGGAACGCCGCCACCACCTTGAGCCGCTTCAGCGCGCGGGTCTTGCGCTGGCCCTTGCCGGTCTGGATGATCTCGCGCAGCGACTCGGCCTCCGCGGCAAGGTCGAAGGTGGCCAGGCGGTTCTTGATCGCCTCGGCACCCATGAAGCCCTCGAAGTACTTGCCGAACCGGTTCTTCATCTCCCGGTAGAGGATCTCATCACCCTCGAGGTCCTGGACCTTGAGTCCCTTGAACCGGGTCCAGACGGCCTCCAGCCGATCGAGATCACGCTGCGCACGGTCGCGCAGCTGCTTGACCTCGCGCTCGCCGCTCTCGCGGACGCGCTTCTTGATGTCAGCCTTCGCGCCCTCGGCCTCCAGCTGGGCGAGGTCCTCCTCGATCTTGGCGAGTCGGGCGTTCACGTCGTTGTCCCGGCGAGCCTCGAGCTGCTTGCGCTCGACCTCCACCTTCGCCTCCAGGGACGGCAGGTCGCGGTGGCGCGCCTCCTCGTCCACAGCGGTGATCATGTACGCAGCGAAGTAGATGACCTTCTCCAGGTCCTTCGGCGCGATGTCCAGCAGGTAGCCCAGCCGGCTCGGCACGCCCTTGAAGTACCAGATGTGCGTGACCGGGGCGGCCAGCTCGATGTGGCCCATCCGCTCACGACGGACGTTGGAGCGGGTCACCTCGACGCCACAGCGCTCGCAGATGATGCCCTTGAAGCGCACCCGCTTGTACTTGCCGCAGTAGCACTCCCAGTCCCGGGTCGGGCCGAAGATCTTCTCGCAGAACAGGCCGTCGCGCTCGGGCTTCAGGGTCCGGTAGTTGATGGTCTCCGGCTTCTTGACCTCGCCATGAGACCACTCCCGGATCTGGTCGGCCGTGGCCAGCCCGATGCGGAGCTCGTCGTAGAAGTTCACGTCCAGCACGTTGCTTCTCTTTCTCCTGTTGCCAGGAATCCCTAGAAGGATGTTGTTGGGGAGCCGGAGCTCTTCTTAGACCTCGTCGACGGAGTGGAACGAGTCAGCGCCGGGGCGCCGGGACAGGTCGATGCCGAACTCCTCGCTGGCGCGGAAGTCGTCCTCCGAATCGCGCAGTTCGACCACCGTGCCGTCGCTGGAGAGGACCTCCACGTTCAGGCAGAGCGACTTCATCTCCTTGACCAGCACCTTGAACGACTCCGGGATGCCGGGCTCGGGGATGTTCTCGCCCTTGACGATCGCCTCGTAGACCTTCACGCGGCCGGGCACGTCGTCGGACTTGATGGTGAGCAGCTCCTGCAGGGCCCAGGCGGCGCCGTATGCCTCCAGTGCCCACACCTCCATCTCGCCGAAGCGCTGGCCACCGAACTGCGCCTTGCCGCCCAGCGGCTGCTGGGTGATCATCGAGTACGGGCCGGTGGACCGGGCGTGGATCTTGTCGTCCACCAGATGGTGCAGCTTCAGCATGTAGATGTAGCCGACGCCGACCCGCTCCGGGTACGGCTCGCCGGAGCGGCCGTCGAAGAGCTGGGCCTTGCCACCGGCGTCCACCAGCTGCAGGCCATCGCGCTGCGGCAATCCGTGCTCGAGCAGCCCCGCGATCTCCTGTTCGTTGGCGCCGTCGAAGACCGGAGTGGCGAGGCGGGCGTTGCCCTCCACGTGCTCCAGGCCGACGTCGCGCAGGCGGGCCGCCCAGGCCTCTTCCACGCCCTTGATGTCCCAGCCGGACTTGGCGACCCACCCGAGGTGGGTCTCCAGGACCTGGCCGACGTTCATCCGGGACGGGACGCCGAGCGGGTTCAGCACGATGTCCACCGGGGTGCCGTCCTCGAGGAACGGCATGTCCTCGACCGGCAGGATCTTCGAGATGACGCCCTTGTTGCCGTGGCGTCCGGCGAGCTTGTCGCCGTCGGAGATCTTGCGCTTCTGGGCCACGTAGACGCGGACCAGCTGGTTCACGCCCGGAGGCAGCTCGTCGTCGTTCTCGCGGTCGAACACGCGGACGCCGATCACCGTGCCGGTCTCGCCGTGCGGCACCTTCATCGAGGTGTCGCGCACCTCGCGGGCCTTCTCGCCGAAGATCGCGCGCAGCAGCCGCTCCTCCGGAGTGAGCTCGGTCTCGCCCTTCGGGGTGACCTTGCCGACCAGGATGTCGCCGGTGCCGACCTCTGCGCCGATCCGGATGATGCCCCGCTCGTCCAGGTTGGCGAGCATGTCCTCGCCGATGTTCGGGATGTCGCGGGTGATCTCCTCGGCACCGAGCTTGGTGTCACGGGCGTCGATCTCGTGCTCCTCGATGTGGATCGAGGTGAGCACGTCGTCCTGCACCAGGCGCTGGGACAGGATGATCGCGTCCTCGTAGTTGTGGCCCTCCCACGGCATGAACGCCACCAGCAGGTTGCGGCCCAGGGCCATCTCGCCACCGTCGGTGCAGGCACCGTCGGCGAGCGGGCTGCCCACCTCGACCCGGTCGCCGGCGGCTACCAGCGGACGCTGGTTGATGCAGGTGGCCTGGTTGGAGCGGCGGAACTTGTCCAGCCGGTAGCTGGTGTAGGTGCCGTCGTCGTTGGTGACGTCGATGATGTCGGCGCTCACCGAGGTGACCACGCCGGGCTTGTTGGCAACGCTCACGTCACCGGCGTCCACCGCACCGCGGTATTCCATGCCGGTACCGACGAACGGTGCCTCGTTGCGGATCAGCGGGACGGCCTGACGCTGCATGTTCGCGCCCATCAGGGCCCGGGACGCGTCGTCGTGCTCGAGGAACGGGATCAGCGCGGTCGCCACCGACACCATCTGGCGCGGCGAGACGTCCATGTACTGCACCTCGAGCTGCGGCACCTCGTCGGCGTCGCCGTCCTTCTTGCGGACCAGGACGCGATCCTCGGTGAACCGGCCATCGTCAGCCAGCTTCGCGTTGGCCTGGGCGATGATGTAGCGGTCCTCCTCGTCCGCGGTGAGGTAGTCGATCTGCTCGGTCACCCGGCCCTCGACGACCTTGCGGTAGGGCGTCTCGATGAAGCCGAAGGCGTTCACGCGGGCGAAGGACGCCAGCGAACCGATCAGGCCGATGTTCGGGCCCTCAGGGGTCTCGATCGGGCACATCCGGCCGTAGTGGCTGTGGTGCACGTCGCGCACCTCCATGCCGGCGCGGTCGCGGGACAGGCCGCCGGGGCCGAGCGCGGAGAGCCGCCGCTTGTGGGTCAGGCCGGCCACGGGGTTGGTCTGGTCCATGAACTGCGACAGCTGCGAGGTGCCGAAGAACTCCTTCAGCGCCGCGGAGACGGGCCGGATGTTGATCAGGGTCTGGGGCGTGATCGCCTCGATGTCCTGGGTAGTCATCCGGTCACGGACGGTGCGCTCGAGCCGGCCGAGGCCGATCCGGAGCTGGTTCTGGATCAGCTCGCCCACGGTGCGCAGCCGCCGGTTGCCGAAGTGGTCGATGTCGTCGGTCTCGACCGGACGGTCCTCGAACTCGGTGCGGCCCTCATGCAGCATCACGATGTAGCGGATCGCAGAGACGATGTCGTCGATCGTGAGCACCTGGGTGTCGAACGGCAGCCCGACGCCCAGCTTCTTGTTGATCTTGTACCGGCCGACCTTGGCCAGGTCGTACCGCTTCGGGTTGAAGTAGTAGTTCTCCAGCATCTGCTGGGCGGCCTCGCGGGTCGGCGGCTCGCCCGGGCGCAGCTTGCGGTAGATGTCGAGCAGGGCCTCGTCGGTGTTGGCCGTGTGGTCCTTCTCCAGGGTCAGCCGGATGGACTCGAACTCGCCGAACTCCTCGAGGATCTGCTCGTTGGTCCAGCCCAGCGCCTTGAGCAGGACGGTGACGTTCTGCTTGCGCTTGCGGTC
>PHET01000017.1 GCA_002841275.1 Actinobacteria bacterium HGW-Actinobacteria-7 | reverse complement strand
CACCGTGAGCGCACTCAACGACCCGCCGGTTGCCTCCGACGACTCGACGTCGACGCCTGAGGACACCGCACTCGACATCCCCGTATCGTTCCTCCTGTCTAACGACTCGGCCGGCCCCAACGAGCCGACGCAGACCGCTTCGGTAAGCGCGGTGTCGCCCTCGAGCTCCGAAGGTGGAACCGTGGTCCTTCTGGCAGGCGTTGTGACGTACACGCCGCCGACTGACTTCTACGGCACGGATACCTTCACCTACGAGATCACCGACTCGCTTGGGGCAACCGACACCGCGACCGTCACCATCAGCGTCCTCGATCGCACGCCGCCGATAGTGACCGCGTCGCCGTCACCGGCATGGATCTCGAGTCAGACCGTCACGGTCTCGCTGACAACGACGGCGACCGACATGGGCACCATCGAGTACCGCGTTGGTACGAGTGGACCGTGGGCCACCTACGACCCGGCTGACAAGCCGCAGTTCAGTGTCGACGGGACGTACACCATAGAGTTTCGTGGAACCGACAGTTCAGGCAACACGGGACCGATTGGCCAGGAGACCGTGGTGATCGACGCCACAGGACCGCTCACACAGGCCTCTGCGTCGCCAGCGTGGGTTGCGAGCCAGACAGTGACCGTGTCACTGACTACCACCGCTACCGATGTCGCCTACCTTGAGTATCGCGTTGGCACCAGTGGCCCGTGGGTCGTCTACGATCCGCTGGACCGACCGGTCTTCAGCACGGATAGCACATTCACGATCCACTACCGCGGTGTCGACACCTTCGGCAATGTTGGTCCCGACGGCTCGGATACCGTCGAGATCGACATGACTCCGCCGCTCGTGTCCATCGCGCCCACGCCGGGTAGCTACACCGCGACAGTGACCGCATCGCTTGACAGCACGGCGACTGATCTCGATGTCATCTACTACACGCTCAACGGAGCCGGACCGTTCGTCTACTCGGGCGACTTCGAGGTTTCCGATGAGGGCGCCAACACAGTTACCTACTGGGCCTACGACCTGTTTGGCAATCGCTCGCAGACCTACTCGGCAGTCTATGTGATCGACCGCTCGGCACCGGTACTCGTTGTCAACAAAGTGCTGGCCGATGGGCAGGATCAGTTCGTACAGGTTGGTCAGAGCATCAGCTACACCATCCGTCTGCAGAACACCGGAAACACGACGCTGACCGCGGGCACGGTCACCGATACGTATGACCCCGCTTCGCTACGGTTCGTCACCGCGAGCGAGATCTCGAGCGGTAGCCCAGGCGCGCTGGAGTTCGCGTTGCCCGCGCTGGCCCCGGGTCAGAATGCCGAGATAGGCGTGCAGTTCACCGTGATATCGCGGCCCGATTCAGGGCTCGTCGGCAATAGCGCGGGCGCGAGTGACGTCGTAGACGAGGGCGGCCATCCGGTTACCTCGCCGACAGATACTCAGTACGTGCGTGTGACGCAGCCGTCCCTCTCGGTGACAAAGGAACTCGCTCCGGGTCAAAGCCCTGTCGTGGGGATGGACGATCAAGCCACCTTCCGAATCGTTGTTCGCAACTCTGGCGACACGACCGTGAGTGCTGTTCCGGTCGAGGACACCTTCGATGACGCCATGCTCCGGTTCGACTCGGCAACGGTGACTCCCAGCTCGTCGAGTCTAGGGCTGCTGCGCTTTGCGAATGTTGGGCCGCTGGCGCCGGGCGAGTCGGTCACCATCGACATGGTCTTCACCGTTATCGGCGTGCCGGCCAACTACACCACGATCAATGTGGCGGGCGCCCCGGCCACCGTTGACGAGAATGCCGATGAGGTCGAAGCGGCTTCTGACAACGTCTCGCTGAACTTCGCCGCTCCGGCCGTCAGCGTGGACAAGCGGCTGGTGGGCGGAGTCAAGAGCGTGGTTATCGGCGAGACCGTGAGCTACACCATTGTGGTGAGCAATACCGGAAACACCACCATCACGCAGCTACCGCTGGTCGATGAGTTCCCGGCCGGGCTGGAGTTCGTGTCCGCCACTGTGGCACCGAGTTCGGTCGTGACCTCGACGGCCGGTGGCACGCTGAGCTGGAGCGATCTTGCATCCGGCACGGGCGGTTTGCAGCCGGGCCACGACACGACAGTGACCGCCACGTTCAAGGCGCTCTCGGCCGGAGCGGTCGCTAACACCGCTCGGGTTACGGGGGCCGAGGACGCATCGGGGTATCCGGTCCCTGCGGCCGAGGACACTGACTCGGGCCTGAGCGTCTCCGGCCAGCCGATGCCGGTGCTGCGCAAGAGCGCCAACCCGCCGGCGGGCACCATCCTGATGCCGGGCGACATCATCACCTACACTCTGGCGTTCGAGAATCCCACGCAAGTGGCGATGACCGATGTACAGGTCGCCGATGTTGTTCCCGAGACGGTCGGGTATGTACCTGGCTCGATGGCTCTGGATCTGGGTGGCTCACCCGTGACGCTCACCGATGGCGTCGATGCCGATGCGGGACGCTACACCTCGGCTTCGCGCACCGTTGCCCTCACGCTGCCGACGCTGGCTGCGGGCAGCTCGGGTCGGCTTACCTTCCGGGTGACTGTTCTACCCGACGACATTTCGCGACCGGGCGTGTTCAACTCATTCACGTTCGCGCACAGCGGCGGCGTGAACGTCCGCTCAAACGAGGTCACCCATCCTGTCGATCCGTGGGACATCGAGAAGGTTGCCAAGGACGTCAACGGAGGTCGCCTGAAGTCCGGCGATGTCATCGAGTGGCGTATCACCGTGCGCAACACCGGTCTGGTGCAGACCACCCAGGTAGTCGTCACTGACGCACTGCCCGAGGGTATCTCCTATGTCCCCGGCTCAATCACCGGCAAGGGCGCCAACGACGATGACCCGCGAGTGCTTGTCTGGAACATCGGCATCATGCCGGTAGGCGGCGTCGAGGTGCTCACCCTGAAGACGACCGTGGATTCCGGCGTACGCGCTGGCACCACCATTGCGAACCGCGCAATCGTCGACTCAGCAGAGACCGATCCCAAGTCTTCCGACGATCCTCGCACCGCGGCCGTAGGCGACAGTACCATGCTGCGCACGGGCGATAACGACTGGCTGTGGCTATCTGCGGCTATCGCGCTTCTGCTGGGTGGCTCGTACCAGATGGGTCGTCGTGCAGCCGTCAGGCAGCGCGTGCGCCCCGACACGGTGACGGCTCGCAGCCGCCGTCGTTCTCGGGCGCGCCGTCACGGAGTCGCCGGAATGACGTTGCTGGTTGCGGGAATCGCAATCGTGCTACTGGCCAACGCAGCCGAGGTCGGCTTCGAGCTCAGACGCGCGGGCTTGGTAACCATCCCAAGTGCCAAGATCACCCTAACGAACAGCACCCGTTCAGCACAGGTGATCGCACAACTCGCAGAGAAGAACGCCAGCCACGCTTCCGGCAACCGCGTCACGATCCCTGCCCTGGGGATCATGACTCCCGTAGGCACCAGTGAGAAGTCGTCGCTCGCTAACGGAGCGTACCTGCACGCCGGCAGCGCGCGGCCCGGTGAGCCTGGTAACACAGTGCTGGCGGGCCACCGACGCTCCGACGTGTTCTCGCTGCTACATCGCGCCGAGGTAGGGGATGAGGTAGTGGTGCACTGGAAGGGCACCGCGCACCGCTATCTGATTGCCGAGAAGCACACCGCCAAGCCGACTGACACCAGCTGGCTCGCACGAGGCGGTCGCGACCGCCTGACCATCTACACATGCCTGCCTCGGTTCATGGGCAACAAGCGCACCGTGGTCGTGGCATATCCGCTAGGTGAGACGGCGGTGGCGCAGGCCGCCCGCTAGTTGACTGAAGGTCGGATGCGGACAGGATTTGCATCTCGAGAAGTGGGTATGTTACCTTGTGCGTCCGCCTTGAGCGGGAAATGAATAGTGCGGGGTGGAGCAGTCTGGTAGCTCGTCGGGCTCATAACCCGAAGGTCACAGGTTCAAATCCTGTCCCCGCGACCAAGAACTTGCGCAGGCCCGAGACGTACACTGTCTCGGGCCTGCTGTTTTTCGGCTCGCCGTGGCGGCTAGTAGCCGGCTTGCTTCAGCACGGAGGCCATGTTCTCGATGCGATCGACCTTCCACGTGGTTCCGGAGCGTCGCATCCGCACGCGTACGGTCAGCGTCTTGCCCCTGAACGGCACGGTGACCACGACATGCGCGATGTTGCCGTCGATCTTGACGGACTGCACGGACTTTCGTGCCATCGCCTCGGCGACCAACGCTTTGAGTTTGCTGCTTCCGAGCGGGATCCGCTTGGGCAGCGTCCCGGCTTTGACGTGCTCGCGAATCTCCTCGTCGACCAGTTTACGCGCCTTGGTCTTGAGCTGCTCCTGAGTTGTGTCGGGGTGTGTTCTGAGGTAGTCGGAAAGCAGCGCGCTACGGCGTTCGTCGGATGCCGAGAAGACATCGTCGACGGCCGAATCCACGATCGAGGTCGTGTCGATTGAGGCGGCCACGCTGTCTGCATCGCCCTTCATCGCAGACGAGGCGATGGAGGTGAGCGCGTCTGTGGGGGAGCTCGTCCGGACTCGCCACGCGAAGTAGCCACCGACCGCGCCAACCAGAACCGCAGCCAGCGTTCCAACCAAGATGGTTGTCCGGTTGCGCCTGAAGAAGGTCGGTCGCAGGGCGACCGGCGTCGCGTCGTCATCCACGGGCTGCGCCTCTCCTCCCCAAGAGAATGGCCGGATATCTGGCCTGCTGCGAGCCTGAATCGTGTCTCACGAGCATACTACCCGTCGCCCCGCCACACGAATGCGCAGGGTAGGGCGGCCGTTGGCGTCCTAGCGTCGCCCGGGGTGGCGTCTTCGGCCGGTAACGAGCACCCACAGGAGCGGCAGCACCGAGGCGCCCATCAGCAGCCGGCCCAGTCCCGGGTCCGAGCCGTGCAGAATCGCTCCGGAGATCAGCAGCGCCGAGAAGACCAGTCCGCCGGTGATCCGGCCCACTGAGCGCTCGAGCCGCCGGATTCGCAGGTCGAGCATGGGCGTCTGCACGCCGAACTCTCCGCGCTCCATCAGCGTGAGGACTCGGTCCACGCGCCCGGGCAGACCGATGGCGATCTGGAAGATCTTCGTCCCCTCGGCAAGTATCGTCTGGAACGTCGATCCGCCCTCGTCGGACACGAGCTTGGATGCATACGGAGAGATGGAACTCCACAGGTTGAACTCCGGATTGAGCCCGGTGCACATGCCAGACAGGATCGCTATCGAACGCCCTAGGAGCAGCAGGCTTTCGGGCAGCTGGAAGGGGAGGTTGAGCATCAATTCCTGGAACTGCAGCCCGAAACTCATCATCTCGGCGTGATCGAGCTCGCGCAACTCGCTCATGCTCATGCCGCCAAAGCGGTCGAACAGTTGCATGCTCGCCATCTCGATCAGTTTGAGGTCGGCGCTGGGCAGCAGCACGTCGAGGGTCTTGAAGCTCTTCACCAACCGCGTGCCGTCCTGCGTGCCGATAGCGATGAGCGCCTCACGCAGGCCGGTCCGGAGGTTCTCGGGAACGTGGCCCACCATCCCGAAGTCGACGAAGGTGAGCTTCCAGTTCCGGTTGCCGGCCTCGTCGGTGCCCTCGAGCGGTGTCACGAACAGGTTGCCGGGGTGTGGATCGGCGTGGAAGAAGCCGTCCTCGAAGATCTGCTGCATGTAGGTGCTCAGCAGGACCTCGGCCACCTGCGCTCGGTCGATGCCCGCTGCCGTGATGGCGTCGTAATCGCCCAGCTTGATTGCCGAGACGTCCTCGAGCGTGAGCACGCGGCGGGTGGTGAGCTCCCAGACCACGCGCGGCACGTGGACATGCGGGTCTTCTGCGAAGTTGACGCTGAAGGTCTCGGCGTTGCTGCCCTCGGCGAGGTAGTCGATCTCCGCGCGCGTCGTGGTGGCGAACTCCTCGATCAGTGCGCTCACGTCGGCACGCTCGCGGATGGGACGGTAGCGCTGCAGCCAGCCACCCACTCGGCGGATAGCGGCGAGATCAACCTCGACCACCTGCTCGATGTGAGGTCGCTGGACCTTGACCACCACGTCGGCGTAGCCAAGCTCTGCGGCGTCGACCTCACGCAACCGCGCGCGGTGCACCTGCCCCAGCGAGGCGGCCGCAAGCGGCTCCTCGTCGAACCACGCGTAGTGCTCTGAGAGCGGCAGCATGAGTTCGGACTGTGCGTGGTCGCGGATCGCCTCGAACTTCTCGGCAGGGACCTCGTCTTGGAGGCCGGCGAGTTCGGTGGTGATCTCGGGCGGGAGGATATCGAGGCGCGCCGAGAGGAACTGGCCCACCTTGATCATCAGCCCGCCCATACGGATGGCGAGCGCCCGGAAGCGCACAGCAGTGCGGCGGTTGCGCTCGGTGCGGTTGCGGCGTGCCACCCCGCCCAGGCCGACGCGACGCGCGAAGATCTCCCAGAAGATGAAGCCGAGGGTGACTCGGCCGAAGAAGAACACGATGCGTCAGTAGCGGGCGCGTAGCTGTGACGACTTCATTCATCCTCCGTGGTGTCGTGCAGTGCGGCCGGGGGTGGGGTGAGACGGGCGGAATCTAGTCCTCTGCGAGGATGGCGTAGAGCTTCTTGCGAGCGTCGGTCAGGACCTCGATGGCGGCTGCGACCTGTTCTGCCGAGCCACCCTTGCCGATCTGGACGACCGCGTGCATGAGCTTGCCGGCCGCCTCGCGGTAGCCCGCAGCGCCGGAATCGCTCTGTGCAGCTTCTTCCCAAGGAGCGGGCTGGTCAGCGGTCTTGGCGACTTCGGCGGCGCCGGTCTCGGTCAGGCTGAAGACCTTCTTGCCGGCGGCTTCCTCGGCGACGACGAGCCCTTCGTCGGCGAGCAACTGCAGCGTGGGGTAGACCGAGCCGGGGCTGGGAGTCCAGGCACCGTCGCTTCTGGCCGAAAGCTCCTGGATGATCTGGTAGCCGTGCATGGGGGCCTCGGCAAGCAGGCGCAAGACGGCCGTGCGAACGTCGCCGCGGCGCGCACGCATGCCGCCGGGACCACCAAAGCCATGGGGGCCGCCCATGCCGAACGGGCCCTTGAAGCCGTGACGACCGAATCCTCCGTGATGGTGGCGTGCGCCGTGGGCGCAGGCCTCGTCGCTGTGCTGGTGATTGTGCATGGTAGTTCCCTTCTTTGAGTGTAACGCGATATATCGTTACCTGTCGCGATACTTTAGCACACGATGTGCCATATCTGAAGGGACACCACTTTCTGGTCTTCTCGGCGGGCGGCGGGTGGAGGATGCTTCGAGCAGGAAGCGACGGTTGGCGGGGAGGCCACGTGAGCGACAGCCCGATTCAGGTCCTGATTGTCGACGACGACTACTACGCACGCGAGGCGCTGCGCGCACTGGTCGCACGTGACACGCGCACGCGAGTCTGGAGTGTCACAGACAGCGTTCCGGCCGCGATCGATGCGCTTGCCAACCCGGGCGATGGGCCAGCGGTTCCGGATGTCGTGCTGCTTGACGTGCGGCTTGCCGAGGGGGAGCGGGCTGGCATCGAAGGCATCTCGGCGCTGCGGCGGGCCGCTGCCGGTATCCGGGTGCTGATCACGAGCGTCTCGGCCGACGACGACACCGTGCTGGCCGCTGTTCGCGCGGGAGCCGACGGCTATGTGTGGAAGAACGAGACCGCCGAGAGGATCGCGACCGGCGTCGTGCACGTCTCGGAGGGTCGGTTCGTACTTTCGCGCACCATCGCCGACCGGCTGCTGGGGACCATCGCGGGGCTGGGTACTTATGCCACCGAAGTGCTGGCCGGCCAGTCGAACTACATCGAACTGACGGAGAACATGCGCAAGACGCTCTACCTGTTCTGCGTAGCGGGTCTCTCGGCCAAGGAGATTGCGGCCGAGCTCCAGGTCTCGGTCAACACGGTGAACGCTCGCATCAAGGCGGCGTATGCGGCGCTTGGGGCCAACAACCGTTCGGAAGCCTTCAAGCGCCTCGTGGAGGGCGCTGCATCATGAGATCGCGGTGGTCGCTGCGGATGTTGCAGGCATCGCCGCTGCTCGTGCTGCTGGCGATGCTGGCAGTCTGGTTCGCGGTGCCTGCCGGAATGCGCACAGTTGGGTTCGAATCGGCCAGCATCAAGGTGACCCCCGAACTACTGGCCGCCGGCTACGCTCCGCCGGATCTGACGGTTCGGGCCCTTGAGTGGCTTGAACGCAGCCAACAGGCGGCAGGCGGGGTGCCCGGTCAGGCCTACAACACCGACGTTACGGCAACGTCCCGGCTCCAGGGCATGGCGGACGGTGTGACCACGGACCTACTGAAGGAGCCGTGGCGTCTCTACGACTCCGCGGGCGACGTCAAAGCATTCGCGGTGCCTGACTCGGATCCCGCATTCAATGCGCTCCGTGCGTGGGAGCGCGACACGGGGGCTCGTGTCGCTGTCTTCGTGCTTCCGCCACAGAGGTATCCACCGATAGCATTGCAGTCTGTCGCCGACACGTCGGTCCTGACCGCCCAAGAGCGTGCTGAGTTCGAGTCTTCAGGGGCGCTTGAGGCGTTGCGTCACGCTCAGCGCGGGGGCGAGACGACAGTGCTGCCTGTTGATGTCGAGGGTCTGGGAGGTGGGTCTGGCGGCGAGCGCAGCGGCGACCGCCGCATCTACTACGCGTCGTAGGTGGTGGGGCGTCACACCTACGAGTACTACGGGGTGTATCCGGCACGTTCCAACGACGTACCGGACGACACCTTCAATGGCGCTTTCATTGAGCTCCAGGACTTCCACAAGATCGATGCTCCGGGCAATCTTCGAGCGCTTCAGCGAGTAACGGGGCGACTTGGCGGTGCTGCCTTTCTGATAGGTCCCACAGACGCTCCACTGGTTCCCGTTCGTCTGCCAGAGGGTTTGACGGCGCGCCAGGCACAGATCGCCATTCAGGATCAGTTGGTCAACCAGGACACGTGGGGGCAGTGGCCGGACCAAGTGTCGCGGGCGGGCTCGATACTGGCGGCCCGCATCGGTGCGGGGTGGTTCACTTCGGCGTTGGCATACACCCCGGCGGATTCCGCAGGAAACACGGGGGGTCACATAGGGGGCGCACAACCCTTGGTGTTCGTCGCTCTCTATGACAACAACCCCGCGGTGCCTCTGATGTGGGACCGGCTGGTCAAGACGCCCGGGAAACAGGTCCAGGTCTGGCTCAGCGTCAACGGATTGCTTGTCGCCGGTGTTCTCGCGGTGCTGTTCCTTGGGGCTCTGGTGGCCTCGCCAGTCGCGTTCCTCTACGAGCGCAGGCAGACCGAGGAGCAAGATCTCGCGCGGGAGCGCGAGCGAGTGAGGCGTGAGGCGCGCGAGCGTGTCGTAGGACGGCTGACTCATCTTTCGGAGCGGGTGGATGCGGCAGCTGCGATGGCGTCTGCGAGCACCCGGCGAGAGGTCGCAGGCGTCGCCCACGACATCGACTCCACCGTCGATGAGCTGCGCTTGATCCTGGGCGAGCTCTCGAAACGTGGAGGTGATCGCGATGAGTAGCACTCCCCGACACCGCCGTCGGTGGACGATTCGGTTCTTGCAGCTCTCTCCACTGATTGCGCTGCTCATGCTCGCGGTTGTCTGGTTCTCGATCCCTGCCAACCTCGCGGTCTCGCTCATGACGTCCGCATCCCGGGTGGACTATGCCCAGTGGCCAATGACACCCGAGATGCGCGTCAAACAACTCGATGCGACCGAACAGCAGAACGCCGCCGAGAAGCTCCATCTTGATTCGGGGAGCAACTCGTACAATGTCGCCATCGAAGACGCGTGGATCAAGTGGGTGGAGTCGTTGCCCGTGAGTCCGTCGGCTTCTGATGTCCTGTCTCCGTCGGTCGCGCCACATGCGACTGAGTTCGCACCCGTTTCGCAATGGGAACGTAAGAACGGGGCGCGGGTCTGGGCGTGGGTTGTGCCGGCCCCTCCGCAGCCGACCAAGGTTGCAACCGCCGTAGGCGATCCGGCTTCGTTGAATCTACTCGAAATGGATCTGCGAAATCGCCAGTTCGATGGCGACCCGAGTGGGGACTACGCACCACGGAATGCCACCGACCTGGTGTGGTCGCAGACGGGCCTGCCCGGGCTGCTGCGTCCGCTGGATCCCAGCGTGCTCGCGCGAGGAGGCGGCGTCAGTGGGAGCGGCGGCGGCTACTACACGGCGTACTACTCGGTGACAGACCCTGAGGGCGGCCTGTGGCGAGTTGTCGTTGTGGGCCCGGTCGGCGACGCGGACACAGAGCCTCCCGAACTGTCTGCGGCAACACTGGCTCAACTCAAACCGCAGTTGGCAGGGTCTGCGAATCGTCTCGAACACCTAGCGACGTCGATGAGGATCAACATCTGGGTGTTTGGTCCGCTGGAGTGGAGCGCGATTCCGCTGCGAGTCCCTCAAGGGGCGAGCGCGGAGCAAGCGCAGGAGCTTGGGCGACTCGTTTGGCCGAGTCTAGGAGTGAGCGATCAGAGCTCGTACGAGAGTCTCCCAAGGCCGTTCGACGACCGTACCAGGCGCTTTGCGGGTGGCGCTGCCGGCCTCCTGTGCATGACCGGTGTCAACAACACCCGTATGGGCGCGGGCACCATGTATGCACCCGACGAGGTGCCTCCTCAGACGGTCGCCTGGCTCGCCGTCTACGACCAGTTGCCGCAGACGGCACCCGTGGGCGCGCCCGCTCGCGCGTGGTCCGCTTGGCGCCGATTCGTCTCGGGGTGGTTCCCGTTCCTGCTGGGTGGAGCGGTGGGCCTGGTGGCACTCACGCTGGTTTCGGCCCCTGCGGCTTTCGTCTACGAGCGCCGCATGATCGCTCGGGAGCGTGTGCGCGAAGAGATGGCCCGCATGCGCAGGGACGCGCACGACAAGGTCTACAACCGCCTCTCGGCACTCTCCAAGCGTGTGGCGGCGGCAAGCAACCAGGTCGCGACCGACACGGCGACCGCATTGACCACCATCGCCGAGGAGATCCGCGGAACCGTGGGCGAGCTACAGGAGATTCTGGGCGACGAGGCGCGACACACCAACTCGGCGTTGACGACGGTCCCGCTCGCTGAGCAGCTTTCGAGCGTGGCTGCTGCACAGAGCGCCCGGCTTGGCGTCTCGGCCGTAGTCGAGGCCGAGGAAGCCCCTGAGGTCTCTGCCGAACTGGGCTGGGACCTGCAGTGCATCACAGAAGAGGCGATCACGAACGCCGTTCGTCACGGCAAGGCGGCGAACGTGGCCATCGCGCTGCGGGTTGAAGATGGAGCGCTTCTGCTCACCGTTGTTGATGACGGGAGCGGTTCGGCTATCACTGTTCCAGAGGACGCGCCCGAGGGGTCGACGGGGCTGCGAGGCATTCGCGACCGCCTGGTTGGCCACGGGGGCGAGTTCTCGATCACGGCCAACGAGCAGGGGACGACGCTTGTCGCACGTGTGCCGATGCCGCGTTAGCGGCAGGGACGCATCGCTGACTCGAGCTCGGTGAGATCTACGGAATCGGGCTCGCCATGACCGTGCCAGCCGACCGTTCCGTCGCAGCCGACAAGGAACACGTGCACGGTCTCGCGCGAGTCGATCTCGAGTGCTTGCGCGAGACGCTCCAGATCCGTGTATGCCGTGAGCGTGTGCCGGCGCACGTCGGCGTCATGGACAGCCGAGCGCATGCCGCCGTCGATGGCCGGCCTGAAAGCTTGATAGCCACGTGACATGGTGGCTATCTCCCAGACATCCGTGCCGAGGTGCCGCTTCGCGATCTCCGACACCGAGGCGATCCAGCGGTCGACGCCTGCCTGGTGCCACTGCTGGAACGCAAGGATGATCACGTGGGGGCCGCCCGGCAGGTCATCGGGAATGATGCGGTCCATGCCGTCCAAATCGCGCACCTGCAGCGCAGGAAAATCCATGACCGCCCCCTCGTCTTGCATGAGCCACCCATCGAGTGCCACAAGGTGTGTTCCCAATTGCTGTCGAACAACACACTTTTGTGACGGGCAGCGCGCAAGAGAGAAAGCAGAATCGCGATGAGTGCGGGGCCAGCGCAGCTACCTCAGCCTGATGCTCGCGATGCTGGTGGTCGTGCCCACGTAGCCGGGGATGCCGACGACCGTCGCCTTGAACCGGTAGATGCCCCTGCGCATGCTGCGGGAGAAGGTCATCTTTCCGCGCCACTTCGCAGAGCTGCCAGAGGCGTACACACGAGTTGTGGCCAGCTTGGTCCACCCGGCACCGGGCTTCTGCACGTAGACGGTCACCGTGGCGCCGATCGAGCTCTTGGGGCTGACCAGCCCGCTCACGACGGCTGTTGTTCCGTTGTAGGCGGTCGTGCGGCTTCTGATGATACTTGCCGAGATGTACGGGCGGTACAGCGAGATGTCGTCAAGCGTGGCCGATGTACCCGGCAACACCGTGCCTGAGGCGTCGATGGTTTCGCCGCGCGCGAGCCGCACAGTGACAACCGCTTTGACGGCGTCTGCGGGAGATGACATTCGCACGCCCATCCACCTGAACGACGAGCTGTTGATGCCGGAACTATCGCCGGTGGTAGTCGTCTCGGCGACGGACTCTCCTGCGGCGTTGAGATAGGTGAGCTTCAGCTCGAGACCGCGCGGGTCGGAGTCGGTCTTCGCCCATGCTGAGGCGCGGTATTCCGCGCCGCTGACGATCGCGGCGGACTGAGACAACTCGGTGAACGCGGACGGATCGCCGCTGGAGTTGGTCAACTTCAGTGAGCGCCTGGATGAGCGGTAGGTGTCAGTGCGGGGCGTGGCCACGGTCTCCCACCATGATCCGGTGGACTGCCACCAGACGGGCTGATCGGGATTCTTGCCCCAGGACTTCGCCCACACCTTGAAGGCGCCGTTTTGCAGCAGGTTGCGCGATGCCGCGCTGCCGGTGATGCGGTCATAGCGGACGGGGATGTAACCGAAGTCGAGGTCCTCGGCGATTGAATGGATGCGGGTTCCCGCGATGATGTTGTTGGATGCCTCGTAGGCGACGTACTGCGTGTGCGCCTCGTCGACCCAGCCGTAGAACAGTTTGATGTGGTAGTTCTTCTTGAGCATCGCGTCGCCGGGCTGGAGCGAGGATACGGGGATTCTATGCGTGACCTTGTAAAACGACCTCGTGTTGTAGGACGACCCGGTGGCCCAGCACATGGAAACGTAGCCCGAGCAGTCGGTCCGGTAGCCGGCATAGTACTTGGACTGGCTGTAGGGCACCGGCTTGTCGACCCGCACTTGGGCGCGCGCCAGCACCGTAGTGCGAGCGATCGCGAAAGCGCTGGTGGTGCCCAGAAGGGTGATGGACAGGATGATTGCCGAGACGAGCGCCACCAGGGCGAACGTCGTGCGGGCGGTGCGGGCGTGGTTCCCTCGTACGATGCGTGTCTGCATGTCTACCTCCACCATCAGTATCGACGTGGAGTGGGGAAGTGCGAGGGGAAAGGCCGAGTTCTGGTGACGGCCGTCACAGGTCTGCGCGGATAAGACCGTTCGCGCTGCACGGCTATGCCAGCAGCCGGACCGGGCACTGGGAAACACGGGCCTGCGCTCGGTCAGCGGTCACGAGTTCGCATCCCAGCCTGACGGCGAGTGCCGGGAACAGCGCGTCATGCATCGTGAGGTCGTAGGCAAGCGCGAGATCCAACGCCGAGGACAGCAGCTCGGTGTCGAGTGGCACAGTCACGATCTCAGCCTCACTGAGGCCCTCGATCGCGGTGTGCACGGCCGCTGCATCGATCCTCGAGTAGCGAAGCCCGTTGACTACCTCGGCCGGCATGTGCGCGGGGGCGGCCAGAAGCAGCTCTCCCGCGGCGTGTCCGGCGAGCAGTTCGAGCGCCTCGCTCACGCGCGATTCTTCTCGGGAGCTGAACCACTTGTAGGCCACCGAGCTGTCTATCACGAAGACCGGTACGGCGTCGCTCATTTCTCGGCGTCCTTGTGGGGCTTGAGCCATGGCTCGGGCAGGTTGCGGAACTGCCTGATGATCGCAGTCCCGTCGGTACCTTCCGGCATCTGTGCGGCGACCACTCGCATCTTCGCTATGGCACCGTCGATGCGATCCTTGCGCTCGACGCGGGCCTGTTCGGCGTCAAGCGCCGTGATATAGCGTGCGGCCGCCTCCTGCACGAAGCCGCTGCGTGTGGTGCCGGCGCGGGCGGCTCGGAGGTCGATGTCTGCGAGCAAGGCATCGGGAATGGACACTGTGGTCTTGGCCATGGGAATCACCTCTGGTATGACTAACGGTAGTATCGAGAGTACTACCCATTTTGGGGGCGCGTCAACCGATTCTGACGAGCGACGATGTGCGCTGCGCAGGCATAGCTGGGCTATGCTGTCCTCTCACGACGCGACATTCAAAGAGGTGGCAGCATGGAGTGCCAGGTTGGCCGACTGCACGTGATAGCGGGCTGCATGAGCAGCGGCAAGACCGGCGAGCTGATCCGGCTGCTGTCGCGCCACGCCGTGGTGGGCGACTCGGTGGTGGTCTACAAGCACAACGTGGATTCGCGCGACGGCTCCAAAGCGCGCTCGCGGCTGGGCACCGAGATGGAAGCCCGTGTAGTGGGTTCCTCGGCAGAGATCATGGCCGCGGGGTGCCGCGTGGTGGCTATCGAGGAGGCTCAGTTCTTCGACGAGGGGCTCGTGGATGTGGTGCGCCGGCTTCTGCGCGACGGCAACATCGTGTACGCGACCGGCCTGAACCAGGACTTCCGAGGAGAGCCGTTTGGCGTGATGCCCACGCTGATGGCGCTGGCTGACGACATCTCGCTGCTCACCGCGATCTGCCAGAAGTGCCACGCGGCGGGGACTCGGACGCAGCGCATCGTCGACGGCAAACCGGCGCCGTGGGACTCGCCGCTCATCTGGGTGGGTGGCGCCGACTACTACGAGGCGCGCTGCCCCGACTGCCACGAGGTTCCGGGCAGGCCCGAGGTCTGAGCCGTGCGTGATAGAGACTTGACATTCTTATAAACGATTATAAGATTATAGTATGTTCCGCTACACACTGACACCTGAGATTCAGGCCGACATCGACCATTTCGCACAGACGGCGAGGCGGCTCGACGTCGTTTCGACGTTGCCACGCACGTGGTCGGGGCGGGTGCGTCGCGACTTGCAAGCCGAGGCGATCGGAGCCTCGGTCGCACTCGAGGGCGTGCCGGTAACCGTCGACGAGGTTCGCCGCATCCTCGCTGGTGACAAGCCCCCGGGAGTGAGCGCCGAGGACACGGCGCTGGTGAACGGCTACCGCGAGGCGATGCAGTTCGTGCTGTCTCCTGCAGACGACGAAGCGTTCGCTTGGACGGCGGAGGTATTCAGAAGCATCCATGCGAGCGTGATGGCGCGCTCGTGGGTCGCGCGCGCCGGGCTCTATCGAGATCGACAGGTGTGGCTCACCGACTCGGTCACGGGTGCACAGGTCTATCTGCCTGCCGCGACCGAGGAGGTTCCGGCGCTGGTCGACGAACTTGCTGGCTGGCTTGGAGGCGCAGACGCGCAAACCCCGGCGCTGGTCCAAGCGGCGCTGGCGCATGTGTGGCTTGCGGCCGTTCACCCGTTCCGTGACGGCAATGGCCGCACGGCGCGCATCGTCGCATCGCTGGTGATGTATCGCCGAGGCCATAGGCTACCGCAGTTCACGAGCCTCGAGGAATGGTGGGGGACGCATCCCACTGATTACTATGCGGCGTTCGAGTGCCTGGGCAGCGGCTGGAGTCCAGACGCTGACGTGACGTCGTTTGTCGCTGCTTACGTGAGCGCACAGCGCTGCCAAGCCGACGCCCTCTCGCTCAAGAACGCCACCGAGAAGCTTCTGTGGGCGGCGCTTGAAGATGTCGCCGTGTACGAACTGGGTATGGATGCGCGTGCGGCCAACGCGCTTTGGGATGCATTCTTTGGGCGTGAGGTCACCAACCGCTACTACCGGGGAGTTGCCGACCTCGCTCAGGTAACCGCCTCACACGATCTCAAGCAGCTGCAGGCTTCCGGGCTGCTGAGCCCCAAGGGCGACGGCCGATCTCGCTCGTACAGTGGCACGGTTCGGCTGATGCGGCGCGTCGTGGAGCTGTTCGATCTGGCCGTGGACGTCGGCGGAGACGGACCGATCGATGGCGACCTGCGCAACAGCGTAGTCGCCTCAATTGCCGAGAAAGTCCTCGGCGAGTGACTGCCTAGTTCACCGCTCCTGTGCGTACGGATGCGCCGAAGGCCCAGGCGCCGGCGCCGACACTCGGCATAGGCGGGTACATTCCCACCGGAGGGGGGCGTTTGGCATGCTGAAATGGATTGTGCGCGTCGTGGCGCTGGTGGCTTGAATCGCGCTCATCTACTACGCCGGTACGGCGTGGTTCGACTGGTCGGACAAGCTCATCAACGGCCTCATGGCCGCCGTGATCATCATCTCGCCGATCTCCTTTCTCTGAGGGCCGGAAGAAGGCGCACAAACTCGCCGAGAAGAGCCGGGTCGCAGGGTGAGCGGTGCCGTGCGAGGGAAGCTCGATGCCGACCAGGCCCGGGCGATCGCTCAGCGCATAGTGGCAGGAGAGCACCACACTGCGATTGCCGAGCAGTTTGGGGTTTCCGCCCAGACGGTGGGTGCCATCAAGAGCGGCAAGCGCTGGGCCGACGCGATTGACGAGGAACTCCGCGCCAAGATGCAGGCGGTGGCCCCGGTCGTGACGCTGGACGCCGCGAGCGCGCAGCGGGTCATCGAGGCGCTCGAAGCCGGACGTTCCGGGCGAGAGATCGCCGAGGAGTTCGGCATCAGCCCCAGCATGGTGAGCGCAATCAAGCACGGGCACGCGTGGGCCGAGCTAGGCTCGGGGCTACCCGCCCGGCTCGCTGAGCAGCCGCAACAGGGCAAGGCGCTTGCCGCGCCGCAAGTCGCCGAGATCAAGCAGCGGCTGGCCGAGGGAGCATCGTCGCGCAAGGTGGCCGCGGAGTTCGGCGTGTCGGCGTCGACGGTGTTAGCGATCGCGCGGGGCAAGACCTGGGCGGCGGTCGAGGCGTCGGGATCAGGGTATGAACCTGACATCGGCGCGGTGCGCCCCGGACTGAGTCCGGAAGCTCCTACCCGCCGACCAGATGATCAATGAATCGGGGCATGACATGCGAGACGAACAAGATATCGACTTCGCAGAGGATCTCGATGGGCAACCCCCCGCGGATAGCAAGCGGCCAGCAGTACCTGATGAGTTCGCCAATCCGGCTGGTAGCAGCCGAGGCGAGTGTGACACCGCGCCAGATGACGAGCAGGATGCGTCGTGCGACCTAGAGGTCACTGCGCAGGTTGAGGACATGGTGCTTGGAGAGACCAGGCCGGGGTTTGGAATCGGCGGTTACGATGGCGAAGAGGTGGGCGGCTAGAGCTTGGCTTCCCACCGCTGCATGGCCAACACGAGTCTCCCGGACGCCTGCCCGAATGAACCGTCGTGTTCCAGCTGCTGGGCGGCCTTTTCGGCCTGCCCCGTGAGCGCCTGTTGCAAGATCTCAGCGGCCTTCGCGTGGAACTTCCTGACCTCTTGGTAGTCGCCAGTCGCACGGTCTTCGGGGGAAGCGGTCTCCAGCCACTTGCCGAAATCGCATGCGCTTTCGATGCGTACCAACGCGGGGCTGAATTCGGAGGTTCCAGCTTTCACAGCATCGCGCAAGCGGCGCTTCCACTTCGCGTGAGCCATGAGGCCCGCTTCGATCTCTGCCTTTGAGGTCATGGTGCGCTCCATTCGAGCAACTGGTCTTGCGAATATGTGCCCCGACTGCTGACATTTTATGGCGGTGGAGCCCCTGTGGCAAGAAGTCAGCACACGACCCGACAACTCAGAAGGCCGCCGACGTCAGGGCAACCCTGCCCGCGCCACGATCCGCTCGAGCTCACCACGCACCGAGTCCACCACATCGGCGCCGCGAAGGCGGCGTAGACCTCCCGTCTACTCTGTTCTCTCGTGGCGGTGAGAGCTCCGTAGTGTTGTGCCAAGTCAATTGTCGCGCCACTGGCGCGACAATACGCCCGGCGTTGCGAATATTGCGAATGTTTCGTATGATGCGAATGTGACTCTTCCCGGGAGGCGAGCGAATGATGAGCGATACGCACCAGGGCGACCCAGCCGTGGACCACTCTAGGGCCGACATGGCAGGCACTGTGCGGATTACCGTCACAGACGAACACGGCGTCGACTCAGATGCGCCGGAGCAGGTATATCGCGTTGCCGAGGAGGCGCTCTCGATAGTCGCCGAAGGCCGGGACGCGACGCTAGTTGTGGTGGCACACGACCTGACCACGCAGGAAGCCGCCGACATCCTTGGCGTGTCTCGCCCGCACCTGATCAAGATGCTCGATGCGGGTGAGATTGCGCACTACAAGGTAGGCACCCACCGGCGAGTGGATGTTGGCGACGTGATCGCCTATCGCCGCAACCGTGATGCGCTGCGGCGCAAGGCGCTCGATGGATTGGCGGCCGAGTCTCAGGACCTGGGGATGTACTGATGCAGCGCGTGGTACTGGACGCGTGTGTCCTGTATCCGGCCGCGCTTAGGGACATCCTCTTGCGCTGTGCTGAGGCGCGGTTCTTCGCGCCGATCTGGTCCGAGCGCATCCTTTCCGAGATGCTCTCCGCGCTCTCGAGGAACCGGCCGGACATCCCGCAGGAGAGGCTCGTTCGTCTTCAGGAGTTGATGTCCGCTGCGTTTCCCGAGGCCTGGGTTGAGATAGATCGTCTGACAGCGCAGCTGCCGGATCCGGACGACTCGCATGTCGTCGCGGCCGCCATAGCCAGCCACGCGTCAACGATCGTCACATTGAACGTCCGTCACTTCCCCCAGTCGACCGTGGATGTCCACACGCGGGCGATTGTCATGACGCCCGACCAGTTCTTGCTACAGCTGCTGGGCGAGGATCCTGAGGCGATGGTCATGGTTGTCCTGCGGGCGGCTTCGGCTCTCAGGAACCCACCGCTGTCACCCAGAGAGCTCCTCGGTGTCGTGGCACTGCACGCCCCGGGGTACTGCGCGCACGTCACTGAGCTACTGGCGGCCGATTCATAGCTCAGGGCGGCGCCTACCGGACTCTGGCTAGCGGCCAGTCTCTACCCCTCGAACTCCACCGCCCGCTTGTCGCGCTCGTCCACGATCAGCCGGAACACGTCCGGCCGCGCGTAGTGCCCCACCGGATCGAAGTCGAGCTTGGCGCGCGACACCTCATCGAGATCGATCTCCGCGTAGAGGATGCCTTCCTCGTCCCAGAGCGGGCCGGCGACGACCTCTCCCAGCGGCGAGACGATGACACTGCCGCCGCGCGACATGATCTCCGGCTGGCTTGCGAGCAGCTCGTGCTCGGGTAGGTCGGCCGGGTACATGTCCTTGGTCACGAACTGGTTGCAGCCCAGAACCCAGCAGCGCCCCTCGAGAGCGATGTGGCGCATCGTCGCCTGCCAGGCGTCGCGCGAGTCCGCCGTGGGCGCGAGCCACACCTGCACGCCCTTGCCGTACATCGCCGCGCGGGCGAGCGGCATGTAGTGCTCCCAGCAGATCAGTCCGCCCAGCGTGCCCAGAGGCGTGTCGAGCGCAGTCAGCGTGCTGCCATCGCCCTCGCCCCACACGATCCGCTCGGCCGCCGTGGGCTTGAGCTTCCGATGCTTGCCGAGAAGCCCGCCGTCCGGGCCGAAGTACAGCGTCGTGCAGTACAGGGTGCCGCCGGCTGCCGAGCCGTAGCGCCCCTCCCGCTCGATCACGCCGATGGCGAGGTGGACGCCGTGCTCGCGGGCAGCCTCGCCGAGGCGCTCGGTCGCCGGCCCGGGCACGTCGACCGACTCGCTCCAGTAGCGCTGCCATAGGTCGCGGCCTTCCGCGGTGCGGCTGCCCACCACCGAGCCAAACGCGAACCCGCGCGGATACGCCGGCACGAACGCCTCCGGGAACAGCACAAGCGACGCGCCAGTGGCGGCAGCTTCGGCGATGAGGGTGACGGCTTTGTCGATGGTGGCGTCGCGGTCGAAGAGTACGGGGGCCGCCTGGACGACGGCTGCGGTGTAGGTGTTGGGCACGAGGGCCTCCCTGGGAGGTGGTGTGCATGCGCTGGAATCGATGGTAGCAGGATGGCAGAGCTCAAGCCCTCACAGCGCATCGCCCCTGCGTACGCGTCGGGGTGCGCAGGCTAGCTGGGTAAGCGTATGTCCACGTACTCAAACGTGTCGTACAAGTCCGGTAAGTTGTTGAAGCCGACGCGGATCTGGCTTCTCCGCTTCGTCTTGGGGTGCGCGGAAGCCGCGTGCTCGAGCTTCAAGCCCGGATCGTAGAAGACCGCACCCCGGTCGAGCGCCCCAAGCAGAAGCTCGAAGCTGGTGCCAACACCGAGACACACCTTGTGACCGTAGCTGTAGGCGATCACCTCACCGGTGCGCCTCAACGAAGGAATGTAGGCTGCGCGCGCGTGCTTCTTGCGCCAGTGGTTGAGCAGTTTGGCGAAGCTCCAACTTGCGGCGATGGTGCCGTCGGCTCGCACCAGGTCGAGCGAGCCTGCCGCATCAGAAATCCGGCATCGAACCGAATCGAAGCCCACAAGCGCGAGCCCGAGCGAGGTCCGGTTGTTGATGCTCCCGACATTGTGGTGGCCACCGAAGTTGAGGCGATCCACCCGCCCGAGTGTGTCTTCGTATCCGAATGTTCGGATGAATGACTCGACTCCTCGGTCCTTGTACCAGCCTCCATCCGGCTCGGGCGTCATGAGGGTAAGTGTGCCGTTGTGTGGGCGCTCGAGATTGCTGACCCCGTGTTGCTTGATCTCCCAACCGGCGAAGTCGGGGCCGGCGATTGAATTCGGCCGTACGCCTAGAGCCGCTTCAAGGGTGAACCCGCCGCAGTTTGTTCCAACCACGGGAGCATGTTGCCGTTTGAGTCGAGTCGTGACGCGTCGTGCCAGCCAGCATCCGCGATCCGCCGAAGAGCCGTGAGGAGTTCCTCGCGAGGGGATTGGCCCGTGTCGATCTCTGTGAAAACGCCGACGACCGACACCGGTGACTTGCTGAGAAGTTCCGCTCGAGCGGTATCATCGGGCCCAATGAGACGAGCTAGGATGCGGTTGTCCGTCGTTATGCCGAGAAGGATGATCCTTCCGGGATTCCTACTCGCCAGCATCGCCTTGGGGGCTGCTGAGCACGAGGCGGACAGCGATCCTAGCCGAACCTCCGGGTACTGCGGGTAGAAGATGACTTGTGCCTTCGGGGCCGGGCATGGCGAGCCATCGTCGGTCAACCAAAAGAGATTCACCGGCGCCTTGAGAATGGCCTTGCCGTGGCTGCCGACCTCGGCGAAGGTGGGTCCCGTCGGAAGGACGTTCAGTGCGTCGAGACTCGGTCCCAAGTAGTACTGGTTCTTGCTGTTGTCGTTCGCCGCGAGGGGCTTGTAGTACAGGCGGGTTGCACCTTGGTCGCGCATCATGGTCATCAGCGCGTCGAGGTTCATCTCAGGCGCACTTCTCGTCTTGCTTCGTGCCGTGCTCAGTGGCTTGGGAGGCGTGAAGCATCGCGTCGCCAATCGCCGCGACAACGGGCACTGCCACGGAGTTCCCGAACTGCCTGTACGCCTGAGTGTCACTCACAACGATTTGGAAATCCTCCGGGAAACCCATCAGGCGCGCGCACTCACGTGGGGTGAGCCGACGGGGATTCTTACCACGCTGCGGAATCAGGATCTCAGAGCCATCCTTGTGGTATCGAGCGCTGAGGGTCCGTGATACTCCGGCGCGGTTTGCCAAGCCGAAACCGAAGCCATTTCCTGCAGCGCGGTGCTTCGCGGCGTATGCCTGAAGGTAGGCCCAGAGCTTGTCGCTAAGCGTGTACTTCGGGTCCACTCTGCGGTCGAGGATTGCGCCGAGCTTGGGTCCATCAGCGGGTAGCTGAGGGAAGGAGAATTCAGTGGGCTTACGGAACCCCACGAGGTACACGCGCTCACGATGCTGCGGAACCAGTGCGGCGGCATCGACTACCTGCCAGGTGACGTCATAACCGAGCTCATCCACCAGAGTATCCATGATGATTCGGAAGGTCTGGCCGTGATCATGGCCGACGAGGTTCTTGACGTTCTCAAGAATGAACATCGACGGATTGTGGTCTCGGATGACCTGCGCGACTTCAAAGAACAGTGTCCCCTGCGTCGGATGCGCGAAGCCATGCTCTCGGCCCAGTGAAGTGTGCTTAGACACGCCCGCGAGGCTGAAAGGTTGGCAGGGGAATCCGGCGCACAGTAGGTCGTGTTTCGGAATCAGAGACTGAGTCTCTTGGAGTGTGATGTCGCCGAAGGGGGTCTCGCCGAAGTTCGCACAGTAGGTGGCAGCTGCGTAACTGTCCCACTCCGAGGAGAACACACACTCGCCCCCTAGGGATTCGAACGCCATGCGAAAGCCGCCGATGCCGGCAAAGAGATCGACAAATGTGAACGGGCGATGCGTGCATAGCTCGCCCGCGATGTCCCAGTGAGGCACGCGGATGCTTCCGATCAGGTCGAGTTGACCCGGGACGTATGACCCGGGGCGTTCTTCACAGAGTATAGGGGGTTGAGCGCTCAGAGCCAGGGCTGACATATGTGGCCTCCTTCGGTGGGAAGGATGACACTTCGGTCTGACAGTGTTCCAACTTGAATCTAACCATGTAGGGCATGGACAACACGCGCAACCTCCTCGCCGGGATGGGCTTTCAGTTGGCATTCCCAGAGTACGAGTACCGTCCAGCCGGTCGATTCAAGCTTCTCGGTCTGCCGTAGGTCGCGGTCTTGGTTGGCCGCAAATTTCGCCTCCCAGAACTCGTTGTTCGATTTTGGCATTGGTGGTTTGCAGAGCGGACATCGGTGCCAGAAGCAACCGTTCACGAAGATCGCGACCTTCCGCCCCGGGTAGGCGATGTCGGGATGTCCTGGCGCGTTCTTCCAATGAAGCCGGTAGCCCGGGTAGCCGGCTTCGCGGAGCAGTCGGCGTAGATGGAGTTCGGGCTTCGTGTTCTTGCCGCGATTCCCCTGCATCGTCTTGCGAATCGCAGGAGATGATGCAGGCGGCGGTGTTGGCAGTCGGGGCATAGGAACTACTTGCCCGGAACGGCGGCCTTCATCGCGGTGAGGTCGTCAGCCAGTACTCGCCCGATGCGCTCGACAACGCCCACAACGAGCGCGTTTCCCATGCAGAAGGCGCGCTTGCCGTCCGACATCCCCTCGGTCCAGTTGTCTGGGAAGCCGTTCAGCCGCTCTAGCTCAACCGGAGTCAACCTTCGGAACCGTCCATCGCTGGTCGCGATTGCATGCTTGAAGCGCGAGGGAGCCGTTCCACCTTCTCCGGTCAGAATCGTGCGTGCTGCTCTGTCGATTGGGTCGGGGAAGGGGAGACCGCCCTCGGTGTAGAGGTATGTCGTTCCACTGCCCTTGTGAGTGCGCTGCTCGCTCTTTGAGAACTTCAGATAGCGCCATGTTCCTGGCTTGGGGGAATCGATGTCGCCGAGCCTCTCGGGTGCGATGAAGTACTCGTCAGGCACCTCGGACTCTGGGAGGAGGACCGACGAAAGCAGACTGAGCGGGCCGTCGTAGTCAGCTACCACCTTGCGGGTCCACACCTCACGGCGCAACATGACGCCGGCGTTGAGGAACTGGCTCAGCTTCCTGCCAGCACCGAAATGTTCAGATACCTCGTGGGGCTCGCCTTCGATGACGAAGTCGCGCTCGTGCTCGGCCGTTCCGTTGGGCGATGTGCAGGGAACCGCTCTGGCCAGCACCCCCTGTGATGTGATCCAGTCGAAGCCGTCGAAGCCCGCACTGGCGAAGGCCTTGTCGACCTTGCGCCCGATGATGAACACACGACGGCGACGCTGAGGCAAACCGTATTCGGCGGCGTTGATGACGCGCCACTCGACCAGGTAGCCGAGGTCAGACATGGTCGCGAGGATGATCGCGAAGTCGCGCCCTCGCTGGCTGCCTGGAGACTTGAGCAGTCGATCGACGTTCTCGAGCATGACGAACTGGGGCTGCTTGGCTTCGAGGATGCGGTGGATTTCCCACCAGAGAACTCCCTTGCGTCCCTGGATGCCGTGCGCCTGGTTCAAGGGCTTCGCGACAGAGTAGTCCTGGCATGGGAACCCACCGACGAGCAACTGGTGCTCGGGGATGTCATCGACACTCACCTGGGCGATGTCTTCGTTGCAGTGGGTGCCGTCCTCGAACCGTTCGGCGTAGCAATCAAAGGCGTGCTGGGTCTTTGTGCTCGGCTCCCACTGGTTCGACCACGTCACTCTCCACTGGCCGGGCTCATCGCCAGGGGCACGCCAAAACTCTGGTTTGCCTTCGAGTCCCAAGCGGAATCCGCCAACGCCAGCGAACAGTTCAACGACGTCGCCAACAGGAAGCTGCGCGGCCTTTGAGGCGCGCTTCGCACGTGCAGTCACAGTATTGTTCCCTTTCGGTCTTTCATGGCTCACGAGCGCCGGATAGCGTCGTGGCGGAGAAGACTCGACCGCGTTCGGGTCGCTGTCATCTTAGCGCCTGGGGACCGCGAGATCAAGTCCGAAACGAACATTAGTTCGGGGGTGTGACACGACCCGACCTAGATGTGGTTCACTGCACTGTAGGCAATCGAGCGGGAGGACTCATGGACTACGTTGCGCATTCGCACCGACATGGAATGACTCTCTTCAATGCTGAAGAACCTTTTGCGTCGCTCTGGACGGAAGTCGTCACTGCAATCGAGTCCATTTCGGAGGAGGAAATTGCCGCACGCTTTGAGTCCTCCTCCCGTGTCAGTAAGTCATTGTCGGCCATCATCAACACCCTTCTGCACGAGCGCCTGGTTGTCCTTGGATGGGCCGACGAGAGCCCGATCTTCGCCGACGCTTCGTATCTCACAGGGGACAAGGGGCGCTTCCGGCTCGATTTCGCGAAGGATGTGGTCTCCGTGGAGGTCGCCTTCAACCACGGGGAAGCAGCCGCCTGGAATCTCCTCAAACCGGTGTTGGCGAGCGAGTTGAACCACGTTCAGAAGGCCATTCAGACTCAGGCGGGCATCATCATCACGGCAACGGAGGAGATGAAGGCCGCCGGAGGTTTCGATAGTGCGGTCGGCACATACGAGAAATATGTCAACTATCTGAGGCCACTTAGCAACGTCCTGACAGTGCCGTTGGCCGTTGTGGGGCTTAAGGCTCCCAGGCGCTTTCGTGTAGTGCATCTGGCTGAGGGAACCAAGAAGATCGGGCATGTCGAGTGGATTGAGCTGTGAGCGAAATTCACTCGGCCTAGAGAATCCGGCCTATGCGGGTTGGTGAGAGGCTGGACACGTGGACGAAACCCTCCGGGCAGCTAGGTTCCTAGATGCCTTCAATCGCATTGATGCGGAGTTGAGGAAGCGAACGGGTTTGGGGCGAGACACGGGCAGCTTCATGGCTGTGTTGGTAAAGGCGATGGGGGGCAACGTTCTCGACGCGCCGTTCTTGAGGAACCGACGCGAACAGTTCGAGCAACTGAACCAATTGCGAAACTTCATGGTGCATGAATTCCGAACCCATCCGTTGGCGGAGCCGACGGAGGAGACTGTGAAATCAATTGAGGCACTAGCCGAGCTCGTGTTGAGTCCAGTTCGTGTCAGCAAGGTCATGACACTGCGCCCACGGGTGCTGGAGCCGGGGGACACGCTTGCGACCGCATTGGCTATCATGACCGCCAACGACTTTTCCCAAGTGCTTGTCCAGGGTGCAGACGGACTGTCGCTACTCAGTGGTGAGCACTTGCGTGTCTGGCTCGGGCACAAGCTTGGCGAAGATATCGTTTCGCTCGAAGAAACGACGGTCGGTGAGGTCCTCGCTTGCGTTGACGATGCTGGGCTCGGGTGTATTGGGCTGAATGCCACGGTGGGTGAGGCCCTTGAAGAGTTCGAGAAGTCCATCGCGCGAGGCAGGCCGAGGGTTCTGGCAATAGCTGTGACACACAGCGGAAAGCCAACTGAGAAGGCACTAGGAATCATCACCCCATGGGATGTGATGAACTAACCGTCGGCAGGTTTGGGGGAGAGAACGCGAGTAGGCAACGGACGCCGCACACGGCCGTCTTCGTTTGAGTCGGACCACAGCACAATCAGGCGGTTCCCACGGAATCGAAGGGTGCTCGCAATGTCGGATTTCTGGGATTACACGGTAATCATCTCCGATGATGATTACACGGAGCTGGTGATCGTGACGCTGGCACGCGACGACGACGCAGGTGCCTGCGAGTACGCGAGGCTGACATTCGCCGCGAACCTCGGGCATGCGCCGGGGCGATACCGGACAGAGCTGATGAAGAAGGAGAAGCAAAGCGGGTGAGGGCGCTGCTAATCTACGGCCCCGTCGCCTTCCCCACTTGCGATGCGGATTTCGGCGCCTCCCAAATCGCCTCGGGCTCACTCCGCCGTCGAGCCATCGTCTGAATTTGGGATACGCAATTACGTTGCCGATAACAGATTCAGGGCAAACGAGAGGGATCGGGTGGACTACGACCAGGCACGGGTAGTTGGAGATGCGGCAGAGGCGCGAGTCATCAAGGAACTCGAACGCCTCCGGTTGCGGTATGGCTTCGTTGTTCTCAATGATCTTCTGATCGGCAAGCAGACGTCTGGCCGTCCCATCACCGCACAGCTTGATCATGTGGTCGTCGACCAGTACGGAGTGCTGGTGATCGAGACGAAGGCTCGCACGAACGCACTGATTCGAGGCACCTACGCTGATGCCAAGTGGACTGCGTGCTACCCGGGCGGTCAGAAGAAGACACTCCAGAACCCGCTGCGTCAGAACGAACAACATTTGAATCTGTTGCATCAGTTGCTCAAAGAGGATGGTCTGGCTCTCGCGCTTGACCAGGTGCGTGGCCTCACGGTGTTCGTTGACTCGGATGTCTCCAAGCTGGAGCTCGACTCGGTCACCGCACTGCGGGTCGCCGATTTGGCCCAGTTGGAGGAGCGCTTCTCGGAACGCTACGACTTCGCTATTGGGACTCCGCTGACCGCCGAGGAGACGGCGGCGCTGGCGCAGTCTGTCTTCCGATTGGACAGGTCGACCGACCCGCGTTTCTCTCAGGCACATGCGGCGCATCGACAAGGAACCACCGCGAGCGTGGCGACCCCAGCTCCTCATCCGCGCCCTACCGCCGACGCGGTCAGGTCCCCTCAGGGTTCGAGCACGCCGCCCCCACGCACATATGCAAACGCGGCTATCCCCAGCGGGGTCAGCGCCCAGGGCCGCTTGCCGGAACCGACACCTCGCGTAGTGGCCCTCGGGGTGCTCGTGGTTGCTGCTATCGGATTTGTACTGTGGGCAATTGTCGGACTGATGAACGGAACGGCCCCTTGGTGGGTAGGCGCTGGAATCTTGGTCGGTCTCGCGGCGCTTGGTGGCGAAGGGAGCAAGTCCGCGCGGCGCAGGAGGAAGAACAAGGCACCGTATCGGCCAGCGGCCTCCATGTCGTTCGGACGATGGATTGCCGAGAAGCTTGTGCTGGTGGTCCTGATGTTGTTCATGGCCGCTGTTGTGATCTGGGGCGTGCCAATGGCGCTGAAAGCGACAATCGCTTCGATGGGCCCACCTGCAACACTCGTGCCCGTCGCCGCTCCGGCAGTTGCGGCTCCCGCTGCCGACGTGGCTCTCGCGAAGAAGCGCCTCAAGGAGGCTGATCCAGCGCTGTACAAGAAGCTTACCTCGCCCGACCAGCCTAGAATCGAGGCTAGTGGCGATGGGTTCACCTACGAGTGGGACTACCTCGACAAGACGAGTTCGACGAGTGTGAATGTGCGCAAGATCAGTATCACGCTGGACGCTGAAGGGCAGATCAGGGGCGCTTCGCAGTAGAGTGCTGCTCACCGCAGAGTCGGCGCCTTCTCGGCCCACGTTCGTCCTCGCGCTCATTCAAGTCCACCTCGGCAAACGCCGACAAACTCACTACGCACTTGAGTGAGGGGACTCGATGGCTATTCCGGGGGTATACGATCTGACTTTGCCCGTGCTTCGGGTACTTTCCGACGGCGACGCCCATACAACTGGGCAGATGACCGCAACACTTGCGGACGAACTACACCTCTCCGAGCCAGAGCTCAAGCGCACCAGGTCGGATGGCCGGCCGCTCTTCCAGAATCGGATTGAGTGGGCACGGACTCACCTCAAGAAGGCGGGCCTGCTCGAATACCCCGAGCCGCGCGCCTCGCGAATCACGGCAAAGGGCCTCCAGCTCTTGGCTTGTGACCCGCGGCAGCTTGGTCCGGGTTTCCTCAAGAGCGGCGTGCCCGCACGGGTCGAACCGCCGAAGGAGACACATCACGCGATGACCGGCACGCTCGAAGCCGAGCTGCGCTCACTTACCGGTGAGGCAGTCGCTGATGACGATGCGTGGGATTTGGTTCGTCGCCTGAATGGGTGGGGCCCCAACCCTCCTCAGAGCTACCAACTTGTGGCCAAGGAGACGGGAATCGATAAGCACAAGATTCTCGAACTCGCGCGCTCCTGTCGCCGAGTGGTTCCTGAACGGGCGCCGATGCTTGACTCGGCATTGAGGCTCACGTTGGCGCACCCCGATCAAGATCCCCAAGATCTGGCGCTCTCGCTGGCCACGCTCGGAATCACCGAGAACGCCTTCTGTCTCGCCGGCCTGAGCGAGGCAGCGCGTAGATTCGGTCGCTTCGATGAGTGGACGGCGCTGGTGAGACAGCTCGCGGCGAACAGAAGCAGAACCGCTCGCCCGCGCCCGTTCGACAGCTGGTTCGAACTGGACGTGTTCCTCTATGTCACCGGGCTGGGTCATCGAGTCATACCTCAGAAGCGAATCGGCAACTACCGAGTGGACCTCCTGCTCCCGGACTTCGTTCCGCAGTTAGTCATAGAGTGCGACGGCGATAGGTACCACGGCCGAGACCGCGCGCACGCAGATGAGGTTCGCGAGGCGGAACTGCTGAAGCGTGGGTACTACCTGCTTAGGTTCCGGTACTCGGACTACGTCGCCAAGCCGCATTCGATCAAGAGCGGGCTCGTGGAGGTCTTGTCGCGGCCAGAGACAATTGGGCTGCAGCTGAGGGCCGGGTAGCTTCGTGCGGGGAGTTGTCTGGCTTGCAATCAGGGTCTTCGAGGACGGGGAGCTTCAGTGGGCGACAAACTACTGCTCGTGGACTACGAGAACGTGCAGCAGCTCGATTTCGGACTGCTTGGGGAGGGCTACAGCGTCACCATCTTCGTGGGGGTCAGCCAGAAGAACGTGCCCATCGAGGTCGTGACCAGCGCGCAGAAGCTGGGCAGCCGAGTCGAATGGAAGCGCGTTGACGGCAACGGTCGCAACGCTCTGGACTGCTACATCGCCTGTGAGCTGGGACGGGTGGCCGAGCGCTCACCGGGCACTCACTGCATCGTGCTCTCGAAGGACAAGGGTTTCGACCCGCTACTGCGCCACCTGAACAAGAGCGGGCTCACGTCTCGGCGTATCAACAGCCTCCGTACTACCTCGGTGTAGACGCCCCCCGGCGCCCGTGGTCACCGACGCCTTCACGGGGTTCGAGCGTCAGCGACGGGGCATGAGCATCGCGAGCACGATGCCTACAGCAATCAGCACGGCAAGCGCAGTCGCCGTCATCTGCACGAGTGACGCGGGCGTCGCAACGGCGATGCCCGCGAACGCCCAGACGAACACGCCGGCGAACACAGCGTCGCGGTGACGAGCGAGACCCGCCACGGCGAGTGCGGCTCCTACCACCAGCACCACCACGCCCCACCACTCGGGTGCGATGCCCCAGCCATCCCACCGTGCCGCGTAGAGCGCACCGGAGATGTTGGCGATCGTGGCGACCGAGATCCAGCCCAGGTACAGGCTCAGTGGCGCCTGAACGGCCCAGCGCGTGGCGACCGCGGCATGACCCGGTTGGCCGCTGCGAGAGATGACGTTGGCGATGATGAGTGAGACGAGCAGTACCAGCATCACCGGCACGGTCCAGAAGATGTTCAACGACTGCCAGAGCAGCAGCCAGACTACGTTGGCGACCCCGCTCACGATGAGCGGCCACGCGAGGTGGTCGGGTAGAGGGTCATCGGCAAGGAAGCTCGAAAGAAACTGCGCGCCGGCGTACGTGAGCAGCCCGAGGTAGATCAGCCCCCAGATTGCGAAGACGTAGCCGGCCGGGGTGACCAGCGTGGGGTACAGGTTGGAGACCTCTCCGGTGCCGCGGCCGAAGAATGGCACCGCGTTGGCCAAGACGTTCACCACGATCGTCGCGAGGATGGTTGCGGCCACGAGAACCCGCAGGCCGAGCTTCGGACGGGTTGTCGCACGAATAGCAGCCACAGCGGGCTCCTCACAGGATGACGGTCTCGTGAGGAATGTACCCGCTCGGGCCTCGAACCAAAGCGGCAGGTCCTGTGCGCCTACGCCCCCACACCCCCCACTACCAATCTCAGCGTCTGGGGAACATACCCCTGAACAGGACCTTCTCCCGGTTATGCCGCGCCGCCTGCAGTGGTTGAGGAGTCGACATGGGTGTCCGCTCGCGCACGATCTTGGTTGTCTCGGTCATCTCGATCGTGTTGTGGTTCGCCATGGAGTCGGCGGGGTCGGTCTACGCCTTCCGGGCGGCCGACGAGGCGGACACCAGGGGCGCCGTAGCAGGGCTGAACGGTTCGGCGGCGGCTATCGCGGCCGAGCAGAAGCGGCTCGTCGCGATCTGCGGGGACTGGGCGCCTTGGGACGATTCCTACCAGTTCGTTCAGGTGCCCAGCGACTCATACATTCGCAAGAACCTGCCCGATGACACGCTGCTCAACCTCGACATCGACTTCGTCATCTTCACCGACGACACGGGGCGAATCGTCTACTCGAAGTCGCTCGATCCACTCTCAAAGAGCCAGGCGGATCTGCCTGACGGGCTCAGGCGGTACCTAGGATCGGAACCGGACTTCGTGCACATGAAAGACCCGCGGGCGACGGTCTCGGGAGGGCTGTCACTGCCTGATGGCGCCTACCTCATCGCCGCTCAGCCAATCAGTTCGAGCGATTTCAGCGCGGTGCCCAACGGCACGATCATCATGGGCTATCGCATCCGGCCCGAGACGCTTGCCAGTATCGAGAAACTCACCGCACGTCGGCTCGACATCTTCTCGAGCGTAGCGCCCATGCCCGCCGATGTGCGCTCCGCGTGGGCGGCATTCACTCTCGCGAAGCGGCAGATCACCACCATGCCCGACAGCCGCCGCATATTCGCTTACACGCTGGTTCGCGGAATCGTGGGTACTCCGGGTCTGGTGCTGCGCGTCGAAGCTCCACGCACGGCGCGCGCCACGGCACGCGGGGAGCTTGTTGGCGTGGGTCTGGTGATGACGCTGTTCGGGCTTGTGATGGTCGGTGTGCTGGCGGTGGCGCTGGACAGGATGGTCCTGAGACGGCTGACCCGCCTGAGTACGGCGGTCAGAGAGATCGGCCGCTCAACGGCTGGGGGCCGGAAGCTGCCGGTGCAGGGCGATGACGAGATTGGCGGTCTTGCGGTCGAGATCAACAAGATGCTCGACGAGCTGAACCGGTTCCAGGAAGAGATGTCGTATCTCGTCGAGCACGACCCGCTGACCGGCCTGTACAACCGTCGGCACTTCGAGCGCGAGCTGCAGCGCCAGATCGACGAGCATGCCCGCATGGGTGCCTCCGGCGCCGTGCTGTGGTTCGACCTCGACCACTTCAAGGACATCAACGACACCCTGGGACACGCCATGGGTGACGAGCTCTTGCGCGTGTTCGGCGAGCACCTGCAGTCCGTCACGCGCGCGGAAAGCGTGGTTGCCCGGCTGGGTGGCGACGAGTTCGGGATGCTGATCCCGCACGCAAGTGTCACCGAGGCACTTGGCGCGGCCGCGAGGCTGGTGAAGGGCTTCTCGGGAAGGACCTTCTCGGCAGGCGAACACGAGGTGACTGTGAGTGCGAGCGCGGGCGTGGTCATCTACCCCGAGCACGGCCAGTCCACAAGCGAGCTGCTGGCGCGGGCAGACATCGCGATGTACGACGCGAAGTCTCGCGGCGGCAACCAGGTCGTGAAATACGACTCGGAGGACGCCATCAGGACCGACATCGCGATCCGTATGGAGGCTGCCGAGACGATCCGTGAGGCGTTGCGCGAAGACCGGTTCTTGCTACATGCCCAGCCGATCCGCAGTTCCGCCACCGCGACCCGCCAAGGCTTCGAGCTGCTGCTTCGGTTGCGGGACGCGGACGGGAAGCTGGTGTTTCCCGGTGACATCATCTCGACTGCCGAGCGCCTGGGACTCATCAGCGATATCGACCGCTGGTTGGCACAGCGGGCCATCCGTCTGCTGGCGCTGGCTCAGACCGAGGGCCACGACGTCCAGTTCGCAATCAACCTGTCTGGCTCGGCATTCGGCGATTCGACGCTCCTCGAAGTGATTCGCACCGAGTTCGCAGCGACCGGCGTCGAACCGGAGCGGCTCATCATCGAGATCACCGAGTCCACGACCATCGCCGATATCGCCGCCGCCCGGAGGTTCATCCTGGCCTTGCGCGAGATCGGTTGCCGCTTCTCGCTGGACGATTTTGGTTCCGAGGAGTCCTCTTACTACTACCTCAAGCATCTGCCCATCGACTTCCTCAAGATCGACGGCAGCCTGGTGACGGGTATGACCACGCACCCCAGCGATGCCCCGTTTGTGAGCGCGATCGTCGAGACGTGCCGAGGCCTCAACATCCAGACCGTCGCCGAATACGTCGAAAGTGAACAGGACTACGACGCCATCAACCTTGCTGGCGTTGATTTCGTGCAGGGCTACCACGTGGGCGTTCCAGAACCACTCGACGTCTACCTTGGTGATGCGTTCGCCGAGTCGGGACGTGGCTGGGATAACCTGATCGAGGGTGAAGCAGCCGTCGGGGCAGCGGAGTAGCAGACGCGACAGGAAGTCCCTCTACACGCCGCGCTTGGCCCGTCCGGCTACCAAGACGGGGATGTCGTTCGCGCGCGCCAGCGCCACGGCTGCTCCCGCTTGGGACGCGGCTCGAGGCATGCCCCAGATCACCGCGGAGTCCTCGTGCTCGGCGATGGTGTAGGCGCCGGCATCGCGCATCGCACTCAACCCGCGGGCGCCGTCCTCTCCCATACCAGTGAGGATGACGCCCATGCCCCTCTCGGCGAAGACCTGCGCAGCCGAGGTCATGGCGTGGTCGATGAGCGCGGTGCTCCCGCCGTTGGCAGTCGCGGCGCTGACCTTGAGGTACACGAGGTTTGCCGCTCGCACGAAGTCCACCGTCATGCCGGCGGGCGCCAACAGGATCTTGCCGGGCTCGAAGACATCACCGTCGTGCGCCTCCTTGACCGGGAGCATGCACACCTCCGCAAGTCGTTCGGCAAGTGCCGAAGTGAACCCCGGGGGCATCAGCTGGAGCAGCAGCACCCCTGCGGGAAAGTCCGGCTGTAGCGCGCCAGCGACGATGTTGAGCGCGGGCAGGCCACCGGTGGACGCTCCCACGATCAGGGCGTCGAGCGGCGCAGGGTAGTTGGCGAGGTCGTGGGTCGGGAGCGCCGGGTGAGGCCTCTCGGCCTGCGCGCCAAGGTGAGCGGTGTTGACGCCTGCGGCGGCGCGGACCTTCTCGGCCAGGTCACCGGCTACCTGCGGCATCATGGGGGCGAGGTCGCCGGGCTTGGCCACGACGTCTACAGCACCCTTTTCGAGGGCCTCTATCGTCGCGTCCGCGTTGTTCGTCGTGAGCGTACTCAGCATCAGCACCGGTACCGGATGCAGCTCCATCAGCTGTTCAAGCACCGCGAGACCGTCCATACCCGGCATGACGATATCGAGCGTGACCACATCGGGGTTGTGCTGCTTCACAGCAGCCAACACCTCTTCGCCGCACGTTGCTGTCCCCACCACTTCGATGTCGCCTGCGTCTTCAAGCATTCGCGAGATGATCGTCCGCATGAACAGTGAGTCGTCGACCACGAGTACGCGAATTCGCGGTCCGGTTGCTGGGTTCGCCGGCATTTCCCCCACTTTCGCTGTTGAGTGCACGACTACAGTCTCGGCACCCGCGGGCGAGTCCTTTAACGGGCACCCCCAAGCAGCACCGGAAGCGTGTACGCTGGCTATAGGCACGTCCCTACGTTGCAGACGGTGCAGGTGCCAGTGTTGGCGGATCGCGACCCTTCTCGGAAGCCAAGGATCATCGACCTGCACCAGGACATGTTGTCCGGTGTGCAGCGCCTTGCTGGCGACTTCCCGGTCTACGGCTCGACATACCTCGAGGGCCCCTCTCGCGCACAGGTCATCTGGTCGTCGCTGTACCCCCTTACCGAGGACAGTTCGCTCCTCGACCAGCTTGATGCTCACGCCGGGTTGCTTGAGACCTGTAGCTCGTCGCTGCGCTTGGTGACCACCGTTGCGGACCTCGATGCCGACGACCCCCGCACAGGCGTCCTGCCCCACTCGGAAGGCTTCCACCTCCCTGGTATCGGGCCCGACAGCCTCGATACGCTGTGGAGCCAGCACTCCCTGCGTAGCCTGGGGCTGACCTGGAACTACGAGACTGACTATGGGTACAGCTGCTACGACGACAAGACCGCG
This sequence comes from Actinobacteria bacterium HGW-Actinobacteria-7, assembly GCA_002841275.1. Classification (GTDB taxonomy): domain Bacteria; phylum Actinomycetota; class Coriobacteriia; order Anaerosomatales; family PHET01; genus PHET01. Next base: position 17,104 of record PHET01000017.1, on the reverse strand, counting down.
CCGCTCAAGCCGGTTGGTCGGAAGCTGGTTCGCTCGCTCGCGCAGAGCCCGCTGATGCTCGATCTCGCGCACCTCAACGAGGCGGGCTACTACGAGACACTCGAGCTGTTCGAGCCGCCGCTTCTGGTGACGCATTCGTTCTGCCGAGCGATCGGGGACCACCCGCGTGGCCTGACCGATGACCAACTGCTGGCACTGGGCCAGCACGGTGGCCTTATCGGGCTGGCGTTCGATCCGGACTTTCTGGGGAGTGGGTCCGTCAACGAGGCCTTGCAGCATATCGACAGGATAGCGTCGCTCGCGGGCGAGAGCGCCGTGTCGATTGGCAGCGACTGGGGAGTGGCTGCGATGGGCGAACTGGGCGACCACACCGCGCTCGTGCGCCTCCTCGAAGCCGTCGAGAGTATCTACGGTGCGGACCTTGCCGAGAAGTTCGCGTTTGCCAACGCATATGACTTCCTTTGCGCCCAATTGCCTGCGGCGGAGTAGCGAACACTCTTTGAGGGAATACACCCGGCAGGTGGGTATCGCGTTGGGGTGCCATTTCTGTACGCCCAAAGCATCCCCCTCTGGAGGAATTCAATGCCCCCCGATTCAAATGACGCTACTGCTGTAGTCTTCTGCGAAGGCAATTTCGGCACGCAGGATGGCAAGACGGCCAACGGTCTGGCCCGCCATTCCGAGAAGTACCGGATCCTCTCGGTCATCGACAGCACCAAGACAGGGCTCGATACCGGAGACGTGCTGGGCGACGGGCCCAGCGGAATCCCCATCTGCTCCGACTTGGGCGCTGCAATCGATCTGGCGGGAGTCGTTCCTGACGTCTTCATCTTTGGGAAGGCACCCGCCAGCGGCCTGCTTTCTCCCTTCGAGCGCGGTGTGGTGTTCGAGGCCATCGAGCGCGGGATGGACATCGTCAACGGGCTTCACGAATTCCTGAACGACGATCCGGCGTTCGTGATTGCGGCCACCTTGCACGGCGTGAAGCTGATCGACGTGCGCCGCCCGCGCGACAAGAAGCACCTCCGGTTGTTCACCGGCCGTATCTTCGACGTGTCGTGCCCGCGGATCGCCGTGCTGGGCACCGACAGCGCTATCGGCAAGCGCACGACCGCTGAGGTGCTGACTCGCGCGCTCCACGACTACGGGATAAATGCGGTCTTTGTCGCGACCGGGCAGACCGGCATCATCCAGGGCGCCCGGTACGGAGTTGCGCTTGACGCCATTCCCGGTCAGTTCTGCTCGGGCGAGATGGAGGCCACGGTACTCGAGGCGTATGAGAACGAACGCCCGGATGTGCTCATCATCGAGGGGCAAGGCGCGCTAAGCCACCCCGCGTATCTCTCCTCGGTGTTCATCCTGCGCGGATCGCAGCCTCAGGCCGTCATCCTTCAGCATGCACCGGCCCGAACGTCGCTGGGCGACTTCCCGGACCTGAAGATGCCGTCGCCTTCGAGCGAGATCGACCTGATCCAGGCCTTCGCCGATACCACCGTGATCGGGCTGACCATCAACCACGAGAGCATGACCGACGACGAAGTCTCCGAGGCCATCGTGCACTACGAGGACCTCCTCGGCATCCCTGCCACCGATGCGCTCACGAGGTCGCCGCAACGGCTGGTCGACATGGTGCTACGCGCGTTTCCTGAGCTGGAGAGGTGATCCGCAGCGCGCGCCGCTGGGAATCCTCTGCCAATCGTGCGACCATCACTTGGTAGTCATGATTCCAACGGAGGCGAGCTAAGAGATGGCCGAAAAGACGAAGTTGACGGTGCCCGGCGACGAACTGAGTGCCGAGAAGCTCACTGCACTCTTCGACGAGGCCCAGGTACCGGTTGGACCCGGCCCTGAAGGCATGAACAACATCGTGGTCGACATGGGCGGAATCCCGTTTCTCATCGACGCCCATCCTGAGCAACACGCGATCAAGATATGGACCGCGCGGGAACTCGACCCCGATGAGACGCCGTACGACCTGGCGGTGAAATCCGCAAACGCGTTCAACGAGCGTTTTCTGCTGGTGCGCAACTTCATCTATCAGGATCCCGCCGACCTGCAGAACTACCGCGCGGTGTGGGATCACGATCGGTTGGTTGACCAGGCGGGGCTCTCCTCGGCAGAGCTGGTGATGACACTCACTCGGGTGGCTGAGATCCTGCATCATGCTTTGGGAACGGCTTCCGACTCGGCGGATGCGTAGGAATGGTAGCGCCTGTTGATTCGGGCGCGCGGTGCACGGCGGGTATAGGCATCACAGATCCCCGTTGAAGAAGGTGGGAACGTGGTCACGCGATCAGTGCAGGAGATGCGGAAGTTCGTAGCCCCCGAGTTCGTGTTCGGGGTTGATGCGAGGGGCCTCGCGGGCCGCTACACGGCCAACTTCGGGGCCAAGAAGGTTCTGGTCGTGTCGGACCCGGGTGTGTGCGAGGCCGGTTGGACCGATGCGGTCATGGCCTCCCTTGCGGACGCCGGCATCGAGACCACGCTCTACACCGACGTCACGCCCAACCCCCGCTCGCACGAAGCGATGCGCGGTGCCGAGGAGTACCGCGCCCACGGATGCCAGGCTGTCGTAGCGGTGGGTGGTGGCAGCCCGATGGACTGCGCGAAGGGCATCTGCGTCGTCGTGAGCAACGGAGGCGACATCCTGGTGTATGAGGGTGTCGATCGCATACCGATTCCTATGCCGCCGCTGGTCTGCGTTCCCACAACGGCCGGAACCGCCGCGGACGTCTCGCAGTTCTGCATCATCACCGACGAGCACCGCGATGTGAAGATCGCGCTCGTGAGCAAGGCCCTGGTGCCGGATGTGGCGCTCATCGACGCTGAGACGCTTGTGACCATGCCGGCTGATCTGACAGCAGCGACCGGGCTTGATGCGCTGGTTCACGCGGTCGAGGCATTCAGCTCCAACGCGAGCTGGGAGATCACGGACCTGTGCGCTCTGCGGGCGATCGAGGGGGTCTTTCGCTGGCTGGAGCCGTGTATGGACGACCCGCTGAGCATCGAGTCCCGAACGGGGATGGCGCTTGCCAGCCTCGAGGCTGGTCTCGCTTTCTCTAACGCCAGTCTGGGCGCCACGCACGCCATGGCGCATGCCTTGGGCGGCAAGCTCGACTTGCCGCACGGTGAGTGCAACGCCCTGCTGCTCGAGCACGTTCTCAACTTCAACCTTCCGGTGTTCTCGGCAGGGCGCCGGGTGCAGCTCGCGCGTGCCATGGGAATCGCCATAGACTCGGCGACGGATGTTGAGCCGCAGGCGATATCCGAGCGCTTGCATCTCTTCCGGCATGGCATCGGTGTCGTCGACTCACTTTCATCGCTCGGCGTCACCCGAGCAGATTTGCCGCTTCTCGCGGAAACCGCGATGGGTGACGCGTGTATGGTCACCAACCCCCGCAGGCCGCAACAGGAAGATATCGAGGCGATCTATGAAGCGGCGTTCTGAGAGCGACTACGCCGAGTGGGACGAGCTACGGGCGCGCGTCATCGGTCTGGGTGAGAACTCGGCGCAGAAGAGCTACTACCCCGAGTTGGTGGAGCAGATGGCCGAGCAGGAGCGGTTCCGCGCCCTGCTCGACGAGGTGCCTGACCTGATCCTCGTGGTCTCGGTGACCGACGGGAGCGTCGCCGACGCCAACGACGCCGCGGCGCGCGTCCTGGGTGTGCCGAAAGGCGATCTCGCGGGGCGAGACATCCATGAGGTGCTCCCTGAGGCGCTGCTCCGTTCAATCGATCCGCTCCTTGCGGGCGAGGGCATGCGACTCGTGGCTGAGAGCACCTTGGGGACACCGGCGATCGCCTACGAGATCTCGGCACGGCACGTCGACTTCGGCGGCGGGCACTACGTGGTCGTCATCGGTCGTGACATAACCGAGCGGAAGCGCACCGCGAAGCTGCTAGAGGACCATCGCCGGCAGCTCGAATTCGAAGTGGAGCGACGCACCGCGGCATTGAGCGAGACCGTTATCCACCTGCGCGAGGCCGCTGATGTGCGAAACCGGTTCCTCGCCAAGATGAGTCACGAGCTGCGCACGCCGCTCAACTCGATCATCGGGTTCAGCGGCGTGATGTTGCAGGGTCACGCCGGAGATATGACCGAGGAGGCCATTCGGCAGCTGTCGATGATCAACGATTCGGGAAAGCACCTGCTGACATTGATCAATGAAGTGCTCAACTACTCCCGGATCGAGCAGGGATCGATCGAGGTCGACTGCGAGAGTTTCAACGGTGGCGATGTCGTCCGCCGAGCGGTGCACATGCTCGAGCACGAGGCCAAGCGGCGCGGGCTGGTCCTGACGGAGCGCATCTGCGACGAGTGCCCTGTCATCTACAGCGACCCCGGCAAGGTGACACAGGTCCTCACGAACCTCATCGAGAACGGGCTGAAGTACTCCTCGGCAGGGGGAGTGACCGTCCACGCGGACCCCGACGATCGTGGTGGCATTGTCGTCAAGGTCATCGACACGGGCCAGGGTATCGCAGCATCGGACATCGACATCATCTGGCACGAGTTCCGGCAACTCCCGCGGCCGGAAGGCGCACTCAGCGAAGGAATCGGGCTGGGGCTCGCCATCTCGGCACGGCTCGCCGAGGCGATCGGAGCGGAACTGACGGTGGAAAGCCAAGTGGGCGTGGGCTCCACGTTCACGTTCAGGGTCCCGAATCTCGAGGAAGGGTGCCTGCTTCCCGGGAGACGGCCCGCTGGTCCCGAGGCTCAGTGACGCAAATCCGCGGCTAGCCGGCTACCGCGCGCTCCTCCGGAGTGTCGGGTTCCTCGGCATCCTCGGCCCACTGCACATTCTGAGTGGAACCCAGCACCAGCGGGACCGTGACCGAGAAGGTCGAACCTTCGCCCTCGGCGCTCGCTACGAAGATAGTTCCGCCAAGCGCGCGCACCAGCAAGCGGCAGATCGACAACCCGAGTCCGACGCCTCCTACCCGGTGGGCAGCGGCCTCGTCGGTCTGAGTGAACGCTCGGAAGATCCACTCCTGATGCTCGGGCCTGATGCCCACGCCGGTGTCGGTCACAGAGAAACGCACGCAGCGTCCCTCGATCACACGGGCTTGTACGGTCACCGCACCTTCTTGGGTGTACTTGATGGCATTGTCGATGAGGTTCCGGAGTACCTGAGCCAGCCGGTTCTCGTCGGTGTTGAGCGTTACGTCTGTAGGGCTCTCGTCCAACACAAGCCGGAGGCCGCGGCGCTCGGCGCCATTGGCGGCGTCAGCCATCACGCCGTCCACGAGTTCCTTGAGCTGGAACTCGCTCGGGTGAAGGCTGATGGTTCCGGCTTCGATACGTGAGAGGTCGAGAATGTCTTCGATCAGCCCCAGCAGCTGCTTGCCGGACCGCGCAACGAATCCCAGTTGCTTGCGCTGTTCGTCAGTGAGCGGGCCTGCGAGGCCCTGAAGAATCACGCCGGTGTAGCCGATGATCGAGTTCAGCGGCGTACGCAGCTCGTGGCTCATGTTGGCCAGAAGCCGGCTCTTGGACTCATTCGCCTTCACGAGTTCTCTGTTCGTGAGCTGGAGGTCCACGGTGCGCTCTTCGATGATGTCCTCGAGATGCTCGCCATAGACTTCGAGCTGGTGTTCGAAGCGCGTGATCTCGTCGACGTGTACGTCTTCGTCGTAGATGATCATGGCCGGACCGCCCAAGTTGGCGACCGTTTCGTTCATCTTGGCCTTCATGCGCTCCAGGCGCCGGAATACGAGCACGTTGAGAAGCAGAATGAGGAGCAGCGTGAGCACAACGGCCGTCGTGGTCGCGGCGAACGCGACACCCGAACCGATCGCCCTCAACTCGGACGCGGCCGCCGAGAGGTCGTGTCGCACAAGCATGATGCCCGTGTTGCCACCGAACTCGTCTCTCACCAGGAAGGCGCCCCGGGCGACCACCGATCCGCCGCTCGACTCCACCAGCGGGGCCGCGAGCGGGTTTTCCAGCTGGTTTGCGTAGTCCCGGATCCACGCCTTGGCGTCGCGGTTCGAGGTTGTCGACGAGGCGATGATGTACTTGGCGTCGTCGTTCCAGTCGTCCCGCTGTCCCGCAGCCTGTCGCATGTTCGCCCAGACATTGCGGTCAAGGTCGCTCTTGCGGAGCACGAACGTGTAATCGTCGCTCGTGTGGGTGCTCATGATCTGCAGGTATTGGGGGATGTCCTGTGCGAGTTCCATATACCCGATAAGCTGCCGGCCCGCCGCGCTCGGCGGTGTTGCCGAGCTTTCCGCAGCGTAGAGCGGCATGACGTAGCGCAGGGCAAAGGCGGTCTTGCCCAACTCGAGTCCGCCGGAGGGCCTGCCGGTCGCCTTCGTGCGCAGGAACGTCGCACGGTTCAGAAGGTCGCCGTATTCACCCGGTTTGTGGACGCGCAACAGGACTTCGCCCTTTGGCGAGATGAAGTACAGGTGCGTAAGGCCGTGGTCCCTGCGCAGCCGCTCGAAGACCGGCGCAGCCCGTTCGAGCAGGAGTTTGCGGTCCTGAGCTTCGACGGCCTCAATCAGGTCCGAGCGCGACGCCAGCGCCTCGCTGGCGGCCGCAAGTCGGGCGGTGTCCTCGGTCTGAACGACCTCGAGCGCCTGTTCGGCATGGGTCACCGCGGCGCGTGCTTGCTCGTCGAGGTTGTTGTTGTACGCGGTCTCAAGCGAGATGAGTACGTAGGACAGGCCGCACGCGATTGCCACCAGTACTGTGATGGCGGTGCGGCTCTTTATGGACATCGACTTGATGAACGTTGTCACAGGCACGAACGACTCCAGTGAAGGAGCCCCTTGGGTTGCGCCGGCTCGCTGCTGACTCCTTCACTGTGACTATCGGCACAAGTGCTGCGGAGGTTCAGTGCCTTCCTGCCACAGGCGAGTCACATTCGGGCCGGGCGCTTCTCGGGTCCCGGTGCCAGGATGCCCGCCCGCCAGCGTGCGAGCCGCTCGAATGAGGCGCCCAGCCGGTAGCCTGCAATCACACGGGCATTGACCAACGTCACGCGTATCAGTCCGTGGTCGTGCCACGCGCGTGCCGACGTGACGCAGTCGGCCCCGGCAGTTCTCAGCAGGCCCAACCGCTTGCAGCGCAGCGCGAACTCGTAGTCCTCCATGACGGGCACGTCGAGGAAGCCTCCAAGGTCATCGAAGTCCCGGTGTCGCAGGAATGGCGCCATATCGCCGTAGGGAAGCTTGAAGACGCGCTGCCGCAGTCGGCCGGCAGAGGTGATCAACCGGTCCAATGCGCGGGCCGGGTCGCCTGCCCGGAACCGGAAGGAACCCAGCACGACACCGGAGCCGCGCAGTGCCGAGCCAATGTGGTCGAGCGCATCTGCGGGCAATCGGCTGTCTGCGTGCAGGAAGATCAGGACGTCACCGCTCGCGTGGTCGGCTCCCGCGTTGAGCTGCCGAGCGCGACCTCGGGACGACGGCACGACCATCGCTCCGCACTTACGTGCGATGTCGACCGTGGCATCGGTGCTGCCGCCATCGGCCACGATGACCTCGATCGCCCCAGTGGCATGGGCGCCGCGAACGGCTGACGCGATTTCGGCGGCCTCGTTGAGCGCGGGAATGACGACCGAGAGCCGTGGCTGCACCCTGAGCTGCTCTTCCTGGGCCAGAATCTGCTCCCAGACGGTGAGATCCTCGGGCCGGTCGACATCCGAGAGCGGTTCGAGGAGGGCTGTGCTCAGCCCGCTGGCGGCAGCGGCCTCAAGCGTGGCATCGAGAACGCGGCTCGTGCCCCAGGGCATGGTGACCAACTCCAGCAACGCGGGAACGGCCCGGTCAGCCACAGAAGCGTTCATCGCGATGAGGTAGTAGCCGCCGTCGGTCGCTGGCCCCAGAACGACATCACTGCTCGCGAGCAGTCCCAGCGCCGCCGAGACCTGCTCGCGGCCAAGGTCCGGCGTGTCCGAGCCCACCAGCACCACCGCCGGTGCCCCGTCTCGCAAGGCGGCGCGCGCCGCGTACGCCAGCCGAGCCCCGAGGTCCGCGCCGAACTGCGGGTGCACACGTACCGCGTGTCCCAACCACCGCCTCACCGAAGCGGCCGAGCCACCGTCTGCGGACACGTGCAGTTCTGCGAGTCCGGAAAGCGCAGTCGCGTGCATCCGATGCACGCAGTAGCGCGCGAGTTCACTGTGCAGCTCGAAGGCGCCATCAGCGCCCAGCGCCGGCTCCAGCCGCGTCTTGACGCCACCGCGGACTGGGAAACGGGTCATGACCACAAGATGGGGGAGCGCTGCGCGTGAGCCGGACCGGCTCACAGGAGGGAGCCCTGTCAACCGGACCCCTGAGAGGCGGTGCAGCCAAAGCAGTGCTCGGCGAACCGGATGGGGCGGCTCGCCAGCACGACCGCGTCGAACTCTGAGACGTGGTTCGGCACGCCGTCGGCCACGCGCAGCCCCGCCCCTAGGTTGAAGTCGCAGTCGGAGAGCGTTCCGTCCCACGCGACACTCAGCGACGAGCGGCACGTCAGCCGCTCCACGGTGTCGGGGTTGAACGCCTCGCGCAGATCCTGCCGGTATTCGCCGTAGGAGCCCATACGCTGGAGTTGTTCTCGGAAGCGCCCTATGGGCATGGCTGTGATCACGACCAGATCGCGGAAGGGGATTCCCAGCTCGCCTTCGAGCACCGTGCGAAAATCGGCCTCGAGGTCACAGGGCGCCTCCAGCTCGGGCGTGACCGTGATGTCGAGCGGCAGCTCGGGCCCGCGACCGTAGCCTGCCGAGCGGAGCAGCCGCAGCGCTTCGATGGAGCGGTCGAACACATCGCCCCGCTGAGCCCGGACGTCGCTCGCGCTGGTGCCCGGAAGCGAGGCGAGGACGTGCACGCCACCCGCGGCCAGCTGTTCCACGATGCCTGCAGCCTGCGGCTCGAGCAGCGCGGTGAGGTTGGTGCGCAGCTGGACCGTCGCCCTGCTGGTGGCCAACAGATCCAGAAGGTATGGGAGCTCGGGGTGCAGTTCCGGCGCTCCACCGGTGATGTCGACCAGCCGCGGCCGTGCGGAGTGCACGATGCGCGCCACGGTCGCCATGTTCTCGCGCGACATCATCTCGGTTCGCTCGGGCGAGCTCTCCTGATGACAGTGAGAGCACGCCATGTTGCAGTACAGACCCACGTTCACCGTGAGGATATCGAGGCTCTCCGCGTGCATCGCCGATGCGTCCACGTCCAATACAGCGTGCGCGAAGTCGTTCATCAACACCTCCGGGAAGTGGCGGTCCTGTCGGCTAGGATTCTACGCTGGCGCGAGTACAATCAGTGCTCGGTATCCAGAGAGAAGTTCGGCGGAAGAGCAAAGGAGCGCAGGCGCGACATGACTGAACCGCAGTCCAACGACCCGCTCCATGGTGTCACTCTTGAGACGATCCTGCGCAAGCTGGTCAAGAAGTACGACTGGCCGGGCCTTGCCAAGCGCATCGACATCAACTGCTTCAAGAGCGACCCCAGCATCAACTCGTCGCTGAAGTTCCTGCGCAAGACGCCGTGGGCGCGCAAGCAGGTCGAGGACCTGTATGTGAACTCGAAGTTCTGGACGCGCGACTAGCTGCTGCACCCCGCGTTGCCGCTCCGCGTGTCACTGCCGTGCGGTACCCTGTGTCCTCCGCGAACCGCGGCCCCGCACTGCCTGAGAGGACCTGGATGTCTTTGCGCACGACTTCGATTGCCACTACGCTTGCCGAGGTCTTCGGCTACGGGGAGTTCCGGCCGCACCAGGCCGAGATCATCGAACACCTCGTGGACGGGCGCGACTCGTTCGTGCTGATGCCCACCGGTGGGGGCAAGTCGCTGTGCTTCCAGATCCCCGCGCTGCACCGGCCCGGTGTCGCGATCGTCGTCTCGCCACTCATCGCGCTGATGAAGGACCAGGTCGATGCGTTGCGCGCCAACGGTGTCGCCGCAGCGGTCCTCAACTCGTCTTTGTGTGCCGAGGAGAGCGCATCGGTCCTGCGCGATCTGCGTGCGGGCGCGCTCGACCTGCTCTACGTCGCGCCGGAGCGCCTCGTGCTCGACGGATTCCTCGCCGAGCTGAGCCGGCTCGAACTCGCGCTCTTTGCCATCGACGAGGCGCACTGCGTCAGCCAGTGGGGGCACGATTTCCGCCCGGAGTACGTGAAGCTGGGCATCCTGCGAGAGCGGTTCCCCAACGTGCCTATCGTGGCGCTGACAGCCACCGCCGACGAACAGACGCGCGCAGATGTCGTGCACCAGCTGGGGCTGGGAGACGCCCGTATCTTCGTGACCGGTTTCGATCGGCCCAACATCCACTACTCCTCGGCCTACAAGACCAAGCCGGCGGTGCAGCTGCTCGAGTTTCTGCGCGCTCACCAAGGCGCGTCCGGCATCGTCTACGCGCTTTCGCGCAAGCGCGTCGAGGAGGTTGCCGCCAAGCTGCGTGCTGCGGGCTTCTCGGCGGGCGCGTACCACGCGGGTATGGACGCCGCGAAACGGACGCGTGTGCAAGACGATTTCCTGGGCGACCGGCTGGATATCGTGGTGGCCACTGTGGCCTTCGGGATGGGCATCGACAAACCCGACGTGCGCTTCGTGGTGCACTACGACATGCCCAAGTCGATCGAGGGCTACTACCAGGAGACCGGCCGAGCAGGGCGCGACGGCCTGCCTGCGGCGGCGTTCATGCTGTGGAGCATGCAAGACGTGATGACCGCACGCGGCTTCATCGACGCGGTCGCCAAGGAGGAGCAGCGTCGCATCGAGACGCACAAGCTCTCGGCGATGATCGCCTACGCCGAGGCGCTCTCGTGCCGCCGCCGGGCGCTTCTGGGCTACTTCGGCGAGGAGCGAGCGGACCCGTGTGGGCACTGCGATGTCTGCGAGAACCCGCCTGAGACCTACGATGCGACCGTCGATGCGCAAAAGGCGCTGAGCGCTGTGTATCGGCTGCGCGAGCGGTTCGGGATGGGATATGTCGTCGACGTGCTGCGCGGCTCGGAAGGCGAGCGCATTATCTCCAACGGGCACGACGAGCTGTCCGTCTACAATATCGGTGCCGAGCACTCCAAAGACGACTGGTCCGCGATATTCCGCCAGCTCATCCACCGCGGCTACCTGCGTGTGGATGTCGCCGAGTACTCCACCCTGAAGCTCACACCGGCCGCCGGGCCCGTGTTGCGCGGCGAGGAATCGGTCGTGCTCGCGCGTCCGCCGGCCCCCCGTCCCAAGTCTGCCGAGAAGCCCGCGAAGCTTCCCAAATCGGCTGCGACGGTACTCGAGACCGACGAACAGGTCGCGCTCTTCGAGCACCTGCGCGAGGTGCGGCGTGAGATCGCGGCCGAGCAGTCGGTGCCGGCCTACGTTGTGTTCGCGGACGCCGCACTGGCCGACATGGCGCGTCGCGCACCCGGCACGCGCGAGGAGTTCCTCGAGGTCAGCGGCGTAGGAGCCGCCAAGCTCGAGCGCTACGGCGAGACGTTCCTTGCGGCGATCGCGGCCGCAACAGCGTAGCCCGCGCGGCGTAGTCTGCGCACTTCGTGGAGTTCTTGCCACATCGTGTGCGGTCGAGCCGACTCGGTTGTACTGTGGATTTGAAACTCAGCGATTCACCCCGCACTACCTCACGTCACGCCTGCAAGGAGGTCCTCTTCATGTTGCACCGCACCCTCGGCACGACCGGAGTCGAAGTCTCAAACCTGGGATTCGGCTGCATGCGATTGCCCGTGATCGATGGGCGTCCCGACGTGATCGACTACCCCAAGGCCACCGAGATGCTCCACTATGCCATCGACCACGGAGTGAACTACGTGGATACGGCGTACTTCTACCACGCGCAGAACTTCGGCTCGAGAGGCGAGAGCGAGCCATTCGTGGGCGAGGCCCTGTCGGGCGGCTGGCGTGAGCGTGTGAACCTTGCCACCAAGATGCCGCTGTTCTTCCTCAAGACGCGCGATGACATGGACCGCTTCCTCGAAGAGCAGCTCACCCGGCTTCAGACCGACCATCTCGACTTCTACCTGCTCCATGGCATGAACGGCGAGTCGTGGGACCGTGTCCGCGACCTGGGGGTCATCGAGTTTCTGGAGGGCGCCGTCGCCGAAGGCCTCATCCGTTACCCGGCCTTCTCGTTTCACGGTCCTGCGGCTGACTGGGTCCGCATCGTCGATGAGTACGACGGCTGGGCCTTCGGACAGATGCAGTACAACTACATGGACACGCAGTTTCAGGCGGGCCGCTCGGGCCTTCTCCACGCAGCTCAGAAGGGTATGGGCGTCGTGGTGATGGAGCCGCTCAAGGGAGGCAAGCTCGCTGCCAACCTGCCCGCCGAGGTGGGCGAGATCTTCGCGAACCGTCCCGAACCGTGGACTCCCGCTGAGTGGGCACTTCGCTATGTCTTCAACGAGCCGGGGGTGAGCCTGGTCCTGTCCGGCATGAACACGCTCGAGCAGGTGGTGCAAAACATCGCGGTGGCAGAGACGGCTGTCGCGAACTCGCTCACTGCCGAGCAGCTCGCGGTCTTCTCGGCAGCACACACCGCACTCGATTCGCGCGTGAAGGCGGACTGCACGGCCTGCCGCTACTGCATGCCGTGTCCCTCGGGCGTCGATATCCCCGATGTGCTTGCGGCTCTCAACGCTGCGGCCCGGTGGGACGACCCCAACCCGTGGCTCACGGGCTACACGCGTGTGAGCGGCAAAGCGTCGCTGTGCACGGAGTGCGGCCAGTGCGAGGACGTGTGCCCGCAGGGATTGCCCATCCGCGAGCTGATGGCCGATGCGGCCTCGACGTTCAAGGAGTAGCGTCGCCGCTCCGCGTCGCCACCGACTATTCCCCAATGCACCTGCGGCTCTTGCCCAACCGGCCCGACAGCACTAGGGTTGGTCGGAGACCATCTTCTTCGGGGAGTCTGCATGAGCGAACACAGGCACGGGGACGACTTGGGCCGTATCAGCCGACGACCCTATCACAGCTCAGGACTCGACCGTCAGCAGCGTCTCACCATCACCCTAGGCGTGACAGCCGCGATCATCCTCAGTTTGGGCATCGGTATTGGCTTCGCACTGGGTCGTGCCTCGGCGCCAAAGGTGCCCGCGAAGGCTGTGACTCAGTCGGTCGTTCAGACAGAGACCACGATGCCCGCAGGTGTCTTCGAAGAGATTCCAACCGATACCGTTGAGCCGGACCTGGCCGCCGAAGACCTCACCGTCTCAGAGCAGACCACGGTCACCGACGACGTGTCGCCGTCCAAACCCAAGCAGACATCTCCCTCGGACGGCGCGGTCATCAACTCCTCCCGCGTGTATCTGCGCTGGTCGAAATCGACAGACGATTCAGGCGATCCCGTCACCTACTCTTTCGAGATTCAGGACAGGGCCTCCAACGGGTCGTACGGCAAGACGCAGGTGATCAGCAAGCTGAAGTCCACGTCGTACTCGGCTCGGGTCCTCTACGTCAGGCGCCGTTGGCGCGTGTGGGCGGTGGACGCGTCCGGAAACCAGAGCGCTAAGTCCGGCTGGCACTACTACATCCACAAAGCGAAGCCGGCATCGGTGGTCACTCCTCCAGCGAGTGACGAAACGACCTAGGGGTACGCTGATGGCGAAGCGGTTCGTAGTTGCAGCAATCTCGCTGGTGGTGGCGCTGTCGGTCGCTGGCTGTTCCGGAGGTTCGGCGAAGTCGGTGGTGAAGGGTTCCACCTCGGGCCAAGACAAGACAGCGGGGGCGGCGGGCACAAGCACCGAGAGCACTACCACTCAAGCCGAGCCGTACGTCGCACTCGCCCCAGAGAGCGCCAATGAGAAGCAGGCGATTGCCAATGTGGGCGCAACGCTCAAAGCCTTCGCCGCCAACCAGAAGGCGTCCAATCAGCAGAACGGCACCGACACCTACATCTTCACTAACACCGAGGGGTACAAACCGCTCTTCGTCGGCCATGAACTGATGCTGCTGACCGGCAAACAGGACGATGGCACGTTCGGCTTCGCGAGCATCCTTGTCCTGGGCGACAAGGTCACGAGCCCGGCGTACTGGGACAAGTCCGCAGCCATCTCACGCGACAACGGCATGATCAATATGGCCACCTTCAAGATCGCGCCGCCCTCTGACCCCCTCGCATTCACCAAGACATTCGCTCCCCAAAGCCCCGCCGAGAAGAACGCTGTTGCCGTCGCCCGGAAGTGGATGGCGGACAACGTCGCGGATTTGGGATTCAAGGATGCCAAGCTGACCGGGTACGTGTTCCTCTACGGCCAGCCCGGCGACCGCCCCAACGCTGTTCTCTCCATCACACCGGACGGGACGGGCTACGGGGCCACAGTGGCGGAGCCATAGGCTCTCACTCCGAGGCCCGTCGTGTTCTCGCCACATCGCGGAGAACCGTTGTTCTGTCGGTCAGGTACTCTGTGGGTGGACGCATCGCTAGAGGGGGAGACGGACATGGCTCGGGCAGGATACTGCAGTACGTGCGGTGCGAATGTGTGGTTGGCGCCGGACGGCGGATGCATCAACGGTCACGGCCCCGAGGGCATCTCGGGCATCTATGAAGTCGCCGAGCAGGTCGCGGCTCCTCCGGCCTACGGCCCCTCCCCAACACCCGAGCGACCGCGGCGCACAGGCAAGATCATCCTCATCGTCGTGCTCGCGCTGGTTGTGCTCGTGTGCGGCTGCGGCGTCATCGGATTCGCCTTGTTTGCGCCTGTGACGTTCCAATCGGCGGCGGACTCGGCGCGCTCAAAGTCATGCAATGCGAATCTGCGGACGCTCAACGGCGCGGTGGAGCAGTGGGCGCTCTCGGGCGAGACCAACGATCCGACAGCGCTGGATTCGCTGGACGAAGGCAGAGCCGCAATAGGCCAGTACCTCAAAGACTACGACACTGCGGTCGCGTGCCCGTCTGGCGGCGAGATCAGCGTGACAGACGGGCACTACACCTGCTCGATTCCGGAGCACAACCCTCAGTAGAGGTCGACTCGTGGCCCGGCGTGCACCTGCGTGCGCCGCGAGATGTATGCTTCAGAGGAATCGACCCACCAACGATGGGAGTCGGCAATGGCGTTCTGGAGCGGGTGGTGGTGGCCAGCGGCCACAGCGGTCATAGGATTCGTGTACGTGGCGCTTCTTCTCGCCCAGTGGAATCGTCGGCGTAAGCCGCACCAGCTTGCATGGGCGACAGGGTTCCTCTTCTATGCCGTCGCGGCGGGTATGGAATGGTACTCGGAGTACACCCAGAACTGGGACCCTACGGTCTATCGCGTCTACATCGTGCTGGCTGCGTCGATGGTGGGATTCTTGGGCCTCGGCAGCCTGTACCTCATTTCCAAGCGCCGCACCGTGCCCACCGCATACCTCATCTTCAACCTTGTGTGTCTTGGAATCTTCTTCTGGGGATCGTTCAACACGGAACTGGTCACCGAGGCGCTCAAGCCTGGCGTTGTGGTTGGGGGCGCCGCGCTCGGGCCGTCCGGCTCGTTCCCGCGGATCATGTCGCTGTTCTTCAATATCCCCGGCTCGCTGCTGCTGCTGGGCGGCTCTGCCTGGTCGATCATTCTGTTCTGGAGGAACAAGCTGTATCGCTATCGGGTGTGGGGCAATGTCCTCATCATCGCGGGCACGTTGCTCATCGCCGGCGCCGGCTCGATGGCGCGTGCTGGGGCGACCGGGGGGCTGTACGCGGGCGAGATGGTCGCCAGTGCGATTCTGCTGGCCGGGTTCCTGGTCGCAGGTACGCTTGAGCGCGGAGCCGCCGCCGCTCGGGCTCGTCACGAGGAGTCTGCCCCGCAGGCCTGAGAACGCTACCGAGGGTCAAGAGGTAGACTCGCGTGGAAGCTATATGTTATACGCATATAGGTAGCAATGGCACCTATATGCGGAGGACTTCCAGCCAATGATGCACGAGCACTCCGAAACAAGCACGCGGTGCGGTGGGCGCCGGGGCGCGTTGACCGAACCGCTGATTCTCGCGGCGCTTCAGCGGACCGAAGCGCACGGGTACGACCTGCGCACTGCTGTCACGGAGATGACCGGGGGCGCGACCGCCGTCGACGCGGGTGGCCTCTATCGCACACTGCGCCGCCTCGAGGAGGACGGTTTCGTCACGTCCGAATGGAAGGAGGCCGAGTCGGGGCCTCAGCGCCGCGACTACTGCATCACGCCCGAGGGTCGCGAGCTGGCCGACGACTGGGCTCAGCACTTGCGCAGACGCTCAGAGCTGCTGTCTCTCGTTGCAGGCCTGCTGGAGAGTGGCGAGCCTGAAGCCAGCGAAGCCGAGGACGGCCGGTGATAGATCCCACAGGAATCGTGTATGCGGCCGTCATGGTGGCCGTCTATCTCATCGTAGCGCGCAGACACCCGGAGAAGGCGGTCACGGCGCTCAAGACCGGGGGCAGGCAGCTCGGGTCGATTCTCCCCATGTTCGTGGCGGTGTTCGGGCTCGTCGGGCTGTTCGAGGTCTTCGTACCGCCGGCGCTGATAGAGCGATGGATGGGCGCGTCGGCTGGTGCTCAGTCGCTGCTGGTGGGGGCTGCGGTCGGCTCGATCGCCGCAGGACCACCCCCAGTGGCCTTCCCCATCGCTGCAGGGCTGCTCAAGGGGGGCGCGTGGATGCCGGCAGTCGCCGCCTTCATCGTGTCATGGGTGCTCGTGGGTATCGCGTCGCTCCCGTTCGAGGCCAAGCTCTTTGGCTGGCGATTCGCCCTGCTACGCAACGGAGCATCGTTTCTGATCGCGATGGCAATCGGACTTGCGATGGGGTGGATCCTGTGACAGCCGTCTGGAAGTGGGCAAAGAAGGAGAGTCTGGTCATCCTGGTTATAGCTCTCTACGGATGGGCGCTGATCGTGTCACCTGCGCGCGCCGGAGATGCCCTGATGCGGTCCTTCAACACGATGATGTCGGTGTCGCTGATCATCGTGTCGGTCTTCTCGGCGCTGGGCTTGTTCGCGGTGTTGGTCGACAAGCAGGCGTTTGGCCGGCGTCTCAGCAAGGAGGCCAGCGTGGGTATGCTGCTGGTCGCAGCGGCGTTTGGAACCGTGCTCATCGGCCCCGTGTACGCCGTCTTCCCGCTGCTCAAGACGTTTCGCGAGCACGGTGCTCGCTGGGGAGTCCTCGTGGCGGTCATGACTGCGTGGGCCGTCAAACTGCCGGTGATCCCGCTTGAGAT
>PHET01000016.1 GCA_002841275.1 Actinobacteria bacterium HGW-Actinobacteria-7 | reverse complement strand
AGAGGCCAGAGGTACTCGAGATAGCTGCTCTCGCCACGTCCCGCCAGTCCGGCGATTGCCGCCCGGGCTGCATGCAGCCTATCGAGCGACAAAGCGGATACGACGATGTCGAGGTCGCCGCCTAGCAGCATTTCGAGCGCACCGTAGCCCACAAGACCCAGAGTGCAATCCATTGGAAGTACGGCTTTGACAATTGAAAGGGCTGCGTTAAGCTCCGGGACGGATTCGGCCCTTATTGCAGCAGATAGGCTGTCAGTCTCGTCGACCACGGCCCCGGTCCTGACTAGGCAGAGGCTGGACAGCGGTGAACCCGAGTTGTCCAAGAGAATGTGTCGATCGAGGTTCGCCAAGATCAGCTTGAGGCCAATATCCGAGACGGGGAGGAAGCGAGGACTTGTCTTTGCCATGTCGAAGTAGTCCCGGTCCCCGATTCGCTTTCTGACAAACGGCATGCAGCCAAGCGAGACGTTTTCGAAGTACACCGGCTTGCCGAGGAACGAGACGTCAGGCGCGTGTAACTGATCCCAATCGCAGAAGAAGACCACTTTGTCACCGAGACTAGTTTCGCAAGTTCGGTAGCATGGGCCGGACATGCCGATTGATGACGGTGGGCTCGGGCTGTCATGGTTGGCGCCAACGGAGCTACTGGCGTCGTGCTCAAGTGGGCACGAGCCAGATGAAGGTTGGTCGCGATGTCTCACGCGAAGAGAAGATGCGCGAACTCCGTCCATCAACGCCTCCTCTGGCCGCTCAAGCGCAGCCTTGGGGCTGTTTGCGTCCCTGACTGAGCAGCCTAGCTCATACCCTTTGACACACTCTGTCACATTTTGTCTGGTAGGTCACGCGCCGAGTCTTCTGTCCAGCGTTGGTTCTGCGAGCCAAGATGCCGCCGCACCACTGGCGCATCGGTGCGTGGAGGCCTTTGCGAGGCGTTCGCCACTGACGACCCCATAAGCCCGCTCACCTGAGGGTGTGCCGCAGGTGTCTCGCGGAGGTCTCCGCTCGTCGCGCACGCGCCGCCGCTCGGCTATCCACAGGCACAGTATGTCGTCGGTGCGTGCTATCCTGACCCCGACATATTGTGGTTTCTCACTCGTCCGGGGGAGTCGCCTCACATGGCCGAAGAACGTCTTCGCACGCGCGAAGTCGATGAGTTGATTCGCGCGTTTCTCAGTGTCGAGACGCCTGATGACGCATGGAGCCTCCTGGTCGATCTGTGTACGGTTCGTGAGATTCAGGAGATGGCGCAGCGGCTTGAAGTCGCTCGGTTGCTGGCTGCGGGCGAACACTACACAGCCATCCAGGAGTCAACAGGCGCCTCGGCCACCACGATCTCGCGCGTGAGCAAGGCACTCAACTACGGAGCCGACGGCTACCGACGCACCTTGGACCGTTTGAGCGGTTCTGAGGTCGACGGCGGCCTCTAAGGGAGGCACCACCTCTTGTCTTTCGTCCATCTCCACACGCATTCCGAATACTCCCTTCTCGACGGTGCCGCCCGGGTGCAGTCACTCGTGAAGCGCGCAGCCGAGTACGAGATGCCGGCGCTTGCAATCACCGACCATGGCTACATGTATGGGGCGGTGGACTTCTACCGTCAGGCGCGAAGCGCCGGAGTCAAGCCGATCATCGGTTGTGAGGTCTACTTCACTCCGCAGCGCAGGCTCAGCGGAGGCAAGCCCGATCTCTACCACCTGCTGTTGCTCGCCAAGAACAACGAGGGCTACCGCAATCTGATGGCGCTGGTGAGTGACGCCGCGGTCAAGGGCTTCTACTACAAGCCGCAGGTGGACCTCGAGACGCTCGAGCGCTACGCGGCGGGACTTATCGGCACTTCGGCGTGTATGAGCGGCATCGTGAGCAAGTCCATCGAGCGTGGTGAGCCGGACGAGGCACGGCGCTGGGCGCAGGAGTACGCCCGCGTCTTCGCACCCGGCGACTTCTACCTTGAGATCCAAGACCAGGGGATCACCGCCAACAACGGCGTCACTCAGACGCAGATCAGTGCCGCTATCGCGCAACTGGGCGACGAGCTGAGCCTCCCGCTCGTTGCGACCAACGACATCCACTACCTCACCCGTGAGGATGCCAAGACCCAAGACCTGCTTCTGTGCATCGGCACCAACTCGACCGTCGACCAGCCTGGACGCATGAAGTTCTCGTGCGATGAGTTCTACATGAAGTCCGCCAAGGAGATGCGCCAAGCGGTCGGCACCTACCCCGAGGCGCTCTCGAACACCCTTGAGATCGCCGAGAAGTGCAACGTCGAGATCGAGTTCGGCAAGATCATCCTACCGGTGTTCGGCGTTCCCGAGGAGCACACCACCGAGAGTTTCCTGCGCGAGCAGTGCCTGATCGGACTGAAGCAGCGATACTCGAACCCGCTACCTGCCGAGGTGATCGAGCGGCTCGACTATGAGCTGTCGATCATCACGCCCAAGGGAATCGCGGCCTACTTCCTCATCGTCCAAGACTTCACGCGCTGGGCTAAGGAGCAGGGTATCGGCGTTGGCCCCGGCCGTGGTTCGGCTGCGGGCTCGATCGTCGCCTACGCGCTGGGGATCACCGCGCTCGACCCGATAGCGGAGGGTCTGCTCTTCGAGAGGTTCTTGAACCCGGAACGCACAGAGATGCCCGATATCGATATGGACTTCGACGACGAGCGCCGCGGCGAAGTCATCGACTACGTACGCGACAAGTACGGCGCCGACAAGGTGGCGCAGATCATCACGTTCGGCAAGATGAAGGCGCGCGCCGCCGTGCGCGACGCCGGTCGGGTCCTGGGATACCCCTACGGTGTGCCGGACAAGATCAGCAAGATGATCCTCGAGGAGCTGGGCGCGACGATCGAAGGGTCGCTCAAGGCAAGCACGGAGTTCAACGCCGACTACCAGTCCAACCCCGACACCAAGCGCATCGTCGACTCGGCGATCGCACTGGAGGGCATCACGCGTGGCGAGGGCGTGCATGCAGCAGGCGTCGTCATCTGCCGAGACCCGCTGCACCACTACGTTCCGGTCAAGTACGACACCAAGGGCGGCGCGGTCATCACCCAGTACGACGGCCCCACCGTCGCTGACATGGGTCTGCTCAAGATGGACTTCCTTGGACTGCGCACCCTGACGGTCATCGCCACGGCCGTTCGCAACATCGAACGCACTCACGGGGTCAAGCTGGTCCCCGATGATCTACCGCTCGACGATGCCGATACGTTCGCACTCATGCAGCGCGGTGACACGTCGGGCGTGTTCCAGATCGAGTCGGCGGGGATGCGGCAGCTGCTCAAGCGGATGAAGCCCGAGACCTTCGCCGATATTGTGGCCATCCTCGCGTTGTACCGCCCCGGACCCCTGAAGGCGGGCATGGTTGACGACTTCGTGGACCGCAAACGCGGCAAGCGCGCCGTCACCTACTACGACGAACGGCTCAAGCCCATTCTCGAAGAGACGTACGGCGCCATCGTGTACCAGGAGCAGGTCATGCGCATCTCCATGACTATGTCGGGCTTCTCGGCAGCCAAGGCCGACAAGTTGCGCAAGGCGATGGGCAAGAAGCAGCTCGACGTGCTCGAGGCGCTCGAGACCGACTGGGTCGACGGAGCCGCGAACAACGGATTCGATCCTAAGCTCGCTCAGAACATGTGGGCAGACATCCTGCCGTTCGCGGAGTACGCGTTCAACAAGAGTCACTCGGCGGCCTACGGTCTGATCACGATGCAGACCGCATACCTCAAAGCGCACTATCCGCTCGAGTACATGGCCGCGGTGCTGACCAGCTACACGGGGCGCACCGACGACATCGTCAAGTACGTCGGGGACTGCAACCGTTCGGGCATGCCGGTGCTCCCCCCGGATGTGAACTCCTCGGGAAGCGACTTCACCGCGGTCATGGGTGAGGGCATCCGATTCGGACTGGCTGGCATCCGTGGCGTGGGCGAAGGCGTGGTCGAGGGTATTACTGCGGCGCGCACGGACGGTGGCGCCTTCACCTCGCTGCACGACTTCTTGAGCCGTGTCGAGCTGAACAAGGTCAATAAGAAGACGCTCGAATCGCTCATCAAGGCCGGCGCTTTCGATTCGACCGGCTACACGCGCAAGCAGCTCATGGGCTTTCTCGAGGACGGCGGCGTGCTCGAGGCGGCTGTCAAGCGGCAGAAGGACCGGGCCAGCGGTCAGGTCTCGATGTTCGACCTGTTCGATGCCGAGGACCACGGTTTCTCCGAGGAGATTCCGGCGCCAGACGGTGTCGAATGGGAGAAGCGGATGAAGTTGGCCTTCGAGAAGGAGATGCTGGGCATCTACGTCTCCGACCATCCGCTCAAAGAGATCGAGGATGCGGTTCGCAAGGCCGCCGACTGCTCGATCGGCGAAGAGCTGACGCCGGGACGGACCTGCTGGTTTGCGGGCATGCTCGCTTCGGTCTCGCTCAAGCCCACCAAGAAGGGGCCGATGATGGCGATCGCGGCTCTCGAGGACCTCGACGGCTCCATCGAGGCGGTACTGTTCCCTGCCACACTCGAGAAGTACCGCGATATCGTTGTCGAGGACGCCGTGTTGCGGGTGAAGGGCAAGGTCGAAGAAGACGACCGTGGCCGGAAGCTTATCGTGTTGGAGATCGAACCGTTCAACGGTGACGCGTTCGCGAAGCCCCCGCAGAAGGTCATCGTGCGCACGGACGCCGGCGCGCTGGTCAACGGTCGGTCGGACTCACTCAAGCGGATACTCACGCATTTCCCGGGCAGGGATGTAGTCGAGCTTCATGTTTGGGACGTCGAGAATCAGCGCACGGTGGTGTGCACCATGGGCGAGCGGGTGAACGCTGCGGCGAGTGGGCTGTTCGCCGAGCTGATGGAGTTGTTCGGGGGAGGCTCGGTCGAGCACGCGGCCTGATCGATTGGCGATTGCGCTTTAGCACTCTACTGTGATAGAGTGCCCTCCAGCGGGTACCCGTACCCGTGGCACGTTGCTGACAATGCCGTTTCACACTGACCCTGGGGGCCACTCATATGCGTCCTGTCACGCCGCGAGGATTTCGCGACGTTCTACCTGAAGAGGCAGCCGAGCGCGAGGCGCTTCAACGCCGGCTGGGTGATGTCTTCTCGGCGTGGGGCTACGGCCTTGTCGAGACCCCTGTAGTCGAGCGTCTCGACGCCCTCGAAGCGGCCGCCGGCTCTCTGGAGGGCACCGCGTTTCGACTGGTCGACCTCGATGGTCAGCTGCTCGCCCTTCGCCCCGACGTCACGGTGCCGATAGCGCGGCTGGTCGCCTCGCGTATGGGCGACGAGGTGGGACCGCACCGTCTGCGCTACTGTGCGAACGTCTTTCGCGAGCACGAGTCCCTGCGTGGCCAGTCTCGGCAGTTCACACAGGTCGGTGTCGAGCTGGTGGGCGCCCGCGGTCCTGCGGCTGACGCCGAGGTCGTTGCGATGCTGGTCGAGGCGCTGCGTGCAGCCGGACTCAGTCGCTTCAGCATCGGCATGGGAACGGTAGAAGTCTTCCAGGCGATCGTTGATGCGGCCGGGGCGGGCGAGACGTGGGGTGCGGCCGTGTTCGCCGCCGCACACGACCGCAATCTCGTGGAGCTCGATCGCCTCGCGGCCGAGCCGGATGTCGCCCCACGGGCGGCAGCTGCTCTTCGCGCGGTGCCTCGCATCCGTGGTGGTGTGGAGGCGATTGAGGCGTGCCGCTCGGCCGCATCGGGATGCGGCTGCGACGGTGCACTCGACGATCTGCAGACGACATACGAACTTCTCGAGTCCGCAGGCGTGGCCGACAAGGTCGCCGTGGACTTCTCGGTGATGCGTTCGTTTGACTACTACACCGGGTTGGTCGTGGAGGCGTACGCGCCGGGCCTCGGTGTTCCCTTGGGCGGCGGCGGGCGCTACGACGGCGTGCTGGCTGCGTTCGACGCACCATCACCTGCAGCCGGTTTCGCCTTGGGGCTCGAACGAGTCGCGATCGCACTCGTGGAACAGGACGGCGGTCCGCGCACGCGGGGTCTGGATGCAGTGCTGGGCGGCGAGCCCGGTCTCGCCCTCGAGGTCGCGGCACGGTTGCGTGGCGCCGGGTGGCGTGTGACGCTCTCGCAGCGCGAAGGATCCGCTCTGGTGCGGGAGGCCGAGCACCGAGGTGCTGTGGAGGCTCTCGTTGCCACTGGCAAGGGTTTGTACCGCCTCGATCGTTCGGGCGAAGTCGCTCTGCCCATCGAGGACCCGATTCCCTACGCGCCCACGACGTCATGGGCGCAAGGCGGTGAGGCCCTGTGATCGCCTATCGCGAATCTGAAGAGGGTCGTCCGCTGCGGATAGCGGTCCCCAAGGGCTCGTTGTTCGCCGACAGTGTCCGTCTGCTGCAGGCCGCAGGGCTGGACACAGGCGCGCTCGAGAACCCGGGTCGCCAGCTCATCGTGCGCACCGACGACGCCGAGTACATCATCGGCAAGCCCACCGACATCCCTGTCTATGTCGCCTACGGTGCTGCGGACTGCGGTATCGGCGGCAAGGACGTGCTGATCGAGGCGGGTCTGGACGTCGTCGAGCTTGTCGACCTCGGCTTCGGCGCCTGCCGGTTCGTGGTGGCCGAGAAGGGCGGGACGCAGGCCGAGGTGAGCGAGCGTGCCCGGCACTTAGGTGTCGTCAGGGTGGCGACCAAGTACCCGGTCATCACTCAGGCGCACTTCGATGCCCGGGGCATCCAGGTCGAGATCGTGAAGCTCAACGGCAACATCGAGCTCGCGCCGCTTATCGGCATCGCTGATGTCGTGGTCGATATCACCGCGACCGGAACCACTCTGCGCGAGAACGATTTGCGGATAATCGAAGACGTGCTTCCCAGTAGCGCGCGGTTCGTGGGCAACCCGGTCGCCGTGCGTACCGATCCGCGGGTGTCACGCCTCGCTGATACCCTTGCTGAGTTGTCCGCCCGTGATCCCGAGGCCGGTCTGTGACCGCGTCTCTGACAGAAAGCGAGTCCTAGCATGCTGCGACGCATCGTGCTCGAGCCCGGCCAGCGCCTCACCGAGGCGGATCTCGCGCGCAGCGGGGGAGTGGACGCCGAGATCCTTGGCGTCGCCGCCAAGATCGTCGATGACGTGCGCGCACGCGGAGACGAGGCACTTCGCGCTCTCACCAAGCAGTTCGACGGATGCGATCTGGCGGACTTCCGCGTCACCGAGGAGGAGATCGAGGCCGCGGTGGCCCAGTGCGACGAGGCCTTTCTCGATGCTCTCACGGTTGCCGCGGGAGCGATCGAGGACTTCCACCGTCGGCAGCTGCCGCAGAGCTGGTTCAACGCTCAGGAAGGCGGAGTGTTCCTCGGTCAGAAGATCACGCCGCTGGCCCGCGTGGGCATCTACGTCCCCGGCGGTCGTGCCCGTTATCCCTCCAGCGTGCTTATGACGGCCATTCCCGCCATCGTTGCAGGTGTCGACGAGATCGCGATGGTCGTGCCGCCTGCTGCCGACGGCACGGTGAACCCGTACACGCTGGCTGCCGCTGCCGAGGCCGGAGTCACCGAGATCTACAAGGTCGGGGGAGCCCAAGCCGTCGCCGCGCTGGCCTACGGCACGGACACCATCCCGCGGGTGGACAAGGTCGTTGGCCCCGGAAACGCGTATGTCACGGCGGCCAAGAAGCTCGTGATGGGCGATGTCGGCATCGACATGCTCGCGGGTCCCTCGGAAGTCCTCGTGCTTGCCGATGAGACCGCGGTCCCAGCGTTCGTCGCTATCGACCTGATGGCGCAGGCCGAACACGACCCGCGTGCCGCCACCTATCTGGTGACCACCGATCCCGAGCTTCCCGATCTGGTGGAGGAGGCCTTGCGCGCGCTCATCGACGAGTCGCCGCGCGGGGAGATCACCCAGCGGTCGCTTACGGACAACGGTGTCGTGATCATCTGCCCGGATATCGTCGCCGCGCTCGAGACCTCGGACCTCATCGCACCTGAGCACCTCGAAGTGCAGATGGCCGATCCCTACGAACTTCTCGGATCGATCCGCAACGCGGGCGCGATATTCCTGGGTCCGTGGACGCCGGAGTCCGTTGGTGACTACGTTGCCGGGCCTAACCACGTCCTGCCCACAGGAGGTACCGCACGGTTCTCGAGCCCGCTGTCGGTCGATGACTTCGTCAAGAAGTCCAGTGTGCTGGGATACAGCTACGAGGCTCTCGAGATGGACGGCCCCACCGTTCTCGAACTCGCCGGCAAAGAGGGTCTGTGGGCGCATGGGCGAGCCGTGAGTCTGCGCCTCGATGCGGCCGAGCAGTTCCGCCTGTCGCTCGAAGAAGAGGAGTGAGAGAGTGTGAACCGATTCAGATCCGCCCGAGAGGAGCTTGACCAGCTCGTGCCCTATGACGCCAAGGACGTTCGTGCTGAGGTGTTGTTGGCGAGCAACGAGAACCCGATGAATCTCCCGCAGGAGATCGTCAAGAAGCTCAGCGAACGCCTTTCACAGTTCCAGTTCAACCGCTATCCGGATCCCACTGCCAGTGCACTCAGACGTCTTCTGGCCGAGGCCAACGGTCTCGAACCCGAGAACGTCCTGGTGGGAAACGGTGGCGATGAGCTCATCTTCGACCTGCTCCTCGCTTGGGGCGGGCCTGGGCGTACGATGCTCGATCTGCCGCCGACATTCGGTATGTACGCCATCGATGCGGCGACGACCGGCACCAGTGTCGTGAGCATTCCGCGCCTTGAGGACTTCTCGGTGAATCAGGACGCAGTACTGCAGCGGGTGCGTCAGGGCGATATCGATCTGGTGATGATAGCCAACCCCAACAATCCCACCGGCGGGCTGATCGACGAGTCGTTCCTCATCGACCTGCTGGGTGCCTCGGATGCGATCGTGCTGGTTGATGAGGCGTACTTCGAATTCAGTCGGCTCACCATGCGCCACCACATGTCGCGTCATCCCAACCTCGTTCTGTTGCGGACGTTTTCAAAGGCGTTCTCGCTTGCCGGGCTGCGCGTGGGCTATCTGCTCGGCGACGCCGACGTGATCTGCGAGCTGATGAAGGTCCGTCAGCCGTACTCGGTCGACGCATTCAGCCAGTGGGTCGCCGCGACCGTCTACCGGGAGCGCGTCATGTTCGAACAGGTGATCTCGGACATCATCCGCAATCGCGACATGATCAGCAGGGAGCTTGCCCAGGTCCCCGGAGTCGAGGTGTTTCCCAGCGAAGCGAACTTCGTCCTGTTCCGCGTCGAGCATGCGAGTGCGCTCTGGCGCGATATGTTGCACACCCACTCGGTACTGATCAGGGATTTCACCCGCACGCCGGGTCTGGAGAACTGTCTGCGTGTGACGGTGGGTACGGCCGAGGAGAGCGTGCGCTTTCTGGAGGGTGTGGCCGAGGTCATCGGTGGCCGTCGTTCTGCGGCTGAGCTGGCGGGTACCGGTGGTGCCCGAGGCAGGGGAGTCGAATGAGAGACGAAGGGGCAGCGAGCGTATGAGCCGAACAGCCAAAATCACGCGAACAACGGCCGAGACATCGATTGCGGTCGCCGTCGACCTTGACGGGACCGGCTCCACTACGGTGAGCACGGGTGTGCCCTTCTTCGACCACATGCTCGAGGCTCTGGGTCGTCACGCAACGCTCGATCTTTCGGTGAGCGCCACCGGTGATCTGGACGTGGATGCGCACCACACCGTTGAGGACGTGGGAATCGTCCTGGGACAGGCCATCGCTGAAGCGCTGGGCGACAAGGTGGGTATCACGCGATTCGGCTCCTCTGCGTTGCCGATGGATGAAGCACTCGTGTTGGCCGCCATCGATGTGTCCGGGCGAGGTCAGCTTCACTACGCCGTGGAACTGCCCATTGAGATGATCGGGACCTTCGACACCACGCTTGCCAAGGAGTTCTTCATCGCGTTGGCGGCCAACGCAGGGCTGACGTTGCACGTGCGCTCGCTTGCCGGTGAGAACAGCCACCACATCATCGAGGCGGCGTTCAAGGCGGTCGCACGCGCCCTGCTCCAAGCGGTTGCGCTCGACTCGCGTGTCGGCGGCGTGCCATCTACCAAGGGCTCGCTGTGATTGCGATAGTCGACTACAAGATGGGCAACCTTCGCAGCGTGCAGAAGGGGTTCGAGCACGCCGGTGTAGCAGACGTGGTCGTGACCGACGACCCCGCCGATATCGAGCGTGCGGACGGCATCGTCTTGCCCGGCGTCGGTGCGTTTCGCGATGCCGCGGCCAACCTGCGAGAGTCCGGCTGCGAGGATGTGCTGAGGTCCCGCGTCACCGAGGGAACACCCTTTCTCGGTATCTGTCTGGGCATGCAGATGTTGGCGGACGCAGGCTTTGAGGACGGCGAGTGGGAGGGGCTGGGGCTCGTCCCCGGAATATGCGATCGGCTGCCCGCCGGCGTGAAGATCCCGCACATCGGCTGGAACACAGTCGAGTACCCCATCGAGAGCCCTCTGTTCGCCGATATCCCCGAGTCCACGGCGTTCTACTTCGTGCATAGCTACCGTCTGCAGCCATCGGACCCGGACGTGGTTGTCGGATCGACCGAGTACGGGGTGCGGTTCGCAGCTGCTGTGCAGCTCGACAACGTCTTCGCGGTCCAGTTCCATCCCGAGAAGAGCTCCTCGGCCGGGCTGAAGCTGCTCAGGAACTTCGCCAGCATCGTGGAAGGAGCACGCACGTGATCGTCTTTCCCGCAATCGACATCCTTGACGGCCGCGCCGTACGTCTTGCCCAAGGTGACTACGAGCGAGTGACCGTCTACAACGAGGATCCCGTTGCCCAGGCGCGCGAGTTCGCGGAGGCGGGCGCTGAATGGGTGCACGTCGTTGACCTGGACGGCGCGCGTGACGGCGTGCCGGGAAACACGGCAGTGATCGAGCGAATCGTGCGTGAGATCGGAATCCCCGTGCAGACGGGCGGCGGAATCCGCACCATCGAGACCATGGCGCGATTGTCTCAGGCTGGAGTGAGCCGGATGGTGCTGGGCACCAAGCTCGCCACCGACCCGGCTTTCGTGAAGGAGGCGGTCGCCCGCTTCGGCGATCACGTGGTGGCGGGTATCGACGCCAGAGACGGTCTTGTCGCGGTCGAAGGGTGGCGCGAGGGCACGGCCACGCCAGCCGCAGAACTCGTCTCTGAGCTGCGCGAACTGGGAATCAGCCATCTCGTATACACCGACATCAGCCGAGACGGGATGCAGACCGGCGTCAATGTTGACGCCTATGAGCAGATCGCCGAGACAGCAGGCTTCCCCGTGATCGCGAGCGGCGGCGTCTCCACCTTGGATGACTTCGCGGCACTCGCGGCCCTTGGCCCCGACACGGTCGAAGGCGCCATCACCGGGCGCGCTCTGTACGAAGGCGCTTTCAGGCTCAAGCACGCCATCCGTGCTGCACGCGGGGAGTACTGACGATGACGCGAAGCACGAGTCACCTATCGCAGGTGCGCCCATGTTGATGAAGCGAGTGATTCCCTGCCTTGATGTGCATGAGGGTCGTGTGGTCAAGGGCGTGAACTTCGTCAACCTGCGCGACGCCGGCGATCCGGTCGAGATGGCGGCCGTCTACGACAAGGCTGGCGCTGACGAGGTCGTCTTCCTGGACATCACGGCGAGTCACGAAGACCGCCCTAGCATGCTCGATGTTGCCACTCGCACCGCCGAGGAGTGCTTCATTCCCTACACGGTTGGTGGCGGCATGCGCACGGCTGCAGACATCCGCGCGATGCTCAAGGCGGGCGCCGACAAGATCTCGTTGAACTCCGCCGCAGTCCGTAACCCCGAGCTCATCACGCTCACCGCTCGCATCTACGGAGCCCAGTGCATCGTGACCGCCATCGACGCTCGGCGGGTACCCGGCTCCAGCCCTGCTCGGTGGGAGGTGTTCATCAACGGCGGGCGCATCAACACCGAACTCGACGCCGTGCGGTGGGCCGAGGAGGCGCAGCGGCTGGGGAGTGGTGAGATCCTGCTGACCAGCATGGACTGCGACGGCGTGAAGCAAGGCTACGACATCGACCTGACCCGAGCGGTCACCCGGGCGGTCAATGTGCCGGTAATCGCAAGCGGGGGCGCTGGTGAGCTGGACCACTTCGCCGAAGTGGTCATAGAGGCGGATGCGGATGCCGTTCTCGCGGCGAGCGTGTTCCACTTCGGGACGTTCACCGTCGAGCAGGTCAAGAAGCATATGGCGGCCGCGGGCATACCCGTGAGACTCTGAGAGGCAGACACACCGATGTCCAACCGTGAGCAGGACCTTCTCGGCATAGACGAAATGAAGTACGACGATGCGGGACTCATTCCGGCAGTGGTTCAAGACTCCGAGACGGGCGACGTGTTGATGGTCGCCTACATGAACCGAGAGTCGCTCGTCGAGACCGTCGAGACCGGCAAGACCTGGTTCTGGAGCCGTTCCCGGCAGAAGTACTGGATGAAGGGGGAGTCTTCGGGGCACACCCAGGACGTCCACGAGATCTTCTACGACTGCGACGCGGACTGCCTGGTCGTCAAGGTGACACAGAACGGCCCTGGAGCATGCCACACCAACGAGCGCAGTTGCTTCTATCGACAGCTCTATCCGGTAGCACGTTCACTTGCGAAAGGCGGCAGCAATGAGTGACGCTCGGGCGTTCGGAGAGGCGATCGACCAGCTTTGGTCGACTATCGACTCGCGTCGTAGCGCGGATCCGGACTCTTCGTACACTGCTAGGCTGCTGACCGGCCCAGAGGACTCACTGCTCAAGAAGATCGCCGAGGAGTCCGGAGAGGTGATCATGGCCGCAAAGGACGCCGACCGCGATCATCTGCGCTACGAGGCCGCAGACCTGACGTACCACCTCATGGTGGTGCTGGCGCGATGGGGCCTCACCCCCAATGAGCTGGCTGAAGAGTTGGCTTCGCGCTTCAAGTAGGTAGCCGAGCGCCGCTGCATCGCGCTCGATGATTCCCCCTGTGAGACGTACCGTCACGCAAGGGGGCTTCTCGGCATTCCGGATTCGATAGCCCCGCACTGAATCCTCGCAGCCAGATGCGCGAACCCGGGCATCGCGACGGCATGGCAGTCGCTTAATCTACTATCAGCTTCGCTTCTATTCGTTATTCGGTTCACAAGTTGTGTGGATTGTGTACCTGACCTCGAAGAACGTCCCTCATGATGGTAGTATTGTGGTGTATTCGTCGCTGGAGAGAATGTGGGATTTCTGACTGAGCGCACCCCACGAAGGTCCACAGGCCGAGGGAGGATGTCCCGAAGGCCTGTTCGGCGTGTCTCGGCCCGGAGTTTCCGGACCCTGATCGTGTTCACGACAGTCGGGCTCGTGATCGGTGCGATCTCTCTTGCGTATGGTGCCCTCTCGACCGCTCCGACCGGCCAGAAGTCCTGGTACTGGCAGAATCCGCTCCCGCAAGGCAACCTGCTCTACGGCGTCGACGTTGTCGGCTCGGAAGCGTGGGCCGTGGGTGGACCGGGAATCTTGCTCCACTCCGACGATGACGGCGCGCAGTGGAACTCGCTTGATCCGGGCTCGACCGACACGCTTCGGGCCGTTGATTTCGTTGACTCTCGGATTGGTTGGGTCGTCGGAAACAGACTCGGCGGTACCGGCAACGGAGTCATCAAGAACACGACTGACGGTGGATCCACCTGGACGACGCAGACGTCGGGCATCAACCAGAACCTTTACGGAATCTCCATGGCCACAACTCAAACGGGTTGGGCGGTCGGTGCTGGCGGGGCGCTTCGTCAGACCACGAACGGCGGCACGGGATGGTCTGCAGCAACGCCGTCGCCCACATCGCAGATTCTCTACGGAGTCAGCTCTGTCGACACGACCCACGCATGGGCGGTCGGCGCGGCGGGAACCATCGTCGGAACAGCCAATGGGTCCACGTGGACGACGCAAACGAGCGGTGTAACGGCGGTCCTCAACGGTGTCGATTTTGTCGACAGACAAATCGGCTACGCGGTGGGTGCGTCGGGGACATTCTTGAAGACCACAGACGGCGGGTCGACGTGGAACTCGCTGACGGTGAAGTACATGAACAACCTAAGTGTGCCCACCACGCTCACCAGCACTATGCAGTCGGTCTCGTTCCGAGACTCGTCCACCGGGTGGATAGCGGGGGCCACAGGTCTTGTGTTGTTCACCCGCGACGGCGGAGTGACTTGGGAGTCTCAGAAGTCTGGCGCCCAGACGATGTATGGAGTGGTCGCCGCCGAGGGTTCCAAGGCCCAGCTGGTCGGGGCGAACGGTGTGATGCTTCGCACGGTCGATGACGGCGCTGTCTGGCAGGGCCAGCAACAGGGCACGACTTCGCGCCTCAATGGGGCGTCTTGGACGGGACCCAGCTCAGGAATAGTGGTCGGTGCGGCGGGCCTGGTGATGACTACCGAGGACGCCGGCGACTCATGGGCCACCCGCACCCTCGGTGCCAGCGACCTGTATGCAGTGAAGTTCGTCGACAACGTGAACGGGTGGATAGTCGGTTCTGGTGGATTCCTTCGCAAGACGACCGACGCAGGTGCGAGTTGGTCACCGCAGGCATCAGGCACCTCGCAGATACTGTATTCGGTCACTGGCGTGAACGCGCAGACCGCTTGGGCGGTCGGAGCGGGCGGCACGATACTCAAGACGGTCGATGGCGGAGCCACTTGGATGGCCAAGCCCTCCGGCACGACCCAGCCGCTCTACGATGTGTTCTTCCTCGATTCTGATCGCGGTTGGGCGGTCGGCGGGGCTGGGACGATCAGGGCGACGGTCGACGGCGGCGAGACATGGTCAGCTCGGACCTCTGGCGTGACTTCGGCAATCTACTCGGTTCAATTCACGGATGTGACCAACGGATGGTTTACCAGCACAACGGGTCGCCTTCGCAGGACGACCAACGGGGGCACCACCTGGGTCGCACAGACGGTGCCCACCACGCTGGCGCTCTACTCCATCGAGATGGCCGATGTGAACAACGGATGGGCAGTCGGGGGAGCCGCAACCGGATCCGTCGTGCTGCACACCACCAACGGCGGAACGACCTGGACCGCTCAGAACTCAGGGTTCACGGGTATTCTGCGTCAGGTCACGGTTGCGAACGCGACGGTCGCGGGCATCGTTGGTGATGCGGGAGCAATGCGCCGCACGTTCGATGCGGGAGCCACGTGGGAGAGCACCGGATTCTGGTCGATTGCCAACTTCCGGAACCTTTCCTTCGCGTCAAGCGATGAGGGATGGGCGGTGGGAGACAGCTCAATCGTCCATACGCATGACGGCGGGCGCACGTGGGGAGCTCAGCAGCCCACTGGGACGAGTAGCAACTACTACGGCGTCGACTTCGTGACACAAGACAAGGGGTGGGCCGTCGGCACTGCGGGTCAGATAAGAACCACAACAAGCCACACGACATGGGCGGCCCAGACTTCCGGTATCACGACGGCCCTCTACGGTGTCGACTTCCGTGATGTGAACTCAGGCTGGGCAGTCGGAGCGTCAGGTGTGATTCTGGGGACGCAGAACGGCGGCACCACTTGGACGCCTCAGGGGACTGGCGTCATCCCCACCTCCACGACACTGTGGGGTGTTTCTGCGGTCAGCACCCAGACGGCGTATGCCTGGGGCAGCGGCGGAATAGTAGCTAAGACCACGAACGGTGGTTCCTCATGGACCACCCAGACCATCACCGCGCAGGTCCTGTACGCAGGTTCATTCGTCGATACACAGACAGGGTGGGTTGCGGGTGGTGGCGGCGTTCTGTTCAGGACGGCGGCGAGTGGCGGCACCACGTGGACCGCGCAGACATCCGGGGTCACCACGATTCTCCGAGGCATGACGTTCCTGGACTCCATGCGTGGGTACCTGGTCGGCGACAGCGGCGTGGTCAGGCTGACGGCCAACGGTGGTTCTGCATGGTCCTCACAGCTTCCGGGCACGCTCAATCAGCTCAACGCAGTCGGATTCACGGACGCTGATCATGGCTGGATCGTGGGCGCAACGGGAACCATCTTGCGAACAACCGACCTATCACCGCCGGTGACGTCAATCGTGGTGGATCCGCCTGCGCCGAACGGCAACGACGGTTGGTTCTTGGGCAAGCCCCAGATCTCCTTTGTTTCGAACGAGCCGGGACTGACGTACTACAGCTGGACGTCGGCGGCAGGTCCTTGGAAATCCTATTCGGTCCCCATCAGTCCTCCCGTTGATGGTGAGCAGACCATCTACTGGTACTCAATCGATCCGGGCGGCAACAAGGAGAGCGTCAAGAGCATGTCCGGCAAGGTCGATGCCACCCCGCCGTCCACTCCGTCGACACCTTCAGCTGTGGCGCAATCGGCCTCGAGCGTCCTCCTTACGTGGGATCCGAGCGTCGACACGGCGTCGGGGATGGGCTACTACGAGGTCCGCAACTTCGGGTCGCTGGTCGGGACCTCGCCCGTCAACAGCATGACGTTGAGTTCGTTGACGACTGAGACTGCTTACTCCTACACCGTCGCTGCGGTCGATGTCGCAGGAAACGTCTCTGATTCCTCGGGTGGCGCATGGGTCACGACTCTTGCGGACGTGCCTCGCTCTCCGATCGCCGTACTGTCGACAGATGCTGGGGCTCGGGGCGTTCTGCTTAACTGGGGCGAAAGCACCGGGACGGTTCCACCGGTCAGTTATCGAGTATGGCGTTCGATTGCAGGCGCGCCGTTCTCGGCGATCGCCACCATCACCCCTGGTATGGATCGGTCGTACGAGGACACAATGGTGCCTCGCTTCGTTGAGCTGCGATACGGGGTCTCCGTGTCGGACGGGCGCGGCGAGGGCCCACTGAGTTCTCCCACGACTTTCACCGCAACAACGCCCGAGTACATCCAGCCGCCAGCGGCCATCAGTCCCAGGAATACCGCGTCGGTCACTCTTACCTGGGCGCCGGTTCCGCTCGCGGCCGGCTATCACGTCTACCGGTCAACCTCCAGCACCGCGACCGCGACGACCATGACGGCGTCTGGACCAGTGTCCGAACCTACCTACCACGATGTAACGACGGCCTCCTATACCGAGTACTGGTACAGCGTCGCTACGGTCGATGCGTCGGATAATGTCGGTCCACCAAGTGCCCGGTCGTATATCCGTACGGTCGCGGAGTCTTCGACGACCACGACGGACTCCCCGCATGGCGGGTACAGCAGCGACACTGCGATGTGCGCGGTCTGTCACAGTACCCACGCTTCGACGGGGCTGAACTTGCTCGTGGGCACGACGACCATCGATGCGCCGCTCTGCCTCAGTTGTCATGACGGTACGTCGGCTTCAGACGTCCTGAGCGATTTCCTGGATGAGAGCCGCACCTCGCGTCATCCCGTTCCCATGGGAAGCGGCACCGGCATTCTTCAGTGTTCATCGTGTCACGGAGTTCACTCGGCCGATCAGACGGCTACCGTCAAAGGGTTGCTTCGGGCGGGTCCCGAGACGTCGGGCAACGCGTTTTGCTACGAGTGCCACGGAACTTCCGGAGACTCACCCAACGGGGACCTGCGCGGCTTTGAGGCTTCTGCGCATAGCACCGGTGTGGTCGAGCCGACCACCGGAACCAAAGTGGTCTGTCTGAGCTGCCACATCGCCCACACGTCACGGGAAGCGGGATTGTATCCGTACTCGGCCGACGATCGTTGTCTGCGCTGTCATACCTCCGGCGGCGTTGAGGGCGGAGCGTCTGATATCGCGACCAGGCTCGTTGGAGCAGGCCCGGGCACTCGGCATGACTTGTTGTCGAAAGACTCGATTGCGACTGGTTCGCGATTGGGTTGCGCGAACTGCCACGAGCCGCACACCGCTTCGGTAACCACCCCGTGCGTCGATCCGGAGAGCCCCACTACGACCCACACGATCTCTGCTACCGGTGAGATGCTTTGTTTCCGCTGTCACGATGCAGCGCTGCCAACTGCTGCCCAGACGGGCAGTTGGGCCGAGGCACCGCTTGCGGCCGGGGGAGCAACCACTACTGCCAACATCTCCGCGGTGTGGGGCACCAACGTTCACGGAGGCGGTTCGTCGGTCTCGCCTGAGCTGAGGAGTAGTCTCGGATTCGCGAAGGGCGACGGGCTTACCTGCGCGAACTGTCATGACGCACACGGCTCAATCAACGAATTCGCGCTGCTCGAGACGGTTGTGGGTACGAACACGGCCAATACCGCCGAGAACCTGGTTGTCGCGCCGGTACCCGGCGGCGGCTGGGACCTGCGGTTCTTCTGCGATTCCTGTCACGATCTCACGGTGGCCAATCATACCGAGGCCGACCTGTCGGTCTGGCCCTTGGACTGCACGGCTTCGGGTTGTCACACCCATGCCGGCAACGGACTGTGATGACCGACTCGGTCGAGCCGGTATCTTCCGCGCAGCCACCGCGCCGCCGCCGCGAGGATTCTCGATTGGGCAGCCGCCCGGCGCAGGTCGCGTTGTTGGCGTTCATTGCCGTGCTGCTGGTCGTCTTCATCTGGCTTCTCCTTCGCTGGGCGCGTGAACCCGCTCCGCATGCGGTTGAGGGCGCGGGGCTCGAATCGGTTCTGATCGTCAAGGGCCCGGGGGAAGGGGACCTTCCCGGGTTCGACCGACCGTTGGCCGCCGCGTACGGTCCGGCAAACGACATCTACGTCTCGGATACCGGTCACGGTCGGATCTGCGTGTTCAGCGAAAAGGGTCGCTTCAGGAGAGAGTTCGGTCGTACTGTTACCGACACGCCCGTCGCGCAGCGCAAAGACAACCTGAGCCAACCGGCCGGGCTGGACGTGACCAAAGACGGTACGGTGTTTGTGGCCGACCTTCGACGTGGAGCCATCATGGTCTACAGCCCACGCGGGCGGCTCATCAGGTCGTTTCACCCTCCCACGAACAAGAAGCGCGCTTCGGCGTGGAGTCCTACCGACGTCGCGGTATCCGGGGACACGGTGGCCGTCACTGACGCTGCGGGGGTCAAGCTCTTCTCGGTAGACGGTCAGCTCAAGGCGAGCATCACCAAGGTGAAGCCGGGATCGGACTTCATGCGCCCCAACGGGGTGGTCTTTGCCGCCGACGGAACTCTGGTCGTATCCGACACCAACAATGCGAGGGTCGTCGCGCTTGACCCTGACGGCACTGTGCTTTGGGTCTTCGATGCTGCCAAGGCGGGCTCTGCTGTGCTGGGGTTGCCTCGTGGCATCTGTATCATGTCGGACGGTTCGGCTATGGTCGCCGATGCGTTCAGGTTCTCGCTGGTGAGAATCTCGGCCGACGGAGAGCTGATTCGCTCGTATGGCAGTCGCGGTACCATGCCGGCGGCCTTCGAGTTCCCCAACGATGTGGATGTGATCAGAGACCTCGCATTGGTGGCCGACAAGGAGAACGCGAGGATACAAGTGGTGCGGCTGATGGACCCCAACGAGCCTGCTGCCGCGAAGTAGTCTGATCGGAGCCGGTTGGAGATCACGCCGGCGGGTGTTGACAGATAGGGGAGTCGCAGGCGTAGACTGCCTCAAACGAATATGTGCCATTGACGGGGAAGAGTACGTCGGTGCTGAAGCATTAGAGAGCTGGGGACGGTGGAAACCTGGCGCGGAAGACCGACCGAATGGGCCCCTGAGGCTCCGGAGCAACAGCGAGGAATCGCTTACTAGTTCCGGCGGACACCCACCGATACAAGGGGCCGGGTATGGAAGGGCGTGTTTCGCGCCACGAGTACTGTCGGAGACTGAGTGGCCGTGACCTTCGGGTCCGGCAACAAGGGTGGTACCGCGAGAGAACCTCTCGTCCCTTGATGGACGAGGGGTCTTTGTATTTTTCGGACCCTGATTGTGGGAACGAAGGATAAGCGGAGAGAGGCGTTGAACAAGTGATACTGCCAAATAGAGACGAGTTCGTGCGGCTGGCCGCGGATCATGACGTGGTGCCGGTGGCCCGCGAAGTCTACGCGGACATGGCCACTCCGATCAGTGCCTTTATGGCTCTGGCCGATGGTGCCGAGCAGGCCTTTCTGCTTGAGAGCGTTGTGGGGGGGGAGAGGCTGGGCCGCTACAGCTTCCTGGGAATCGGCGAGCGGGCGGTGATCACTGGCCGGGGCAACGAGGTCGTGGTCGAGAACGGCGGTGTTCACGGAGAGCGTGCCGAGGACCCGCTGCGAGTCGTTTCTCGAGAACTCGACGCGGGCAAGGTAGCTCGCGTTCCAGGGCTGCCTCTGTTCGTCGGCGGGGCCGTGGGCTACGTGGGCTACGAGACCACATCCACCTTCGAACGTGTACCGCGCCACGACAACAGTGAGTTCTCGGTGCCGGACTTCAGCTTCATGATGGCCGGCGTCGTGGTCGCCTTCGACCATGCTCGCCGAGTCATGCAGGTAATCGCGCCGGTGCGCCCCGGCGGGGCGCCGGAGATGGCCTACGACGCGGCTCTCAAGCGCATCGACAGCTATCTGCGTCGCATCGACGCAGGCCCTCGCGGTGCCGAACTGGGCAACGTCGGTGTGACGCGAGAGGTACCGCTCAAGGCCCACACCTCAAAGCCCGACTTCCTCACGCAGGTCGAGACCGCCAAGGAACATATCGCCGCCGGAGATATCTTCCAGATCGTGCTCTCGCAGCGGTTCAGCGCTCCATTCGAGGGCGACGGTATCGATCTGTA
This sequence comes from Actinobacteria bacterium HGW-Actinobacteria-7, assembly GCA_002841275.1. Lineage (GTDB taxonomy): Bacteria > Actinomycetota > Coriobacteriia > Anaerosomatales > PHET01 > PHET01. The sequence continues at coordinate 27,413 of PHET01000016.1, read as the reverse complement.
CAGGGTCTTGCGTGCGGTGAATCCGAGCCCCTATATGTTCTATCTCCGCACCCGCGATGTGACCTTGGTGGGATCGAGCCCCGAGCCGCTGGTTCGCGTCGAGGGCGAGACGGTGCTCACTCGCCCCCTTGCCGGAACCCGCCCGCGCGGAGCTACGGCCAGCGAAGACGGTCAGCTGCGCGCAGACCTTCTTGCTGACGAGAAGGAGCGTGCCGAGCACGTCATGCTCGTGGACCTGGGTCGAAACGATCTGGGACGTGTCTCGACGCCGGGTTCGGTGAGTGTGGACGAGCTGATGGAGGTCGAGTATTACAGCCACGTCATGCACATCGTGAGCAACGTCACCGGCACCCTGGCGCCGGACAAGGACGCCTTCGATGCGTTGGAGGCGACGTTTCCGGCAGGCACAGTGAGCGGTGCTCCCAAGGTACGCGCGATGGAACTGATTCGAGAGCTTGAGCCGGCGGCACGCGGACCGTACGCGGGAACAGTCGGCTATGTGGGCCTCGATGGAGCGATGGACATGTGCATCACCATCCGCACGGTCGTTCTAGTCGACGGCACCGCATACCTGCAGGCGGGCGCGGGGATAGTCGCCGACTCAGTCCCGGAGAAGGAATATGAAGAGTGCCGACACAAAGCGGCGGCCCTCCATAAGGCCCTCGAACTCGCGGCGGGCATGCGCGCTGACGTGGAGGTGAACTCATGATCCTGGTCATCGACAACTACGATTCGTTCACCTACAACCTCGTGCAGCTGCTTGCTGCGCTTGGGGCCGAGGTCGAAGTGCGTCGCAATGACGCATTGAGTGCGGACGAGGCACTCGCCCTCAACCCCACAGGAATCGTGATCTCGCCCGGTCCCGGGACCCCCGACGATGCGGGCATCTCGCGCGACGTGATTCGGTTGGCTGCCGAGAAAGACATCGCGCTTCTGGGCGTGTGTCTGGGACACCAGTGCATAGCCGAGGTCTACGGGGCATCTATCTGCCGCGCACCACATCCGGTACATGGTAAGACCGATGCGGTCACGCACGACGGAACCGGCGTCTTCTCGGCAGTACCCAGCCCGTTCACCGCCACTCGCTACCACTCGCTGTGTGTGGATTCGGGAAGCGTCCCGGCGCAACTGCGTATCACCGCACAGACGCCTGACGGCGTGATCATGGGGCTCGCGCACACCGAGAAGAACCTCTTCGGTGTCCAGTTCCACCCCGAGAGCGTGCTCACACCCGAGGGGGCGAAGATAATCGCGAACTTCCTCGATATCGCCGGCGAGGTGTCGCTGACCGACGGCGGCAGCGACACGCCGCGCGCGGTCGCAGCGGCGGGCGGAACCGAGAGGGCGAGCGTGGGGATGTCGGCGGTTGCCACCGTGCCGCAGGCCATCGCCCGCGTCGCTGCCGGCGAGTCCCTCACCGAAGACGTTGCCCACCTGGTCATGGGCCAAATCATGGACGGGGAAGCCACTCCGTCGCAGATCAGTGCGCTGGTGGTGGGTATGCGCATGAAGGGTGAGACGGTCGACGAGATCGTGGGCTTCGCACGGGCGATGCGTGAGCGGGCGACGCCGGTCCGGCCTGCCGCGACAGGGTTCATCGACACCTGCGGTACCGGCGGCGACGGGCTTCATACCTTCAATATCTCGACGAGCACCGCGTTTGTGGTCGCTGGTGCAGGAGTGCCGGTCGCCAAGCACGGGAACCGGGCAGTATCGAGTTCCAGCGGCTCGGCCGACGTGCTTGAGGCGCTCGGTGTCGACATCACGCTCGATGCCACGGATATGGCGCGCTGCATCGATGAGGCAGGGCTGGGATTCTTGTTCGCACAGTCGCTTCACTCGAGCATGCGTCACGCGGCTGTTCCGCGTCGTGACATCGGCATCCGGACGGTGTTCAACATCCTGGGACCGCTCACGAACCCTGCTGGTGCCACACGACAGCTTCTAGGAGTCTACGATCCGCGGTTGACGGCGGTCCTCGCCGAGGTTGCCGGCCGGCTGGGCGCGCAGCGGGTGCTGGTGGTGAACGGTCATCCGGGCATGGACGAGGTCAGCTCGAGCGGTCCGACCACTGTTGCCGAATACACCGCTGAAGCAGGCAAGGTGAACGTCTTCGAGATTACCCCCGAGCAGGTCGGCATCGCTCGGGGAAGCGTAGCGGACCTGGCTGGCGGAGATTCGGCCGAGAACGCGCAGATACTGCGCTTGCTCCTGAGCGGACAGCACGGGCCTCGGCGAGATGTCGTACTGATGAACGCAGCAGCCGCGTTGCTGGCTGCGGGCAAAGCCAATGACCTCGCAGAAGGTGTGGCGCTGGCGAGGGAAAGCATAGATTCCGGGCGTGCGCAGGAGGCTCTTGAGAAGTTGGTGGCCGTTTCCCAGCGACTGGGCTCGCTGGCGCGGCAAAGGACGGAAGGGGTATCGTGAGCGACCACTTTCTCGACACGGTGATCGGTGCGCGGCGAGAGGCGCTTGGCGTTGCCTTTGGTGATCTGCGCCCGGCGGACCGTGAGCGACTGGCCAGCGCTTCCCGCAGTCCGCGGGACTTCCTGGCAGCGATCGTTGAGCGTGAGGACATCGCGATAATCGCCGAGGTCAAGAAGTGCTCGCCCAGCGCAGGCAAGATCGCGCCCGAGTGCGAAGCCTCCAAGCAGGCTCTCCACTACCAAGACGGCGGCGCTGCCTGTATCAGCGTGCTCACTGAGCCGAAGTTCTTCGGGGGATCGTTCGCCGATCTTTCCGATGTGGCCGATGCGGTGGACATCCCCGTGTTGTGCAAGGACTTCGTGGTCGATCCGGTGCAGTTGTTCGCAGCCCGGGGTCACGGCGCCGACGCCGTGCTGCTGATGGTGAGTGTGCTTGGCGAGGACGTCGGGGAGTATCTCGATCTCGCTACGACCCTGGGTCTCACAGCGCTCGTCGAGGTGCACGACACGACCGAACTCGACATAGCGCTTTCGGTGAAGGCGCCGCTCATCGGTGTGAACAGTCGGAACCTGCGAACCCTCGAAGTGACACCTGAGAAGGTCATTCCACTGCTTACGCGTGCAAAGAAGGCGGGCGCCGTAGTGGTGGCCGAAAGCGGCGTGCGAGATCGTGGAGTCGTCGAGGCGGCCGCACGAGCGGGTGCCGATGCGGTGCTCGTAGGGGAGGCGCTGATGCGCTCGGACTTCCCCGAAGATGTGTTGTTGGGTCTCACGGGCGTGATGAAGCGCTCGAAAAGATAGGTTCAGAACGCCGAGAGGTACTTCTCGGCGGGACAGTTTCGATGGAGCGGTCCATCGGAGAGGCGGGGTCTGGTTAGGGCCCGGCAAGGGAGGAGAGAGCTATGAGTGACAAGACGAGGTTCGGGCTCGACGAGACCAGGATTCCTGAGGCTTGGTACAACATCATGCCCGACCTCAAGACGCCACCGGCACCGCCGCGTGTGGTCACACCCGACGGTACCGAGCTTGGACCCGACCAGATTGGCGAGGTCATGGCCAAGCTCTTCCCGATGGAGTGCCTCAAACAGGAGATGTCGCCGGATCGCTGGATCGATATCCCCGGCGCCGTCATCGACGTGTACAAGACGTATCGTCCCTCGCCGCTCCTGCGCGCCAAGCAGCTCGAGCGGGTGCTCGGCCTGCCTGCAGGCGTGAAGATCTTCTTCAAGTACGAGGGAGTCAGCCCTGCGGGTTCGCACAAGCCCAACACCGCAATCCCGCAGGCGTACTACAACAAGCAGGAAGGCATCACGAAGATCTCGACCGAGACCGGTGCCGGCCAATGGGGCAGTGCGCTCTCGATCGCCGGTGCGCTGTACGGCATCGACGTCGAGGTCTTCATGGTCGGGGTCAGCTACGACCAGAAGCCGTACCGCCGCATCCTCATGGAGACCTATGGTGGCACCGTGCATAAGTCACCGAGCAACCTGACCGAAGCTGGTCGCCACGTTCTGGCGATGGATCCCAACTCCACTGGTTCGCTCGGCATCGCGATCTCCGAGGCTGTCGAGGTCGCCATGAAGAACGACGACACGCACTATGCGCTTGGGTCGGTACTCAACCACGTGTGTCTGCACCAGACGATCATCGGTCTTGAGGCCATCGAGCAGATGGCACTTGCCGAGGAAGAGCCAGATGTCGTCATCGCGTGTGTAGGCGGCGGTTCCAACTTCGCCGGTCTCGCGTTCCCGTACTACCACCGCAAGCTCGAGGGCAAGAGCAATGCGCGTCTGCTCGCGGTAGAGCCCAAGGCGTGCCCGACGCTGACCGCAGGCGAGTATCGCTACGACCTGGGCGATGAGGCGGGCATGACGCCGCAGATGCTCATGTACACGCTCGGTCATGATTTCGTTCCGGCAGGCATCCACGCTGGTGGCCTGCGCTATCACGGCGACTCGCCGCTCGTCAGCCAGCTTGTGCACGAGGGCGAGGCCGAGGCGATTGCCGTCGACCAGACCGCGTGTTTCGCAGCTGCGGCTCAGTTCGCACGCGCCGAAGGTATTCTGCCCGCACCCGAGTCGAGTCACGCGATTCTTGCGGCGATCAACGAGGCACTCGCAGCGAAGGAGGCCGGCGAGGACAAGGTCATCCTGTTCAACCTGTCCGGCCACGGTCACTTCGACCTGGCCGCGTACGCTGCGTACAACGCTGGGGAGCTTGAGGACTTCGACTTCGCGGCGGGCGCTACGCTCTGCGGCGACGACCTGTAGTTCTGAGGGGAGGGGTACCGATGACCGCTACGCGAAACGTCCTCGAAGTGTTCGCTGTCTTACAGCGAACACTTCTGCGGGGTGTTTCGCTTCGGGCCACCGGTACCCCTCTCGTGCGGCTCAAACCTGTCCCCAACGGGCGGCTCTCGCTCAACCAAATCCATGACAAGGAAATCCTCTAGATATGCGGACTCGGATCAAGATATGTGGGTTGACGCGGGCCGAGGATGTGCGGGCCGCAGTTGAGGCCGGCGCGGATGCCGTCGGGTTCGTGTTCGCGCCGTCGTCTCGGCAGGTCACGCTCGATGACGCGGCGCGTTTGGCGGCTGCGGTGCCACCTCCGGTCGCTCGGGTGGGCGTGTTCGTCGACGCGTCTTTCGAAGAGGTCGAGAGCGCAGTCAGGGTGGTCGGGTTGACCGCTGTGCAGTTGTGCGGGAGCGAGACGCCTGAGTTCTGCTCGGGAATCTCCGTTCCTGTCATCAAAGCGTCGCGAGTTGGTACGGCCTTCGCTTGGACAGCGCTAGAGCCCTACCGGGGGCAAGCCGCCGCCCAGCTACTCGACACATACGTATCTGGCAAAATGGGCGGTACCTCAAAGACTTTCGCCTGGAATGATATCGGCGAGTCCCCCGGCTGGGCTTCTCTGTTTGTCGCAGGGGGACTGACTCCATCCAATGTGGCCGAGGCGGTGCGCGCGATGCGCCCGTTTGCGGTCGACGTATCATCGGGTGTCGAGTCTGCACCCGGCCTCAAGGATCCCAGCTTGATCGCAGCATTCTGCGCTGCTGTGCGCGCAGTCGACCAGGAGGTCTACCGATGAGCAAGATGTTCCCTCGCCTCGATGAGGTCTATACCGGACCAGACGAGAACGGCTTCTTCGGTCCGTACGGCGGCCGCTTCGTTCCCGAGACGGTCATGCCGGCGCTGCTCGAACTCACGGCGGCGTTCGAGGATGCGTCTGATGATCCGTCGTTCCAAGAGGATCTGAGCGACCTGTGGGTCGACTATGTGGGTAGGCCCACTCCCCTGTACCAGGCGCGCAGGCTCGCAGAGGCTGTGGGTCTGGGAACCGTCTTTCTCAAGAGGGAAGACCTGTGTCATACCGGGGCCCATAAGATCAACAACACACTGGGCCAGTGTTTGCTCGCCAAGCGGATGGGCAAGAAGCGCGTGATCGCCGAGACGGGTGCAGGGCAACACGGCGTCGCGACCGCGACGACCGCTGCACTGATGGGCCTGGAGTGCGCGGTGTTCATGGGAGTGGAGGACATCCGCCGCCAGTCGCTCAACGTCTACAAGATGAAGCTGCTGGGAGCCCAGGTCATTCCAGTCGATGAGGGCTCCGGCACGCTCGCAGACGCAGTGACCGCTGCACTTCGTCACTGGGTTGAGCGGGTGGAGGACACGTTCTACGTGCTTGGCAGCGCCGTTGGCCCACACCCATACCCAGTGATGGTGCGTGACTTTCAGAGCGTCATCGGCCTTGAGACGATCGACCAACTGCAAGGCCGTGGTATTGAGAAGGTGGATGCCGTTGTCGCATGCGTGGGCGGCGGGAGTAATGCGATAGGGACGTTCTACCCGTTCGTGCTTGCTGCGGACCTCTTTGGCTCACCCGAGCTTGTGGGGGCTGAAGCCGCGGGAAAGGGTATCGACACAGATCAGACCGGTGCATCCATGACGTTGGGCACTCCCGGAGTGATGCACGGTTTCTACAGCTACTTGCTGCAAGATGACGCCGGCAATCCACTCGAGGCGTACTCGATCTCGGCGGGACTCGACTACCCGGGAATCGGTCCCGAGCACGCGTTTCTCAAAGACGAAGGCAAGGTCAGTTACGAGCCGGTGACCGACGACGAGGCGCTTGAGGCCTTTGACCTGCTGTGCCGCACGGAGGGCATCATTCCGGCCATCGAAAGCAGCCACGCGCTGGCGTTGTTGCCTCGGCTCGCGAAGCGGCTGGGTCCTGATGCCACGGTAGTTGTGACGCTTTCGGGGCGTGGCGACAAGGACATAGATATCGTTCGAGAAGCCGGGCTTGGCAGTGAGTGACGGACTGCGCGGGGCATTCATCCACGGCAGACCCGCGCTCGTTGCCTACGTCATGGCGGGCTACCCCGACCGTGCCGGATCTCTGGACGCCCTGCGCGCACTCGTGGACGGCGGAGCCGATCTGATCGAACTTGGAGTGCCCTACGCCGACCCGTTGGCCGACGGACCGGTGATCCGTGAGGCGGCAGATGTCGCCCGTAGCGCTAACCCGGGCGGATTCGGTCTGGCCGAGACGATCGACCTGGCCGCCGAGTTTCTGGCTGAGATGGGCGAGGGCGCTCCGCCTCTCGCGCTGATGACCTATCTCAATCCACTTATGCGTATGGGGCTGCCACGGGTCGCTGAAGCGATTAGGTCGGCGGGGATCGGCGGGGTCATAGTGCCGGACCTGCCGCCCGATATGGCGCCGATGTGGCTGACGGTCTCCTCGGGAATAGACACGGTGTTTCTTGCGGCGCCGACCTCCACACCTGAGCGGCTGAGCAAGGTGGGCGAGATGTCGCGTGGTTTCGTCTACTGCGTCTCGACCACTGGTGTCACCGGCGAGCGTACGGAACTCCCGAACGAGCTCGCCACGCTGGTCGGGCGAGTGAAGGCAAGCACGACACTTCCCGTGGCGGTGGGATTCGGGGTGTCGACACCCGAGCAGGCTGCGATTGTGGCGCGCTCTGCCGACGGCGTTGTCGTGGGTTCGGCGCTCGTGCGCAGACAGCACGACGCCGGCGAACTCCGTGCGCTATGCCGAGAGCTCGCCGACGCCGTGCATGGGGTCGTCTAGGGAGTCGTCACACGGGCTAGTTGGCTGTGACCAACTCTATCTGGGTAAGTAGCGTGACCATGTCTGTTGGCACGACGGACCGCTCGACGATCGACTTCAAGCCCTGGTCGATAAGTGATTGAGTCGAAGACTCGTCATCAGGGCCGGGCACCGGAGGGACCTTCTTCGCAACCTTGGGTGCGGTGAGCTTTTTGTAGCGAAGCGCCTTGGCGTTGCGGGGAATCTTGCGCACACGCTTCTTGGCATGGCTTCCCCAGGTGGTCTCCTCGAGTGCCCAGTACGTGCGGGCCTTCTTGTTCTTCCATCCACCAAAGAGACTCACGTGGCCCGGAATCAGTACGGCATCGCCCGGTTTCAGCGAGCTGATCCTGATGCGTTTTGCACGCGATGAGATGGTGCGAGTGGTGTAGGAATGCTTGAGTTTCCACGCCATGGACACGAATCCCGAGCAGTCGCGACGGTAGCCGTGGTAGGTCCGTGACTGGCTATAGGGGATACGCTTCTTCACCCATACGTTGCCACGCTTGATGATCTGGGATCGGGTGATGGCTCCGGCTGGTTCCGGTGCCGAGAATGAAAATGTCGCCATGAAGGCGACGACGAGGGCGGCGCTCACCAGAGCGCGTACGCTGGGTACCAGGACTCTTACCTTCACACGGTGCCTTTCAACGGTTGCAGTGCCTTCGGGGGCCGTGCGGAGCAGTGTGTCCGTCGGTGCCCTGAGGGCGCCCCCCGCTTGTGGGTAGTCTTCGCGGGGTGTGCGGGGGGCCGCCCGTTTCAGAGCGAATGCGATGCCATCTTTGTCAAAGCCGCAGCTCAGAGAGGCCGTGCCAAACATGGCCACCCGTAGTGGGCGGCCATGTTGCACTGAGTTGTGTCGACTAGTGGCACCGGGTCCATCACGGCGTCGCTAGTGATGCGTATCGAGCCTCTCCTGCGTGTGCGTGCTTACCGGGATGTGGACAGTGGGGGATTCGGTGCTCTTCGCGGCACCAGGAATCACGATGTCGAGAATCCCGTCGCGGTACTCGGCTTGGATCGACTTCGGGTCGAGGCCGGTCGGCAGCTGCAGCGTACGCTGGAACGATCCGTAGCTGGTCTCGCGAACCAGATAATCGCTCTCCTCGGTAGTGCTTTCGCTCGACCGGGTGCCACTGACGGTCAACAGCCCCTCGGCGACCGAGATATCGATGTCTTCCGACTTCATACCGGGCATCTCGGCGTGGAACACCAGGTCCTCGCCGCGGCGTATCACGTCGATGCTGGGAACAGCGAACTCGTCAGTGCGGGCCATCAGGTCGGTTGAGGGCGATGACGCGGCAAAGGCCGACATCAGCCGGTCCAGGTCACGCTGTATCCCCCACGCGTCCCGCAACAGCGGGTCGCGTCTCATGAGCAGTGTCATCTTTCTCACCTCCTTCGAACACGTTCGGATGGTGGTCTCGCCACCATAGATACCTATACCCACTTCTAATCGACATACCCAGGGGGGTATACTACGTACCGGGCATCGGGTAGACTCGAACTGCCTGGCTTCCAGGTGCCTTCGTTGTTGAGTGGTGACAGGAGTGAGCACCCATGCGAGTTGCGCTTGCGCAGATCAACCCCACTGTCGGTGATATCCAAGGGAACATGGCACGCGTCATGCGCGCTGTGCAGGCTGCCGACGACCAAGGGGCCGGGATCACCATTCTTCCCGAGCTCGTACTCACCGGCTATCCGCCCGAGGACCTGCTGCTCAAAGAGCACTTCGTCGAGGACAACCTGATGGCGCTCGAGCAGGTCTCTGCGGTGTGCGGACATTTCACGCTGGTGGGATTCGTCGACCGGGTGGGCGAGAACCTCTACAACGCTGTTGCACTTTGTGGCAACAACCGGGTACTGCAGGTCTATCACAAGCGGCGTCTGCCCAACTATGGCGTCTTTGACGAGCGCCGCTACTTCTCCGAGGGAGTAGCTCCTGGCCTGACCGAACTTGGCGGAACCATGTTCGCCACGACTATCTGTGAGGACATCTGGACACCGGAACTCGCCGAGGAGGCGGTACGGGCGGGGGCAACGCTGTTGCTGAATGTCTCGGCGTCACCATTCCACGCGGGCAAGGGCGCGGAGCGCGAGGACATGCTTCGCGCGCGTGCTCGGGACAACGGTGTCTGGCTGGCATACTGCAATCTCGTTGGCGGCCAGGATGAGCTGGTGTTCGATGGGCGAAGCGTGGTGATTTCTCCCTCGGGTGAGGTGATCGCGCGTGGCAAGGCGTTCGAGGAGGACCTCGTGATCGCTGATTTCACCCCAGGAGCGAAGCTGGGTGCGTCTGCCGATCTCGCACCGGTGGTCGAGGGTAGTCATGAGGTCTACAGCGCGCTTGTGACCGGCCTCGGTGACTACGTGCGCAAGAACGGCTTCTCTGATGTCGCGATCGGACTGTCCGGAGGCATCGATTCGGCGCTTACCGCCGCCATAGCGGCCGACGCTCTGGGACCTGAGCATGTGCACGGCGTTCTGATGCCGAGCCGCTACTCGTCAGGGGGCAGCGTCGAAGACTCACTCGAGCTGGCCTCGCTTCTGGGAATCGAGACGCGGGAGCTATCCGTGGAGCCGGCATTCTCGGCGCTGCTGGAGACGCTGGCGCCGAGCTTCGAGGGTACTGATTCCGGCGTGGCCGAGGAGAACCTGCAGGCGCGGGTACGCGGCACGCTGCTCATGGCGCTTTCGAACAAGTTCGGCTGGCTCACGCTTGCAACAGGCAACAAGAGCGAGCTCTCGGTGGGCTACAGCACGCTCTATGGCGATATGGTGGGCGGGTACGCCCCGCTCAAGGATGTCTTCAAGACCCGGGTCTACGAGCTGGCCGAGTGGCGCAATGGCCGCTCGGAGGCTGCCGTCATCCCGCAGGCGATCATCGACAAGGCGCCTTCGGCCGAACTGCGGCCGGACCAGACCGATCAGGACTCACTGCCTCCCTACGACGTGCTCGACGCGGTCCTCTCGCGCTACGTGGAGGGCGACGACAGCCGCAACGATATCGTGTCGACGGGGTTCTCGGCAGATGTGGTCGACCGGGTCATCGCACTCACCGACCGCTCGGAGTACAAGCGCAGGCAAGGGGCGCCCGGCATCAAGATCACGCCCAAGGCGTTCGGCAAGGACAGAAGGATGCCCATCACCAACCAGTACGGTGGCTGAAGCGTGACGCTGCCGGTGGAGATCGAGTTCGTTGACGCTCTGGCGTGGGAGCGCGCCGAAGAGCTCGCCGCATTGCTCTACGAGATTCTCTATCGCGACTTTGGCGTGGATCGCGCAGGCGCGTGGCGCGAACATGAGTCGGGCTCGGTGACCGCAGTTGCCCTGGGCCCCGACGGGGCACTCCTGGGCACGGCACGCCTGTTGCCGCAGTCGGAAGGGGCACCGAGACAGGTCCGGCAGGTGGCCGTGGATCCGGTTGTCAGAGGTACAGGGGTGGGACGTGCGCTCATGGAGGCGGTCGAGCGGCGCGCTCGCGCTGAGGCGGACGATGAAGTGGTGCTGCACGCTCGCGACACCGCCATCGACTTCTACCAGCGACTGGGCTACCAGGTAGTCAGTGACGTGTTCGTCAGTGGACTCACGGGGATTGAGCACCGGACGATGCGAAAGCATCTCGGTTGAGGTTTCATGGTTTCAAGCGGTAGCGCGCACGGCCTCGATGGAATAACCTAAAAAGCGGTGTTCTCAGGCGGCCCCCGAGGCCGCCATTCGAGTCTAGGTTCACGAAAGGGAGGGTTTCCATGCCGAGTATCACTAGCGACCAGGTTCGCGTTCCGGCAGATGTGTCCGCTGAGGCGCGTGACACCTACGTAGACAACTACTTGAAGGCAACTCGCGGCACCGGACGTCTGATGTTGTTTGCCTGCGACCAGAAGATCGAGCACCTCAACGATGACTTCCACGGTGCGGGCATCGATATCTCAGACTCCGAGCCCGAGCACCTGTTTCGTATCGGTTCGCAGGGCGTCTGTGGCGTTCTGGCAGGTCAGCGGGGTCTTGTGGCCGCCTACGCGGCGGACTATCCGGAGATCAACTATCTGGTGAAGATGAACTCCAAGACCCACCTCATCAAGACCAGCCAGGACCCCGCCAAGCATCAGGATGATCCGTACTCGCCGCAGCTCTACGGTATCGAGACCGTTCTCGACATGCGCGACAACGGTGTGAACGTGGTCGGTATCGGATACACCATCTACCTTGGCAGCGACTATGAATCTCAGATGTTGGCCGAGGCCGGCCAGCTCATCGCTGACGCGCACGCCAACGGTCTGATCGTCGTGTTGTGGATGTACCCACGTGGCAAGGCTGTGGCTAACGAGAAGGACGCTCACCTGATCGCTGGGGCAGCAGGCACGGCACTGTGTCTGGGCGCCGACTTCGTGAAGGTCAACCCGCCCAAGGGCGACGACGCGGGCTCCTCGGCAGACAAGCTCAAAGAGGCTTCGTCCGCATCCGGCCGTTGCGGTCTGGTATGTGCCGGTGGTTCCACCGTCGAGGCCGATGTGTTCTTGCAGCAGCTGTGGGACCAGATCCACGTGGGCGGCGCGACCGGCAACGCCACGGGTCGCAACATCCACCAGCGCTCGCTCGACGAGGCGGTTCGTCTGACCAAGGCAATCAGCGCCATCACACTTGGTGACTGGAGCGTTGCTGACGCGCTGGCAGTGTTCGCGGGAGACAAGGACTTCGCGGTCTAGCGCCGCGGACACTCAGATGCCCATTTCCGACTGGTTCTCCGCCAGAGAGGCCCGGCGCTATACGCGTGTCTCCGAAGGTGCCTCTGCGCCTGCTTCGGATGTGCCCGACGGCGTCTGGATCAAGTGCGAGACCTGCCACAAGACCATCTACGAAGGCGATCTTGTAGCGAACATGAGGGTGTGCCCGTCTTGCGGGCACCACTTCGACGTTCCTGCGCCGCAGCGTATCGAGATGATCGCCGATGAGGGCTCGTTCCTCGAGACCGACGGACACCTTGCCCCTGCGGACCCGCTGTCCTTCGTTGCGGCCAAGTCGTACGCCGAGTCCCTTGAGGGGGGCCGAGCGAAGAGCGGTCTGAACGAGGGCGTGGTGACCGGCACAGCTGCAATCGACGGCATACCAGTGGTCCTGGGAGTCATGGACTTCCGATTCATCGGCGCATCGATGGGTTCGGTCGTCGGCGAGAAGATCGCGCGTGCGTTCGAACTGGCCACTGAGAGGCGTCTGCCCGTCGTGATGATCACGGCGTCCGGCGGCGCCCGCATGCAGGAGGGGATGTTCTCGCTGATGCAGATGGCCAAGACCAGTGCCGCTGTCCAGCGACATCTCGCCCGAGGGCTGCCCTATGTCTCCGTGCTGAGCAATCCGACCTATGGAGGCGTCACCGCGTCGTTTCCGGTGCTGGCCGACGTGATCCTTGCCGAACCCGGCGCAAGTATCGGCTTCACCGGTCCACGTATCATCGAACAGACGATTCGCCAGAAGCTCCCCAAGGGCTTTCAGACGAGCGAGTTCATGCTCGAGCACGGCCTGATCGATGAGGTCGTGCCCAGAGGCGAGCTGCGATCGCGTTTGGCGCTGTTGTTGAACTATCTCACTCCACGAGTCTCTGATGGAGGTGCGAGCTAGATGGCCCGTCGTCACGTGATGGAGTTCGAGCGGCCCCTGTTCGCACTTGAAGACAAGGTCGTGGCGCTCAAGCGAATGGACGTCTCGGCGGATCCCGAGCTGGCGGCCGAGATTGAAGCGCTGTCGGCGCAGATAGAGGTCCTGCGCGACCAGACCTACCGTGACCTCGGCCCGTGGGACCGGGTCCAGATCGCGCGGCACCCGTCCAGGCCCAAGACCGAGCACTACATCGCAGCGCTCTTCGACGACGTGCTTGAGTTGCACGGCGACCGATCGTACGGCGACGATGAGGCGATGTTCGCAGGCCTCGGCACCTTCCAGGGCCGTCGTGTGGTGATCCTGGGCCACCGCAAGGGCACCGACACCAAGTCGAACATACGTCGCAACTTCGGTTCCCCGCATCCCGAAGGCTTTCGCAAGGCGATGCGCATCATGCAGATGGCCGACAAGTTCGGGTTGCCTATCGTGTCGTTCCTCGACACAGCGGGGGCGTTTCCCGGGATCGAAGCCGAAGAGCGGGGACAGGCGTGGGCCATAGCGGAGTCACTTGCGACGCTATCTGCTGTGGGCGTTCCGGTGGTCGCGGTCGGTATCGGAGAGGGAGGCAGCGGCGGGGCGCTGGCCATCGGCTTCGGCGACCGGCTCATCATGCTTGAGAACTCGTACTACTCGGTGATCAGCCCCGAGGCGTGTGCCTCGATCCTGTACCGCGACTCCGCCCAGGCGTCATCTGCGGCCGCGTGTTTGAAGATGACCGCAAGCGACCTGCTTGGCATGGGGATCATCGACGAGATCGTGCCCGAACCGGTTGGCGGGGCGCATCATGACCCGGCTGCCATGTTCGTGGCGGTGGGTACGTCGGTAGGGCGTGCGCTTCTCGAGCTTTCGGGTATCCACAGAGAAGAGCTGGTTGCGACACGTTACGAGCGCCTGAGGGCGGTGGGCGCGTACGCCCCGTAGACCAGGTGGCCGCCCGACCCGCTTAACCGGAGGTACGTCATGAGCCCCGATCATCCTGTGCGTCGTGTGGGCATGCTGTTCTCGGGAGGTCCGGCGCCAGCGGCCAACGCCGTCATCTCTGCTGCCGCCATCTCTTTTCTGAACGCCGGAATCCAAGTATTCGGGTTCCTGGACGGCTATGAGGACCTGGAGCGCTTCACCTGTGATCAACCGTTGGTGGAGGGGCGGGACTACCTGTGTCTGACCAGGGACCTTGTCTCAGGGATCCGGTCGCGCAAGGACATCATCCTGCGGACCTCGAGAGCGAATCCCGGCAAGCCGGTTCGAGAGCTGTGCGATTTGGTCGATCCCGAGAAGAACGTCAAGCTGCGGGCCGTCTATGAGGCGCTTGAATACTACGAGATCGATGCACTGGTCTCGATCGGCGGCGACGACACGCTCAAGACAGCGAACTACCTGTACCGGATGCAGGAGCTCCTGCCCGAGCTGCGCCGCATACGCATCGTGCATCTGCCGAAGACCATCGACAACGACTACTTCGGCATCGACTGGACGTTCGGGTTCACTTCGGCGGCGCACTACGCGGCCATGACTATCCGAAACATCGGGGCAGACGCGCGTTCGACCAAGGCGTGGTACGTGCTCGAGATGATGGGACGCAAGGCGGGATGGCTCACGTATGCCGCCGGAATCGCGGGTGAAGCGACCCGGATGATGTCTGTCGAGGACTTCGAGGACGGGTTCGATGCCGAGGCCGTGGCCCGCGAGATGGTTGATCTGATGGAGACGCGGGCCGCAGACGGTCGTGAGTACGGGGTCATCTGTATCGCCGAGGGCCTTGCGGAGCTTCTGTCCGAGGAGCAGCAACCCTGCGTGGTCGACGAACACGGGAACTCGATGCTGGGAGCGGTTCGTATCGGCGAGCATCTCGCGGGTGCCATCGAACGTGAGTACGAACGCAGAACCGGTCGCAACATCAAGGTAAGGGCCAAGCAGATCGGTTATGAGACGCGCTGTGCGGAACCCGGGGCGTTCGATGTGATGTTGGGGAGCCAGCTGGGATTCGGCGCATTCCGAGCGATTGTTGAAGATGGACGCACCGGAGTGATGGTGAGCGTGCGCGATCAGCTCGATTTGAAGTATGTTCCATTCGATGAGTTGATCGATCCGGACACGTTCAAGACCCGTATCCGCTTCATCCGCAAGGACAGCGACTTCTACCGACTTGCCCGCGCACTCGAGTATCAGCAACGAGAGCACTCCGACACACCCTGCGAGTAGGCCACATGACTGAATGGCACGGCTACTGCGGCCGCGTACTGTACGTCGATCTCAGCGAACAGACCTATCACGTCGAAGAACTCGACGTGGCATTGGCGCGCGACTTCATAGGCGGACGGGGCTTGGGCGCACGTCTGCTCTTCGACCTCGCGCCTCCGGATGTCGCCCCCCTGTCGCCTGAGGCTCCGTTGATCTTCGCGACGGGGCCCTTGACGGGCACTAAGGCCCCCACATCGGGTCGCTTCTCGCTCACGGGCAAGTCCCCGCTGACCGGAACGGTGCTCGACACCAACTGCGGGGGCGCGTTTGGCGCGCGACTCAAAGGCGCGGGCTATGACGCGCTGGTGGTGACTGGAGCGTCGTCGTCGTTGTCGACGCTCGAGATCGACGCAGAAGGCGTGCGGTTCGTTGCCGCCGACGCGCTGGCGGGTGCCGAGGTCTCGCGGGCGACCACGGCGCTGCTTGAGGGGCGCACCGGCGTGAGCGCTGCAGTGATCGGCTCGGCGGGGGAGCGGGAGGTCCTGCTCGCCACGATCATGGTCGACAACCGACGTGCACTGGGCCGCGGCGGCATGGGTGCTGTGATGGGCTCGAAGAAAATCAAGGGCATCGTGGTATCCGGCTTGACGCGGCCCTCAGTCGCTCACCCTGAGGACCTCGAGTTCTTCCTGTATGAGGTCAAGAAGACCCTTTCGGCCAACCCGATCACGAGTACGGCACTGCCTCGTTTCGGGACTGCCATGCTCGTGGGCGTGCTGGGGAAGCGTGGCTTGATGCCAGCGATGAACTACCGCGAGCCCGGAGGCGCATTCGTTGACGGACTCTCCGGCGAACGGCTTGCCGATGAGTTCCTGGTGAAGCGCGCCGGCTGCTGGGGATGCCCCATCGTGTGCGGGCGTCAGACCAGGACCGCCAAGGGCGAGGGCCACGGCCCCGAGTACGAGACCATATGGGCACTGGGCGCGAACTTGGGTATCGATTCGCTCGAGGCCGTTGTCGACTTGAACTACCTGTGTAACGAGCTGGGGCTCGACACGATCTCGGTGGGTGGCACCATCGCTGCAGCGATCGAGCTGGCCGAGGAGGGCCTGCTGGCGGAAGGCCCACGGCGTGGCGACAGTGCCAGCGTTGCTGATGCGATTCGCGCACTGGGTGCGCGTAAGGGTGAGTTCGGAGAGGCCGCTGCGTCCGGCGCACGCGCACTATGCGCATCGTTCGCGCGGCCGGACATCGCCATGGAGGTCAAAGGGCTTGAACTGCCCGCGTATGACCCTCGTGGCATGCAAGGCCAGGGTCTGGGCTACGCGACGAGCAACCGCGGAGGCTGCCACCTTCGCGGGAACATGCTGGGTTTCGAGGTGCTGGGCACTCCCAAACTGGTCGACCCGGCTGCCACCGGCGGCAAGGCGGGGCTGCTGATCGTCGCCCAGCATCTGGGTGCTGCACTGGACTCGCTGAGCTTGTGCAAGTTCTCGAGTTTCGCGCTTTCCGAGGAGCACTACGCGAGGCTCTTCTCGGCCGTCACGGGTTTCGAGATGGGTGGCCAGGAGCTGCTGGGGACCGGTGAGCGCATCTGGAATCTCGAGCGGCTGTACAACAATCGGGAGGGATTCACCGCTGCAGACGACCGCCTTCCGACACGCCTGCTCGAGGACGCTAACGCTGCCGGGCAGGTGGTCGACCTGGCTCCGATGCTTGAGGAGTACTACCGTTTCAGGGGCTGGAACGGTTCTGGCGTACCGAGGTCAGCAAAGCTCGAACAGTTGGGGCTCTCCGAGTTGGCGGGGGCGGTGTGAGCGTGGCAGAAGATGCGGTGGCGATCGCACAACCCGTCAAGCAGCGCGTGCCGTTCTTCGACAATGCGAAGGCGGGACTGATCAGCCTGGTGGTGTTCAACCACCTGTTCTCGCTGGAAGTCGCCAAGGTCCAGCCCGGGCGATCCTTCTATCTCATGGTGCTGCTGTTCCATATGCCTGCCTTCATCTTCGTGACCGGGATGTTGTCGCGACCCTACGAGTTCACCCAGAAGGGCGCGCACTCGTTGGGGAAGGTCCTCTGGCGGTATCTGGCGTTCAACACGATCAGTCTTGCATGGGGATACTTGTTGCTTGACGGGCCGGCGTTCGGCCTCAATCAGATTCTGTTCCACCCGGCTTTCGCATTGTGGTTCTTACTCGCGATGGCGTGGTGGCAACTTGCGCTTGCGCTGTTTGCAGTCGGCAAGGGCACAAAGGCCGCTCTCGTGTCGATTGCCATTGCGGTTCTGATTTCTGCAGCATCCGGGTACTTCATCAAAGGCGGTCAGTGGCTGACCATCAACCGCGTGTTCACCTTTCTGCCGTTCTATGTGGCCGGCTATCGCGTGAAGCAGATGGGTTGGGCGATGCCACGGAATCGGTGGACCCGTGTGGTCGCAGTGCTCGTCTTCGTGCTCGCCTTCACCGCGCTGTACTCTGGGGTGCTCGTGACCGGAAGCGAAGTGCTCTTGGGGCGCGCGCCCTACAAGGGGCTGCATCTGGTGGGCGCGCCCGCAGGTGTCATCAGACTCGAGCTGCTCGCTATCGCCGGTCTCCTGATTGCAGCCTTTCTTCAGCTGGTTCCGCGCTCGAAGTCCCTGTTGTCGACGCTGGGCGTGGCTTCTCTGTCGATATACGTGTGGCATGCGCTGTTCGTGCAGACCATCAAGTTCTACGATTACCGAGAGATGCTGACGGGGACTCTTCCAGCCGTCCTGCTGACGACGACGGCCTTGGTGCTGGTCTTCGGACTCGGACCCATTCCGCGCTTGGCTGACCTTATCGCAGGGGCACCTTTCAGGAAGAAGGCCAGCTGATGTACGAGCAGTTCCGCGATATCGGGCAAGACATCTACACGGCAGGTCTGATTTCGAGCCACGGTGGCAACATGAGCGTGCGGGTGGGCGATCGCATCCTCATTACCAGGCGGGGATCCATGTTGGGGCGCCTCACCGAGCGGGACATCATTGAGACTTCGCTCGACCATGACGACAGCGAGGTGGCCCTTGCCTCGACCGAGATCGTCGTGCATCGCGCCATCTATGCTCGGACCAACGGGTTGGCGATTGTCCACACCCACTCGCCGCATACGATCCTTCGATCGATGATCGATGACGAAATCGTGCCCATCGATTCAGAGGCGAGCTACCTGCTGCACAAGGTGCCCGTCTACTCACTCCCTCAGACCGCCGGCTCAAGCGCCGTTGCTGACACCGTGTCCGAGGCTTTGCGGGAGTACAAATGCGTCCTGTTGCGCGGCCACGGACCGTTCGCCATCGGTACGGTGCTAGAAGAGGCGTTCCAGTGGATCAGCTGCTTGGAGATGGCCTGCAAGATCTTAAACCTGCGCGACCAGACCGGCGCCACGCTCAAGGAGTATCGCGAGCACGGTGAAGACTATGCGAAATGGTAGGAGACCACATGCCCGATCGCCGAAACCTGCTGCCTGACGACTCGGTTCTCCGCCAGCTCGCTGGTGCGGAAAGCGCATTCCTGGAGCACGGAAGAGAACGAGGAGATGATCTCGAGAGCTCGGTTCGGGTGTTTCTCGAGTTCTTGCGTGGTCTTGAGCTTCTGGATATTGGCAGACCCGTGGTGACGGTCTTTGGTTCGGCGCGTTTCGGTGAGGACCATCCCACCTATGAGCTGGCCCGCAACATGGGGCGCCAACTCGCGGAGCGGGGGTTTGCGGTCATGACCGGTGCCGGACCGGGAGTGATGGAGGCTGCCAATCGCGGATGTCAGGAAGCGGGCGGCCTGTCCATCGGGGCCAACATCCATCTTCCCCAAGAGCAGAAGCCCAACGCCTACTTGGACAGGTATGTGGAGTTCGAGCACTTCTTCGTCCGCAAGGTGATGCTGGTGAAGTTCTCATGCGCGTTTGTGGTCATGCCAGGTGGGTTCGGGACGCTCGACGAGATATTCGAGACACTGACGCTCATGCAGACCGGAAAGATCGACCCGTTCCCGCTCGTGTGCATGGGAACCGAGTTCTGGACGCCGCTGACGCGATTCGTCGAGGACACCCTCGTCCCCGAGAAGACCATCGAACCCAAGGACCTCGACCTGCTGCATCTGACTGATTCGTGCGAACAGGCCGTCGAGTACATCGTCAACCACCCTCGCGGCTGCTCTCACGTGGACGAATAGCTCAGGTCCAGAGCTTTCTGACGCTTGCCCGGATGTCGGCGCTCGTCGTGTTGTTTGGCGGGGGTGCCTGAACCGCGTCGTCTTCTGGCGCAGGCTCTGCGACTGCTGCGATCTCGACGAAGAACGGCGCCACAGCATCGTTGATGAACCGCGTGCGCTGTGCGTAGCCGTGCGTGTCGGTCATCGGGTTGCCGGCTTTGTAGAAGCGCAAGGGGTGTGTCACGTATAGATGGCGCTTCGCCCGAGTACACGCGACGTAGAACAGGCGGCGCTCCTCTTCGATCTCCACGGCTGAACCGGTGGCCATGTCGCTGGGGATGTTGCCGTCCGCAGCGTGGATCACGTAGACCGTGTCGAACTCGAGGCCCTTGGCAGAATGCATCGTTGAGAGCACGAGCCAGTCTTCATCGAGCAGTGGCGGTCCGGACAGGTCGCCGGTCCATGCGGGCGGGTCGAGAACCAGGTCGGTCAGCAAGGCCGAGCGGGTCTTGCACCTGCTGGCGATGGATTCGATCTGCTCGAGGTCGGCGAGTCTCGCGGCGCTGTTGTCGTAGCGTTGCTGAAGAAGTGGCGCGTAGACCGTGCGGACGGCTTGCACCTGCGCGGGCACGTCTCCGCGGGTCGCGCTCAGCCACCGAAGCAAAGACACCAGCTGCGGCCAGATCGCGCGTGCGGGTTCTGGAACGACCGCCTGCGACCAGACATCAAGATTCCCGCCGCTCTGGGCCAGGAGGTCTCCGAGTGTCGCGGCTGTCTTGGGCCCTATACCGGGCAAGAGGCCCAGCACCCTCAGTGCGGCCATGGAGTCGAGGGGGTTCTCGGCAAGACGCAGGAAGGCACACAGGTCCTTGACGTGAGCGGTTTCGGCGAACTTGAGGCCACCGTACTTCCGGTAGGGGATCTGTCGTCGCGACAGTTCCATCTCGAGATCGAGTGAGTGGTGCTGTGCGCGGAACAGAACGGCCTGGTCCTTGAGCGCTGCACCTTGTTCCCGGTGCTCGAGAACGCGGTCGGCGATCCAGTGGGTCTGCTCGGCCTCGTCGCGGCAGCGTACGAGCGATGGCCGACCGCCACCTGAGCGCGTGGTCCAGAGATCCTTGGCGTGGCGCTCCGCACATTGCGCAATGACCGCGTTGGTGGCGTCGAGAATGGCGGCACTCGACCGGTAGTTCTGTGTGAGCGTCAGCAGGTCGCCGCCCGGGTGCCTGGAGGGGAAGTCGAGGATGTTTCGCACGGTAGCTGCTCGGAACCCGTAGATCGCTTGTGCGTCATCACCCACGCAGGTGATTCCGGTCGAATCTGGACGCAGGAGCGCGACAATATCGGCCTGCAACGCGTTGGTGTCTTGGTATTCGTCGACAAGCACGTAATCGAAGCGCGTCCGCACGCGCTCCCCGGCGACAGGGTCGGCGAGCAAACCACGCCAGAACAGCAACAGGTCGTCGTAGTCCAGAACCTGCTGGGCCTCTTTCGCGTCGGTGTAGGCCACGAAGAGGCGGGCGAGGTCGGATTCGACGTGTTTGCACCACGGAAACGTCGCTGGCAGCACGTCTGTGAGGGCGCTTTGCGCGTTCACACAGCGTGAGTAGATGTCCAGGCAGGTCGATTTCTGTGGGAAGCGTTTGCGGCCGGTGCCCAGTCCCAGATTGGTTCGGCAGACGTGCATGAGGTCTTCTGCATCGCCCCTGTCGAGAATGGTGAAGTCAGGTTCCATACCGAAGTCAGGCGCGTGTATCCGAAGAAGCCGCGCTCCTGCTGCGTGGAACGTTCCGCCCCACACTTTCGAACTCGCCGGGATGTGGGAACCGCGCTCTGCGCTTCGGCCCAGGAGTGCTTCGGCCCGGCGCATCATCTCGGATGCGGCGCGTCGCGTGAAGGTCAGCAACAGCAGGCGCGACGGATCGGCGCCTCGGGCGATCAGCCAGGCGACGCGGTGCGCCAGCGTCGTGGTCTTGCCCGTCCCGGCACCTGCGACCAACAGAAGCGGTCGGTCGTCATGACACACGGCACTGCGCTGCTCTGGATTGAGGTCCTCAAGCAGCTCCTGGGTTTGAGCCGCATTGTCGGGCGAGAGAGACTTCGGGAGCATGAGTCGAACTCCTGTTCGATGTGGTCACGTGCGAAGACTACCACGCGGCCTGCATCGTGTCGAACAAACGTTCGTATCCATTTCGATATCATCGGCGTGGCATAATCATGGGCAGGCAGACGAATGGTCTGCCAGTTGTCTATCTGGAGGATTGCCATGCGCAAGGACCTGCAAAGAGCGTTCGCTCTCGTGATGGTGTGTTCTCTGTGCAGCGGCCTCGTGCCTGTTTCGGCGACGGCTTCGGTCCGGACGCATCCAGTTGTGCCCGCGTCCGCCCAGAGCTTGATCGTGACCGGCGAGTCGACAGCCGACGCTGACCCCACGTCAACACCCGCTCCCCGCCGTCTTGAAGACGATCTCTCGGCGGTACGTTTCACCGGAACATGGAAGTATGCCAACCAAGCAAGCGCATCAGGGAACAGCGCGCGGTATTCCAAGACCGTCTATTCGGCTGTGTCGATGTCGTTTGACGGTACAGGGGTCGCGGTAGTGGGCCAACTTGGGCCGAACCGTGGTCGGGCGCGTGTGTATCTCGACGGCGTTTCGACCGCGACGGTCAGCTTCTACGCGCCGGTCCATCAGAGCCAGCAGGCGGTGTTCCGCGCTTCGGGACTTGGAGCGGGTCGTCACACGCTCAAGCTTGTTGTGCTGGGGTCGAAGGAGACCTCGAGCACCGACACGTACGTACATGTGGACGCGTTCGATATCGACGGGGTATCAGCCCGTACGGGTAAGGTCCCCGGAATCAGCGTGCAAGAGGCTGACAGTCGTCTGTATCGCAAAGGCACATGGTCGATGCTGCGCAATTCGTCGGCCTATGGTGGCGGGCTTGCGCGCACGGGGGCGCGTGGTGCGGCGGTGACGCTGCGCTTCAAAGGTACCGACGTCATCTGGTATGGCCGGAAAGGACCGTCAAACGGCCTGTCCGAGGTGTGGCTTGACGGCAAGAAGGTAGCCATGGTGAGCCAGTACGCCACGGCGACGGTCAACCAGCGCGTGGTTTGGGCGGCGACCGGGCTGAAGAACACCACGCATGACGTCATCATAAAGTCGTTGGGGCAGGCGAGCGTCCCGAGCGGCGGCACCCGAACGGATCTCGACGTCTTCAGGGTCACGGGCTCGGTGCTCACCGCTCTGCGGCCGGCGCCGTTCTCGTATCCGTGGAAGACCTACATCGTGATCGACAAGTCGTCGTTCAAGCTCTATTGGGTCAGAAACAAGATGCTCGTGAAGACCTACCCCATCGCGCACGGCAAGAACAACTGCACACCCGAGCGCGTATGGCGCATCGATGCGAAGTACCACACCTCTCCGGGTAGCGTCTACGGGCCACGCAAGATGCGGATGTTCAAGCGCGTGGCCACGTCGGGGGGCTACCGGTACGTCTTCTCGGCGTACGCGATCCACGGGACCAATCAGGAATGGGTGATCGGCACTCAGGCGTCGCACGGGTGCATCCGGATGTATAACCGAGACGTTCTCGAGCTGTTCCCGCAGGTGCCCACGGGCACCATGGTGGTCACTCGGAAGTAGATGGCGGGCCGGGCAGTCACCGAGCCGGGAGATGAGGCAGGGTGCAACGCTCAACCTACACGGTGAAGCGCGTGATCGGGACGTACGTGGCGCTGAACGGCCTGTTCACGCTTGCTGCGTCGCTCATCTGGGCAATCAACACCATCTTCCTGATTCGTGCTGGTGGCCTGACGCTGTTCCAGGTGATGCTGGTCAACTCGATCTTCACCGTGGGTCAGATGTTCTTCGAGATTCCCACGGGCGTAGTCGCCGATACGATCGGTCGCAAGGCGTCGATGCTCCTGTCTATGGCCACGCTGGCCTTCTCGACGATCATGTATGTTCTCACGCCCGTGCTTGGACTCGGGTTCGTCGGGTTCGCGGTGGCCAGCGTAGTCCTTGGGCTTGGCTACACGTTTCAGACCGGCGCGGTGGACGCGTGGCTCGTCGACGCGCTCGACGCCTCAGGCTTCGCGTCCCCCAAGGATCGGGTGTTTGCGCGAGGCCAGATGGCTAGTGGCGTTGGCATGCTCTCGGGATCGCTGCTAGGCGGGGTGCTGGGTCAGCTCGATCTCTCGCTGCCATTCGTCGTGCGGGCCGTATTGATCGCTGGCTGTTTCCTCGTGGTGCTCGTATTCGTCCACGACTTCGGGTTCGAGAAGCGCCCTTTGCGACTGTCCGAGTTCGCGAAAGAGTCCCGTGCGATCTTCGATGCCGGCGTGCGCTATGGATGGCGGAGCAGGGTGGTAAGGCCTCTGATGTGGGCCTCAGCACTTGGTGGAGTGTTCTACATGTACGGGTTCTACGCTTGGCAGCCCTACGTGCTGAACCTGTTGGGTGATCAGAGCGCGGTATGGCTCCTCGGCGTCGCGCAGGCGCTCTTCTCGGCCGTTGGGATCGGGAGCAACGCGCTTGTGGGACGCATCATGGGCACCGGCGCCAAACGTCGCGATCCAGCGAAGGTGCTGGAGATGGCTGCATGGGCGGATGCGGCCATTGTCATTGGAATCGCAGGAGTGGGATTCGCGGCGCTTGCGCCCGGGTGGCTTCCGGCGGGGCTGGCGATCGCGTTGTGGTTGGCGTTTGGCGCTGTCTTCGGAATCTCGGGCCCGGTGCGCATGGGCTACCTCAACGAGCACATCCCGTCGTCCCAACGTGCGACCGTTCTCTCACTCGACGCGTTCTTTGGCGACGCGGGCGGTTCGGCGGGGCAGCCGGTGCTCGGGCGCGTGTCTGACAGGAGTTCCATCCAGCTCGCATGGCTGATCGGCGGGGCGTTCGTCGCGATGACAGCGCCGCTGTACCGGAAGTCGGGGAGCCAAGCGCATGCGGAGAGGGAGCCGAGCTAACGGGGAGTTGTGGTGCCCGGGGTGGGAGTCGAACCCACACGAGGTTTCCCTCAGAGGTTTTTGAGACCTCCGTGTCTGCCATTCCACCACCCGGGCGTGAGCCGTAGTATAGCGTTGAAGATGCGCAGGGCAAAAGGTCGCCTATACTGCAGTCATGGCCGACTTCGATTCGCTTCAGAGCCTCACCGAGGGGGCTCGCGCCCATCTCGGCAATGTCGCCGACAACTTGCAGCTCGTCGCCGATCTTGCGTACGGCGACGTGGCGCTCGTACTCGCGCTACCGGACGGAGGCCTGCAGATCCTCGCCGACGCGCGCCCCAACACCGCGGTCGCCCCGGTGCCGGCCGTGCGAGTAGGCCTGACACTCGGTCACGATGCCGAGCACGAGGCGTATGAGACGCTGGCAAGCGGCCGCATCGTCAAGGGTGGAATGCGACGAGTGGCGCGGGGGATCAAGTACTCCACCAGCGCGTTTCCCGTGGGCGACCCGATCGTGGCCATCGTCGTCAAGCACGTTGCCGAGCAGGTCACGCTCGCTCCCGGCGCCATGGAGACCGCGTTCATGGAGGCCGCCGAGGAGCTGCTCGATTCGTTGAGAACCGGTCCGCTGCTCGATGTACGCGATGGCAGCCGGTTCTCGACCACCCGCAGGGCCGGCGACGGAGTGATGCGCGTGGGGGCTACAGGCACCATCACGTACGCATCGCCCAATGCGGTCAACATCATGCGGCTCGCGGGCGTCGAAGGCGCACTGGCGGGTGCGCAGGCCTCCACGTTGCCCGGCGGCGGGTTTGGCATCGCGCCGGTGCTTGGTACCAGCGCTGCGATCCGCGTTGACACCGAGGTCGCCGAGCGCGTGCTCCAATACCGCTCAATCGGTCTGCCAGCCGGGGTGCTTGTGCTCGTCGAAGACCTCACCGAGGCCCGCCGACGCGAGGTCGAGCTCAAGGTCAAGGACGCCACTATCCGAGAAGTGCACCACCGGGTGAAGAACAACCTGCAGACGATAGCAAGCCTGCTGCGTATCCAAGGACGCCGGACCGGTAGCGACGAAGCCCGCCGCGCCCTGGCCGAGGCAACCGAGCGCGTCGCATCAATGGCGGTCGTTCATGACCTGCTCGCCGGTAGTGACGACGAGCGAATCGATTTCTCGCAGGCGGCCCATACGGTCGTGGATCTGGTCAGGCAGGGACTGCTGGGTGCCGACGCGATGATCGAGGTGCCGGTCAGTGGGTCCACAGGCGAGATTGACGCGCATCTCGCGACGTCGCTCGCTCTGGTTCTCGCCGAGTTGGCGCACAATGCCATCGAGCACGGATTCGAGCCCGGTGCGAAGGGCCGGGTCGAGGTCACCATGCGCAGGGTACCCGGGGAGCTGGTCATGACCGTGCGCGACAACGGACGGGGGATGCCTGAGGGCTTCGAGCTGAACTCCTCGGCGAATCTGGGGCTTGAGATCGTTCGTACGGTGGTCGAGGATGACCTGCGCGGGACACTGGGTTTCTCGGCGGGAGTGGGTTCCACAGTCACCGTTCGCGTGCCACTTGAAGACTGAGACAGAGGCGAGGATGCAGTGAGGGTTCTGATTGCCGAGGACGAGGCGCTCATACGGCTCGACCTCAAGGAGATGCTCGAAGAAGACGGCCATGAGGTCGTGGGTGAGGCGCGTGACGGTGCCGAGGCGATAGAGTTGGCACGCTCGCTTCGTCCGGAGGTCGTGTTCATGGACATCAACATGCCGGGTGTGGATGGAATCGCGGCGGCCGCGGTCATAGGCGAGGAACATATCGCTCCCGTGGTCATGGTCACCGCGTTCTCTCAGGCCGGTTATGTGGAACAGGCGTGTCAGGCAGGCGCGATGGCCTACGTCGTCAAACCCTTCTCGCGGGTCGACGTCCTTCCAGCCATGGCCATCGCCGTATCACGCTATGCCGAGGCCGCCGAGCTGGCCGAGGACATCTCGGATCTGAACGAGCTGCTCGAGACAAGGAAGGCGCTCGACCGGGCCAAGGGGCTCTTGATGGCTCGCGGCATCAGCGAGCCCGAGGCGTTCAAGCGCCTCCAGAAGCTGGCGATGGACAAGCGAAAGACGCTTCGCGAAGTGGCGGACGCCGTCATCCTCGCTCACGAGGCCGAGAGTCCATCGAAGCCGTGACCGGAGCAGGCGCGCTGCTCGCGCGGACCTTCCTCATCGGCATAGCGGTAGCTGCGCCGGTGGGTGCGATGGGCGTGCTGTGCATCCAGCGGACACTGGTCCACGGCTGGCGTTCGGGAATCGCCACAGGCGCAGGCATAGCGACCGCGGATGCGATCTACGCTGGCTTTGCCGCGTTTGGTGTGGCGGCCGTTTCGAGTCGGCTCGTGGCATGGCAGACCCCGCTGCGGTTGGTTGGCGGAGCGTTCCTGATCTTTCTCGGTGTATCCACTCTGCTGCGCAGGCCTGCCCAGAGGACCGGGGAGATAGCCGCCGATCCTGTCCGACCCGGGCATGGAGCGCTGTACTTCTCGGCGGTGGGCCTGACACTCACCAACCCCATGACGATCATGGCGTTCGCGGCGGTCTTTGCGAGCGCCGGACTCGTGGCTGCGCCGGGGGTCACTGCGGCAGCGGTCTCGACGGCCGGGGTGGCGCTGGGTTCCCTGTCCTGGTGGATGGTGCTCGTGGGCGGTGTCACGCTTGCGCGCCACGGGTTGAGCGAGCGCGCCGTGTCGTGGATCACGAAGGGCTCCGGCGCGGTTGTGGCGGTCTTCGGCCTGCTTGCGGTGGTCTCGGCATTGTAGGAGGCGGCTCCGGGGAGGTTCTGGCCGAGGGCTAGTTGTAGTTCCCACGGACGTTGTTGTCAGTTGACCCGCGAGATCGGTGGGTGGCCGCCAATGCCTCCGTGTGGACGTTCTA
>PHET01000037.1 GCA_002841275.1 Actinobacteria bacterium HGW-Actinobacteria-7 | reverse complement strand
GGTCCCGCTTGAAGCACAGGACCGGCGACGAGCAGAGACGCGAGAACCGCAGAGCAAATGCGGCCCAAGACAGAACGTGGGATACCCCTCATGATTCAACCCCCCAGTTGTGATCATTCAAGACTGCGCGGAGCATGCCGTGCTCGCCTCGGTCTGTCAAGAGCTGACAAGTCGAGAGCGCGGAGCGAACCTTGAGCACGACTCCGAGGACACTGTGAGGGTGTGCCCTTACTGGATCCTTACTCAGAACTTACCAAGCAGCTCAGAGGGTGCGCAGCGTTCTCACCCGGCACAGGGACGGCCGTCTCCAATCCAGGGGTGCCCCGCACCGGACCGCACTACCCGAGCATCTGCGAGTAGTGGGGTTGGGGTTGACCCGATAGCGTTGACACCCTGAGATAGGATGCGACACCTGCATCCTGAAGGGAGTCGAAGTGCCGAAGGGACAACCATTCCCGCCGGAGTTCCGAGCGGAGGCCGTCCGGATGTACCGGGCGAGCGGTCGGTCGATGACCGCCGTGGCCAGAGAACTCAACGTATCGACAGAGGCGATGTCTCGCTGGATCAAGCAGGCAGACATCGATGAAGGCAAGGCCGAGGGGCTCACCTCTGAAGAGCGGGTCGAACTCAAGCGCCTGCGGCGTGAGAACAAGATCCTGCTCGAGGAGAAGGAGATACTCCGCAAGGCAGCGCTTTTCTTCGCCCGGGAGACCGATCACCGCAGATGAAGTACCGGCTGATCGATGAAGAGAAGTCACGCCACACGATCTCCCGACTGTGCCGAGCGCTCGGTGTGACACGCGCTGGCTACTACGCCCACAAGACCAGGCCGACAAGCCGGCGATCCCTTCAAGACGCGCACCTGAAAGAGCTAATCGAGAAAGCGTTCGCCGACTCACACCGGGCCTACGGTGCTCCGCGGATCCACGCTGAGCTCTTGCTCGCGAACGGCGTGCACGTCTCTCGCAAGCGCGTGGCCCGCCTGATGCGCGAGCTCGACATCATCGGTGTGTCTCGGCGCAAGGCCAAGGGACGGAGGAGGAAGCTCGCCCCTGAGACCGCTGCCGCTCCCGATCTGGTGAAGAGGGACTTCTCCGCCAAGGCACCCAACGAGTTGTGGGTGGCAGACATCACCTATGTACCGACCTGGGAGGGATGGCTGTTCCTGGCCGTCGTCACCGACTGTTCACCAAGCGAATCGTCGGCTGGTCGATGCGAGACGACATCGCCGCAGACATCGTGGTCGATGCTCTGGGCATGGCGGCCACCATGCAGCGTCCGGGACCAGATCTCGTGCACCACTCGGATCGAGGGGCCCAGTACCGCTCTCTGGCTCTGGGCAAGACACTTCGCGACACCGGCATCATGCAGTCGATGGGTTCACGCGGCGACGCCTTCTGACCTGCGAACAAATGGTGCCCCCAAGGGAATTCGAATCCTGATTGTGCTGGTGACTATTGGGACTCGCTGGGACTCGTTGGTACGACGGAGCTGCCGTGAGTCCCAATAGTCACCAACGAGTACCAACAGTCACCATGTATTTGGGCGACAAATCGGGCGACAAATCGAAGGCTCTCTTGGAGCGCTCAGTGTGGCCAGCCGTGAAGCCTCCAGGCGCACGCGCAAGCCTCGACTCAGACGCCGATTTCTTGCGAGCGAAGTGCGTCCAGCAGCTCTCGGCAGAGCGCAGCGCACGACGCCGTGATCACCTCGGGCGGCTCTGGCGCCGCTGCCTCGGCTGCAAGCTGACTGCCCGAAGAGTCGGCACCGCCGAAGAGGCTTGGCAGTTCGCCGAGTGCCTCTGAGGTGACGGGCCCAGGAGGTGACGGGCCCAGCAGTCTCATCTGCCAGCAGACTGACGAAGCCCTCAGCCAGCCGAGCGCTCGGGATCGCCTGCAGCAGTCGAAGCACGTCCAGCGCGTCTTTGGGCTTCACCCTGTCCGCCCGACCTCGTTCGAGCGCACCGGCCGCCACGCGCTCGGACAGCTTGATCGTCTTCGAGATCAAGAGCGCTGTCGGACCGGCCACCTTCATGGTGAAGGTCCGGGCATCCGTCGCCTCGAGTGCCCCGATGCGCATGACGCTGTTGTCCACGAGCGCCGCCTCCAGCCCGTGGACCTTGAGCATCGAGCCCTTCTCGTGCTGCGGCACCCGGGCGGCACGCCGCCCAGCGCCTCCCAAGGCATCGGGCACGAGAAGATCGACGGTCACCTTCGCGGGAATTCCCGCGATCTCTCGCATCGAAGCCCAAACGCCAACAAGTTCCTTGCCGTCGCGCTCATCGAGGAAGAACTTGGCCTTACGCATCGCCGAAGCGATCTCGGGATCACCTGACAGGAGACGCGGGTCGATTGCGACGTCGCCGTCGGTCGTGAACTCGGCGACGGCGAACTGCGCGGCGCCGGTGTGGAGATAGATCGCCTGCGCGCCGACGAGCACGAGCGCATCGCGATGACCTTGAAGTGCCTCAAGCGCGTCGAGAAGAGCTCCGCGCGCGACGATGTACTCCTCGCTATACACGCCACACCTCCTCGTGGGAGAGCATCCACTCGATGAGCGCTTCCGCTTCTTCCGGCCCGCGGCCGGAAGACGTGAGCAGGTCGGCGGCGATCTGCGAAGGGGCCACGTACCTCAAGCCCTCATCGAGAACCGTGCGCTCGAAGACGACGCTGTCGAACGGCTCGACGAGAAGCACGTTCGCCCCGGTCTCAGCGGGGAGCAGACCGAGCAATGGCGCCGCCTCGTCCAGACGCTCGACGTAGACCACTCCGAGCCGGGCCGGAGCGATCGGAGCCCGCCGAGCAGCGGCAAGCGAGCCTGAGATCGCGTAGGTCAGAGCTTCCTCGCCCTCCTGCCAGCGCAAGGCGTCGAGCAACGCTGGCAGACCCCGCGGCTGCAGATAGGCTGTGGCGAGGTTGGAGGAATCCAGAGAGTAGTCCCTTGCCCACGCGCGCAGGAGGTTGGGCCAGTCGATGCGGGTGACCGGGCCGCGAGGTTCGCGCCCAATGTAGTCGTCTCGTTCGAGCAGTGCGAGCAGGCGCGACACGTAGCCGGGGTCGATCTGAGCGATCTTCGCGATCTCGCGTGTG
The DNA here is from genome assembly GCA_002841275.1 of Actinobacteria bacterium HGW-Actinobacteria-7. Taxonomy (GTDB): domain Bacteria; phylum Actinomycetota; class Coriobacteriia; order Anaerosomatales; family PHET01; genus PHET01. The sequence continues at coordinate 6,131 of PHET01000037.1, read as the reverse complement.
CCGAGCGGTGGAGTGAAGTCCACGAGCGTCCGCACGAGCCGCCCGGCCTTGGCGCCCTTGAGAGAGCGCGCAGGACGCTGCGTCGGCTCGGGATCCTTGTCGGCGCCGGCCCGCTCGATGGCCACGGCCGGAGCATTGAGCCGCAAGTACATGTTGCCGGTCAAGTCGATGTAGCCGGCTCCCCGCGCGCGCAGACTCTCGCGGCTCCGTTCGCTGAGGTAGCGAGCCACAACGACTGGGGTCGCTTCACTGTTCTGCCAGAGTCGCATCTCGAACCGAGATACGAGCGGTTCGACATCTTTCGGGTCGAGCCGGCTCTTCACCTCTATCGTTAGGATTGACGCCCGCTCATCCGGTCCGACGACACGCACAACCGCATCCGGCCCGGGGACGTAAGCTCTCTGTTCGATCACGTCCACGCGCCATGTCTGGGGCAGGCACGAGCGAAGTTCGTCGAGTGCCCGAGAAAATGTGGTGTTGTCTGAAGTTGTTGTGTTGCGCATCATGCACAACATAGTACTTCCAGACAACACTTACCGCAAGCCACGGCTTCTTCCGCCAAGGCGCGGGGCGTCAATAATCGCTCTGAGCTGCAGTTATGTCCTTCGCAAGTCCCGGCCACGCGCGCAAACCAACGAGCGATCGTGGAACACCCCGGAGACCCCGCACAAAAGGGATTTCTGGGCGACACGGCGCAGAAATGGTACGCCACAGGCCATTTAACCTGCGGTTTTAGCAAAATCTTGGTGCCCCCAAGGGAATTCGAATCCTGATTGTGCTTGTGACTATTGGTGACTATTGGGACTCGTTGGTACAGCGGAGCTGCGATGAGTCCCAATAGTCACCAACGAGTACCAACAGTCACCATGTATTTGGGCGACAAATGGAGCGCTCCCTCACGCCCGGGGCGACAGGCTGCGAATCGTACCTTGCAGCCCCTATCGGAGGGTCGCCCGCTGGTAGTGCGGGGCTGGCGACCCCGGACTCGTCCACAACGGTATCGGCCGGTCACAGATCCGTCCCGCCTCCAAGGTAGAATGCGAACAACCAGCTTCCGCCACTCCTTCAGGAGAACCACATGTCGCTAGCCATTCCCCCCACGGTGGAGCAGCGCCTCTTCGCCGCAGATCCGCTTGACGCCGAAGGAATCCTCCGCATCGACACCTCTCTCGGGCTTGAGCCATTGGCGGAGTCCCACGCCCTCGTCAACGCGCGCACGCTGCTAGCCGCGCTCGTCGAGCGGCCCGAGAAGGCGACAAGCGAGTTGAAGAACCTGAACCGTGCCTTCGTGAAGCGCATGACTGAGGAGTTGGCGTGGCCTCCCGGCTACGTCGAGCAGGTCTGGCGCCACAACCGCGTGCTCGACGAGACCGATGTGCCGCGACTCTTCATCCTGCGTCACCTCATGGAGATCGCGGGACTCGTCAACCTCCGCAAGGGCGCGTTTCACGCGACCCGGCTCGGCAAGCGCCTCCTGGTTCCGGAGCGCACGGGAGAGCTGTTCGACCTGCTGCTTCGAACCTATCTCGGCCGCCTGAATTGGGCGTTCGTCGACGTGGGTCCCGAGGACTGCGCGATGCAGAGCTACTGCGTGCATGCGCTGTGGACGATCCGTCAGCTCGCCGCGAACGGCGTCACTGCCGAGGAGATCGCGTCTCAACTGGCTGTGGGCAATACAGTATGGCTCGAGGGTCAGCCATGGCCAGGAGGTCCCGACAACCTGCAGACGGCAGTGCGGCGCCGACTGCTAGAACCTCTCTGGGACTTCGGACTTCTCACACTCCAGAACGCGAGTGATGGGCCGCCGCTGTGGCAGGTCACTTCGTTGTTCGACGCCGCCATCCACTTCGAACTCGGCATGGAAGGCGATGCAGCAGCATCTTCTGGCACGTCGGTGGTCACGTTCAAGGTGGCCTTGCTCGGCATCGAGCCCTCCATATGGCGTCGGCTCGAGGTGCCCTCGTCGCTCACACTCGACCGACTCCACGAGGTCTTGGTCACCGCGATGGGCTGGTTCGACTACCACCTGCACGCATTCGAGATCGATGGACGCCGCTACGGAATTCCCGACGACTCGTTCGGTTTCGACACCACCTTGCCAGAAGAGGAAATCGTACTCGGCGACCTGGTCAGCGTCGATGTGAAGCGGTTCCGGTACGAGTATGACTTCGGCGACGGCTGGGAACACGAGATCGTGATCGAGTCTCTCGGCGAGCCCGTGTCCGGCGCGAACTATCCTCGCTGTACCGCTGGAGAACGTGCTTGCCCGCCGGAGGACTGCGGAGGTATCCACGGCTTCGCCGAGTTCGTCGAGGCGATGGCCGACCCTCGCCACCCTGAGCATGAGGCGATGAGAGCATGGTACGGCGGCGAGTTCGATCCGGCCGCCTTCAGGGCCGAGCAGACGTCAGCGCTGCTTCACATGCTCTGGACCGGCGAGATTCCTGACGACTTGGAGACGTGAGTCCCATGCGTCGGCGCCCGCGAGTTGTCTAGTCCCCCAGCGCCGACTCCATCGTCTCGATGAGCCCGGACGTCACCGAGAAGGCATACTGCCTGAACTGCTCGTCTCCGAGACCGGGGAAAGCGGTGGGCGGCTTCTGGTTGAGGAGCGCGTCGATGCCGGTCGACTCGGGACCATCGAAGATGGCGCTCAGGTTCCTGAGACTCTTCTTGAACCACGCCGGACGCTGCCGCGAGAGACGCTCGAGTTCAGATGCAATCGCGTCTCGCCAGCGCTGGAAGGCATCGAGCACGAAGAAGATGTAGTAGAGATCCTTCTCGGCTTTGAGCCGGTCTCGGCGGTCCTTGAACATGAGGGACTTGTGGAAGATGAAGGCGCCGGGGCTCGGGACGAGGATCTTAAGATCGACCTCCTTCTCGGTCAGATCGGCGAGATCGATCGGCCACGGGCCCTCGAGCAGCAGTCCGACGTAGTGCAGCTCCTGCGCGGTGAGATCCGGCTGCACCAAGATCGCGGCTTCGGAGGCACCGGGTGCATCGGTGATGAACTCGATCTCTATCGTTTCGTCATCGTCCTGGATCGCGACGTACTTGGTCACCGGCGGTGAATCCAGCGAGTGGAACTCGCAGCGGAAGTCGGCACCCTTGAGCAGCTCATCGATGCTCCGATCCCTGACCGGCACCGAGCGGGGCACAGCCAGGTCGATGTCACGGGTTCTGGGGGATCGCCCCGCCGTGTTCGCGTCGTAGAGGAGCTCGTAGATGTGCGGCACCCATCCCCCGGCGACGACCACCACATCGAGATAGGGCTCGATGGCACCAAGCCCGCGGGCAAGGACAGGGTCGAGCCGGCTCACGAGCGGTCATCCCGCTCGATGAGCGAGCGCAGCCGCCGCTCATAGAGGTGCTCGGCCTGTTCCCGGCCTCGGACGGGATAGTCGTAGAGATCCAGATAGAGCTGGAGGTCGGAGACCACCTTCATCCCGCCTTTCGACATCTGCCGGTCAAAGAACGCCGACTCCCGATAATAGGGCACCGAGATGTTCATGTTTCCGCCACGCTCGACGCGCCGTGCGCCGAGGTCTGCAAGCGCCGGCGTCACGTCTTCGAGATCCCTGACGTAGATCTCTGCGACGTCGAAGGCCGTGTAGCGGTCCACGAGACTCGCACCTGCATGACCTGTGAAGACGTAGTAGGCGCCCTTGGCGTCGAAGGCGTCAGCGACGCGGGGCAGAAGGTCTTCGGTGCTCGGCGCGACGACGAAGTAGCTTGCCGGAACCGGCCGCCTGCGGCCTCGATACGCCGCGGTCCAATCGCTCAGAAGCTCTCTCGCGTGGCGAAGTACAACCTTCTCGGCGCGCCTCGCCGCGTAACCGCGCCGCGTGAGCTCCCCCACCACCTTGGACACATAGCCCGGCGTGAGTCTGATCCGCTCATCTTTCGAGCCGACGGTGCTCGCTATCTCACGCACTCCCATGGGCGAGTCGGCAACCAGGAGCGTGCGAAGTACGAGCGACGCCTTGTCGGAGAAGATGTCGCGCTGCCCGCGCTCCTCCTTGCCGGGGTTTGCGAAGCCGCGCCGATCGATGTGGACCCCTGGAGCGGTCAGCCACGCGTTGCCGGCGTGGTCGATGAAGGCGGCTTGCGCATCGCGCAGCAACTGCTGGCTGGACGGGCTGAGGTAGGGCAAGGCGATGACAGGGATCGATGAATCGCCGTCTGGCTTGCCAAGGCGCGCCAGCTCGATGGCGTCAATCAGCTGCGCCTGGCTGGGGGCGTTGAGCAGTTGCACCGAAAGACGCACGCTGCCGCCCGCGAGATGCACCACAGCGAGAGCCGCTGACGCATGACCGCTCGACTGGCTCGGACTCACCTCGACAGCTGCGCCGGGGAAGACCTCTTGAAGCGCGCGCTCCAAATCCCGGTACTCGGCGTCTGCACTGACATTCATGTTTCCTCCAAGAAAGCTGTTTCCCAACTCGGAAACAGAGTACTCTTTGGAAACATCCTAGGCAAACGGCACTTTCTGCACATTCCGAGACGGCTGCGTCACGTCTTCGGGCCTGCCGGAAGCAGTTTGGGCGACAAATCGGGCGACAAGGGCATTCTTGAGCAACAGGGATTCCTGAGGGGCACTTGAGCGGCCTAACACCCACTCTGAGCTGGGGTTTTGTCTTCCCCGAAGCTCCCAAGACCCCGCTATTTGTCGCCCGATTTCACACTCGAAATCGGGCGACCTAGGCCTCTGACCTGCGAACAAATGGTGCCCCCAAGGGAATTCGAATCCCTGTTGCCGCCTTGAAAGGGCGGAGTCCTTGGCCACTAGACGATGGGGGCCTATGTGGTGGGCCGTGTGGGGGTCGAACCCACGACCTTGGGATTAAAAGTCCCCTGCTCTGCCAGCTGAGCTAACGGCCCGGTTTCAACCCGCGTGTGCACACACGTGCCCATCTTCGCGCGGGCGCGAAGCGAGCGATAGTGTATCTGCCCACGCTGCCTCGGTCAACGCATGACTCCAATGGTAGGATTCACAGCCGAGGAGGTTCACATGCCATCAAACGCACTGTCTCACGTCGGCGACGCCGCTCTGTGGCTTGCCGCCGGGACTTTGGCCGGACTTGTCATAGACCAGCTGGTATTCGCTATCCTTCGCGGTCGCGCCCGCACACGGGGATTCAGAACCATGGGAAGGCTGGCCGAGGGGCTGCGCTGGTTTCCTACCACGCTGGGCATGGTGGCGGGCGCGGCGCTCGCGTCACCCCGAATCGGGCTTTCCGCCCAGAATCTCCGAGCCACGCAGACCGGTATCCGCATTCTCGCGATCCTGGTGGTGACGGTCTTCTCGGCAAGGATACTGAGCAAGGTGGTCCGGGCACTCACGCAGCGCGAGGACCTGCCGCTTCCCAGCGGGTCGATCTTCGTGAACCTCGCTCGTGGGGCCGTGTGGATTCTGGGCGGGCTGGCGATCCTCGCGACCGCCGGCGTGTCCGTCGCTCCCCTGGTCACCGCGCTGGGGGTGGGAGGTCTGGCGGTTGGTCTCGCGCTTCAGCCAACGCTCGAGAACGTCTTCAGCGGCATCCAGCTCATCGCCTCTCGGCAGATCCAGACCGGGGACTTCATCCGGCTCGACTCGGGCGACGAGGGCACTGTGCTCGACGTGACCTGGCGCAACACCACGGTGCGCAAGCTGAGCAACGACGTGGTGATTGTGCCCAACTCAGTGTTGGCCCGCGCGGCGGTCACCAACTTCTCGACCGCTGACAAGGAGTTCGTGCTGGTGCTGCCCATCTCGGTCGCATCGGCAGGCGACCCGGACAAGGTCGAGCGCATCGTCCTAGAGGTCGCTCGCAGCGTGATCGCCGACGTGCCGGGCGCAGTGAAGGGGCTAGAGCCCGGTGCCGGGTTCTCGGAGTTCACTCCGCCGACAGCCGTACTCAACGTGACGGTGCGCTGTAACTCGTATCAGGATCGGTTCACGGTGCGTCACGAACTGATTCGCCGGCTGGCAAAGCGGTTCGCCGATGAGGGCGTGGCTGCTCCGCCGGTCGCCTATCCGTCCGCCCGCAAGGCGTGACGCTCTAGGTCTTGGGGACACGCGGCAGGTAGTATGCGATGCCTGCGTAGGCCCACTTCTTGCGGAAATTCGCGTCACACAAGAGTTGGCGCAT
>PHET01000015.1:8833-65232 GCA_002841275.1 Actinobacteria bacterium HGW-Actinobacteria-7 | reverse complement strand
CCTTGACATACTAACACTGTTAGTACATTCTCAGTCTGGGTATAAAATTAACACCGTTAGTATACCAGTGCCACAAAGGATTTGAAGAGGAGAGGGGAGTCGATCATGAGCAAAGACAGGCGAACGGCGGTGGTTGCAGGAGTGCTCTTCATAGTCGCTACGACTGCAAGCCTGCTTGGCAGGCTGGTGTTTCTGGACCCGATTCTCAAAGAAGGGACGGACCTCCTTGCCAAGGTCGCCGCGAATCAGAACCAGGTGGCTGCGGGAGCGATCTTCGGGCTGGTCGCGTTCTTCACGTCTGCCAGCATCGCGATTGCGCTGTACCCGGTCTTGAGGCGATACAGTGAGGGTCTGGCGCTCGGCGCTGTCGGCTTGAGGATCATTGAGGGCGTGCTCTACAGCATCGGTGCGATAGCCGTGCTGTCGATGGTGACGGTGGCTCGAGAGCTTGTGGGAGCCGGCGCTCCGAGCTCGGCGTACCTTCAGGCGTCAGGCTCGCTGCTGATGGCGGTTCGGAGCTGGGCGGGGATGGCCGGGACATTGGCCTTCTACCCGGCCGGCCTGCTGTACTACATCGTGTTCTATCGATCGAGGCTCATCCCTCGGTGGTTGTCCGGCTGGGGGATCGTTGCAGTCATGATGGGCTTCGCGGCAAGTATTCTGGTCGTGTTCCAGGCCATCAGTCCCATGTCGCCGCCCCAGATCGTCTTGAATCTACCGATCTTCCTGCAGGAGATGGTTCTGGCGGTGTGGCTGATCGCCAAGGGGTTCAACCCATCCGCGATCGCTTCCCTTGGGAGCTCAGAGTGAAAGCAGTGGTCTGCACGCGCTATGGCCCGCCCGAGGTTCTACGCGTCGAGGAACGTGAGACTCCCGTCCCCCGGAAGAACGAGGTGCGCGTACGCATTCGGGCTACCGCCGTGACGTCGAGCGACTGCTACGTCCGGGGACTGATGCTGAGTCCCGTGTACCGAATCATGGGTCGGCTCGCACTTGGCTGGAACGGGCCCAGGCAGCCGGTGTTGGGCATGGTGCTCTCGGGAGTGGTGGACGCGATCGGGCCGGACGTCCGGAGGTTTGGGGTGGGTGACCGGGTCTTTGGCTTCAACAAGTCCCGCTTCGGGACGTACGCGCAGTACGTGTGCTGGCCTGAAGACGGGTTGCTGGCCGCGCGACCGGCCAACCTCACCGATGAGGAGGCGGCAGCCATTCCCTACGGTGGCCTGCTCGCACTCCACTTCTTGCGCAAGGTAGGCGTTCAGGCGGGTCAGCGCGTCCTTGTATTCGGCGCATCTGGGGCCGTGGGCACGTCGGCCGTGCAGCTTGCTCGGCACCTCGGCGCCGAGGTCACGGGTGTCTGCAGTACGACCAATGTCGATCTCGTGACATCGCTCGGCGCTACGAGGGTCGTCGACTACACCGTCGAGGACTTCACCGACGGGACGGATCGTTACGACCTGGTTTTCGACGCCGTGGGCAAGCGCAAGAGCGCCGCGGCCCTCCTGCGATGTCGGCAAGTGCTCGCCCCAGGCGGAGTCTGCATCTCGGTCGATGACGGGACGCCGAAGCTGCTGCGTGAAGACCTCGTGTTGCTCGGTGAGTTGGCGGCGCGAGGCGAGATCAAGCCCGTCATCGACCGAACCTACGCTCTGGACGACATCGTCGAGGCGCACAGATACGTCGACACGGGGCACAAGCGCGGCAACGTGGTCATCAGCGTGGCGTAGCACCCTGGGGTGCTCGGGTCGTCAATCGAACGTGTCCGCTATGCGGCGCTCAGACGCCAGATGGTGAGTCGGCTGGACAGCGTATGCGCGTCGGCTCAGGCCCAATGCGTTAGGCTGCAACAGAGACTCGTCCCGCGCCAATCAGCCACACACCGCTGACCCACTTGGCCAATGGCCGAGCCGAGGGGCGCTAGATTGTTCTGGAAAGGGGTCTCCGATGCCAGAGAAGCGATCCGCGCTCGACCAGGGGGAGCGCGCACAGGCCGAGGAGATGACGGGCGTCAAGCCCTCCGTCATCTATGAAGCAATCCGCGCTGAGGGCGACCATGAGCTGTCCCGCTCGTTTGGCGCGCTCTGGTGGTCAGGCGTCATCGCCGGCGTCGCCATCAGCTTGTCCGTGGTCTGCATGGGCTTTCTCAAGACAGTTCTGCCCGACGCGCCGTGGACCCCCGCCGTTGTCAGCCTCGGGTACCCGGTCGGGTTTCTCATCGTCATCCTCGGCAGGATGCAATTGTTCACAGAGAACACCGTTACACCGATTCTCTCGCTGTTCTTCGAGCCGACTGGCAAGAACTTCTTTCGGACAGTGCGACTCTGGGCAATCGTCTTCAGTGCGAACATGACGGGCTGCTTGCTGGCCGCCGCCTCGCTTGTCTTTGGGCATGTCGTCCCCGCGCGACACTTCGAGAGCATTCTGGCGATCTCGCAGCACTATGGGAGCGCTACCGCAATCCAACACTTGGCTTGGGGCATTCCGGCCGGGTTTCTGATCGCCTCGATCGTGTGGATCATGCCGAGGATGGACAGTGGTGGAGAGGTTCTGGCGATCCTGATCTTGACTTACATGATCGGGCTCGGTGGCCTGTCCCACGTGGTAGCAGGTTCCACCGAGGTGTTCGTATTGGTCTTACACGGCGACCTCGGTCCGCTCGCCGCCGTGGGAAGTGCAATCCTGCCGGCCTTTCTCGGCAATGCCCTGGGAGGGACGGGGATGTTTGCCGTCCTCACCTATGCGCAGGTGCGAGAAGAGGTCTGAATATGCCGGAGCATATGGAGAGGCACGCCCGAGGCTCTGAGTGACAGCGTCCGGGGACTTGGCAGACCGAGCTGACCCGCGGCTGACGGCCAGTGGGACTGGACTCGTCGAGGGCGCCCGCGCCGCAGCTGATACGCAAGGCCTGCGCTCTCGAAGTCCCTGCGTGCTATCTTCTGAGAACGCACAGTCTTGGGGGGATGGGTGGAGCGTGTGACGGGAACTTCCATGTGGAGACGGGTCTGCTTCGTTACCGCTGTTGTGGCGGTCGCAATGTGCGCCCTCCCGGGCATGGCGTCTGCCGTGGGTGTCGGCGAGACTTTCGTCTCCAGTGGAATCACCTACAAGGTACTCGGTGCTGACCAGGTCATGGTGGGCGACGGCATCGCCGCAGCCGTTCCCGCTGGCTCGCTCTCGGCAACGATTCCCTCGGTGGTGGGCACTGAGTCGGGTACCTACTCCGTGGTGGCGATAGGCGACTTCGCGTTCAAGTGGCGATCGCTAACATCAATCACCATCCCCGACTCGGTCATCTCGATCGGGAATTCTGCCTTTGAGTACTGCTCCTCGCTCACATCCGTCACCATCCCCGGTTCTGTCACGACAATCGGCCCTTCCGCCTTTGAGTGCTGTTCCTCGCTGACAACACTCACCATTCCCGACTCGGTCACGTCAATCGGCACCTACGCGTTCTCGGGCTGCTCCTCTCTGACATCAGTCACGATACCAACCTCTATTGGCGCGATCAGCAGCTCAACCTTCTCCCACTGCTACTCGTTGACATCAGTTACCATCCCCGACTCGGTCACGACAATCGGCTATTGCGCCTTTGAGTACTGTTCCTCGCTGACAACAGTCACCATCCCCGACTCGGTCGCGTCAATTGGCGTGTACGCGTTCTCCCGCTGCTCGTCGTTGACATCAATCACCATCCCCAGCTCGGTCGCAGCAATCGGGGAGTTTGCCTTCTCCCGCTGCTCCTCACTGACAACAGTCGCCATCCCCGGCTCAGTCACCTCAATTGGCAGGTACGCCTTCGAGAACTGCTCCTCGCTGACATCCGTCATCATCCCCGACTCCGTCACTCTGATTCTGGACGGCACCTTTTCCGGCTGCTCCGCGCTCGCCACGGTCACCATCCCGGACTCAGTCCTGGCCTTGGGCGAGGCTGCGTTCAGCGGGTGCTCCTCGCTGAAGTCCGTCAGCATTCCGGAGTCTGTCGTGCAGGTTGGCTCCAACGCCTTCTCGGGCTGCGCATCGCTAACCTCCGTGGCGGTTCCGGCTTCACTGACCCAACTCAGCCCCTCCGTCTTCGCCGGGTGCTCCTCGCTCACGTCTATCACCATCCCCGGCTCGGTTACCTCAATTGGGGCCTACGCGCTTCGCGGGTGTTCTTCGCTCACGTCGATCACCATCCCCGACGGCGTCGGCTCCATCGGTAGAGCTGCGTTCAATAACTGTTCTTTGCTGACTTCCGTAACGATTCCGGGGGCGGTGACTTCGATTGGCATGTACGTGTTTGACGGCTGCTCCTCGCTCACGTCGGTCACCATTCCCGAAACCGTCACCTCGATTGGCCAATACGCTTTCCAAGGGTGCAGCGCGCTCGAAACACTCGTCTTGCCTGACTCGGTGACGTCTATCGGTCTGCGGGCCTTCTACGGCTGCAGCTCCTTGTCCTCGATAAGCCTTCCGAGTGGGGTGGAGCGTATCGAGTTCCAGACCTTCGGCTACTGCAAAGCGCTGAAGGCGGTCAGCATCCCTGACTCGGTCAAGCTCATCGGCGACTCGGCTTTCGAGAACTGTTTGTCTCTGCAGAGCATCACCGTTCCCGGTTCTGTCTTGCAGATTGACGGCGGCGCCTTCTTCAACTGCACGTCGCTTGCTGTCGCCGTCCTGAACGTGGACAGGCCTACGCTCGGCATGTTCGCGTTCCCGCCGTGGACACGAATTGTCACCGATATCTCATCTGCCACAGTGAGCGGTCTTTCTGCCAGCTATGCGTACACGGGATCAGCGGTCATGCCGAAGCCCAGAGTCTGGATCGTTGGCAGGACGGTCCCCCTCCATGTGCTTGACCCCGCCGATTACACACTTTCGTACGCGAACAACACGGCGGTCGGGAAGGCCACAATCATCATCGAGGGCAGGAATGGTTGCGGCGGCACGGTCACGAAGAACTTCTCCATTGCGAGAACGAAGGCGGCTCTTTCGCGATCCACGTCCTGGACGAGACTCACGCGGGGGAAGACGTACTACGCCAAAGGACTGATCTCCCCGAGACACTCCACCACCGACAAGAACACCGTGAAGATTCGCGCGTACAAGAAGCGCTCGGACGGCAAATACCACTACGTGCAGTCATTCACAGCGAAGTACTCGTACTACTCCTCGACCAAGACTCGATACACGGCCGCAGTGAATCTCAAGTCGCGCGGCACGTGGAAGCTAGTGGCCTACCATGCCGCTGACAGCCGCAACATAGCCACCTTCGGGAGCGCAGACTACGTGGTAGTGAGGTAGGCGAGTTGGTGAATGACCGTCGTTTCCACAACGGCATGGTGTGTCTGAACTACCGCTCTGTCACCTGACACCGCGCCATACATCCAGTCCATTCCGGTCGGCTAACCTCGGCATCGAGCAGTCGGCGTCATGCGCCAGTTCAGCGAGTAGTCCAGCGGCGGCCATGCGTAGTATTCTGGCTTCTGTTGCCGGCGAGTCACTTAGCCTTGGAGGGGCATATGAGCCGTCAAGAGCGAGAACGACTTCTCGATGCTCAGAAAAGGGCGATGGACGTGCTCGCGGCGGCAAGCGCCAAGGCGGAGCAAGTGAAGAGCGAGGCCGAGGCCGAGGCTGTTGCGCTCATGCTTGAGGAACAGAAGCGCGCCGAGAGCCTCATTCAGCAGGCGCAGACGGAAGCGACAGAGCACGAACATTCCGAGGAGGAAGCTCGTGCCCTGCTCGAATCCCATCGAACTGCCGCAGATGTGCTTTCCGCGACGGAGCAGACTCTAGCCGCGAAGTTGAGTGAGACCAAGACGAACGCGGCTGTTGACGCACTGATGGCGGGGCATCGCGAGGCCGCTGCGATTCTGCTGGATGCGTGGATGCAGGTCGCGGAGGGCCGGCCGCCAGCGGGGGAGCGGTAGAACCAGCTCCAAGCCGATTCGAGGTTTGGGGCGGGTATCTACTCCGCAGTGAGTGGACAACCTCGTTCGCCTTCGGAGCGCGGCTCTCATGTTGTGGACAATCATTGTCGTTCTGGTCGATAGGGCCGATATGTCAGGTCAACCGAAGGGTCTCTCTTGTCGGCAGAAATTGGTGCCTTCAGTTCCGTCGACTTGGTCGTGTGGAGCGGCACGGGCAACACCCGCTTCGTGGCGGATCGGTTCTCGGAGGCCGCACGTTCGCGCGGCGCAGAGACACGTGTGTTCTCGCTCGAGAGCATCGGTGAGCGGCAACCTGGAACGAGGGATCTTCTCGGCCTACTTGGACCTACTCACGGGTTCACTACTACCTGGCCCGTGCTAAAGGCGGCTCTGACGCTTCCCAACGTGCGCGGAACAGACGCATTTGTGCTGGTCACTCGCGGCGGTACACGAATCGCAGGTAGGATCTTTGCGGGTTTCGAGGGGACAGCGGCATACCTGCCCGCAGCACTGCTCGCCCTGCGAGGAGCCCGTATCCGCGGTGTCGGCGCGATCGATATGCCCCTGAACTGGACGGTCATCGTCCCCTCATTCGGCCCGTCGAACGCGGCGGCGATCGTCGAGAAGGGGAGATTGCAGACCGATTGCTTCGCCGCAAGCGTTCTCGACGGCGAAACCGCATTCAAGGGGCTGGGTCAGCTCTTCCTCGGTATCCTGATTCTGCCGCTCTCGCTGGGTTACCTGCTTATCGCGCGTCTGCTCCTGGCAAAGATGTTCTTCGCCGACGAGCGGTGCACATCATGCGGGACGTGTGAGAAGAACTGCCCGCAACAGGCCGTGCACCTCAGGGGTGCTGTTCGGCGACCTTACTGGACCTATCGCTGTCAAAACTGCATGCGCTGCATGTCCAACTGCCCCACCGATGCCATCCAGGGCAGCCAAGCGTGGCTGCTCTTCTACATCTGGCTGATCGCTCTGCCAGTTGGCACCCTTGTGGCTGGGATTCTGGTTCGGGCACTGGGGGTTTCCGACGGTGCAGCTGCCGGCGTTGTGCACCTTGTCTCCGGCTACGTGTGGATCGCAGCGTCGGTGTGGTTCGCCTACGGAATTCTCTGGCTCGGTCTCCTGGTGCCGGGACTGCGTGTGGTGCTTTCGCGAGCCACCCTGACCCGGCTCTATCGCCGTTACCGAGGACCCAGGGCCCTAGACTGAAGTTGTGCGCCCAGTAGGCTCAGTCGCTTCCCGGCTCGGCCCTCTGTGCGGCCCCCAGTCTCCCCATCTCCACCGCTTGGCCCGCCCGAAGATCTGCGGCAATCGCGGCTTTGGGTCTGGCTGTCAGCCGGATACGCTCGAGCCAGAACGCGACTCGGCGAGGATCCGATCCAGCCCGTCGAGGATGATCTCGAGTCCGAAGTCGAAGTCCGCCTCGGCGTCGTAGCCGATCTGCATCGCATGCGACGCCATCTGGTGCAGGTACGGGTACGTCTCCGCCGGGATGTACTCGAGGATTGCTTCGGCCCTCTCTTCGGGTGACTCGTCGCCACCAGCCGAGAAGTTGAACTGCTGGATGCCGAAGCCATAGATGTAGCTGTCGAGCAGCGAGAACGCGCGCGGCGCGGCGTCTATCGAGAACCCGGCCCGTAGTAGCACACCCAGAACCCAGTCGAAGTAGCGCAGTCCGGACGGACCGCTTGACCCGCGCGAGTCGAAGAGCATTGGCGCCCAGGGGTGGCGTCCGAAGACCTCGTGAGCGGATACCGCTCGGCGGCGCATCGCTTCGCGCCAGTCGTCCACGTCCTGTGGCAGGTCGAACTGCTCGGCCACGAGATCGACCATCCCATCGAGGATGTCATCCTTGTTCGAGACGTGGTTGTACAGCGACATCGCTTCCACGCCGAGCCTCGACGCCACCTCGCGCATGGTGAGCGCGCTGACCCCGCGCTCATCGGCGATCTCTACCGCAGCGGCAAGGATCCGGTTCCGACTCAGGGGAGGGCGCGATCCGGGCTGCTCGGTGTCTTTGCGAGTTGTTCTAGGCATTCTTCTCCGGTGGGGTTGACGTACTTACTTAGTAAGTGGAATACTGACGTTACTTACTTAGTAAGTATATCGTTTGTTGCCCGGCGCGCAAGCGCGTCGGGGCCTGATGAGGAGGGGATAGCAATGAAGACTCTGACCCGCGATGACGCCAGGCGGCAGAAGGCGGGAGGCATGGCAGCACTCTATCTCGCGCTCGCCTATATCGCTGCGATGCCTTACTTCCTGCTCGTGGTGGACTACCAGGGTGCCACCACCGGTGCCGACAAGGTCGCGGTCATCGTCGGCAACTATGCCAGCATGTACACGATGTACCTCGTCACCTACGTGTTCTTCGGAGTCGTGCTCGGGGTGCTGGCATTCGCGTTGTACGACAGGCTGCGCGCCTACGCGCCCTCCACGGCGCGCATCGCCACCGCCGTGGGTCTGTTGTGGTCGTTCGCCCTCGTGACAAGCGGGATGGTGTGGAACTACGGCATGACCACCGTGATTGCCCTGGTCAAGACGGACCCGACGCAGGCCCAAGTGGTGTGGCAGTCGGTCGAACCCATCACGAACGCTCTCGGAGGAGCTGGCGGCGAGTTCCTCGGCGGTCTGTGGGTCCTACTGGTCAGCTGGATTGCCCTGCGAAGCGGCGCACTTCCAAAGGCACTGGGCTGGCTCGGTATGGTCATCGGTGTGAGTGGCCTCGCCTCCGTCGTGCCCCCGGTGCACGATGCCGCCTACGCGTTTGGGCTGCTGCAGATCGTCTGGTTCGTCTGGATCGGTGTCGCACTGATGAGGACGAAGGCAACGCAAGCCGAGCAGGGCTCGCTTGCATCGGCGAATGCCGCGCAGTCGGAGCGTCTTGGGTCAAGGCCACGCACGACAACGGGAGACCCAGGTCTCGCATAGCGGGCTTCAGCACATATTGGTCGCGGGTGACTCGTCAGCCGCGCTCGAGAGTGGAGTAGACAATGAACGGAAACGAACGGACCGCCGAAACGCCAAGCATGCCGGTGAGACTCTCAATGCTATGGGTGTTCATCATGTTCAACATGGTCTTCGCGGATATCCTCTCGTTCATGTATCCCGGATTCCTGAGCGAAGTGATGGCGGGACACGCCGGCGAAGTCCAGATCACTCCGGGCTTCTTGCTGGTAGCTGCAGTACTGACTGAGGTTCCGATCGCCATGATCGTCCTCTCCCGGGTGCTGAAGCATCGAGCGAATCGGTGGGCGAACATCGTGGCGGGAATAGTCACGATCGCATACGTCGCCGGTGGTTCATCGACCTCTCCGCATGGCATCTTCTTCACGGTGGTGCAGGTTTCATGCGCGCTGTTGATCATCGGGTCCGCGTGGAAGTGGCGCGAGCCCGATGCTGCAGCGATTTCGGCCATGGGGGTCGGCACCGAGGGGTGATCGGAACTGCCCCGGTTGGGCTGGCCGAGAGAGCGCCGGTGCCGTGACCGCTACTGCGCGCTCAGCACCTTGAGATAGGCGATCGTCGCATTCATATCCGCGCTGTTCATCCGCCAGCGAGGCATGGCGTCTTCGAGCGGCTTTCCGGCCTCATCCAGCCCATCGACGATCGCCTTCTGAATGGTGGCGTCCGTGAAGCCTTCCTTGATGAGTGCGTCATAGGTGATGTCGGGCGCCTCGATTGCCGTTCCCATCATCATCTTGATCGTCGCGCCTCGTCCATCGGCCGCATGACACGAGCCGCATCCGCCGCCGCCCATCATCAGAGAGCCCTGCGACACGGCGGGCGCGGTTCGGGAGATGTCGCGGCCGTCGGCGCCTACGCCCGTGAGGTAGATGCGCTCACCGTCGGATGCGTAGCTCCCCGTGCCGCTGTTGCCATTGCCCTGGCCTCCCGGGTTGCCATTGCCCATCATCCCGCCACCCGGGTTGCCGTTCGGCCCATTCCCCGAGCCGCCGCTGGAACCATTCCCGCCCATCATGCCGCCGCGGTTGTTCGGGCTGCTGTCGGTTATTGTCGGGTTCGAGCATCCTGCGTTCGCCGCCAGCGCGACCACACAGAGACAGGTTGCAAGACCAACAACCATCTGGTTGTGATTCATAGCAACTCCTTTCGCTTATCGGTTCATACCCGACGGTGCGGAGTTCGAAGTCCCGACCCACGGCTGGGCCTACCCATACTCCCCACACTGCCCGTCAACAGCCAAGAGCCAAATGAAGATTATCAAGTGATACATTGACTTTATCAATATTGCATCCTACTATACATTCAGGAACCGAATGATTGAGGTGGACGCGATGAGCAACGAGTGGCACGAGTTGACGGACCTTACGGGGGAGCGACCCTTCACGATCACGCGCGTGCGGTTGGACAGCGGTGTGGCGATCGAAGGCGAGTTCGAGCTACCACCGCTTGCCCGACTGCGTTATGAGGACCAGGTTTTCGTGAGCGAGTTCGTGCGCAGCCACGGTTCGATCAAGGACATGGAGAAGGCCTTCGGCGTGAGCTATCCCACAGTGAAGAACCGCTTGAACCGCATCGCCGATCAGCTGAGTCTGGTGCAGGTTGCTGTACCGGAGCCGTCGCATGATGACTCACAGGACGTGTTGGCGATGCTGGAGCGCGGTGAGATCACAGCGGGCGAGGCTGCGGGGAGGTTGAGGCGCTGATGTTCCCGCCGATGCTTCTGTATGTGCGCGTCGGCACGCAGGCTCGGCCCGGCATCGGGTTGTGGCTCCCGCTGTTCCTGGTGTGGCTGATACTTCTGCCCATCGTCGTGCTTGTACTGCTGATTGCGCTGGTGGTCGACATCGCCCTCTTCCTGGCGGGTCAGAGCTACCACCACTACACGCTGTTGCTGTTCAGCACCTTCGGTGTGCTGGGGGCGTTGCGAGGAACGTTGGTATCCATCCGTACGGAAGAGAACGTGGTCGAGATAGACCTCGTGTGAGAGAAGGGTGATTACGATGAGTGAGGACCGTGCCCGCATCCTGAGGATGCTCGCTGAAGGAAAGATCACTGCCGAGGAGGCCGAAAGCCTGCTCGACGCGCTGGAGTCGCGTACGCCGAACACCGCCACCACGGGCTCGACCATGCCGGCGATCACGGGCGACCCGACGCCGCTGCTCAATGCGTTGCCCAAGTTCCTCCACGTGAAGGTGGACGGCGAGGAGGGAGAGAAGGTTGACGTGAAGATACCGCTCGCGCTGGTGCGCTCGGGCTTGAAGCTGACGTCGCTCATCCCGCCACAGGCGATGGAGCAGATCAACCAGCAGATGGCCGAAAGCGGGATGTCGATCGACTTCACCAACTTCAAGCCGGAGGACATCGAAGAGCTGATCGAGGCGCTGCGCGAGATGGAAGTCAACGTGGATGGTAAGAACGGTGAGAAGGTGCGGGTCTACTGCGAGTAGGCACGGTATCGGGGGAGGTGCGTGACCTGACGGGCTACTCGGCCATCGTCCTTGGCAGTGCGCTGTACTACTTCATGCTGCACGGCGATGCGAAGCCCCTTCTTGCGCGCAATCGCAAGGTGGCTATGGAGGCCGAATCGTCGCCGAAACAAGGGTAGAATCGGGCAGCAGCGTTGTTGTCGCTGCGCTGTCCGCTCACATCACCCGGAAGGTCCCGCCTGTGTGGAAGACGTACATGGCCATTGGCGACAGCATCACCGTGGGCCACGGTGATGCTGTGCCGGAGCTGGAGTGCCGTAGTTGGGCGGATCTGGTCGCCGAGGCGCTTGTCTCGGTGGATTCCGTGCTTGAGTACCGGAACATCGCGGTGTGCGGGACAACGACGAGCGATGTGTTGCGCGACCAGATACCCATCGTCGTCGAGGCGCGGCCGGGGCTGGTGAGTGTCACCATTGGCGGCAACGATGCGCGGGCGGTCGACTGGACCGCCCTGCGATTCGAACGCGAGTACACCGAGTTGGCGCAAGCGGTGACCGATGCCGGAGCGCAGCTCATCACCTTCGCCTACCCGGATATCCGTTCCGCGATCGAGGCCTCGGGTGTGGAGATTCGCGAGTCGTGGCGGCTGTACTTCGGGCGCATCTCGGCGGTCAATGCGGTCATCCGTGAGGTGAGCGCTCGTTTCGGCGCATGCCTGCTCGACTTCGAGGACTTCGCCGTCGCCAGTGAGCGCCAGAACCTGAGTGCCGACTTCACGCACCCCAATGCGCGCGGCTACCGGCTCGCGGCTCAAGCCGCGCTGGAGATTCTCGGCGAGTGCTTCGATCTGCCCACCCTCTCGAGCGCGCTTGACGCCGGATAGGGGCTGCTGGGCTTTGTACTGCGTGGGGCGTATGAGGCGGCTACGTCGCCGGGGGGATGCAGAACCGGGCGTACACGAGTAGGATTCACGCTTGCCGAAGAGGCACTTACTTGTTTCACCAATGGGAGGAGCATTCATGATCAGCAGGCGGCGGACACGACTCATCGGGGTCGTACTGGTGGCGGTGCTCGCCTTGGCGATGGCGCTGCTCGCAGGATGCGGCAAGAAGGCCGCTCCGGTCGTCGAGAACGGGCCCTCCGCGCTTGGGAGTCTCGCGGTGGCGCAGTCAGCCCTGTCAACGACCGCGCCCGATGCGAAGCTGCTTCTCGTGCAGACCGTCCAGGGTGTGGAACCCACCGGCACCCCGACATGGGCATTCCTGTTCGGCTCGCCTACGTCGGACAAGACCTACGTCGTGTACATGGCGGGAGGCAAGTCGATGGGTTCCGAGGAGTATGGTACTGCGGGCCTGGACAAGACTCAGTGGGCGGCAGTACCCGGACTCGAAACGTGGAAGATCGATAGCGACGAGGCGTACACCAAGGCATTCACGGCCGGTGGCGGCAAAGGCGTACCGCTGGCCTACGTGATGGGCCTCACGACCTACAAGCCCGAGGGAGTCACCTCGACGGTCGAGCCGTTCGTGTGGTCGGTTCAGTTCGATCCCGGCGAAAGTGGCGTGACTACCAGCCCCGTGAACGTGAACGCTTCGACCGGTGAGGCGTCCATCCGCAAGAACTAGCGCGACGCACCAGCGTGTGGCGTGCGGCATTGAAGCAGAATCTGATGAGGCCCCGTGGAACGTCGCGGGGCCTCATTCGCTACTTGGCGATGACCCAGAAGAGGGGATATGGGACAGTGTGGCGGTGGGGGAAGGCAGGAGTACGGGATGCCGCGTCCAACAGGCGTGCGTTTCTCTGGAGGGGGCCGATATGAAGCGTTTCAGTCCGTTGGTCGCGACGATATGCGGCGTTGCCGCCGCAGCGACACTATTCGCCCTCTCAGGGTGTGCGGCCTCGACACTTGCCGCGGCCACGCTGGTTCCGTCCGGCCAACCGCTCAAAGCCGATGCGCAGATACAATCCACCGAGCCGCTGACTGGGGCAATCAATGAGTTCGGACTCGACCTGCTCAAGGCCTGCGTAGCAGCCAACGAGACGAGCGGCAACGTGATTGTGTCGCCCGTTTCTGTCCACGCCGCGCTGTCGATGACAGTCAACGGCGCGAAGGGCGAGACCAAGCAGCAGATGCGGGGCGTCCTGCACACCGATTCAATGAGCGCAAAAGAGGCCAACCAGCAATGGGCCTCGCTGCTGTCCGCGCTCGCCGAGCGACAGCCTGATCAGACGCTGGCGATTGCGAACTCTCTGTGGGCGCGCCAGAGCGTCGCGTTCAAGAAGCGGTTCATCGACACAGATCGCGACTACTTTGGTGCCCAGGTGTCCACGCTTGACTTCGCCAACGACGATGTCGCCGGCGCGATCAATGGGTGGGTTGCGAAGAACACCCACGGCATGATCACACGAATCGTGGAGGAGGTTCCCTCCGACACTATTCTCTATCTCGCGAACGCGGTGTACTTCAAAGGGGATTGGATCACGCCCTTCGAGCACGAGTCCACATACAAGCAGGACTTCATGCGTGCCGACGGGGCGAAGGTTGAAGTCGACATGATGCACGCTACCAGGCCGATGCCCTATGCGCAGAACGCGGCAGTTCAGGGTACGAGGCTCGCGTACGAGGGCAACGACACCGGATTCTACATTCTGTTGCCCAAGCCAGGAGTTGACGTTGACGCTGCCATGGATAGCCTGGGCGCGAGCGGGCTTTCCGACCTGAGGAAGGGCATGCGGTCTGAGGGCGTGACCGAGGTCGTCCTGGGGTTGCCAAAGATCGACGTGGACCTCACTGCGCGTCTGGAGAAGGAACTCGATGCAATGGGTATGTCCCGGGCGTTCGACCCAGACAATGCTCAATTCTCGGGTGTGGCTGATCAGCAGATATCTATTGGCGAAGTGCGCCACAAGACAAGGGTCACGGTTGACGAGAAGGGCACTGAGGCAGCAGCCGCGACAATCGTGGGACTCCGGTGGCTCGGGGTGGAGGAGTCCCCCCCAAAGCCGCGGATCGTCTGTGACCGTCCGTATTTGTTCGCCATCGTCGATGAGCAGAGTGGAGCGATGCTGTTCTTGGGTGTGGTGAACGACCCGACGAAGTAGCGGGGCGCGGGCGTCCGGCGGTGATGAGCAATGCCACCATGAGCATGGTCGATGCCACGACATAGTCAGCCATTCAGCGACCGTGGCACAAGGTAGAATCCATCCTAGGCTGCAGGCGTCGTCGTTGTTGCAGCGTCAACTCGTGGTTGGGGGGAGAGATGATTCAAGGCGTCCGGTATGCCCACACCAACATCGTCGCGCGGGACTGGCGCTCGCTCGCTGCTTTCTACGAGCGGCTGTTCGGCTGCGTTCCGGTCCCTCCCGAGCGCGACTACTCCGGGCCTGAGCTTGAAGCCGGAACGGGCGTCGCTGGGGCGTCGATGGCCGGCGTGCACCTGAGGCTTCCGGGGCATGGCGACAGCGGGCCGACGCTCGAGATCTACAGCTACACGCCGCCCACGGAGTCGATTAAGCCGGCGGTCAGTCGGCCGGGTTTCGCACACCTCTCGTTCGAGGTCTCCTCGGTAGAGGAGGCTCGTGAGCAGGTGCTCGCAGCGGGGGGACGTCCTGTGGGCGAGATCGTCACGCTGACGACGGCGACAGGCGCGCGTATCACCTGGTGCTACGTCACCGACCCCGAGGGCAACATCCTCGAGTTGCAGTGCTGGGCGTCGTAGCGCTCGGCCGAACCACTTCCGTCCAACAGGCACCGTCCGACCCGTCGAAGAAGGGCCCAACGCGATGACACTGCAGATCGACGCTGTCCGAGCACAGTTCCCGGCACTGAGCGAAGGCGCAGCTCACTTCGATGCGCCGGGAGGCTCGCTTGTCCCGCTCTCGGTGTCCCAAGCCGTCCGAGACACGCTCGCGTCTGCGGTGTGCCAGCGGGGCGTCAACACAATCGCGGAGCGTCGCACGGATGCGATCGTGCTGAGCGCGCGGCAGGCGATCGCTGATCTGCTGGGCGCGAATCCGGGCGGCGTGGTGTTCGGCCGGAGCATGACGCAGCTCACGTTCGACTTCTCGCGGACCATCGCGAAGACGTGGGGCCCGGGCGACGAGATCGTGGTCTCCAGGCTCGATCACGACGCCAACATCCGCCCGTGGCTCATCGCCGCACAGAGCGTCGGCGTTGAAGTGCGCTGGATCGAGTTCGACCCTGAGACGTCCGAGATCACCGTCGACGACGTGGAGGCGCAACTCACCGAGCGTACCCGGCTGGTCGCGATCACCGCCGCCTCCAACCTCATTGGCACGCGCCCGCCCATCAAGCAGATTGCCCAGAAGGTGCACGAGCGCGGCGCCCTGCTCTACGTCGACGGGGTCCACAACACAGCGCACTCGTTCGTCGATGTCGCCGAGATGGGCGCGGACGTCTACTGCTGTTCGCCGTACAAGTTCTGTGGGCCGCACCTCGGCGTGCTGGTGGCGGCGCCCCAACTGCTCGAGACCTTGCACCCGGACAAGCTGCTGCCGTCGGTGAACACTGTGCCCGAGAAGTTCGAGCTGGGCACGCCCGTCTTCGAGCTTCTGGCGGGCACGACTGCAGCTGTGGACTTCCTTGCGGGCCTTGCCGGGGACTCGTCGTCTTCTCGGCGGGAGCGTTTGGAACGCTCGGCGGCGGCGATGGGCGAGCACGAGGACGCTTTGCGCAGGACCATCGAAGCCGGACTCGCGCAGTACCCCCGCATCACCGTCTACTCGCGCGCGCAGCGGCGCACGCCCACGCTTCTGTTCACGGTGGACGGTATCGAGTCGAGCGAGATATCGGCCAGGCTGGGGCGCGTCGATGTCAACGTGCCGGCGAGCAACTTCTACGCACTTGAGGCCTCGCGGCGGCTGGGGCTGGGCGATGCCGGCGGCATCAGGATCGGGCTGGCACCTTACAGCAGTTCCGGCGATGTGGACCGCCTGCTTGAAGCGCTTGGCGAGATCGTCTGAGGTGGAGTGGCGATGCACAACGAATACGAGTTGCTGGATAGCGGGGATGGCCGGAAGCTCGAGCGGTTCGGTGGCGTGGTGCTATCGCGCCCGTGCGAGCAGGCGCTGTGGCTCAAGGATCGGCCGGAGCTCTGGCCGACCGCGAGTGCATGCTTCGACCGAGAAGGCGGGTGGCAGGCTCAGCTCGACGCCGAGATGCCAACCAGCTGGGTCGCCAGCATCAACGGCATCGCCCTGAAGCTGGGCCTAACACCCGCTGGGCACGTGGGCGTGTTCCCGGAGACGCGCTCTTTGTGGGACTGGATCACCGACACGTTGCGCGCGACGCCGCGCGACGACATCAGCGTGCTCAACCTCTTCGCATACTCCGGCGGGGCGACGCTTGCCGCTGCCCGAGCGGGTTGCTCGGTGTGCCACCTCGACGCCTCAAAGTCGATGGTTCTGCGAGCGCGGGAGAATGCGGAGCTGAACGGCATGGAGGAGGCGCCCATCCGATGGATTATCGAGGACGTGAACAAGTTCCTCGATCGTGAGATCCGCCGAGGCCGTCGCTACGACGCGATCATGCTCGATCCACCGTCGTTCGGACGCGGCGTGCGCGGCGAGCAGTACAAGCTCGACAAGCATCTGGTCGCCACGCTACAGAAGTGCAAGACCCTGCTTTCCGAGAACCCCGCATTCATGCTGCTCACCTCACACACGCGGGGCACCACACCTGAGCAGCTCGAGGGTTTGCTGCGCGATCTGCTCGGCAGCCCCGGACATACCGTCTCGGGTGAGATGGAGCTGACAGGCGCCGCAGAAGTACGTCGGGTGCCAAGCGGCTCGTGGGCCCGCTGGACCCGCCCCTAGCGGTCGCGTGCCGAGTCCGCGAGAGTGTCAGCGGGTAGATTGTCTGTTAGAAGCGCGTCGGCCTCGAAACGTGAGCCGGGCGGAGGGGGAGAGACGTAGACATGACGGCACCCCAAGCAGAGCCTCTTGTGCACATCCTGAACTTTCGGATGGATTTCGGCGGAAACACCGTGGTTCGCGACCTCTCGTTCGACATCAACCGCGGTGAGACCTTCGGGTTTCTCGGCTCGAATGGCTCGGGAAAGACGACCACCATCCGGGCGCTTCTGGGCATCTACCAGCCGACGGCCGGGATCCTGCACGTCAACGGGCGGGCGTTTCAGCCGGAGGATGGCGGGAGTCTCGGCTACCTGCCCGAAGAGCGTGGCCTGTACAAGAAGGAGTCGGTCCTCGATGTGATGACCTACTTCGGCCGGCTCAAGGGGCTCAGCAAGCATGCGGCAGTGGCGTGGTCGCTGGAGTTTCTGGAGCGAGTGGCACTGTCTGACAAGGCGAAGCTTCGGGTGGACAAGCTCTCCGGCGGGGAACAGCAGAAGGTGCAGCTGGGCGTGACCATCATGAACGACCCCGAGTTGCTCATCCTAGACGAGCCCACCAAGGGCTTCGATCCGGTGAACCGGAGGCTGCTGATGGACATCATCGAGCAGCAGAAGAAGGCCGGCGCCACGGTGCTCATGGTGACGCACCAGATGGAAGAGGTTGAGCGGCTGTGTGACCGGGTGGTCCTGCTCAGGAACGGCGTGGCCGAGGCGTACGGGACGATTCCGGAGGTGCAGGACCAGTACGGCGGGACGGTTGTTCGTCTCACCTACTCGGGCGTTGTGCCGGACTCGCCGCACTACGTGGTGACGCTACGGCAGAACAACTACGCCGAGCTCACCGTCACCGACCACGTCGATGAAGCGCTCATAGTCCGCGAGCTGGTGAATTCCGGTGTTCAGGTTCGCAGCTTCGTCACCAGCAAGCTCTCACTGGATGATATCTTCGTGCGTGTCTACGGGGACCAGAACGAACTGGCGGAGGTGTAGCTGATGGTGAGACACAATCTCGGCACCGTCGTTTCGTTCGAGGTGACCCGCACCCTTACCAAGAGACGCTTCTGGATCACCACGTTGATTGTGCCCGTCGCGTTGGCCATCGTGATTGGATTGGTGGTGGTCGCAAACGACACCACCACCAATCAAGTGGGCTCTCAGAAGAATGCGAGATTCACCTTCGCCTACACCGATGCCTCCGGCTACGTGAACCCTGCAGTTGTGCAAGCGCTGGGCGGCACGACGGCCACCAATCAGGCTCAAGGTATCGCGAACGTGAAGTCCGGGAGGGTCGACGCATATTTCGCATATCCGTCCGACCCCACCAAGCAGCCGACGCGGGTGTACGGGGCGGACAACGGAATCTTCGAGAACGGCAAGTACTCCGCTGTCGCGACGCACGTCCTGGTCACGAGCGTCCAGGACCGAATCGGCGACCGGGCATTGGCCGCGTTGGTTCAAGGCGGCTTTCCCGTGACTTTGACGACGTACAAGGCGGGTCAGGAATCCGGGGGTGTCAACGAGGTCATTCCGCCGTTGGCGTTTCTCGCGATCTTCTACGTTGTCATTGTGCTTCTAGGAAACCAGATGTCGACGAGTCTTCTGGAGGAGAAGGAGAACAGAGTCACCGAGATGATCCTGACCACCCTGGATCCAACGACACTCGTGGTGGGCAAGGTCATTTCGCTCTACATCATTGGAACCGTGCAGATGCTGGCCTTCGCACTGCCCACTGCTGCGGGATACCTGTTCTTTCGCACTCAATTGAGACTACCCAACCTCGACCTGTCCAGCCTGGTCTTCAACCCGGGCCCGATGATCTTCGGCGCGCTGCTTCTGGTTGGCGGATTCACCCTGTTCACCACGACCCTGATTGCAGTCGGCGCGATCATGCCCACCGCCCGTGACGCGGGTCAGATCCTGGCACCCATCATGATTCTGGTATTCGTGCCGTTCTACGCTATCAGCATCGTCGTGTCCGACCCTCATTCGCTCATCGTTCAGCTGTTCACCTACTTCCCGTACTCGGCACCGGTGACGGCCATGCTCCGCAACGGCTTTGGCTCCTTGAGCCTGCTTGAAGCGAGCATCGTGGTCGTCGAGCTGTTCGCCCTCGGTCTTCTCGGCCTGCGCGTTGCGGTCCGGTTGTTCAGGTATGGGTCAATCGAGTACTCGCGGAAGGTCTCGCTCGCAGCGGTGTTCGCCCCGCAGAAGTGACCGCGCGCTGACATTCCGTCCGATTCTGGGGGCTGGTCACCCAGCCATCCGAGCTCCCGCTGAAGCGCCGTGGGTACATACACTGTAACCACCCCGTACCCGGGAGGCCCCCGTGAACCAGAAGTCCGTCGCCCAGAAGGCGCATATTCGGCCCAGCACCACAATCGCTGTGCTGAACGCCGTGCCGGGCATCGTCGAGTCACTGGGGCTTCCTGCAGACGTCTCTTTCGTGGAGCCCACCGAGGCCCAGCTTGTGTTCCTGTTCGTGAGCACGCGCGCCGAGCTTGATGCGCAGATGCCACCCGCTGTCGCGGGCCTCGCGCCCGGCGCCGCGATCTGGGTCTTCTACCGCAAGGGCGCCAAAGCCGCGGGGCTGGACATGAGCCGGGACAGCATATGGGAGATTGCCGAGAAGACCAGGATGCGTCCGCTGGGGCTTGTCGGTATCAACGACACGTGGTCGGCGTTCCGGTTGCGTCCTGCACAGTAGCCAAGTCCCCTACGCATTCGGCTCAGTCGTGGGATACACTCTGCGCAACACGGTTCGCGCGGCGATGGTGCGCCGCGGAACCCCTCGATGAACGTCTGGGGTAGAAGGGGATGGGACATGCAGAAGTCTGTTCGTTTGCTCGCACTGATGCTTGCGGTCGTTCTAGGAGCAACAGCCCTCACGGGTTGCGGTGCCAAGACCAGTTCCACAGCGGGGACCGACGGCGCTAACGCCGCCAACGACACGTTCACCTTCGCGCAGGGAGCAGACCCCCGCGGTCTCGACCCGGCGCGCGTTGACGATCTCGAGTCGGGCAAGATCATCGTGAATATCTACGAGGGTCTGACCAAGTACGCTGACGATTCCACCCAGGTCGAGCCCAGCCTCGCCGAGTCTTGGGATGTCAGTGAAGACGGCATGACCTACACGTTCAAGCTTCGTCAGGGCGTCAAGTTCCAGGACGGCACCGACTTCAACGCCGACGCCGTGAAGGTCAATATCGATCGTCAGCTGCCGCCCAAGGTTGACGACAACATGCCGTACGCGAGCTTCGTGTTCGGTACGGTCAAGAACGTCGAGGTCGTGGATCCCTACACGGTCAAGATCAACCTCACTCAGGCGAACACGGCGTTTCTGGCGAACCTCGCCATGGGCATCGCGTCTCCGATCGTGAGCCCCAAGGCACTCACCGACAACAACAACAGCGTCATGGAGACTCCGGTGGGCACCGGCCCCTACAAGTTCGTCAAGTGGAACAAGGGCGAGAACGTCGTCCTCGTGCGCAACGACGAGTACTGGGGCGAGAAGGCCAAGACCAAGAACGTCGTCTTCCGCATCATCGCGGACAACTCGGCTCGCGTTCTGGCCCTCAACAACGGCGAAGTCGACATGATCGACGGTATCGACGCCACGGTGGTCGACAAGGTCAAAGAGGGCGGCAACAAGCTCTACGAGGCCGCTGGAATGAACGTCAACTACATGGCGTTCAACACCACCACCAAGATGTTCAACAATGCGGACGCCCGCATCGCGGTCGCCCAGGCCATCAATACCCCCGAGCTCGTTCAGAGCCTGTACCAGGGCTACTCGGAGGTCGCCAACACGATTCTCCCGACCTTCATGCCGGGCTACGATCCCTCGATCAATCAGGTCCAGTACGACGCTGCTGCCGCGAAGGCGGGCCTTGCCAAGGCCGGTATCACCAAGGTCCACATGATCACGTACTCCAACCCGCGTCCGTACAACGCCGCCACCGGCGCTGCACTCGCCGCGGCCATCCAGGGCTACCTGCAGAAGGTAGGAGTGGAAGCCACGATCGACACGTTCGACTGGACCACGTACAAGGACAAGGTCAAGGCCGGCGACTACGACATCGCATACTACGGCTGGATCGGTGACAACGGCGACCCGGACAACTTCTTGAACCTGCTCGCCGACAAGGATCCGAACCTGAACATCGCCCGCTACGAGGATCCGACCTACCAGGCGATGATCAAGAAGGCGCTTGCTACGCCCAACGGTGCTGACCGTGACGCGCAGTATGCCGCCTGTGAGAAGTACATCGCCGAGCGCGCTGTCTGGGTACCGTTCTCGCACGCCAAGACCCAGGCCGCGTACCGCCCGAATGTCGATGGATTCGTGTATCACGTGACGGGTAGCGTGTTCCTGTCAAACGTTGTGAAGAACTAGCTTTAGCTCGCATCGAAACGCCACGATGCAGCCGGAAGTCACACACCGTGGCTTCCGGCTGCACGTCGGCTGACGCACAAGAGAGTCGTCCTGCATGCTGAAATACGTGGCCAAGCGGATACTGATGGTCATTCCGGTGCTCATCGGGGTGTCCATCATCGTGTTCTGCCTCATGAGGGTGTTCTCGCCGGATCCGGCACCCATCGTGCTGGGCCAGCATGCGACCCAAGAGGCGATAGCCTCTTGGCGCGAGCACAACGGACTCAACGGACCGATCGTCGGTCAGTACTTCACCTACCTCAAGGGCGCCCTTCACGGCGACCTGGGGATCTCGTACTACAGCAACACTCCGGTTGCCAAGGAGATCGGCGCACGGTTCCCGGCCACGATCGAGCTCGCGCTGGCTGCGATTCTGTTCGCGTCGACGGTGGGCATCTTCTTGGGTGTGGTCGCAGCCGTGAAGAAGAACTCCATCTTCGACGCGGCCAGTACTATGTTCGCGCTTGTCGGAGTCTCGATTCCGATCTTCTGGCTGGGCATCATGTTCATCATGTTCTTCAGTGGGTTTCTTCACCTGCTGCCCTCCGGAGGGCGCATCAATGTCCTCCTCGAGCCCGTTCACGTGACCGGCTTCTACATGGTCGACTCGCTCATGCAGGGAAACTGGCCGGCGTTCGAGGACGCCTTCATACACATCATCTTGCCGTCGCTCACGTTGGGCATGTATTCAATGGCGATCATCACCCGCATGACGCGCTCCACCATGCTCGAGACACTGGGTCAGGACTACGTGCGTACCGCGCGGGCCAAGGGCCTCTCGGAAGCCAAGGTCATCGGCAAGCACGCGCTGCGTAACTCACTCATCCCCGTGATTACCGTCATCGGGCTGCAGTTCGGTGCGCTTCTGGGTGGCGCGCTGCTGACCGAGAGCGTCTTCTCGTGGCCGGGCATCGGTAAATACACCGTCGATAGCATCCTGAAATCGGACTTTCCGGTGGTGCAGGGCATCGTGCTCCTTGTCGCCGTCGTGTTCGTGGTAGTGAATCTGGGAGCCGACCTCATGTATGCGTTCCTTGACCCCCGAATCAAGTACTCGTCGAAGAAAGACGGATGAGCGGCATGGGCGAGATGACCCCCCTTTCTCCGAAATCGTTCGAGGATCCGCCTTCCGAAGGTACCGTCGCCGATGAGACCATGGCGCTGGGGGAGTCGCTGCCCGTGCCGTATGTCACCGTGGGTGACGAGACGTTCTATGAGAAGGCCGACAACCGGTGGCTCGAGATGTGGCGCAGCATCGTCGCCAACAAGGCGGCGCTGATCAGCCTCTTCTTCATCTGCTTCCTGGTCTTCGTGGCAGTGTTCGGGCCGTACTTCACCCCGTACAACCCCATCGAGACCAACATGGCCAATGCGCTCAAGCCACCCAGCGTCGCGCATTGGTTCGGTACTGACCAGCTGGGCATGGATATCTTCAGCCGCGTGATCGTTGGTACGCGCGTCTCGCTGACGGTAGGGTTGCTGGCTGTCTCAATCGCGTTGACCATCGGGGTGATCCTGGGATCGGTCGCCGGGTACGTGGGCGGTCTGACCGACACCATCGTGATGCGTGCGATGGACGTGATGCTTGCCATCCCGTCGATCCTGCTCGCCATCACGCTGATGGCTGCGCTGGGCAAGGGCATCGACAAGGCGGTCATCGCGATTGGCTTGGTCTCGATTCCTGAGTATGCCCGGCTAGTGCGAGGCAACATCCTCTCTATCAAGGAGAACGATTACGTCGCGGCTGCGCGAATCTCGGGCAACAGCGACTTCCGCATCATCTTCTGGCACGTGCTGCCGGCAGCCCTCTCGGTCATCGTGGTGCGCGCGACGCTGGGCATCTCGGCCGCGGTGCTGGACACGGCGGCGCTCGGGTTCCTGGGCATGGGCGTACAGCCGCCTCAGGCTGAGTGGGGCGACATGCTGGGTCGCGCCAGGAGTTTCATCTTCCAGGCCCCGCACACGATGATCTTCCCGGGGCTGGCGATAACGCTCACGGTGTTGGCGTTCAACCTCGTGGGCGATGGCATGCGCGACGCTCTCGATCCCAAGTCGCGGATCAAGTAGGGGCCTGCGATGACAGACCACACGACTCCAGACCAGAGCACCGCTCCGGTGCGCGCATGCGGCGAGACGCTGCTCGATGTCCGCAACCTGAGCACCGACTTCACGATGAAGAAGGGGACCGTGAATGCGGTCATCGACGTGAGCTTCTCGGTATGCGAGGGCGAAGTGCTGGCCATCGTGGGGGAGTCCGGCTCGGGCAAGAGCGTCACCTCGCTTTCGGTGATGGGGCTGCTTCAGGAGCCCGGTCACGTTGTTGGCGGCGAGGTCGTCTTCCGGGACAGGAACCTGCTTGCGCTCTCTGAAGCCGAGATGCGTAGCGTGCGCGGTGACCAGATCTCGATGATCTTTCAGGAGCCGATGACCAGTCTCAACCCGGTATTCACGATCGAGAACCAGCTCACCGAGAGCATCCGCACTCACATGAAGCTCGATCGCGCCGCCGCGCGCGTGCGCGCCATCGAGATGCTGCGCCTGGTGGGAATCCCGTCTCCCGAGAAGCGCCTGAGGGACTATCCGCATCAGATGTCGGGCGGCATGCGCCAGCGCGTGATGATCGCCATGGCGCTGTCGTGCGACCCGCAACTGCTGATCGCCGACGAGCCCACGACCGCGCTCGACGTGACCATCCAGGCGCAGATCCTCGCCCTCATCAGCGACCTGCGCGACAAGATCGGCATGGCGGTACTGCTCATCACCCATGATCTTGGTGTGGTCGCCGAGACCGCCGACCGGGTCGTCGTCATGTACGCGGGCCGCATCGTCGAACGGGCGACCGCCGAGCAACTCTTCGACCGACCGATGCACCCCTACACGCTGGGGTTGCTCGAGTCGATTCCCACGATGGAGGACACCGATTCCGATGAGTCGCTCTACATGATTCCCGGCATGGTTCCCAACCCGCTCAATATGCCCAAAGGCTGTGCGTTCGCTGACCGGTGCGAGAAGCGTATGGAGCGGTGCTTTGCGAGTGTCCCGGACCTCTATGAGGCCGACGGGCGCCGCGTTCGCTGCTTCCTGTACGACGCGACCGAGGCGGGGGTGAGCTCGTGAGCGAGCCCCTGATCAGCCTGCGGCACCTCTCGAAGTTCTTCTCGGTGGAGCGGAGTGTCTTTGGCCGCACGACCTCAGTGCTCAAGGCGGTCGACGACCTGTCGCTCGATATCTTCCCGGGCGAGACCTTCGGACTTGTGGGGGAGTCGGGCTGCGGTAAGACGACGGTGGGCAAGATGCTCGTGAGTCTACACACGCCCAGCGCCGGTGAGATCTGGTACGACGGCTGTGATCTCGCGAAGCTCTCGACCAAGGCGCGACGGGTGTACCACCGCGATATCCAGCTCATCTTCCAGGACCCGTACGCCTCGCTCAATCCGCGCATGACGGTGGGCGACATCATCGCCGAGCCTGTCCGCGTCAACAAGCTGCTTCCGGCCAACAAGATCGACGACCGCGTGGGCTACCTGCTCAACGCCGTGGGTCTGCCCGCCAACAGCCGCAATCGCTTCGCCCACGAGTTCTCCGGTGGCCAGAGGCAACGGGTGGGGATTGCACGCGCGCTGGCGATGGAGCCCAAGCTCATCGTGTGCGACGAGCCGGTCTCGGCACTCGATGTGTCGATTCAGGCCCAGGTGCTCAACCTGCTTTCTGACCTGTGCGGCGAGTTCGGCCTGACGTACCTGTTCATCGCCCATGGGCTCAACGTGGTCAAGCACGTCAGCGACCGCGTCGGCGTCATGTATCTGGGCCGTCTGGTCGAGGTGGCGCCGAAGCGCGAGCTGTACAACAACCCGCTGCACCCGTATACCAAGGCGCTCCTCTCGGCGATCCCGGTGACCAACCCGGCCCACCGCAAGGAGCGGATTCTGCTGGAGGGTGACGTGGGCAGCCCCATCGATCCGGCGCCCGGTTGCCGCTTCTCGAGCCGCTGCTACGCCAAGGGCAGCTGCGCATCATGTGCCTGCGACACGGTCATGCCGGAGCTTGTCGAGGTTTCTCCCGGCCACTTCGTGTCGTGCTACCTGTTCGACGGCGACGGACGTAGCCAGCAGCCCCCCGGCTGACTGCCGCCCTCCCAAGTGGAAAGAGTAGCGAGATGAAGTTTGAGCCAGACGTGGAGAGGTATCTCCTCGGTTCGATCAAACGCTTCTTCGCCGAGGAGCTGGATGCACAGATCGGCGACCTCAAGGCGGCACGAGTGCTCGACTTCTGTGTTCGGGAAATCGGGCCGGGTGTCTACAACCAGGCCATCGCGGATGCGCAGACCTACTTCACCGAGAAGGTCTCGGATCTCGCGGGCGTTCGCTACGAGCCGGAGTTCGACTACTGGAAGAAGCGCTGAAGTTGCCAGCGTGGACGGCGAGGGCTCGGTGTTCACGCTCATGTACCTCGCGATGACGTTCGCCTTCTCGCTCACCAGCCGCGGGCTTGAGCGCCGATTGGCAGTAGGGCACCGCTGGCCCGAGACGTAGTGGTTCAAGCGTCAATTGGCGGGCTCACAGGAGCGCGTCTTTGTGAGGCACGTCACCAGCACCTCAGGGGGGAGCTGGATTGACTACCCTCCGCGCGCATAGGCTGTCCATGGGTCCTCATTGGCGAACTCTGAAGCGCCCGAATGGCCCACTGGGAGTGTGATCATGCGTACCTGGACACCTGAGTCGCGAATCATCGCGGGAGCTCCGGGCGTCCTGGTGGCCCTCTTGGGAACCGTTGCCATCGCAGGGGTCAGGCAGGGACTGACGCCGATGCTCGGCTCGGACATGGCCCTGTCCTTCTTCCTCATCGTTGTCTCGGCGGCTGCTGCTGTCGGTGGACTGGGGACTGGCCTGTTGGCGATGGCTGTCGCGCTGTTCGTGAGCCTGCAACCGGCAATGGGGCTCGATCAGCTCGTCGCCACTCCGGCCGACTGGGTCCGTGTGGTGGCGTTCTTGGTGGAAGGTACGACGATCTCAGTGTTGTTCAAGCTGCTCCAGAGGCGAAACGCACACGTGTCCGCGGTGCTTGCCGATCTCCACGCCCAGCAGCGCCTGGTGGAGCGCATGGCGCTCGAGGACTCCCTCACGGGACTCGGGAATCTCCGGGCGCTTCGGCGCGACATCGCCGCGCACGTGGCGCTTGCGTTGCGCGATGGCTCGATGTTTACGGTCGTGTGCGCTGACGTCGATGGGCTCAAGGCGACAAACGACAGGTATGGCCACAGCAGGGGGGACGAGCTGCTCTCGGGCATGGCCCGGTTGCTGGCCGAGAACTGCCGGTCATCAGACGCCGCCTACCGGATCGGCGGTGACGAATTCGTCGTGCTTCTTCCCGTGACGGGGCCTTCCGGCTACGAGAGCTGGAAGGAGCGCTTCGAGGTCTTGTCGGCAGCGATGCGGCGAGACTTCGATGATGCGGGTCTCAGCCTCGGTGCGGCGCATCTATCATTGGACGGAGACAGCGCAGACGCCCTGTTGAGCGTCGCCGACCAGCGGATGTATGCGGCCAAGATCGCCAACGCCCATCCCCGGGTGGCCACGCTGCGTGGCAGAACACCGGCAGTGGTTGTCTCCGCGTCCGCTCGATCCGCCGCAATACCCGCTCGCCGCGACCGCGAGACCACGAATGCGGTCCTCTCGGACGTCTTACTCTGACAGGGGCCCGACTGCGTTCGTCGGGTATACGGAACTACACGGGTGAAGTAGGTGTTCACAGGCGGCCGCCTAGCGTCCGAACTCCGACTTCACCTTCTCCAGCTCCACGGGGATGTCGATATGCTGGGGACACTTCTCAACACAGCGGCGGCATTGGGTGCAGAGGTGGACGCTGCCATTGGTCTTGCTGGAGTCGAGCTGGGCGGATGTCTGGGCGAGCTTGCGCACGCCGCGCTTGGTCTTGTAGCGGAAGTACCAGTTGTTGCCCAGCTGCATGTTGTTGAGCGCGGCGAAGTTGCCGGGGATGTCGACACCGTACGGGCACGGCATGCAGTAACGGCAGGCCGTGCAGGGGACGACGATCTTGGCGCGGTAGACCTCGGCGAGCCTCTCGATTGTCTCCTGCTCGACCTCGGTGAGAATGCCCACGCCCGAGTGATCAGCGCTCGCACAGTTCTCATCGACCATGCGCTGCGACCCCATGCCGGAGAGTACGACGGCGACCTCTGGACGGTTCCAGAGGAACTGTAGAGCCCAATCCACGGGGGTGCGCTCGACACCGGAGGCGCGCATGACCTCGAGCGCTTCTGCAGGCGGGTTGGCGAGGCGGCCACCCTTGAGCGGCTCCATGACCACGACGGCGACGTCTTTGGCGTGCGCGTATTCGAGCCCTTCGGTCGTCGCCTGGATACAGGTGTCCATGTAGTTGTACTGGATCTGGGCGACATCCCAGTCGTAGTAGTCGATGATCTCCTTGAACACTGGCAGCGTGTCGTGGAACGAGAAACCGATGTGGCGGATGAGTCCGGCATCGCGGGCCTTCTCGGCCTTCTCGATGAACTTGAGCCGCTTGATCTTGTCAAATCCCGCCCGGTCCAGCGTGTGCATCATGTAGACGTCAAGGTAGTCGGTTTGAAGGCGCTCGAGCTGGGCGTGGAGGTACTTGTCGAAGTCCTCCTCCTTGCGCGCGAGCGGCGTGGGCATCTTGGTCACGAGCTTCACTCGCTCGCGATAGCCGTCTTTGAGCGCTTCGCCCAGGATCCTCTCGGATTCGCCCATGTGGTAGAACCACGCGGTATCCACGTAGTTGATTCCTTGGTCGATGCCACTGCGCACGATACGCGTTGCCTCGGCTCCGTCGGCGGCGAGCCGGTTGAAGCGCTTGGTGGGGAAGCGCATGCAGCCAAAGCCCAGCGCCGAGACATCCCACCCAAGCGATCCCATGGGGCGGTATTTCACAGGTACCTTCTTCCTGGTGGCGGTCACCTCAGAGTGTGGCGAATCCCAGCTCGCGACACAATCGGTAGGTGTGCGGCGTAGGCGAGCAGTTGCCTGTGGTATCGCGCCGCGAAATGGGGATTTACCCAGTGGAGAGTCAGTTCGGACCGGAGCAGAGAGCCAAAGGTGGCGTCGACTAGGCAGGAGGTCTACGGAATGCAGAAGATCGGCCCGTTCCTCTGGTTTGACACTAGGGCCCACGAGGCCGCCGAGTTCTATGTGTCGGTGTTCAAGAACTCCAAGATTCTGGGGACTTCGTACTACGGCGAAGGCGCGCCGCTTCCCGCGGGCTCAGTCATGACGGTCAACTTCGTGCTGGACGGCGAGGAGTTCATCGCTCTTAACGGCGGGCCGGTTTTCGAGTTCAACCCCGCAATCTCATTCGTGGTGAACTGCGAGTCGGCCGACGAGGTCGATGAACTGTGGGACAAGCTGACTGCGGATGGCGAGGAGGGTCAGTGCGGGTGGCTGACTGACCGGTTCGGGCTGTCATGGCAGGTCGTGCCTACGGAGCTCAGAAGGATGCTGTCCTCGGATGATGCGGCCGCAGCGCAGAGGGCCACCGCCGCGATGCTCGCCATGCGCAAGCTCGACGTGGTCGAGTTGCGTCGGGCCTTCGAGGGCCGATGAGTTCCCCGGATCACTCTCGTTTTGCGTCGCAGAACCTGCGTGTGGCGTATGCTCGCTACGTAGTGAGCGCGGGCCGGTTTCAGTTCTGTCCCTGCGCTCTGACCATCGGTGTCTCGGGGTGGTAATGGGTCGCACTATGTTCCAGATCCGTGTAATGCAATATGTCTCTGCGCTGGTGATGGGGGCGATTTCGCTCCTTTCGTTCGCAGGTTGGGTCTTGGGCGACTTTCAGCTCGCGGGTCGCACCGTGCGCTACGACGCGATGGTGCCCGTCACTTCTCTGGTATTTCTCACGCTATGTGTGGCGCTGCTGGTGCGGCTGCGGATGGAGTCGCCACGGGCCCGTGGCTTCATTCTCGGTTGTGCCGCCACCATATGGGTCGTTGTCGTAGTCGAACTTGTCGACTTCGCCTTCGGTCTGCACGTGTCTCCGGACCGGCTCTTCGCGTCGGCGGCCGACATGGTGCAGGGCCGACAGGTTGCCAGGATGTCTCCGGTTGTCGCTGTACTCTTCGCGGCGCTGGCCGCTGCGCTCGCGCTCTTCGAGTCTTCTGACGCGCGGCGCCGCTCAATCGCTGCCGTCATCGCGACGACAGTCGCGGCCGCTGGGTTTGTTCTGTGCGTCGGCTATGCGTATGACGCTCCGCTCATGTACGACTTGGGCCCCTTCCCGCCCGCGCTCTTCTCCTCGCTGGGGATGTTGATCGTTGGGCTCGGAATCCTGGCAATGGGGACGGACAGGCGGCCGATGTCCCTGTTTGTAGGCGACTCGGTTCGGGCGCAACTGATGCGGGGCGTCCTGCCCGTTGTGATGGCCACGATGCTGGCGTTCGCGGCCCTCGGCGTCGTGGATGCCCGTTTCGGGGCGGAGAACGACCCGATTCCGACCTCCTTGGCGTTGCTCGTCGTCATGAGCATCGTCACGGCAGTGATTCTGCGCTCCGCCTCGCGCATCGGCGGACGCGTCGACAGCGCAGAAGCCAAGCGCCAGATCGCCGAGGACGCACTGCGCGAGTCCGAGCAGTCGTACCGGGACCAGTTCGCCAAAAGCTCGGTTGCGATGCTGCTGATGGAGCCTTTCGACGGACGCATCCTGGACGCGAACGCGTCGGCGTTCAAGTTCTACGGCTACTCCAAAGAGCGGCTGTTGCAGCTTCGAGCCAGCGACCTTAACACGATGCCGGCCCATGAGATCGCGACTGCCATGGCTGACGTCGCCCAGAGCGGCAGTGGGCGGTTCGAGTTCAGGCACCGGTTGGCGGACGGTGCCGAGCGCGCTGTCGAAGTCTCATCGAGCATCGTCCAACTGGGAGGCCGTCCGGTCATCCACTCGATCATCATGGACATCACCGAGCGCAAGCGCGCCGAGGGCGAACTCGCGTCCCAGCGCGAAAATCTCGAGTCCCTTGTTGAAGAACGTACGGCCGCGCTCGTGAAGACGAACGCCGAGTTGCGTGATGCCACGGCAGCCAAGAGCGATTTTCTTGCGTCGATGAGTCACGAACTCAGGACGCCCCTCAACTCGATCATCGGATTCTCGGGAATCCTGCTACAGGGCCTTGCAGGCCCTCTACAGAAGGAACAACAGGTACAGGTGGAGATGGTCAACCGGTCAGGCAAGCACCTGCTGACGTTGATCAACGACGTCCTCGATCTCTCCAAGATCGAAGCGGGCAGAGTCGAGCTGCATGTTGCTCCGATGGATTCCGGGGCGATGGTGCGGGAGATGGTCGAGGTGGTTCGACCCATGGCAGCCGAGAAAGGCCTTGAGCTGCGCGTTGACGCTCAGGGCGCGGACTGGATTATTCAGTCGGACAGCGCCAAGGTGCAGCAGATACTCCTCAATCTGATAGGCAACGCTGTGAAGTTCACACAGGCTGGCGAAGTATCTGTGACGATGCAGCGCGAGAGTGACCGCTCGGTGGCGATCCGTATCGCAGACACTGGCCCAGGGGTTTCGCAGGCGGATCTGTATCGGATTTTCGACGCCTTCGCCCAGATCGATATTCCGGGCATCGCCAAGGCTCCGGGCACAGGTCTCGGTCTAAGCATCTCAAGGGAGTTCGCGCACCTGCTGGGCGGAGAGATCTCCGTGGAAAGCGAGGTGGGGGTGGGCTCCGTGTTCACTCTCGTCTTGCCAGAGTCGACCGAGCCCTCGTGACCGAACGCGAAAAGATGCTGAGCGGAGCACTCTACGACGCCAGCGATCCTGCGCTTGCCGCCGCTCGAGTTCGAGCCCGGCGGTTGACTCAACGGTTCAACTCACTCGATCCGGCGGATACTGTGGCGATCGGGGCAACGATGCGCGAACTACTCGGCGAGATGGGCGAGGGTGCGTGGATTGAAGCGCCATTCTACTGCGACTACGGCGAGCAGATTCGCCTTGGTGCCCGTGCCTTCATCAACTTCGGCTGCATCCTGTTGGACTGTGCAGCGATAGAGATCGGCGATGACGCACAGCTGGGCCCCGGGGTGCAGCTCCTGACCTCCGACCATCCGCGTGGGGCCGAGGAGCGCGCTGCAGGACTCGAGTCGGCCAAGCCCATCACCATCGGCGAGGGCGCGTGGCTGGGCGGCGGGGTGATCGTGCTGCCCGGGGTCGAGATCGGTGCTGGTGCGATCGTTGGTGCTGGAAGCGTTGTGACTCGTTCCGTCGAGCCACGAGTCACCGTGGCGGGCAACCCGTGCAGGGTGATCTCAGGGCGCTAGTCGCCTCGTCTGTCAGACTCGCTGTTCACCTTGCCTGCGCATGCGCGTCATCGCTTCGATGGTTACGGCGGTGATCAGCACGGCGCCAGTGACGATGAATTTCACGGAGGACGCGAAAGCCAACAGGTTCATGCCGTTAGCGATGGATCCTATGACCACCGCGCCCAACAACGCCGACCATACCGTGCCGCGACCCCCGAAGAGGCTCGTCCCGGCGATGACCGGTCCGGCGATCGCCATCAGCAACAGGTCGCTGCTGCCTGAAGACTGGTTCACGGCCATCAGACGCGATGCGGCGAGAATGCCTCCGGCGGATGCGAGTGTCGAGCCAAGCATGAACACGAGAATGCGGACATGATCGATCTTGATGCCTGCACGTCTCGCTGCTTCGGCGTTCCCGCCAACGGCGAACATGTGGCGCCCGAACCGAGTGCGTTCGGTCAGGTAGGCGAACGCCAGGGCCAGCACGAAGACTATGAATACGACCATCGGGAGCCCGCGGTCCTGGTTGACGACGATAATCAGCGCGATGAATGCGGCGCCAACTACTGCAGTGCGGAATGCCAGGCCTTGGATGGAGCTGACACTCAGACCCGCTGCACCGCGGCGTTTACGCGCCACAAGCGCGAGGCCAAGCGTGAGCGCGATTGCCAGCGCAGCGACGGCCCAGCCCATTGCGGGTGGGAAGTACGTGTAGGTCAGCCCGATGATGAACTTGTCGGAGAGGTTGATCGTGCCTGTCTGGCCCAACACAAGGAGCTGGAAACCGACCCACGCGAGCGAGCCGGCCAGAGTGACGACGAACGACGGGATCTGGAAGCGCGTGATCATGACGCCGTTGAACAGGCCGATGACCGCGCCCAGTCCCAATGCAACGAGCACGGCGAGTACAGGCGGCATCCCTTGCTGCACAACGAGCACGGCCATCACTGACGCGCACAGTCCGCTCACTGCGCCAACCGACAGGTCGATCTCGCCCAGCAGGAGGATGAGAACCACGCCTATCGAGATGGTGGCCACCGCGGCTTGCTGGAGCATCAGGTTGGTGAGGTTTCCGGCACTCAGGAAGCGATCGTTCTGAAGCT
Organism: Actinobacteria bacterium HGW-Actinobacteria-7; assembly: GCA_002841275.1. Classification (GTDB taxonomy): domain Bacteria; phylum Actinomycetota; class Coriobacteriia; order Anaerosomatales; family PHET01; genus PHET01. The sequence continues at coordinate 32,233 of PHET01000015.1, read as the reverse complement.
GGAAGAAGGTCCAGATAGCGCCCACCATCAGCAAGACCAACAGCGGCCCTGCCTCACCTTGGGCGAGCTTGCGGCCCACTTCGCGCAGCATGCCGACGGCGCCCTGCGATGAGGTGCGCGATTCCTGCTCGGCGCTCATGCGCTCTCCTCGGGGTCGTCGCTGTCGAGACCGAACTCCGCACCGGTTATCGCGGAAACGACATCTTCTCGGCTGGCGCCACTCGTATCGAAGGTGGCGGCTCGTCGGCCCAAGCGCAGGACGATGATCCGGTCCGCCACGGCGAAGACGTTCTCGAGGTTGTGGCTGATGATCACGACGCCCAGACCACGCTCGCGCAGGGTGCCGATGAGCTTGAGCACCTGCTCGGTCTGGGCGACTCCGAGCGCTGCGGTGGGCTCGTCGAGAAGAACGACGCAGGGATCGCCCAGCAGTGACCGGGCGATCGCCACGGCCTGCCGTTGACCTCCCGAGAGCGACCCGACGTGTACGCGGACGTCCTTGATCGTGGTCACTGCGAGCGAATCGAGCAGCTTGAGCGCACTCTGCTCCATCGCTGTCTCATCGATGGCGTAGGTGGCACGTCCAGCTCCGTCTGAGAACAGCTCGCGTCCCAGATAGAGATTGGCTACAACGTCGAGGTTGTCGCAGAGTGCAAGGTCCTGATAGACGGTGGCGATTCCTAACGCAGCGGCCTCTTGGGGATTCGTGATCTTGGCTGGCTTGCCTTTGAAGTAGAAGACGCCCTCGTCACACAGCTGGACGCCGGCGATTGCTTTCACAAGCGTCGACTTGCCTGCGCCGTTGTCGCCCACGAGGGCAACGACCTCTCCGGCGCCGACTTCGAAGTCGACGCCGGAGAGAGCCTGATTGGCACCGAATGACTTGCTCACGCCTTTCAGCGAGAGAAGCAGCGGTTCCAGGCCCGTCGCCTCGATCTCGACGGTCACTGCAGCCCTACAGCTGCGCCTGCCGTCTCGAGTTCAGGTGAAGTCATGATCTGTGCTGCGGTCCAGAAGCCGTCTGCAACGACGGTGTCCTTGATGTTGTCCTTCATAACGGCCACAGGTGCCAAGAGGACGGAATCAACGTCCTTGGTGCCGTTGTTCACGGCGCTGAGCTGCATGGACGAAGGAACAGCCTCACCCTTGGCAAGCGATACGGCCAGTTCTGCAGCCGCTTCGGCCTCGAGCTTGATCGCCTTGTAGACGGTCATGTACTGCTCGCCCAAGAGGATGCGCTGGATGGCGGCAAGCTCGGCATCCTGCCCGGTCGTCGGCCTGGTCGTCGGGTCGATACCCGCGCCCTTCATGGCTGCGATTGCGCCGCCGCCGGTTCCGTCATTGGCGGCCAACACGCCTACGAAGCCGTTCTTGCCGAGCTTCGTGATGGCCTGATCCATCTCGGTCTGGGCCTTGTCCGGGCTCCAGTCGGGAGTATCGTACTCGGCACCGATCTTGACCTTGCCGTCGAGGATGCTGTGAGCGCCCTTTTTGAACAGAGTCGCGTTGTTATCGGTGGGAGAGCCGTTGATCATGACGATCGTCTTGCCGGCGTTGCCATCGGCGGTCAGCTTGTCCAGCAGGGCCTGGCCCTGAAGGGTTCCGACTTTCTCGTTGTCGAACGAGACGTAGTAGTCGACCTCGGCATTGAGAATCAGACGGTCGTAGCTGATGACCGGCACCTTCTGCGCCGCTGCCTTCGCGACGATGGATGCGGCGGATGCCGAATCGACCGGATCAAGGACGAGTACGTTGGCGCCGTTGGTCAGCGCCGCGTCGGCCTGGGACTGCTGCTCCGTGGCGTCCTGGTTGGCATTGCTGTACAGAATCTCCGCGTCGGGAGCCAGTTCCTTGACCTTCGCCTCGAACAGCGGCTTGTCCTGTGTCTCGTACCGTGCTGTCTTGGTCTCAGGGAGCAGGAGGGCGATCTTCAACGGCTTGGCAGCCGTGCTCCCGGTGTCGGTTCCAGTGGTCGCCGTGCTTCCGCCACAGCCCGTGAGCACCACAGCTATGCCCACAAATAGCGCTGTCGCGGCAAACCATACCGCTACTTTCCTTCCGCGCATGACCTGCCCCCAATCAGTTGGCTGGTGGTGCCCTGCACATCACAGGACACGCTCCCGGCTGTTCCGATTCGGCACACGGTTGTCACTAATCCACCCCATATTGCACTCACCCGGCTTGCCATGAGCGCCGCATGCCAATCGCTTGTATATCAATACCCATTTCTTGGTCGGTAGATGCCTTTCTGTCTACGACAGGCTTCCATTTTCGCTGGAAACCTGTGGCCGTCGCCCTCGATTGCGTCGCAGGGTATATACGAGCAGCACGCCCGACTCATCAGCGGCAACCGTGTTCTCGAGTACGTGTCGGTCAGACGGAGGAACTGGACTGTCATGAGACTGCTCTTCATCGGTGGAAGCGGGTACATCAGCACTGCGACCAGCCGTATGGCCATCGCGCAGGGGCTCGATGTGTATCTGCTCAATCGAGGGACGACGGTGGCCGAGCTGCCGGGTGCGCACCTTCTGACAGCGGACATCCACGACCGCGAGGCGGTTCGCGCCGTACTCGAAGGTCTCGAGTTCGACGCGGTGGTCGACTGGATCGCCTACACTCCGGCTGACATCGAGCGGGATCTGACGCTCTTCGAGGGCCGGGTCGCGCAGTACATCTTCATCAGTTCGGCTTCTGTCTATCAGAAGCCACCGACTCACTACGTGATCACGGAGTCGACGCCGCTGGCCAACCCGTATTGGGAGTACTCACGCGACAAGATCGCCTGCGAGGCCCGACTGATGCGGGCCTATCATGAACTGGGTTTCCCGGTGACCGTCGTGCGCCCGTCGATGACCTACGACACGAATCTTCCGATCGCGCTTGGCGGCTGGGGCACCTACACGCTGGCCGATCGGCTGATCCGGGGTCTGCCGATCATCGTTCACGGAGATGGGTCGTCGCTGTGGGTCGTCACCCACGCCGACGACCTTGCCCGAGGGCTGATCGGGCTCTTGGGCAACGCCCGGGCGATCGGCCAGGCGTTCCACATCACAAGTGACGATGTCATGACGTGGAACCAGGTCTACCAGCACATCGCCGCCGGTCTGGGTGCGGAGGCCAACATCGTGCACATCCCCTCGGACTTCATCGCACGCGTCGCGCCACAAATGGCCGGAAGCCTGATGGGCGACAAGACATGGAGCGTGGTGTTCGACAACAGTAAGATCAAGTCGTTCGTGCCCGGATTCGAGGCCACCGTTCCATTCCGAGAGGGGATCCGACGGACGCTCGCATGGTTTTCCGCCGAGCCCAGCCGCCGCTACGTGGATGAGTCAGTGCATGCAGAGATGGACCGCATCCTCGGAATCTATGGCAAGGCTGTTGGCTAGATGCATCTTGGCCGCAAACGTGCTAATATGTCGTCAGGTGAGCCGAATGGGCTCCCAGGCTTGCGACGTGACAAACCGCATTCTTGCGGAACAGTCACGTCGTTTTTGTGTGCCCCCGAGGGGGCGAGAGAGTAGGTCCAGCATGGCAGAGGGTAAAGTTAAGTGGTTCAACGCTGACAAGGGTTACGGCTTCATCGAGCGTGACGGTGGCGACGATTTGTTCGTTCACTTCAGCGAGATCCAGGGCGACGGCTTCAAGAGCCTCGACGAGGGCGCGTCGGTTTCCTTCACGGAAGCAACTGGCCAGAACGGCAAGCAGCAGGCCACGCAGGTGACGGTTCTTTAAGTCCACCAGCAAAACGTTCAAGAGCCGGGCGGTCCTTCGGGATCGTCCGGCTCTTTCGTTCTGCACAGGCGCGCGGAAGCCTTCGCTATTTGCTGTCGTCCGTGCGCCCGGTGATTCTCGGCCATGAGGGTGAGTATGGTGACGCACCCGAGGAACGCGAGTACGTTGGGCAGGGCGCACTTCATGATCCGGAAGCGGAGACGATGTCGATGAGCATGGTGATCCACTACCCGCGGGTGGCCTGAACATGAGAAGGCAGCTTCTTCTCGCGGCGGCACTGCTGCTGTCCGTCCTCACAGGTTGCGTACAGGTTGACGCACCGAGTCCGTCTGCGAGCATTCCGGCGCAGCGCGCAGAGGGTTCCGCCGGCAACGCGGCGGCGTACGTCAGTGGCGAACAGGTGCAGGGCGTGGGTACGGTGACCCGGGTCTTGTCGGATGACAATGACGGCAGCCGGCACCAGCGGTTCATCATCGAGCTGTCCTCGGGGCAGACGTTGCTGATCGCTCACAACATCGATCTCGCTCCTCGGCTTCCCGGCCTGAAGGTGGGCGACACTGTCGAGTTCTACGGCGAGTTTGAGACCAACCCGCAAGGGGGCGTCATCCACTGGACGCATCGTGATCCAAGCGGTTCGCATGTGGCCGGATGGCTGAAGTACAAGGGAGCGACCTACCAGTAGCGAGCGTCTTGATACCGCTGACCGCGTTGGGGTACCCCTACTCCCACACCTACGCTTGCGGCTGCTACACTTCACGTCAAGGTAAGGAGTCTCGGGGAGTATCCTGAGGCTGAAGCGGCCGGCACCGCACACGGAGATCACACGATGGAATCCTCGAGACAACTCTCGAATGAGGAACAGGCCACCGCGGTGGCAGGCGGTTCTTCTGCCGCGTCGGGCGCGCATGTTGCCCGCACGGCATCTGAACCCATGTCCCTGATTGATGAGGTCTTCGCTCGCTCGGGCGTCAATGTGCGCTTGTGTTACCAGTGCGGGAAGTGTTCGGCGGGCTGCCCCATGGTTGGGGAGATGGCCGTCCGGCCGCACATGGTGATGCACCTCGTACAGCGCAACTATCGCGAAGAGGCGCTATCGAGCGACGGTATCTGGCTCTGTCTGACCTGCGAGACGTGCAGCGCGCGCTGTCCCAAGGGCGCCGATCCGGCGCGTGTCTTCGATACCTTGAGAGAGATGGCGCAGGAGACCAACCCCAGGCTTGCGCCGCGCGCCATCGGTGCGTTCAATCGAACCTTCCTCGACCAGATCCGAAGCAGCGGGCGCATGTCCGAAGTGGGCCTGGCGATGCAGTTCAATCTGAGATCCGGCCGTCTGCTTCAGGATGCGACTTCGATGCCCGCGCTTGTGAGCCGAGGCAAGCTCAAGGTCAAGACCCCACCCATGCGCGATGTCGACGAAGTGCGCAGGATCTTCGCCAACGTCGAAGCCGTCCAACGAACGTACGGGCAGGGGGATGAGCGATGAGTCTGGGCTACTACCCTGGCTGTTCGCTGCATGGCACAGCTCGTGAGTTCGATGAAAGCATGCGGGCGGTCACCGACGCCCTGGATATCGAGATGACTGAGATCGACAACTGGTCGTGCTGTGGAGCCAGCTCGGCGCACAGCGCCAGTCATCTGCTGGGCGTCGCTCTGGCCGCGCGGAACCTGGCACTGGCCGAGGCCGAGGGCCGCGACGCGGTTGTTGCGCCCTGCGCGGCGTGCTTCAGCCGTCTGGCGACCGCGCGTCATGAGCTTTTGGAGAACGAGGAACTTGCGGCATCACTGCCCGACATCCTCGAGCGACCGTTCGAGAACACCGTGGAAGTCCTCAACGTCGTGCAACTGTTGCTCGAGTATGACGAGCGGATCCGCGAGCGTGTGGCGCAGAGTCCGGTCTTCTCGGCAGTGGGGCAGATGAAGGTCGCCGCCTACTACGGCTGTCTGCTGGTCCGGCCCGTGGGTGTCGCCGGCGCGGACGACATCGAGGTGCCGACCACGATGGAGCAGGTCGCCACTGCGTGTGGCGCGCAACCGGTGACGTGGAACATGGCCGTGGAGTGCTGCGGCGGTAGCCTGTCGATGTCGCGCACCTCGTCGGTCGTGCGGCTTGGCAGGGCGATCATCGATGATGCACGGCGGGCGGGCGCGGACGCACTGTTGGTGGCCTGCCCGATGTGCCACGCCAACCTCGACTTCCGGCAGGTGGCACGCACCGAAGACGGCGATGCGCTGCCGGTGCTCTATCTGACGCAACTGGTGGGACTGGCTCTGGGCATCGACCCGGAGACTCTGGGCATGCACCGCCACTTCGTCGATACCAGCCCGCTCATGGCCGAGCTGGCCGAGAGGGCGAAGGCGGCGGAAGCGGCGGCTACCGCGAAGGCCTCGGCTCGCAACGGAAGTGTGGTCTAGATGGCTCGTATCGGTGTATTCGTCTGCCACTGCGGAGAGAACATCTCGCGCACGGTCGACTGTGCCAAGGTCAGCGCGACCCTCAAGGACCACCCCGGCGTGGTCGTCAGCCAGGACTACAAGTACATGTGCTCGGATCCCGGCCAGACGCTCATCAAGCAGGCGATCGAGGAGCACGACCTCACGGGCGTGGTCGTCGCGGCCTGTTCACCGCATATGCACGAGAAGACGTTCCGTCGTGCTGCGTCTCAGGCGGGGCTGAACCCGTTCGTCGTAGAGATGGCCAACATTCGCGAGCAGTGCTCATGGGTGCACGAGGCGGGACCTGAGACCGACGCCAAGGCGATCGAGATTGTTGGCACGATCGTCGAAAAGGTCAAGAACAACGTCCCGCTCGAGACGATCCATATCCCGGTGACTAAGCGTGCTCTGGTGATCGGCGGTGGCATCGCAGGCATCCAAGCGGCGCTCGATATCGCCGACGGCGGCGCCGAGGTGGTGCTCGTCGAGAAGGAGCCGTCCATCGGTGGCCACATGAGTCAGCTGTCCGAAACGTTTCCCACGCTCGACTGTTCGCAGTGCATCCTGACCCCGAGAATGGTCGAGGTCTACCAGCATCCCAGGATCACGCTGCACAGCTACAGTGAGGTTGAATCGGTAGAGGGCTATATCGGCAACTTCCATGTCACGGTGCGCAAGAAGGCGCGCAGTGTCGACGAGGACCTGTGCACGGGTTGTGGGGATTGCCAGGCGGCGTGCCCAAGCCGCAAGATTCCCAGCGAGTTCGACGCAGGGTTGGGCATGCGAAGTGCGATCTACGTGCCGTTCCCGCAGGCCGTGCCCAACATTCCCGTGCTCGACCGTGAGAACTGCACGCTGTTCAAGGGCCGCGCAAAGGGTCGCGAGAAGGACCTGTGCGGCAAGTGCAAGGAGTCCTGTCTCAGAAGCGCCATCGACTACGAGCAGGAAGACACACTCATCGACGAGAAGGTCGGTGCGATCGTCATCGCGACCGGCTTCAAGCTCTACAGTGTGGGACGCGAGCAGCCCGAAGGGCTCAAGGGCTACGCCGAGTACAACTACGGCGAGATCCCCGATGTCATCTCGGGACTGCAGTTCGAACGTCTTGCGAGCGCGAGCGGACCCACCGGCGGCCAGATTGTGCGCCCGAGCGATGGCAAGGTGCCCAAGAAGATCGTCTTCCTTCAGTGCATCGGTAGCCGTGATCCCGAGAAGGGCATCAGCTACTGCTCCAAGATCTGTTGCATGTACGCGGCCAAGCACACGATGCTCTATCGCCACAAGGTGCATGACGGAGAAGCGACCGTCTTCTACATGGACATCCGCTCGGCGGGCAAGGGCTATGAGGAGTTCGTCAGGCGCGCCATTGAAGAGGACGGTGCCAACTACATCCGGGGCCGCGTCAGCCGAATGTATCGCGACGGAGAAACGGTCAAGGTCGTGGGCTACGACACGCTGGCCGGTGAGACCGCGATATTCGACGCGGATATGGTCGTGCTCTGTACCGCCATGCGACCGCACAAGGGCAACAAGAACCTGGGGCGCAAGCTCAGCGTCACCTATGACCAGTACGGCTTCATCTCCTCGGCGCACCCCAAGCTGCGACCGGTAGAGACGACCACGGCGGGCGTGTTCGTGGCGGGCGCCTGCATGAGCCCGAGCGACATCCCCGACTCCATCGCATCGGCGAGCGCCGCTGCCAGCAAGGTGCTGGGCATGTTCAGCGGAGACGAACTCGAGCGCGAGCCCACCGTCGCCGTCGTCAACGAGCGCACGTGCATCGGCTGCTTCAACTGCGAGCGGGTCTGCCCGTACGGCGCCATCGAGCACATCGACGTCTGCAACCGCGAGAACGAGGTGTGCGGTCATGTGGCGCGCGTGCTCCCCGGCGTTTGCCAAGGCTGCGGCACCTGCGTCGCGACGTGTCCCAGCAAGAGCGTAGAGCTGCAAGGATTCACCGATGAACAGATATTCGCCGAAATCAACGCACTGCTGACCTGGTGAGTGAGATGACCGAACCTATCAACGACTTCGAGCCGCGTATCACGGCCTTCGTCTGCAACTGGTGTACGTACACCGGCGCCGACATGGCCGGTACGAGCCGCATGCATATGGCGAGCAACGTGCGGATCATCCGCCTGCCCTGCACCGGCCGGATCGATGCGCTGTTCATCATCAAGGCGTTCGAGCGCGGAGCTGACGGCGTGATCGTCAGCGGCTGTCACCCGGCGGACTGCCACTACACGGCGGGCAACTACCACGCGCGCCGCCGCTTCATCGTCTTCCGAGAACTGCTCGGCTTCATGGGCGTGGACCTCGGGCGGGTCACCTTCTCCTGGGTATCCGCAGGTGAGGGCGCCAAGTGGCGCGATGTGGTCAACGAGACCGTCGAGCGCATCCGGGAGCTGGGGCCGTTCGACGCCTATCACGATCTCGCGCTTCGCCAGGCTGCAGGTGCCGCCAGCGGAACCTCCCTGGATGTGCCGGATGTCGTGGCTCCCGTCGTCGCCGAGGCTGGTGACGCATCGTGAGCGAACTCCAGGACCTCGCCCGCAAGCTGCTTGAAGAGGGGACCGTGCAGGTGGTCATCGGGTGGGAAGCGGGCCGCCGAGGTCTGCGTCCCGTGACGATCACAGACCCCTCGGATGTCGAGAAGCTCGTCTTCGACACCCGTAGCGTGCACAACCTCGCGACCTATCTCGACCCGCGTCGTACGCAGGTCCGCAAGCTGGGCAAGCCCGCAATTGTCGTGAAGGGCTGCGACACCAAGGCCGTCGCCGCCCTGTTGCGCGAGGCCCAGATCGAGCGCGACGAGGTCGTGCTTATCGGCGTGCGCTGTGGGGGTGTGGTCAAGGATCCCGCAGGCGACGCGACGCTCACACTCGAGACGGTGGCGCCGCGCTGCGCAGGCTGCGATGTGCGCGAACCGCATCTGGCCGACTTCATCATCGGCGAGGAGCAGCCCGAGCCGCCGCAGGTCACCTCGATCGACGAGCGCGTAGCTGAACTCGACGCCATGACGCCCGACGAGCGCTTCGAGTTCTGGGCGTCCCAGATGGAGAAGTGCGTACGCTGCTACGCCTGCCGCCAGGCGTGTCCGCTCTGCGTCTGCGACCAGTGTGTGGCCGACAAGACCGTTCCGCAGTGGATCGAGCGTTCACCCCATGCGCGCGGCAACCTGTCGTGGCACATGACTCGGGCGCTGCACCTGGCTGGCCGCTGTGTCGGATGCGGCGAGTGCGAACGCGCCTGCCCCGTGGGCATCCCCATCACGCTCATCAACCGCAAGCTCCAGCAGATCGTCGCGGAGAGCTTCGACTTCGAGGTCAGCGACGATCCGGCAACCGCTTCGCCCATCGGTACCTTCCGCGACGACGACCGCGAGGATTTCATCCTATGAGCGCCGCCACCTACATCTCCGCCGAACAGCTGTCCGTGCTCGTCGCAGAACTTGTCGCGGCGGGCACGCGCGTGGTCGCACCGGTGAGTGCCGCGGACGGCACTGCGAACTACTCCGAGATCGAGACGCTCGCCCAGGCGACATTCAACGATGCACTGCCGATGCCGTCGCTTAAGGGCCACTTCCTTCCGCCCAGCGAGCCGCTGCTCAGTTGGCGTCAGAACGGCGGCGATGTAGAACTCACGCCGGCGCCCAACTGCTTTGCGGCGCAGGTCGTGCTTGGCGCCCGGCCGTGCGATGTGGCTGCTCTGAACGTGGTCGACTCGGTCATGAACTGGGACTACCACGATGATCTGTGGAACGGCAGGCGTGACGCGTCGACTATCATCTCGATCGCCTGCCCGGGCGTCGACGAGAGCTGCTTCTGTAGCGCCGTCGGTCTGGGTCCGGATGCGACGCGTGGGACCGACGCGCTTCTGGTGGCCGTCGAGGGAGGCTACCTCTTCGAGCCGGTTTCCGAGAAGGGCGAGGCTTTTCTGGGCGAGTATGAGCGGTTCTTCACGGCGGCACCGGATACGGCCCTTGCCGCTGGCGAGGCGTTCCGCGCCGAGGCGCGTGCGCGTGTCGAAGCCAACCTGAACATCGACACCAAGCGCATCGAGCATTGGATCGACGGCCACTTCGACGATGACTTCTGGCCCACCTTGGGCCCGCGCTGCAACGGGTGCGGCGCGTGTGCATCGGTCTGCCCCACGTGCCACTGCTTCGATATCACTGACGAGCAGACGGGTGTGGGCACGGGCGTCCGCCGCCGCAGCTGGGACACGTGTCAGGCCAAGAAGTTCACGTTGCACGCCAGTGGGCACAACCCGCGCGACGATCAGAACTCGCGCCACCGGCAGCGCATCAGCCATAAGTTCTACATCTACCCGAGCAAGTTCGGCGACGTGCTGTGCACCGGTTGTGGCCGATGCGTGCGTGTCTGCCCGGCGGGCCAGGACCTCATCGAGATCCTGCAGGGAATCGACCAGCTGGCACTGAGCGAAGAGGGATCATTGTGAACGACGCCATCGCCTGCGCAGCAGACACCCAGGCGGCGCACCTCTATGTGCCGCATCTCGTGACGATAAGCGAGATCATCGACGAGACGTCTGATACTCGCACCCTTCGGCTGCAGTTCAAGGATCCTGCGGTGGCCGAGTCGTTCAACTTCAAAGTAGGGCAGTTTGGCGAGTACTCGATGTTCGGCTGGGGCGAGAGCACCTTCTGCATTGCGAGTCCTCCCACCCGACAGGGCTATATCGAGTGCAGTTTCAAGGCGGCCGGCAAGGTCACGAGCGCGCTGCGCGAGGCCAACGTGGGCGACACGATCGGGTTTCGCGGACCTTACGGCAACTACTTCCCCGTTGACGAGTGGGTGGGCAAGAACATCGTCTTCATCGCCGGTGGCATCGGGCTTGCCCCGGTTCGTGCGGTCATCTGGAACGTGCTTGATCGCCGAGACGAGTTTGGCGACGTGACCATCATCTACGGCGCGCGTTCGGTGGGCGACCTCGTGTACAAGCGGGAGTTGGCCGAGTGGGCTGCGCGCAGTGACGTACGGCTTGTCACCACGGTCGACCCACACGGTGAGACCCCCGAGTGGACCGGCCAGGTGGGCTACGTGACGCCGGTCGTCGAACAGGCGGCCCCCAGCGCAGAGAACTCCGTGGCCGTGATCTGTGGCCCGCCGATCGTCATCAAGCTCACTTTGCCGGCGTTGGCCCGGCTGGGATTCTCCGACGACGTCATCTACACCACGCTCGAGAACCGGATGAAGTGCGGCGTGGGAAAGTGCGGGCGCTGCAACGTGGGTAGGGTCTACGTCTGCAAGGACGGTCCCGTCTTCACTGCGGCCCAGCTCAAAGCGCTTCCTGGGGAGTATTAGCGGCCTTGTGTGCGCTTTTGCCGTAGAAGGGAATCATAGAGTAGCGACACTCCTACGAGGGGGGACTACCTATGAATCCGTTCTGTACGTTCATGGCGTCTGCATCTGGCCGGGCCGTTCGAGTCGTGGCGGGTATCGGCCTCATCGTTTGGGGCCTGATGGGCTTGGGCGGCACCACCGGGATCATCGTCGCCGTGGTGGGAGCCGTTCCGCTGCTGGCGGGGCTCTTCGACTTCTGTGTGTTCGCTCCGCTCTTCGGATGCCCCTTGAGTGGTCCCAAGATCCGCGCGGGTAAGTAGCCGATGCCAATCTAGAAAGAGGAGTCCTTATGTACTATATCGTCGAGACGCCCAAGCCTTTCGCTCAGGCCGTCGAGGATCTTGAGGCGGCTGTCGTTCGCAACGGTTTCGGCGTGCTTCATGTGCACGATCTGGGCGAGACTCTACGCAAAAAGGGTGTTGAGTTCGAAGAGGAGTGCAAGATCATCGAGGTCTGCAACCCGGTGCAAGCATCGCGGGTGCTGTCCAGCGACATGCGGCTCAACATGGCTTTGCCGTGCAGGATCTCGGTGTTCACCGAGCAGGGCACCACGAGCATCGGTCTCATCAAGCCCGCCGAGATGCTCTCGGCCTTGTCTGACGATCCCGCGATGACCGAGGTCGCACAAGAAGTCGAGGACAAGACGATACGGATGGTCGACGAGTCTCGGTGAGATAGAGGCGTTCGACATATCGAAGGAGGATGCTATGCGTTTCGAGAATGCCACGGACCTCACCAAGCCTGCCATCGGTGTGCTTCCTGCAGGCACTCACTACTGGTGTCAGTGCGGGCAGACCAAGACGCCCCCATACTGCGATGGCTCACACGAGGGCAGCGGCATCGAGCCGCTCGCTTTCGAGTCCGATGGTGTGCGCTCGATTGCCGTCTGCGCGTGCGGACTTACGGGAAATCCTCCGTTCTGCGACGGTTCGCACGTCGACTACTAGCGCCTCCTAGCCGAAACGCACGCAGCGCATCGACTCAGGCGGGTAGCCTCGGGAGCAGTCTCTTCTCGGCGTCACGGGCGAGACGGAATTCGAACACCCGCCCGCGCTTCGCCTGCTCGAGGTAGCCGGTCGCCACCAACTGCAAGAAGTCCTGTCGAGCGGTTTCGTAGGCGAGGCTCCATGATCGGGCATGGCGCTTGATCGTGAACACGGTCGTTGGCGCGCCGAGTGCCTTGTCCAGAATCCGGGCCTGCCGGTGGTTGATGTCCAGAGATCCGAATCTCGCATTCAGTGCCTCGTGCCGGCGTGTTGCGTTCTGGATCTCGCTCTCCGCCTCCGTGTAAGCGTCCAGGAAGAGTCCGAGGCGTTTGATGACGAACGCCGTTGCGTCGAACTTCGACTTGTCGGCATCAGGGGGAGCAGCAGCCCATTCTGAGCTGGCGTTGCGCGTCAGGGGAGTGCACGGAAGGCAACGGTATCCCTGCTGGTACTCGTAGATGTGGGCTATGAGCCGTGCGAACAGACCGTTGGCGACTACGAATGGCTGTACGCGCCTGATCCAGTAGAAGTAGATGATCGTCTTGATCAGCGGATGCACGAACGGCTTCTGAAAGCCGGTGCCATACGTCGCGATGGCGTTCATCTCACTGGCAATCCTCTCGGGGAGTGCGCCTTCGCCGTCAGCCGAGAGGCCCACGTTGGGGTTGAAGATCGGCTCGGTGCGAAAGACGCCGCCCTGCGCCTCATCCAGAACCAGGAAGGAGTGCAGTTCCCGCAGTCTTTCCAGAGTGAGGGGCTCTGCAGCCAACTCCGGCAGGCGCTGCATCAGGTCGAAGAACCGGAGCACCCAGCGCTCGTAGTCGGTGCAGGGCTTGGAGCCATGCAGCAGCATGCGTCGTGCGGCGTTCTTGGCCTGGGTGAACTCGTTCTCGTTTGTAGGCGTGAGATCCCCCTTGGTGAGGCCGAGCGGGAGTACCTCTTCTATGAGGATGCGGTTCTTGAGATGCCTGATCACGTCGTCGGGCAGCTGTGTTGCGGTGCGGTAGTCGAAGTTCGCCCTGACATCGACTTCGTGCAGCAACTCGACGAGTTCGGCCGATACGGTTATCCAGCCAGAGTAGTCGCCCCACGCGCCGGCGAGAATCGTGAGCCCCTGAGCGCGACGCACGGATCCCAGAAGGTGCGTAACCACGTCGCGCGGCAGACCGAGCGTCAGGCTCGTGCCCGAGAAGCCGTCGCGCTCGGAGTAGTCGACGTGGGCGGCCTGGAAGAGCGAGTCAAGGCGGCCTTCGTCCAACGCCTCAATGAGGCGAAGCGCTGTTGGTTCATCAATCCAATTGTTCATGGCGTGCTCCAGATCGAAGTGCCGTTCATCTGGCGACTAGGCCAGTAGTCAGACTCAATACAACGATAACACGGGTGCAAACGTGTCATTGCGCGATGATATACCAACAATGCAAAAAACGGTAATAAGTATACGAACAGGTACGTAGATTGGCGATTACAGCGTCTGCGTCAATATTATGAAACCTGTTGAGAACCGAGTAGTACGCAGGTCAGTGCCCCTGTAGGACTCGCATCAAGTCCGAGAACCGACGTGTTTGGCCGATGCTAAGTACTAGAAGGCGTATGATTAGTACGAAATGGTCGTGACACATCGTGGAATTGCCTGTAGTCACGACACCAAAGGACCCGGCAGTCCAGTTGTGGAGTATCAGTTTCACCGTTGCGCGAATTGCGGAGTCGCTGGTTCTCTGGAAGGAAAGGGGTTAAGGCGTGTCAGCTACTCTGTGGTTCAACTCGTTGACATGGCTCGTGTGGCTAGCGCCGTTCGCAGGAATCCTGGCAGCGGGGGTCACGAAGCGCCAGGACCCGCGCATCGAGGGCAATCGCGTTCTGCGCCACGACACGGCCGCTATCGTCGAGCATTGGACACACGGGATCGCCACGGCAGTCCTGCTTGTCTCGGGGATCGCCCTTGGTGTCCTGTTCGTTCCTGCGCTGGTCGGCAGCGGAAGGCCGCTCTGGATTGCGCTAGACATCCATTTCGTCGCGGTGGTCGTATTCCTCTTTGGAACCTTCTACTACGGCGCAAACACCATGCTCGCGCTCAAGCGACTGCGGGAGCACCTTCCCACGAGTGATGCCGTGGAGTTCACGAAGCGTCACTACGGACTGCTCCTTGGCTTCAAGAAGTTCACGATGCCGCCGGAGCGCAAGTACTTCGAGTCCGAGAAGATGGCGTACCTCATGGCTGCGGCCACGACGATCACTATCATCGTGACCGGCTTCGTGAAGGTAGCCGCGCACTCGCTCGACGTGCCTGCTGGTCTGATGTCGATCATCACGCCTACGCACGATGTCGCAACGGTGGTCATGCTCGCTTTCATCCTGCCGCACATCTTCTTCGCGGCGATTCTGCCGTCCAGCTGGCCGATTCTCAGGTCCATGTTCACCGGACACGTGAGTCTCGACTACGCGAAGCACGAGCATGCTGGTTGGCTCGCGGAACTCCGCGAGGCCGACGAGCAGGGTCACGACGGAGCGAACGACGATTCACCCATCGCCCCGAAGCGCGTTGCCTGATGACCGGCTTGATTCGAACTTCGAAAGGAATCTCACGATGAAGGACAAGGGCACTACTTTGAATCCCAGGTCGTCCGAGCCCGACAAGGGCAAGACCTTCTCGCGACGCGAGTTCGTCACATCCATCGGTGGCGTCGGAATCGGCGCCGTCCTGGGCGGGATGTTCGTCTCGAGCATCGCGCTGCCGGACAAGGTGTTCGCTGTTCCCGCGTCGGGTGGCTATCTGCTGGTGGATACCAAGAAGTGCGCCGGTTGCACGAGCTGCATGATGGCGTGCTCGCTCACGCATCACGGTGAGACGAACATGTCGCTGTCCAGGATCCAGATCACGCAGGATCCGTGGGGCAAGTTCCCCAACGACATCCAGATGGCCCAGTGCCGCCAGTGCCCGTACCCCGCATGCGTCGCTGCATGCCCCACGGGTGCCATGCACGCGGACCCCAAGACCGGTGTGCGAACGGTCGACGAGGATAAGTGCATCGGTTGCGAGAAGTGCGTCAACGCGTGTCCCTTCACCCCCTCGCGCGCTCTGTGGAACTTCGAAGAGAAGCACGCCGAGAAGTGCGATCTGTGCGAGGGCGCGAAGTTCTGGGACGAGGTCGGCGGCCCCGACGGTAAGCGGGCTTGTGAAGAGGTGTGCCCCATGGGGGCCATCAAGTTCACCAAGGAGATCCCCGTTCAGAGCGAGGACGGCTACGAGACCGACCTGCGCACCGGCACGGTATGGGACAGCCTGGGCTTTGGTGGAGCGCCGCAGTCCGGCGGTCATCTCGGCTAGTCCCAAGCGGCGTGTAACGCACCGAATGACAACATTGATGGAGGCATCTGATGGCAAGTAGCAAGGGATACTCGGGGAAGATCCTCAAAGTGGATCTGACCACCGGGAAGTTCGAAGAGATTGAGACCGAGAAGTACAAGTCGTGGGGCGGCGGACACGGTATCGGGTCTGCGATCTTCTTCGACCTGTGCACCGACAAGACTATCAAGGGCACCGATCCCGGCAACGTCGTCACGCTCATGACCTCGCCGCTCTCCGGCACGCTAGCACCGTCGGTCGCCGGTCGCACCGAGGTTCAGGGCATCGGCATCCAGGCCTACCCGATTGGCTGGTTCACTCGTTCGAACTTCGGCGGTCGCTTCTCGACTCAGCTCAAGTTCGCCGGCTGGGACGGTATCGTGCTCGTGGGCAAGTCGCCCAAGCAGGTGTGGCTCAACATCATCAACGGTGAAGTGAAGCTTCAGGACGCCACGGATCTGTGGGGCCTGAACACCCGTGAGACGCAAGAGGAGATATGGGCGCGCGTGGAGCCCAGCAAGAAGGAAAGCGGCTGGATCAACATGGGAGTCTCGCGCGACTCGGGGCGCACCACCCAGCACCCTGCAGTGATCACTGCAGGCCCCAACGCCGAGAAGTTCGGGCCGATGGCCGCTCTGGTCCACGACGCCGGTAACGGCGCCGGTCAAGGCGGATTCGGCGGGGTCTTCGCCTCGAAGAACCTCAAGGCGATCAGTGTCGTAGGCACCGGCGGCGTCGACATCGCCGACGCCAACGCGCTGATGGCTGCTCGTATGTGGTCCAACGGCTACGCATTTGGCGGGCACCACGACGATCCCGCCTCCTACACCGGTCTGACTTCTTTCGCCAGCACGCCGGGCAAGCCACTCTCGACGATCCAGGACAATCCCGCAGGCACCAAGTCGCGCCCGCAGGGGTGCGTTGGCTGTATCCGCAACTGCCGCGGCAGAACAGACACAGGCAAGGGCAACGAGTCTCAATGCGTCGACTTCTTCTGGTACGACCATCATGACGTCAAGGCGAACGGGCATGTCACGGATGCGTCTCCCCGAGCAGCTGACGCGATCCAGCTCGCCGGCGTCAACGCCTTCGCTGTGGAAGCCGCCACGCTGTGGATCGAGCAGCTGTACAACAAGGGAATCATGGGCAAGGGCAAGAAGATCGACTCGAACCTGCCGTTCGACAGGTTCGGCTCGGGCGAATGGGCCGAGGCGTTCATCAACAGCATCGTCACCCAGACCGACATCGGCAAGGAACTCTGCAAGGGCGTCGCCCAGGCAGCGCTTGCGTGGGGTCGTCTCGAGATGGACACCAAGAGCGGAATCCTGCCGCTTCAGGAGTGGGGTCTTCCTCACCACTATGACGCTCGTACAGAGGTCGAGTGGGGCTACGGATCGCTGCTCGGCGAGCGCGATATCAACGAGCACGACTTCAACTGGCACGTGTACTGGACGCCGACCATCAACGGTCTCTTTGGTGTTGAGCCTGTCGTGAGTGCGAAACGTCTCTCCGAGATCTTCGCCAAGAAGACGGCACCGTTCAACGACCCGATGATGATCAACTACAGCGACGAGGGCATCTACTCTGAGGCCATGGCCAAGACCGTCGCGTGGCACCGCCACTACACGAGGTTCTACAAGCAGTCGATGTTGTTCTGTGACTGGGCATGGGCCGACATGGTGAACCCTTACGGTCCTGACAACGAGGGCATGACCAGCGTTGGCGAGAACAAGTTCATGAACGCCGTCACCGGCGGAGACATGACCTTTGAGCAGGGTATGGAGATAGGACGCAGGATCTGGAACCTCGACCGTGCGGTCTGGGCTCTCCAGGGTCGCCACCGCGATATCGAGAAGTTCTCTGAGTACTGCTACACCACTGGCGCGCAGCCCGGTACGACCACGTACGAAGCTCCCTACACCATGCCGGTGTTCGAGGACAACGAGTGGTCATACAAGAGCGTGGCCGGACGCGTGCTCGACCGCCAGAGGGTCGAGGACTGGAAGACCCTGTTCTTCAAGCTGGAAGGCTGGGACGTCAAGTCCGGATGGCCGACTCGCGAAACGCTTGAGAAGCTCGACCTGGCCAATGTGGCCGACGAGCTCGAAAAGGCCGGAAAGCTGGGTGCATAACCATGAATGAGACTCTGCTAGCGGCAATCGACGTAGAAAGCGCCGGGAACCTCCTGCGCCGCGTCGAGCAGACCGACGCTCTTGAAGCAGGAATCCTGACCCCTATGGCAGGGACGCGGCCGATTTGCCTGTTCGGCCTTGAGGAGGCAGAACGCTTCCTGGTCCTTCACGAAGGCAAGACCGTCGCGCTCGGCGGAGCATGGGCGACGGTCAACTATGTCGACCCGAACCACCTCGCCACGTGGATCGGCGAGACACTGGGCGACCAAGAGCTCTCCGCAGCGGTGCTCGAGATCGCTGCTACCCGCAAGCCCTACGGGTTCCTTGTACCGGAAATCAAGAGCTTGATTGCAACGCGAATCGAGCAGGCGAAGCAGGTACTGGGTATCACGGAAATGGCCGCTGAGTAGTCGTTTCCTTCATTTGCAGTGAGGAAGGCGTCGGTCCCGCATCGGCGGACTCGACGCCTTCCGTCTTCTGTCCCGATGAGCGGAGGTGTGTGCACATGAGAGTGTTGCTGTTCCAGGCACCGGTTTCGATTCGAAGCCCGCACGCGCACCTCTCGCCGCCGCTCGGGTTGGCGTATGTAGCTCAGTTCCTGATCGACCAGGGCCACGAGGTCGACCTCGTCGACCTCAACCTCACCGGTTTGAATCCCCTTCGAATCACGGCGACTCTGAACAGGGCCCGCCCTGACCTTGTCGGCATCTCCTCACACACGGAGACCTATCCCAACGCACTTGCCATCGCTGCGCTGGTCAAGGAGCACGATCCTTCGATCCCGGTGCTCTTCGGGGGGCCGCACACCAGTATTCTGCCGCTTGAGGTTCTCGCCGAGCCTGCGGTTGACTACGTCGCGATCGGAGAGGGCGAGCAGACGGCCGCTCAGCTTGTTCGCGCGCTCGAGAACGGCGCGGACTCTGCTGCTCTCGTCCGTATCCCCGGGCTGGGCCACAAAGGGGATGGCACCGCGGTGCTCAACGAGCCGCGGGAGCCGTTGGACGCGGCCGACATCGGCCGTCCGGCGCGTCAACTTCTCTCGCTCGAGTTCTACGAAGACGCGCACAATGTTCTCGCCGCTCGCGGCGGTTGCCCGTATCGCTGCCCGTTCTGCTCGGCGTCCCACCTTTGGGGCGGGCTCCGGCGCATGAGGCCGGTTGCCGACGTGTTGGACGAGGTCGCTGATGTCATACGCGACTACGGTGCCCAGCACGTGTTCTTCGTCGACGACATTCTCACCTTGGATCGGACATGGCTCGCAGAGCTGATGGATGCGATCGAGGAGCGCGGCGGCTTCACGTGGGGCTGTGCCACGCGGGTCGATCGTGTCGACGATGCGATGCTGCATCGGATGGCCCAGACCGGGTGCACCGGTATCCAGTTCGGCATCGAGTCCGGCGCCCAGGACATACTCGACTCGGTCAAGGGGATCCAGAAGGAAGATGCGCTTGACGCGGTGCGGTCCGCCGTCGATGCAGGTATCGCCGTTGCGTGTTCGTTCATGATTCCGTTTCCGGATGACACCGAGGAGACGCTGGCGCAGACCGCAGCCTTCATGGCAGATATCCGCGAGGCGGGCGGCAAGCTTCTGATCTCGTACACCACGCCGTTTCCCGGCACGAAGTTCTACGAGCGCGCAGAGGAACTCGGACTCACCATACTCACGCGCGACTGGAGTCTCTACGACTGCAAGCACATGGTCATGGAGACGAGGAACTTCTCGGCCGAGCGAATCGAAGCACTTGCCGAGAACATCGCGAACGGTCTGGGGCTGTCCCAGACCGAGTGATGCCCGTCGAGTTCGAACGACGATTCCATCAGGGCCAACCGTGGCCAACCGCCGATCAAAGGAGCCTCCATGCCCAAATACGTGATTGAACGCGAGATTCCAGGTGCAGGCAGCCTGTCGAGAACCGAGCTTCAGGAGATCTCCCGAGTGTCCCGCAGTGTACTCAGAGACATGGGCACGCAGGTCCAGTGGCTCGAGAGCTTCGTGACCGACGACAAGGTCTACTGCGTCTATATCGCGTCGAACGAGCAGCTCCTAATCGAGCATGCCAACCGCGGCGGGTTCCCTGCCAATCGAGTGTCCGAAGTGAAACGGATGATCGACCCGACCACGGCTGAATAGGCACACATCACCGCGCTGCCGTCGAAATCCGGAGCCGTAGGCGGATTCGCCGGCTACGATCCTTCGGTAGTAGCGAACTACCCCACGGTGAAGTAGTGGAGAACCGCGGAGCGAGAATCAATCGTATGCGAGCGCTTTGAGCGAGCGCCAGGTCCCGGACTGCTCGATTCGTCCGGTTGATGCTATCGTCACGCAGTAGTTCACTACGGCGATGCACTGTATGGGCAGGGACGAACGGGATGACTGAGAACACCACAGGTTGGCTCCTCGAGACGGCCATCGGCTGGGAACGGCAAGCGGCGGACTACTACTCGTCGCTCGCGTCCGCGTTCTCCGGCGAGCCGGGCGTGAGCAACTTCTGGCTGAGGATGTCTGCCGATGAAGACTCGCATGCCGAGTCGCTGGAGGAGATCAGGGCGGCTGTCTCCGCCGCTCGTTTGGAGGAGTCGATCAGCCGCGACGAGCGCGCGATGGTTGGTGCTGGCGATGCGCTCTTCGTCCGAATGTCCAGCGCGCGCGTTGAGACGCTCGACGACGCTTACGAGATGGCCCACGAGCTTGAGGGTTCTGAGATCAACTCGGTATTCCGCGTGATCACCTTGGGAATTGCTGACGACCCCGCCGTGCGTGAAGCGCTGCTACGGCAGGCAGATGTGCACGTGGAGCGGCTCACCGAGTTCGGCCGCCTGTTCGATCGTGCCCACCGGATGGCGATCGAGGCCGGGTCCTAGGTCCTGGTCTTCTGTGGTAGACAGACGGTCCGTGTGTTTCCCGTTGTTCACGGTTGCCCTAGAGTGGGGCAGTCAACTCTCAAGCAGATGTCATGTATCTGGAGGTCGTCATGGTGCAGCGGACGTTTCACTCGGCAGGTCTCGGGCGGCAGAGTCGGGCGCTGATCGGTGCGCGCGCCGTCCTGCTCTTTGTCCTCGTCATCGTCTCGGCCGTCACGTTGATGGGCTGCTCCGCGAAGCCGGCAGCCGTCCCTGAGGCGACCGCGCCTGCCGCCGCCCCCGCCGAACAGGCGACTCCGTCCCAGCCCGGCACGAAGACCGAAGACGTGACCGAGCTCAAGATTGAAGACCTCACCGTGGGCACGGGTTCCGAGGCGAAGAACGGCGACACGGTGAGCGTTCACTACACCGGCTACCTCACCGACGGTTCGACCTTCGACTCATCCATCCCCAGCGGTCAGCCCTTCGAGTTCACGCTTGGGCAGGGCCAGGTCATTCAGGGGTGGGACGTGGGCGTGGCGGGTATGAAGGTCGGCGGGAAGCGCAAGCTGACCATCCCCCCGGACATGGGCTACGGTGAGCAAGGAGCCGGCGGAGTTATCCCGCCCAACGCCACGCTCGTTTTCGACGTCGAGTTGCTAGCCATCAAGTAGTCGGCGGTTGACTCCGGGAAGCAGCCGGCTGACACGATGAAGATTCGTCGTTCAACAGCACAAGCCCCGTTCGCCGACTTCGAGCTCGCCAAGCGTCTCGAGTCTTTTTCGGCTGCGGAGATGAGACGCTTCGCCCAGACTGCCGGTGCGGTGTTCTCTGGCTCCCCGGCGGGATGGATAGAGGTCGCGGGAGGTATTGCCGCGTTCATCGAGGTCGATTCACCAGTGAACCAGGCAACGGGTATGGGCTTTGCCGGGGTTGTTGATGCTCTGGAGATTGAGGAGGTAGAGCGCTTCTACCTGGACCGCGGTGCGGGTCCGCTGGTGAGAGTCTGCCCACTGGCGCATCCGTCCCTGCTGGTAGGACTGTCGGCGCGGGGCTGGATTGCCGATGGGTTCGAGAACGTCTTGGTGCGCACCGTCGCGCAGGGGGATGCGATGGTGGACCACCTGGTCGAAGGCGTTGAAATCCGTGAGGTCGCGACCGACGAGGAACGCGACCTGTGGAGACTCGTTGCCGCCACAGGGTTCTCATGGCCACTGCCACCGCTCGACGCACAACTCGATCTAGGCACAGTGGTGGTAAGGCGACCAGGAACACGCCTCTTCCTCGCCTTCATCGAAGGGCGTGCGGCCGGAACAGGAGAGCTGTTCATACAAGACGGCATCGCCTGGCTTTCCGCTGATGCCACCCTGCCTCAGTTCCGCGGTCGTGGCGTCCAGCGCGCCCTTCAGGCCTACCGGCTCGCGCTCAGCGCAGCCGGGGGCTGCGAACTCGCTGTGAGCGAGGCCACTCCTGGTGCGGGATCACAGCGCAATATGGAGCGCGCCGGCTTTCGCGTCGCCTACACACGGCTCGACATGATTCTTCCGGTTCCCGGAAGGGCATAGGCGTCAACGACGCTGGAACCCGTGGTGCCTCAAAGAACAGTGTGAGCCGTTCCCAACGGCGGTCGGCACCTTCGCGTACGGTGCCCATACGGCCGCGAGCGGCGTCAATGTGTCTGTCGGCGGCACTTGCGTGGTCCGTCGGCTTGCAGACCGCTGCCCTGGACGGTCGACCTCACCCGTAGACCGAGCAGTCTGTCCGCCTGCGCGCGGTGTCGCCGCATACGAGTCCGAGTGCCGTATGTTCGGTTGATCACGAGGCGCTGCCGGGCGTCGGGGACCCCCTCACGACGCTGATACGGACAGCGTTCCTCGCCCGGCAGCACGGTCACGGATTGAGGACACACATGAGATCAGATCTCGACGCCCGCAGGGGCGCTACATCGACGTGACCGCCATCAACCCCACGCCGCTGGGTGAGGGCAAGACCGTCACCACGGTGGGGTTGGGACAGGCGCTCAAATTCATCGGCAAGAATGCCATCACGTGCATCCGCCAGCCTTCGCTGGGGCCGGTCTTCGGCATCAAAGGCGGTGCGGCCGGCGGCGGCAACTCACAAGTCATCCCCATGGAGGATTTCAACCTGCACCTGACAGGTGATGTGCACGCCGTGTCCATGGCCACCAACCTGCTTGCCGCCTACATCGACAACCACCTCTACCACGGAAACGTCCTCGACATCGACATCCACTCGATCACCTGGCGACGCGTGGTGGACCTGAACGACCGGGCGCTCAGGAACACCATCGTGGGCCTGGGTACCGCACTGGACGGTGTGCCCCGCGAGACCGGCTTCGACATCGCGGTGGCCTCCGAGGTCATGGCGGTGCTCGCCATGGCGAGTGACCTGCACGACATGCGCGCACGTCTGGGACGCATCGTCATCGGCATGAACCGCTCGGGCAAGCCCGTGACCGCCGAGGACCTGAAGTGCGCCGGCGCCATGACCGTGCTGATGCGCGACGCGATCAAACCCAACCTCATGCAAAACCTCGAGGGCGG
>PHET01000015.1:0-8811 GCA_002841275.1 Actinobacteria bacterium HGW-Actinobacteria-7 | reverse complement strand
TTCGCCAACATCGCGCAGGGCAACAACTCCATCATCGCCGATCGCATCGCGCTCGCTCTGGCCGACTACGTGGTCACCGAGTCGGGCTTCGGCGCCGACATGGGTGCCGAGAAGTTCTTCGACCTGAAGTGCCGCGCCTCGGGGCTCACGCCTGACTGCGCCGTGGTGGTGGCCACCGTGCGTGCCCTGAAGTCCCACTCGGGACGCTTCGAGGTCACGCCGGGCAAGCCTCTGGACGAGCGCCTCATGCGCGAGGACCTCGAGAGCCTTGCCGAGGGCATGGTCAACCTCGAGGCCCACATCGAGAACCTCAAGAAGTTCGGCATACCCGTGGTCGCCTGCATCAACGCCTTCCCCACAGACACACCGGCCGAACATGGACTCATCAGAGACGCGGCACTTGCCGCGGGAGCGGACTTCGCCATCGTCTCACGGGTGCATGCGGACGGCGGTGCCGGTGGGGCGGAGCTCGCAGAAGCCGTGGTGGCCGCCTGCGAGCTTCCCAAGGAGTTCCGCCTGCTCTACCCCGACGAGGCCTCCATCAAGGAGAAGATCGAGACCATCGCCACCGAGATCTACGGCGCCGACGGGGTCGACTACCTGCCTGCCGCCGAGGCCAAGATCGCGCTCTACACGAAGCTGGGCTTCTCGGATCTGCCGATCTGCATGGCCAAGACGCACCTGTCGCTTTCCCACGACCCGACGCTCAAGGGGCGTCCCACCGGCTGGAGACTGCCGATACGCGACATCCGCGCATCCGTGGGCGCCGGATTCCTCTATCCGCTGTGCGGGGATACATGCCCGGACTGCCCAAGGTACCGGCCGGCGACTCGATCGACATCGACGCCGACGGCAACGTCGTAGGGCTGTTCTAGATGGCGGCGAAACTCATTGACGGCAAAGAGGTTGCGGCGGCGGTACTCACTGAAGCCACCGCGCTCGTTGAACGGGTGATTGCCGCTGGCGTGACTCCAGGCCTAGCGGTCGTACTCGTGGGCGAGGACCCCGCGTCGCAGAGCTACGTGAGCATGAAGGAGCGTGACTGCGCGGCCGTGGGCATCATGTCGGTCGACTATCGCAGGCCCGCGTCCATAACCCAACCCGAGCTCGAAGACCTGGTGGCCACCTGCAACGCTGATCCTTCGATACACGGAATTCTGGTACAGATGCCGCTACCCTCGCATCTGAATGCGGAGGCCGTAATAGCCTGCATCGATCCCGAGAAGGACGTCGACGGGTTCCACCCGGTCAATCTGGGCCGACTCATCCGGGGAGTGCCCGGCTTTCGTGCATGCACGCCTTGGGGCGTAATGCGAATGCTCGACCACTACGGACTCGACCCTGCAGGCAAGCGCGCGGTGGTCGTGGGCCGCTCCACCATAGTGGGCAAACCGCAGGCGCTGATGCTTCTTGAACGCGATGCCACAGTGACCATCTGTCACAGCCGCACACCCGACCTTGCCGCCGTGTGTCGCGAGGCCGACATCCTCGTCGCCGCCGTTGGCCGACCCAAGATGCTTGATGGTTCTTTCGTCAAACCGGGTGCAGTCGTCATCGACGTGGGAATCAACCGTACAGATGCCGGTTTGGTGGGTGACGTCGATTTCGATTCCGTGATGCCTGTTGCGGGACACCTCACGCCGGTCCCTGGGGGAGTAGGACCCATGACACGCGCAATGCTCGTCCACAACTCGGCCGTAGCTGCGGCGCGAGCTGCGGGAATCGAACCATCGCTGTGAGCGAGTGCTCCTGCACATCTTCACAGTCACCCGAATTCGACGCGACCGCGCTTGAGGCGATTCTCAGCTCGGGTTCGACGGTCGAGGGAGCGCTCGTCCCGATCCTGCAGGCGTCACAAGACGCGTACGGTTACCTCCCACGACCCGCACTCGAGATGATCGCCCGATCACTGCGACTGCCCCTGGCGGAGGTATACGGCGTGGCGACCTTCTACGCACAATTCCACCTGGAACCGCGCGGCAAGCACATCGTGCGAATCTGCCACGGCACCGCGTGCCACGTTCGAGGCGCAACCGAGATCACCGACGTGATCGTGGGCGAACTGGGTGTCGAGGTCGGCTCCACCTCTGAGGATCTGAGCTTCACGGTCGAGTCCGTTGCCTGTGTGGGGTGCTGCGGGCTTGCGCCTGTCGTCCTAATCGACGGCGAGACTCATGGCGGCCTCAGCACCCAGGCTGCGCGAAGAATCGTCTCCAAACTGCAGCGCGAGCAGACTCAGTGACGGCGCCCAAGACAACCTCAACTGAGGTCGCCACCATCCGGATATGTACCGGATCGGGCTGTGCGATGAATGGCTCCATCGCCGCGGCGGATCGGCTCGAATCGGCGATAGCAGCTGCAAACGCGACTGACCGTGTTCAGGTCGTGCGCACCGGGTGCCACGGGCTGTGCGAACTCGGCCCAATCACCGTAATCGAGCCTGGGAATGTGTTCTACCCAAAGCTCACCGAGGCAAAGGCAGCGCAGGTCGTCGATGCGCTTCTGGGAGACGGCCAGCCGGTATCCGAGTTCCTCTACCGAGAGAACCGGGGCGGCGATCCGGTGGTCCGCTATCAGGACCTGCCGTTCAACCACATCCAACAGCGTATCGTGCTCCGCAACTGCGGCGTGATAGACCCGGAGGACTTGGATTACGCCATCGAGAGCGGCGCATACGAGGCGCTCCGTACTGTGGTCACTACCCTGTCGCCCGATCAGTTGATCGAAACCGTCGCCGCTTCCGGCCTGCGCGGACGCGGAGGCGCCGGCTTCTCGACAGGACAGAAGTGGCGTTTCGCCCACGACGCCCCGGGTGACGAGAAGTACGTCATCTGCAACGCCGATGAAGGAGACCCCGGCGCGTTCATGGATCGCTCCATCGCCGAGGGTGACCCGCACAGCGTACTGGAGGGACTTGCGATAGCCGCCTATGCGGTGGGAGCGTCACGCGGATTCATCTACTGCCGCGCCGAGTATCCGCTTGCGGTCAAACGGCTTCGCAAAGCAATCGCGGACGCGCAAGAGCGCGGGCTTATCGGCGACCAGGTCATGGGAAGCGATTTCGCGCTCCACATCGAAGTGCGCGAAGGTGCTGGCGCGTTTGTGTGCGGCGAGGAGACCGCCCTGATCGCCTCGGTTGAGGGCCGCCGAGGCATGCCGCGTTCCAGACCGCCATTCCCCGCCACCTCTGGCCTGTGGGGCAAACCCACGGTCATCAATAACGTCGAGACACTCGCTAACCTATCGTGGATTATTCGAAACGGCGCAGAGGCCTACGCGGAGTTCGGTACCGGTACCAGCAAGGGTACGAAGGTCTTCGCGCTCACCGGCAAGGTACGCCACGGAGGCCTGGTCGAAGTCCCCATGGGGCTCACCGTGGGTACGCTCGTCTACGACGTCGGCGGCGGGTGCCCCGATGGAACGACCTGCAAGGCGGTGCAGATCGGCGGCCCAAGCGGCGGGTGTCTGCCCGCAGAGCTGTTCGACACCCAGATCGAGTACGAGGCACTGGCGGCGGCCGGAGCGGTTGTCGGCTCTGGCGGCATGGTCGTTGTCGACGAGCACACCTGCATGGTCGACCTCGCCCGCTACTTCCTCGCTTTCACGCAGGATGAGTCCTGCGGCAAGTGCGTACCATGTCGCATCGGAACAAAGCGCATGCTCGAGATCGTCACCGGCATCTGCGAGGGACGCGGGCAGGCAGACGACATCGAGACGCTGGAGCGACTGGCCCTCGACATCAGGCGCTCGTCTCTGTGTGGCCTGGGCCAGACAGCGCCCAACCCGGTCCTCACCACGCTCCGCTACTTCCGAGAGGAGCTCGAGGAGCACATCACTCTCAAGAAGTGCCGGGCCGGGCAGTGCAAGGAACTCGCGTGCTTCGAAGTCATCGCCGAGAAGTGCAGGGGCTGCGGGATCTGCAAGAAGGTCTGCCCGGTCGACGCGATCAGCGGTGAGGCCAAAGAGGTCCATCACATCGATACCGAGAAGTGCGTCAAGTGCGGACAGTGCGAACTACGCTGCCCGTTCGAAGCGATCACGCACGTCTGAGCAGGGAGCCGGCAACGCGCCGGCGTTGGGAGGGAGGACGGGATGAAGGTTCGCGACATCATGACGGCCAGAGTCGTCTCATGCGCCCCGGAGGCGACGGTCACCGAGGCCGCAGCACGCATGCGCGACGAGAAGGTCGGCTCGATACTCATCGTCGACGAATCGGCGGGACTCGTAGGCCTTCTCACCGACAGACAGATCACCCACACGGTGGTCGCCGATGGTTGCGATCCCAACGAGGTCGCGGTGGGCGACATCATGTTCACCGACTTCGTGCCGCTCGAGCCCGAGATGGATCTGCTCACAGCGGTGCGGCTGCAGCGAGAGCTGGCCATGCGACGCCTTCCCGTTCTCGAAAACGGCATGCCCATCGGAATCGTCTCGGTGTCAGACATCGCCGCATTCGTGAAGGAATGCATCGACGCGATCCTCGTTGAAGGCGAAGTCCGCGTGCTCAAGCGCCGAGGCCGGCGCGGCGCCTACGCCGGCAACCTTCCAAGAGATACGAGCAGCCAGAACTCATGAAGACCATCTCCCTGACAGTCGACGGGCGTGCGATCTCGGCCCCTGAGGGCCAGACCGTTCTTGAGGCCTGTATCGCTGCCGACATCCATGTTCCCCGGTTGTGTTTCGACTCGCGGCTTGAGCCGTATGGCGGCTGTCGCCTGTGCGTGGTCGAGATCGAGGGCATGAGAGGCTACCCCACCTCGTGCACGGTTCTTGCGGCAGACGGCATGGTCGTCACGACGCAGAGCCCCGATCTGCACTCGATGCGCACCACGGTAGTGGAGCTGCTCCTCTCGGATCACAACATCTCCTGCCTGAGCTGCGACTCGTCAGGCCGCTGCGACCTCCAGGACCTCGCCTACGAATTCGGCATCGAGACACCCCGCTATGCAGGAGAGACACACAAGGTCGACCTCGAGGATGACAACCCGCTGATCGCGCGCGACCTTACCAAGTGCATCGCATGCGGCCGCTGTGTGCGCATCTGCGAGGAGGTGCAGGGGGCGTCGGTCTACGGCTACCACGGGCGCGGATTCAATGTGCTGCCCAACACGCCTTTCGGCGGCTCGCTCACCGAGTCAGGCTGTGAGTTCTGCGGGCAGTGCGTATCCACGTGCCCAGTGGGCGCACTGACAGACCGGCGGGCGCATTTCCGTGCGCGTGCGTGGGAAACGCAGAAGGTCGAATCGATCTGCGGGTACTGCGGGGTTGGGTGCACCGTATCCTACGAGGTGAAGGACGGGCGCATCGTGCGCGCCAGCGCGCCGCTGGGACGCGGCGTCAACGGCGGGAATCTGTGTGCAAAAGGTCGTTTCGGCTGGAGCTTCACGCACCACCCCGACAGGCTGACGACTCCGCTGATTCGCAAGAACGGTGTGCTCGTCGAAGCATCGTGGGACGAAGCGATCTCACTTGTCGCCGAGAAGCTCGGTGCGATCGTCGCGCAAAGCGGGCCCCAGTCAGTGGGCGGGCTTTCGAGCGCCAAGTGCACCAACGAGGAGAACTATCTGTTCCAGAAGTTCCTGCGCGGCGCCATAGGAACCCACAACATCGACCATTGCGCACGGCTGTGCCACAGCTCGACGGTCTCAGGACTCGCCGCCTCCTTTGGCAGCGGGGCGATGACCAACTCGATCTCCGATCTCGCACAAGCGCAGGTGGCGCTTGTCATCGGCTCCAACACCACCGAAGCCCACCCGATCATCGGCAACGAGCTGACCAAGGCGGCGCGGCGCGGACTGAAGATCTTCGTGATCGATCCTCGTGAGATCCGCCTCGTGCGGCAGGCAAGCGGCTGGCTGCAGTTGAAGCCGGGCACCAACGTGGCGCTCATCAACGCCATGATGCGGGTGATCCTCGATGAGGGGCTCGCGAACCGTGAGTTCATCGAGGCTCGCACCGAGGGCTTCGAGGCCCTCGAGACAATGCTGCTCGCCCTCGATCTCGACGACGCGGCCGAGACCTGCGGAGTGCCGCTGGATGCGATTCGCACGGCAGCAATCGCCTACGCGTCGGCCGAGCGGGCAACCATTCTCTACTCGATGGGTGTGACTCAGCATTCATCCGGGACCGAGCAGGTGCGCGCCGTCGCGAACCTTGCAATGCTCACCGGCCAGATCGGGCACCCCGGCACCGGAGTGAATCCTCTGCGTGGCCAGAACAACGTGCAGGGCGCATGTGACCTCGCATGCCTTCCCAACTGTCTCCCAGGCTACCAGCCACTTACCAACCGCGGCACGCTGGACCGCTTCTGCGACTACTGGGAAAGCGATGTCGAGCTGCCCGAGACTTCCGGGCTCACCGTGGTCGAGATGATGGATGCAGCAGTATCGGGAGAGCTCAAGGCGCTCTACATCATGGGCGAGAATCCGGTGCTCTCAGACCCCGACCAGACGCACGTCCTCGAAGCTCTGGAGTCTTTGGAATTCCTCGTGGTCCAGGACATCTTCCTCACCGAGACCACCGCATACGCGGATGTTGTGCTTCCGGCCGCCACCTTCCTCGAGAAGAACGGCACTTTCACCAACACCGAGCGACGCATCCAGCTCGTGAACAAGGTCGTCGATGCGCCGGGACAGGCACTGCCCGACGGCGAGATCATCGTTGCGCTCTCCTCGGCGATGGGGCTTGCCATGGACTACGACTCGCCCTCGGAGATCATGGACGAGATGTCGGCGGTCACGCCCCAGTACGGCGGCATCAGCTACCGGCGGCTGCGCGAGATCGGCGGTATCCAGTGGCCCTGTCCGGATGACGACCACCTCGGCACGCCCATCTTGCACACCAAGACGTTCACCCGGGGCCGCGGTGAGTTCGCGCCGGTCACGTATCGTCCAGCGCCCGACAGCCCCACCGAACAGCGGCCCTTCGTGCTCACGACCGGGCGCCATCTCTGGAACTTCCATACCAACACGATGACAGGTGCCTCCGGCGGGCTCAGGGAACTGAATCCCTCCGGCTACGTCGAACTGAACCCCAGGGATGCCAAGGAACTTGGCGTATGCGATGGCGACATGGTCCGAATCACGAGTTCGCACGGATCACTCGATGTGCCCGTTCATGTGTGCACTTCGCAGCATTCCCCCCGGGCCGGAGTGGCGTTCATGCCGTTCCACTTCGCCGATGCTCCTGCCAACCGGCTGACCGGCGGCGAGCTCGACCCGATCTGCAAGATTCCGGACCTGAAGGTAACGGCGCTGTCGATCACTCGGATCGAAGCGTAGCCCGCGCGACGGCAATGGCCTCGCCGACGAGTGCCAGTTCCTCAGGCGTGCTCATACCCCCGTCATCGCAGATGAGAAGTGAGCCTGCCTTCGCGAGCGCTGCTGCCCGCACGCCCGCTTCATGCGCCCCCTGAAGCGCGATCCCACCGACGGAGATACCCGCCATCGGCGTCAAGCCCACATCTCGCGCGGCACTCACCGACCCCGCCGTCGCTTCCGCGTTCAGCCCGGCTAGATGTACCGCCGAGAAGCCTGCGCGGGCAAGTGCGCCGTAAAGCGCTCGTATGTCCCCGTCCGAGTGGAACGCCACCACACCTCCTCCATGCGCGATCTCAGCAGCCATGTTCCGATAGCAGGGCACGGCCACGTCCAGCGCGAAGTCCGGCGAGACAAGCCACCCCGCCGAGGAGGACAGGTCGTCGGCGACCACGAATGCCTGGCACCCGGCACGAACGCCTTCACGTATCGCCTCAAGACTAATGTGCAGCGCCTCAGCCAACGATGCAACCAGCGATGACGGCGTGCCTGCGGACGCCCGTATGACCTCTGCCCATCCCTGGGCCGCGGCGACCCTACCAATCACCCCGGACACGGTCCACACAGGCACAGTCCCAAAGCGGTCGAGCGCCCCGCACGCCTGTGCAGCGCCGGATCGTTCGCCATCGACAAACATGAAGTCGAGATGCATCTCCTCGGCAACGGACACCAGCCGCTCGGGCTCCAAAGCATTGACCGGAGATGAGTCGGGCAGCCACGTCACGCCGCAAGCGACGCCGGCACGATGGCCCCGCATCAGCTCGAATGTCTCCTCTGCGCTCACCGGCTCGGTCCTTCGCCGCCGAAGGCAGCCCACACGGCGTCGGCCTCCTGACGCCAGAAGGACTCGCGATCCGCTACATCGCGTCGCAGCACATCGCGCGCGAACGCGAAGTAGCCCTCTCCCGGTAGCCCCGTATCGGCGCGCACGACGAGCGATGCGATCATGACTCCACGCTCCCGATCGACGGCCTCGTCCACCTCGCTCAGCAAGTCCATCAGCGCCCCAGAGCGTGCCGAGAACCGTCCCTCGAACGATACACGTGCCGCCTCGCCGTAGGTGACAGTCAATCTGCTGGAGGCCACTGCCTCCAGCAGCACAAGCAGGCGCCCTCGAGCAATGTCCCACTCAGTCTGTGACATACCCCAGCGATGTTGACGCACACGCGACTCCTTCGAATGAACGTACCGAATCGGATTGTATCGTTCCAGGGCCAGCATACAGACGACCCGCCACCAATGGTGACGGGTCGTCGTGTGAGCGGTCGCCAAGGGCAAACCGCGTGCGGTGTCTGGTGGAGGCGCGGAGAATCGAACTCCGGTCCACAACAGCCCCCCGGGAGGCATCTCCAGGCTCAGTCACCAGTTGGTTCTCGGCACTGATTTGGTCTGGTGACCCACGAGACCAGTGCCATAGCGGTTCAGTCTTTCGCTACGTCATACACGCCCACGTACGCAGCGGCAGTCTCCTTCAATGGCGCCTTACCGGTAGCGG
>PHET01000014.1 GCA_002841275.1 Actinobacteria bacterium HGW-Actinobacteria-7 | reverse complement strand
ATGAGCGAGCCGATGACTATCCATGGAATCTCGAGAGCAGGTGGAGTGACAAGCCCGCACCGGGACAACTCCGTCTAACTGCATGTATACAGTCTTCAAAAGCCCCAGTGAGCAGCATGGCGCTTTCTTTGATATCCGTCACGCGGTGGCGACGCGCCACACGAGTTGGTGGCTCGTTATTGGCATGT
The DNA here is from genome assembly GCA_002841275.1 of Actinobacteria bacterium HGW-Actinobacteria-7. Classification (GTDB taxonomy): domain Bacteria; phylum Actinomycetota; class Coriobacteriia; order Anaerosomatales; family PHET01; genus PHET01. The sequence goes on along the minus strand of PHET01000014.1, from coordinate 59,412 downwards.
ACAGTCTGCATAAGCCGGCTGAAGGCGGGGCTGCGCGCGGCGGCGCGGCGTGCGCCTATCGGCTGCGGGTGAGCGCCTCGGCGATCATCTCGGCACTTGGATAGGTCTTGATGCCCTGACCGGGCACTCGGTAGCGTCGTCAACCCATCGATCCCACGGGCGTCTGTGAGTCTGGCTCCACATCGCTACCGTTGACCAGCACGGTCGGCGAGCCTCGGAATCCGCGCTCGATGGCATCGGCGCTCTCCTCGATCAGGACCGTCTCGACCACGACATCGTCGTGCTGGGCGGCCACGGCCGTGCCGGCCTCGATGGCGAGCGGCGCTCCGCCGCAGCCGTTCGTGTGCAGGATGGTTATCGTGCTGGTCACGGGCGCTCCTGATCGGCATGGTCGGTAGGTGCTCGTCGCCCCGATGGTAGCAGCCTGCGGCCCCGCCATCACAGTCCATCCATCGGACTGCGCACACCATGCCCTCCTTTGTTGAGAACATGGGTGTAGATCATCGTCGTCCCCACGTCCTTGTGACCCAGCAACTCCTGGATCGTCCGGATGTCGTAACCCGCCGCAAGCAGGTGCGTCGCAAACGAGTGGCGAAACGTGTGGCACCCGATGGGCTTGGGCAACCCCGTGCGCCGAACCGCTTCCTTCACGGCCCGTTGCAGGATCGTCTCGTGGACGTGATGTCGCCCTTGGTTTCCGGTCTTCGAGTCGTGCCACCGGTTCATCTGTGGAAAGACCCACTGCCAGCCCCACGACGCACCCGCCGCCGGGAACTTGCGGTCGAGCGCGTCGGGCAACACCACACGGCCCCACCCGTCGGCGAGGTCCCGCTCGTGAACCGCCTTGGCCCGGCTCAGTTGTTCCTTCAGCTCCGGCTTGAGCGAGTTCGGCAGCATCGTCACACGGTCCTTGGCGCCCTTGCCGTTGCGGACGGTGATCTCGTTGCCGTCGAAATCGAGATCCTTCACGCGCAGGCTCAGACACTCCATCAGCCGCAGCCCGCACCCGTACATCAACGACGCCATCAGCCAGTGCTCCCCGTCGAGCTGCTCGAGCACCTGCCGCACCTCGTCGCGTGTCATCACCACCGGCAGCCTGTCGGACTTCCGGGCCCGCACCACCTGCCCCAGGTCGCCCAACTCGATCCCAAAGGCCCCGCTGTACAGGAAGATCAGCGCGCTGAGCGCCTGGGTTTGCGTTGAGGCGCTCACCTTCTGGTCAACCGCCAGATGGCCCAGAAACGCGTTGACCTCCTCGGCACCCATCTCTGCTGGATGGCGCATGCCGTGAAAGCGGATGTACCGCTTCACCCAGCGGCAGTACGCCTGCTCGGTCCGGGGGCTGTAGTGACGTGCGCGAGCGAGGCGGTGCAGCTGCTCCATCAGGCGGGGCTTCTCGGCCGGGCAGTCGTACGGGCTCATCGGCGGGGTCGCTTTCGAGGTGCTTGGCACGGGGCGCGTACCCGTCAGCATGCGCCCGCCTACTTACCCGTCGCTTGCCACTATCTTGCCAGCTAGGTCCAAACCTAGGAATCGCCAGCGTGTTCTGCTGCGTCCCTAAGCGCATGCTTCTCGCGGTGTTTGACCGTCTCCCAGACCTTCACGTGAACATCCTCGACTCCCACGCGGTTGCGCGCTATGCGCCAGCCTGCAAGAAGGGCGAGCGCCACTGTCCCTGCCGCCACGGCAAGCACGACCCAGCCACTCGCGTCATCCTTGACAGGTGAGCTGTTGGTGGCGATGGAGTAGGACATGTAGAGGCTCACAACGGCGGATGCCAGGTACGAGACCATGATGGCGACGTTATTATACTTTTCGGCCCGTCCGCGCTCGCCACCGGCGTGCTGAATTCGGGTCTCCCAGTTCAGCTCCGGGTGCTCTGACTCGATGAACACCATGATGTACGTCGCAATGCGAAACATGGACTCCATCTCGGAAAGCATCATCAGCACAGACACAAGCATTATCGGGGCGGGCGTAAGCAGAATAATCCAATCCTTCGCCGAGATTCCCCAGGCCAGGATGGCCAAGACCGCGGTCATGGTGATCTGAAATAGGTGTTTGATCTGCTGGTTGATCTGGAGAATCTCACCGCGCAGAGAGTTGTATTCGGCGAGCACCAGGTCGTGATTCATGTGTTCCCCCATCTCGTCGCGCCCTACCCCAGCCCGTCACGGGCCACGGGACACGTCATGCAGTGGCAGCCGCCGCGGCCTTTGCCCAGCTCGGAGCCTTCGAACTCGATGACCTCGATGCCGGCGGCGCGCAGGTTCGCGTTGGTGCGGGTGTTGCGGGCGTACGCGACCACCACGCCGGGCTCGAGCGCGACCACGTTGTTGGCGTCGTCCCACTGCTCGCGCGCCCGCTGGAAGGCGTCGCCGCCGGTGGGGATCGCGCGGAGCTTCTTGACCCCTAGTGCGCTTGCCACGGCCGGCAGCAGTCCCTCTTCTTGGGTGATGTCGAACCTGTCGCGCGCACCCGGGCGGATGCTGTACACACCCATCGAGTCGATCACCGGCTCGAACACGGTCGCGGCATCGTAGTCGACGAGGTTGAACACAGTGTCGATATGCATATACGAGCGGTCAACCTGCATACGTGCGGCGATGACCCGCTCGGCGGCGCCGCTGTCGAACAGGGCTCGCGCGATGTGCTCGACCATGCGGCCCGTCGAGCGCTCACCCATGCCCACAAGCACGGTCTTATTGCCGATGACCATCAGGTCGCCGCCCTCGAGCGACGCCACCTGGCCAAAGTCCTCTACGGCGAACCGGCCCGCGTCACCTGCGGGCGGGTACCAGAAGTTGAACTCCTCGTCGGCAAACATCGGGTGGTGTCGGTAGATCGCCGACATGTTGGCGACTTCCAGGCGGCGTGCGTGCCAGAACAGCGGCGGCAGGACCACGCCGTCGAAGAGCCAGGCGCTCGAATCGCGCGTGAAGATCGTGTTGGGAAGTGGTGGCAGCACGAATGAGGTCGGCTCGGCCATCACGGCGCCCAGCGAATGGCGCGTGAGCCGCTCGATGTCCACGCCATCGAGTTCGCAGATCAGCAGACCGCCCACCAGCACCTCGGCCAGTCGCTGACTGCTCAGCGCGAACAGCCACGAGCGCAGCTCGCCCACCATCGAGAGCCCCACGGTGTAGCCGGACACGGCCCGGTCCACGATGTGATGCCGGGCATCCACGGAGGCCTCGAGCGCCTCGGCAAGGAGATCCTGCAGGTAGAGCACCTCGACGCCGCGGCTGGTGAACGCCTCGGCGAACTCTGCGTGCTGCGCGGCGGCCAGCTCGACTGAGACCACATCGTCGTAGAGGAATTCGTGCCGGTTCGCCGGCGTTAGCCGCTCTAGGCCCAGGCCCGGACGGTGCATCAGCACGCTACGCAGCTTGCCAACCTCGGAATGCACGCCAAAGCGCCCCATGGTTCCCCTTACTCTCTCAGGAAGTCACCGCCGCATCATAGCGCGGATGCATAAAAGAGGGGGAACCGGGGTGCGTATCTAGCCGCTGTTGCGAGAGCGCTTGCGGTCCTTCTCGTTCAGAAGACGCTTGCGCAGGCGAATGTTCTTTGGCGTGATCTCCACAAGCTCGTCATCCTCGATGTACTCCAGCGCCTCTTCGAGGGTGAAGCTGATGGGGGGCGCAAGCACGATCCCCTTATCGGCCGAGGAGGCGCGCATGTTGGTGAGCTGCTTGGACTTGGCCACGTTGACCACCAGGTCGCCGCTCTTGGCGCTCTCGCCCACGATCATGCCTTCGTAGCACATGATGCCGGGGCCCACGAACAGCTTGCCGCGAAGCTGCAGGGCGTCGAGGCCAAAGGCCACCGACTTGTCGGTCGACATAGCGATGAGCGAGCCGTTCTGGCGCCCGCCCAGATCTCCTCGGTAGGGGCCGTACTCGCTGAAGTGATGGAACAGGGTGCCTTCGCCTCGGGTGGCGTTGAGCACGCGTGTGCGTAGACCCATGACACCGCGCGACGGGATCTTGAACTCCAGGTGCACGTGCTCGTCGCGCTGAACCATGTCGGTCATCTCGCCACCGGCCGAGCCGAAGATCTCGATGACCTTGCCGGCGTATACGGCCGGAACATCGACCACGGCCTGCTCGATCGGCTCCATCTTCTTGCCGTGCTCGTCGGTCTTGAGGATCACGCGCGGGCGGCCCACCTGGAACTCGTAGCCCTCGCGGCGCATCGTCTCCATCAGTACCGAGAGGTGCAGGACGCCTCGGCCGGCGACCTCCATGCCAGACTTGTCCTCCAGCTCCTCGATGTTCATCGAGATGTTGGACTCGGCCTCGCGGAACAGGCGGTCCTTGATCTGGCGACCGCCTACGATATCGCCCTCCTGGCCCACGAGCGGGCTGGTGGACGCCTCGAAGACGATCGACATCGTGGGCTCTTCAACGTGGATCGGGGCCAGCGTGATGGGGTCGATGCGGCACGTGAACATGTCGCCGATATCGGCGTCGTCCACGCCCACGACCGCCACGATGTCGCCCGCGTGTGCGGACTCCTGTGCCTGGCGACCCATGCCCTCGAAGGTGTAGAGCTCCTTGACGACCGCGCTGAAGCGACGTCCGTCGTTCTTGATGACCATGATCTTCTCACCGGCGTGAAGCGTGCCCGAGAAGATACGGCCGATGCCGATTCGGCCTACGAAGTTCGAGTAGTCGATGGTGCAGACCTGCATCGCGACCGGACCGTCAGCATCGACGTCCGGGGCGGGGATGTGTTCGATGATGGCGTCGAGCAGCGGCACCATGTCCATGTTTCCGTCATCGGGCTCGAGACGCGCGTAGCCGTTGACCGCACTCGTGTAGATGACCGGGAAGTCGAGCTGCGCATCGTTGGCGCCCAAGTCGACCATAAGGTCGAAGACCTCGGTGATGACCTCGTGCGGGCGGGCGCCCGGGCGGTCGATCTTGTTGACGACGACCATCGGCTTCAGGCCGTGCTCGAGTGCGTGGCGCAGCACGAAGCGCGTCTGGGGCATGGTGCCCTCGAACGCGTCGACGATCAGCAAACAGCCGTCGGCCATCTTCAAGACGCGCTCAACCTCGCCGCCGAAGTCAGCGTGGCCCGGGGTGTCGATGACGTTGATCTTGGTGTCGCCGTAGCGGATCGAGATGTTCTTCGCGAGGATGGTGATGCCGCGCTCGCGCTCCTGGTCGTTGGAGTCCAGTACGCGCTCGGCCACCTCCTGGTTCTCTCGGAAGACGTGGGTGGTCTGCAGGAGCCGGTCCACGAGCGTGGTCTTGCCGTGGTCGACGTGGGCGATGATGGCGATGTTTCTGACGTCGTTCTGACGCATGAGGCTCAAACTCCGATGCACTAAGGGGCACTACTACTGTCGCGCGCGAGCACGAACGTAGAAGCATAACACGGATTGGCATCGGCTGGGTGTGGCGAACGAGTAGCACCCGGCCCACAGCCGCGCCGCGTGGTCGCCCAAACGGGGCAACCCAGCTGGCTACCCTCGGCGAAATGTGTGACGGAGGTCACAATATGACGACGTTTTCCTCGACGTATGAGCGCCAAGCGCTAAGATTGGGCCGATGTCGTGCCGATAGCTCGATTAAGAAGGCAAGACCTCGCAGCACCAGGGAGTGAGTACATGCTTCGCCGAGTAGCAACTATCGTAGCAACTGTCGCGCTTGCCCTTCTTGTCGCTGCACCCGCGTTCGGCTGGGGCAACGGTCCGAATGACGGCAATGGCTACGGCACCCACGACTGGGCTCTCGAGCACGCAATCAACCTTGCCGGTCAAAGCGCCAGCTGGATCGACGTCCAGACCGCGCTGCTCGCTACCGACGACCCCGACTATGGCGCCACGGCCACGTCCGGCGACCTGCATTCGTACAAGAACACCACCGGCGCCTCGCAGGGCGGTCCTCAGGCCGTCGCCGACGAGTACTACAAGCTGATGCGGGCCTACGACGCCGGCAACTACAAAGAGGCCAGCCGCCTGTTGGGCACCATGTCCCACTACTACATGGACATCTGCCAGCCGTATCACGACGATGTTCGCGGCTCGATCTCGGTGAACAGCCGCCACTTCCCTTACGAACTCGCTGTCTCAGACATGACCAGCAGCTACAGCCGCCAGAGCAGCTGGGTCCGCTCGCTGGGGCGCACAGACGTCACCGATATCCGCCAGCGCGCCGTCACTGCTGCCCTCTATGCACGCAGCAAGTACTCCGGCATCGACTCGTCGTACAAGAGCTACGGCGTCGCATCGGGACGGTATGCGAACTACTCGACCGGCTACGTACTCAACCGTGGTATCAACGACCTCGCAGACATCATCCAGGCTGTCCCCCAGGGCGAGGGCCTTGCGATCGCGCCCACGACCATGAAGCACGGCATGCAGAAGATGACGTACCACTTCCCCCGCAAGGGAACCCGGACCAGTGACACGATACGTACGCAGGTCTACTGCTACGACGCGTCCGGAAAGCCCATGCAGGGCTTGGCTGTCACCTTTACGTGGCCCCTGTCGACCGGGCTGAAGTCCGCTCTGGCGTACACCGACGCCAACGGGCTCGCGTACAGCTGGCAGGCGCCCGGCTACGGCGTGCCGCTTATGCGGAAGCGCACCATCACCGCCACCACAGTGCAGAGTGGCCAGGAGGCGACTTCGTCGACGTGGTACATGCCGACACCGACACTGGCCTATAGCACCCCGGGGATGAAGACCAGCGTCTCGAGCACTTCTCCGAAGCGCTATACCACGGTCAAGTCATGGACTCGAGTGCGGGACACGGCAGGGAATCCGGTCGTGGGGCTGCCCGTCACCTTCTCGTGGTACTTCAAGTCCACCACCTACCGGGTGACATCGCTCACCAACGCCAACGGCTACGCGTACGCCTCCAAGTACCTCGGGAACAGCGCCAAGGGGTACCGCGTCTACGTGCGGACGCGGGCATACTCCGGCCGCCAGACGCGCAACAGCTCGGCGTCGTTCGTCCCCCGGTAGGCCTGCGAGCGCTGTCCTCAACCCAATCGACAAGGTGTCTGTTTGATGACCTGCCCGCCTTCCAAGGCGTGGCAGGTTTATCATTGGTCGGCTGGGAACCCGCTGGTATCCGTCCCCGTCCCGACCGGTCCTGAGGTGTCTGCACCGATGCGCATCTTGATCACAGCTGCGATATACGTCGCCCGAGCACTGTACGCCGTGCTCGAGCTGCTTCCTCGCCGGCGCAAGGTCCTGATGCTCAGCCGCCAGGCCGACACGCCATCGCGGGACTTCGTCCTTTTGGCCGAGGACCTGAAACGCTCCGACCCGTCGCTGGAGATCGTCATGCGTTGCCGCTTCATCAAGCGCGGTCTCGCAGCGCGCGTGGCATACCTGGGCGAAGTCCTCGTCCAGATGTATCACCTGGCCACCGCGAGCGTCTGCGTTCTCGACGGCTACAGCATTCCGCTGAGCATCCTGAACCACCGCGGCGAGTTGTTCGTCGTTCAGCTCTGGCACGCATTGGGTGGGTTCAAGCAGTTCGGGTACCAGTCGATCGGACAACCGGGTGGCCGGTCTGCGGCGGTCGCACGCTCGATGCACATGCATCGCAACTACGACGTCGTGCTGTGCGGTGGCGTCGGGTCGGTGGAGACCTTCGCTGCCGCGTTCGACGTCGCTGCGAACTCCGTACTGCCGCTGGGACTGCCGCGAGTGGACTACCTTCGGCAGTTGGACGCGGCCAAGGATTCAGCGGCGCCCCCCGCAGCGCTCGAATCACTGAGATCTCGGTATCCTCGGCTGGCCGACCAGAGCAAGACCATCGTTCTCTACGCACCCACATTCCGTTGGCACATGAAAGCGGCGTACGAGGAGGTCGCTCGAGCGTTCGCGGCTCGCGACGCATTCACGTTGATCATCAAGCCGCACGACCTGGAGTCAGCGACCATGAACGACGCCCACGTCGTCGATGCCACCGGCGTCGGCGTGCTCGATCTGCTGCCCATCTGCGATGTCGTGCTGACGGACTACTCGGCCGTGGCGTTTGAGGCGGCCTGCATCGAGAAGCCTGTCTTCTACTACGTGTACGACATCGACGAATACCGGGCAGCCCCCGGCCTGAACATCGACCCGCTTGAGGTGCTCCCTTCGGTGTCCTCCCGGAGTATCGATGAGCTGGTCGGTCGGATAGAAACGCTCGACTATAATGCTGAGGCTGCGGCGGCGTTTCGTGAGAGCTTCGTGCCTCCCCGTGACGTCGCATGTACTCCTCGCATCACCCAACTGATCCTCTCGAAACTGCCAACCTCCCGATGACGGCGGACATGCCCAAGATGGTGACTCGAACGAAACCAGCAGCGCAGGCCCGACAGTATGTGCGGGTTCGCAACCGTACATCCGTCGACCAGCGCATCGCGCTGTTCGAGGCGCTCGACGGCGCTGCCTATGCCGGCAGCCCGCGGGCGATCTACCGCGCGTTCCTGGGATCTGCGCGCTTCGCCGACCACACCTTCATCTGGGCGCTCGACCCCCCTATCGCCGCAGCGTTGGCCGCGAGCGGCTACGACGTCGAGGGGCTGGAGGCGACCGAAGTCTCCGCCGACGGCATAGACCTGGACACCGTCTTCGGTTCGGAATCCCTCGCCGAGCTGCGCCGCGCGACCATCGTCGTACGCGGGACGGATGCCTACCTGCGCGCCTACGCCCGCGCCGGGTATTGGGTCACCGATTCGCTGCTCCCGCACTACCTCGTCCCCCGCAAGTGCCAGGTCATGGTGCAGACGTGGCGCGGGACCCCGGTGAATCGGATCGAGTGCGACAGTCCTGCAGAAGACGGCTCATCCTCGCACGACCGGCTTGAGTTCGAGGGCCGACGCCTGACCTATCTGGTCTCCCCGTCGCAGTTCGCCTCCGAGACGTTCATCGGAGCGTTTTGTCTGGGACGAACCAAGCGCACATCGGCGATTCTCCAGACAGGCAGCCCCGGTACCGATTCGCTGATCACCGCCTCGGCTCAAGAGATCGCGGCGATCCGAGAACGGCTCTCGCTGCCCCTCGGCAAGCAGGTCGTCCTCTGGGCGCCGTCTGCGAAGGCGAGCGCACCACTCGATCTCGAAATGATGCGAGAAGCGCTCGCGGACCAGTATGTGCTCCTCGCGCGCGAGGCCGGCTGCGTCACTGACGGCCACTTCGCCAGAGACGTCACGGGCGTCTCGGACATCAACGACCTGTTTCTGGTCAGCGACGTGTTGGTCACCGACAACTCGAGCGCGGTGGTGGACTACGCGAACCTGCACCGCCCCATCGTCCGATACGTCGGCGCGGCGCAGCACGACGTCGCGCCCGGTTGCGAACTGAACCTCGACCCGCTCGAGCTGCCCGGCGGCTCGGTATCGACCACCCGCGAGTTGATCGACGCGCTGCACGACGTTGGCCCGGTGCCGCCGGACCCGCAGCTCCACGCCGACTTCAGCCGGCGCTTCAGCCCTCTGGCAGACGGCAGTGCCGCCCAGAGGACCCTGGACCGGATCGCGTTCGACGACCCCCGAATCGTTGCGCCTCGCTCCCTTGCGCAGCGCACTCGCAGTCGGCTGCGCACGGGGATACGCAAGCTCAAGCGCTCGGTCCTCTCGGCGAGCAAGCGCAACTCGGCGCTGCGCGCGCTCTCCCGCACGTCGTTGCGGATCAAGCGGACCCTGAACTACCGGAAGCACTGCAACGCAAGCCCCGTGAACTCCAAGATGATGATCTTCGAGTCGTTTGTCGGGTGGAAGTACTCGTGCAACCCTCGCGCCCTGTATGAGGCGGTGCTGCGCGACCCTGCCTTCGACGATTTCACGCTGGTCTGGGCGTTCAAGAGCCCCGGCGACTACCGCGACGTGCCCGATCTTGGCCGAGCGACGCTCGTCCGCTACGGGTCGCAGGCGTACTACGCACATCACGCACAGGCGAGGTACTGGGTGTCCAACTCGGTGGTCTTCCCCCATATGAAACTGCGAGACGGACAGGTCTACGTCCAGACGTGGCATGGCACGCCCCTCAAGCGTCTGGGGTGCGACATCGAGGTCAAGCTCAAGGATGGCGTGAAGATCGACGCCGAGGAGAAGCGCAGCTGGTACGAGGCGGAAGGCCGGCGCTTCACGTTCCTTCTGGCCCAGTCCCCCTTCGCCGCCAGGGCGCTCGAATCGGCCTTCGACCTCAAAGGCTCGGGTCGCGCAGACGCCGTGCTTCAGGAGGGCTACCCGCGCAACGACTTCCTGCTCAACTACACCGATGAGGATGCTGCTCGCATCCGCCGAGAACTGGACCTGCCCGACGACAAGACGATCGTGCTCTACGCCCCCACGTGGCGCGACGACCAGCACCAGGCCGGAGTGGGCTACACCCTCGACCTCGGGGCTGACTTCGACGCTCTGAAGCGGGAACTGGGCGACACGCACGTCATCCTCTTCAGGGCGCACTACCTGATCGCGAACTCGTTCAAGTTCGAGCGCTACGGTGGTTTCGTGCGCGATGTCTCCCAGATCGACGACATCAACGAACTCTACGTGGCGAGTGACCTGCTCATCACCGACTACTCCAGCGTATTCTTCGACTACGCCAACCTGCGTCGGCCTATCCTGTTCTACATGTACGACCTTCAGAGCTACGCCGAGCAGATCAGGGGGTTCTACCTCGACCTCTCCGAGTTGCCCGGGCCCATCGTCGAACACCAGGAGGATCTGATCAGCGCGATTCTCGCCTCGAAGTCACCGGACGACGAAGCACTGCGGCGACTCAACGGCTTCGCAGACCGCTTCACATCGCTCGATGACGGACACGCGAGCGAGCGAGTGCTGGCACACATGCTCGCTTCACCCGGACACGAGGGCCCCCGATGAGAAGCGTCATCGACGAGACGCAGCAGACTCAGCAGCCCGAGACCGGCGTGCCGGAACCCGAGCGGATGCGGGTCGCCAACGAGTATCTCGCCAGCAACCTATCGGCCACGGCCCTCTCGATCTGGGGGCTGCTGGTCGTTCGCGACCGAACCGACGAATTCGCCTTCTCCGGCCTGAGTTTCGGCGCCAACGGGGCAGGCTCCACCGCGGACTTCTTCCCCCGCCGCGGCATCCGCGTGCCCGGCCCGCGAGGCCTGAGGTTCGCCTTCTACCGCATGCGTGTGGCTCGGGAAGCGCTCGAGATACTACCGGCCCAGACGGCCGTTCGTCTGGTGTATTCGTCGCCCGACAGCCAGGGGTTCGATGTCGCGCTGGGATACTCGCAGTTGAGCAGAACGCTGCTTGCCCGTCACAGCCGGTTGTTCCCCATCCATGAGGGCTCTTCCAGACTGTTCGTCCGCCAGAGCGGTAAGAACCGGATGTTCCTGACCGTGCGCGAGAACAACGTCACCGATACCGTCTGGTGCGGGGTCAAGATACTCGCAGCGCGAATCGCAGCACTGGTGCATCGGAAGAACACGGTGCTGCTCTACGAGAAGGAGTCGTCCCGGTACGAAGAGAGCGCGGCCGTGGTCTTCGAAGCGCTCGTCGACGGCGGGCACCACGACGTCTATTTCCTGCTCGCGGCCGAGAAGATCGATTCGGTCCCCGAGCGCTACCGGTCGCGGGTGATCAAGCGCTTCTCCTTCAGGCACTTCTATCACTTCTTCGCGGCCAGAACGTTCATCGGCACCGAGCTGCTCGCACACGCCATCGAGCTGCGGACCATCAACCGGTTTCTGCTTCAGCATCTGAGCGCCGGGAAGTTCGGGTTCGTCTTCCTCCAGCACGGCGTCATGTACATGGTCGCGCTGAGCTCGACTCAGCGAAGCTTCTTCCGCTCGGATGCGACATTCCCCGACAAGACGCGGATCGTCTGTTCGTCCGAACTCGAGAAACGTCACTTCGTCGAACTGGCAGGGTTCAGCCCTGAGAACATGTACGTGTCCGGGCTGCCGAAGTTCGACCACGCCACGCTCGACGACGACGCGGACCGCATCCTGATCATGCCGACATGGCGTCCGTGGGAGTACAACACTATCCGTACGAACTCTGAGAAGTCCGGGTACTTCGCGATGCTGCGGCAGATGTACGAAGCGGTTCCCGACCACCTCAAGGACCGGGCGTGGATACTGCCTCATCCGCTCGTGCGGGAGTCACTCAAGTCGACCTCGCTGGGCACTCACGTGTGGGCCGGCGATTCCTTCGACGCTGCGCTGCGTCGGGGAAGAGTGCTGGTCACGGACTACTCGTCCATCGCCTATGACGCCTTCTACCGGGGTGCGAACGTCGTGTTCTGGTGGAAGGACAAAGACGAATGCATGGACCGTTACGGCGGTCATCTCATGCTCGACGAAGGCACGGCTTTCGGGCCTGTATGCTACGATGCTGCCGCTCTGAGCGACGCCATCGGCTCCTCATTCACGGAGCCACAAACCCCGGAGCACCTGCGTCGATACGAGCAGATCGTCGAGTTCAAAGACGGTCACAACACGCAGCGTCTCATCGAGATGATGACACGCGACCAGATGGTATGACCTCGCTCCCACGCACGGCGATCGACGATCGGGAACGAGAGGATGGAGGAAAGGTGCGACGGGTCCTGACGTACGGCACATTCGACCTGCTCCACCACGGTCACATAAGGATCCTCAAGCGCGCGAAGGCGCTCGGGGACTTCTTGGTCGTCGCCATCTCCACAGACGAGTTCAACGCGGGCAAGGGCAAGAAGTCGTTCCACGACTACGAGACCCGCAAGGAGATCGTCGAGGCCATCCGCTACGTGGATCTCGTCATTCCGGAGGAGAGCTGGGAGCAGAAGCTCGACGACGTGAAGCGCTACGACATCGACATCGTTGCAATGGGCGATGACTGGGCCGGTAGCGACCGCTTCGACTACCTCAAGGACCACTGCGAACTCGTGTTCCTGCCCCGCACCGAGGGCATCTCCACCACGGAGATCAAAGAAGACCTGGGCCGAGGCGGTCAGTGAACTCCTTCTTCAACAACATCCGGCACTACCGAAGCGCACTCGGACAGATCGTCCGCGAGCACATCGAGTTCCGTGTCCAGATCCTCCAGCTCGCCCGCGCCGACATCGTCAAGACCTATCGCGGGTCGGCGCTGGGATGGCTGTGGGCCGTCATCAAGCCGAGCGTGACCATCTTCGTGTTCTGGTTCGCGTTCACCATCGGCCTGAGATCGGGCAAGCCGGTAAACGGCTATCCGTTCTTCCTGTGGCTCGTCTCGGGAATCGTTCCGTGGTTCTACATGAGCGAGATGCTCACCCAGGGTTCGAAGAGCCTCAGCAGGTACAACTACCTGGTGACCAAGATCAAGTTCCCGGTATCCACGATCTCCACCTTCGTGAGCCTCTCGAAGCTCTATGTGCATCTCGCACTCATGGGCGTTGTCGTAGTGCTCTTCCTCGCATTCGGCTACCCCATTGATATCTACTACCTGCAGCTACCGGTCTACCTGTTCCTGATGTTCTTCTTCTTCACGCTGTGGACGCTGTTCGCCGCGCCGCTTGCAGCGGTAAGCAAGGACTTCGCGAATGTGATCAGCTCGTTTGTCACGGCCATCTTCTGGATGTCGGGCATCATGTGGGACGTCAACCGGATCGGCAGCCCGCTGATGAAGAAGATCCTCCTGTTCAACCCGGTCACCTTCCTCGCGACCGGATACCGCAACGTCTTCATCTACAAGCAGTGGTTCTGGGAAGACCAGTTCGCGCTTGCCGCCTTCACCGTCATGCTGTTGGGCATGGCCCTGCTCGCCCTGTACACCTACGAGAAGCTTCGGCATGAGATCGCCGATGTCCTCTAAGCGGAGCACACTATGAAGTCCGACCAGATAGCCATCGAGTTCAGGAAGGTATCCAAGCGATACCGCCTGTACCGCAGCGACAAGCACCGCTTCGCCGGGATCTTCTCCAGCAAGATCCCGTTCAAAGAGGTCTACGCGAACCAGAACCTCAACTTCACCATCAGGCGTGGCGAGTCGGTCGCGGTCATGGGCAAGAACGGCGCTGGCAAGTCCACCATGCTCAAGATGATCACCGGCGTGGTCTTCCCTTCCAGCGGCGAGGTCATCGTCAACGGGCGCGTCAGCGCCCTGCTCGAGCTCACCGCGGGCTTCGACCTGGAGTTCACGGGGCGCGAGAACGTGCACCTGCGCGGTCAGATCTGGGGACTCGAAGCTGCCGAGATAACCGACCTCGAGGCCAAGGTCGTGGACTTCGCCGATATCGGCGACTACATCGACCAGCCCATGCGCACGTATTCCAGCGGTATGAAGGCGCGAGTCGGGTTCGCCATCAGCGCGCACATCAACCCGGAGATACTGGTCGTCGACGAAGCGTTGAGCGTCGGTGACAAGGCGTTTCGCCAGAAGTGCGACGAGAAGATCCGCGAGATCATGGAGACCGACGGCGTCACCGTCATCTTCGTCACCCACTCGTCCGGCGCAGCCGAGTCCATCTGCCACCGCGGTCTGGTGCTCAAGAAGGGCAAGCTCGCCTTCGACGGTCCCATCAGCGAAGCGATCGACTTCTACGAGGGTCCGCGTGACCCCGGCGCACGCGACACCGACGTGGTCATCACCGACATCTAGAGCGCGGCCGCCACGAGCGCTGCCAGGCGCGCATTGCTGTACACGAGCTCCTTGTTGGCCTGCTCCGTCGCCCCTCCGGACAGTTCGTGCAGGCGCGCCAGCAGAAACGGTGTGATGTCCTTGCCGTGCACCCCCGCTGCGTCCGCCTCGGCAAGCGCTGTGGTAGTCCACCCGTCCAGCACTCCCGGGTCGATAGCGTGCTCGGCTGTGATCGGGTTGGCCACCAGCGTCCCGCCCCGGAGTCCCAGCTCGCGCCGCGCACGCAGCACAGCAGCGATGTCGGCGGCAGAGTCGAAGCGGGCATCGACGCCAAAGCCGCTCGTGCGAGCGTAGAACGCAGGGAAGTCATCGGTCCGATAACCCAGCACCGGCACGCCGTGTGTCTCGAGCACTTCCAGCGTCAGGCCGATATCGAGTATCGACTTGGCGCCCGCGCACACCACGCACACGTCCGTTGCGGCGAGTTCCAGCAGGTCGGCAGAGACATCGAAGCTCGTCTGCGCTCCCCGGTGCACGCCGCCGATACCGCCGGTCGCGAAGACCCGGATGCCGGCGAGCGATGCCACGAGCATCGTGCCTGCCACCGTGGTCGCCCCGTCGGCCCCCCGAGCGACCAACACGCCGATGTCGCGCCGGGATGCCTTGGCGACGCCCGCCGAGCCGGCGGTCGCGAGGTACTCGATCTGTTCAGCGGACAGGCCTACCTTCAGCCTGCCGTTCAGGATCGCGATGGTCGCGGGTGTCGCGCCGTTGTCGCGCACGTTCTTCTCGGCCTCGAGCGCGCATTCGACGCCTGCCGGATACGGGAAACCGTGGCTGATGATGGTGGACTCGAGTGCGACGACCGGCTGACCGGCGAAGAGCGCCTCGGCGACCTCGGGCGCCACGTCGAGATGCGCTATCAGGCCGCTGGTGTGGCTCGTGTTCGTCACGCTTCGATCGCCTCCATTACAGCGCGCACCGCACTGCGGCCCACGCGATCGCTCACCGTGTGCTCGCTTTCCAGCGCGAGTCCGGCCATCACCGTACCGAATGCCGCACAGTTCCGCACGCCCATGCCCTCGAGCAGGCCCGCGGCCACCCCCGCCGTGAACGCATCGCCTGCACCCGTCGCGTTGGCCACGCCCACCCGAGGCGCCCGCACGTGCCCGCTCTCCTCCTCGGCCGAGAAGAACGTGCCCTGGGGCCCGGCGGTGAGAAACACGCGCTGAGCACCGATCGTACGCAGCGCATCCGCCATCTCGGCCAACCCGGCGGTGGTGTGTGGAACATCGGTGCCCAGTAGGGCGGCGGCTTCGAGCGCGTTACACTTGAGCGCCGCCAGCGAGCCCACCACACCGCGGGCCCGTGGTGCCTTCGCCGCGGAGACGGGATCGAGCACCAGCGGCGCGGAAACGCGCTGGGCGAGCCACGCCAGCGAGTCGGCCGCGAGGTTCGCATCGGCCACCACAAGGTCGGCGGACTCGAACACCTCCGCGCGGTCCTCGAGCGCGCGGGGCGTGAGGCGGTCCAGCGCACGCATGTCGTTGAGGGCAACCGCCATCTCACCGCCGTCATCGAGGATCGCGACGTACAGCGAGCCCGGCAGCTCTTGGGCGACAAGCGCGTAACTCAGCCCGATACCTGCCCGGCGACAGCGTGCGGTGAGCTCGGCGGCGTTGTGGTCGCCTCCCAGGGCGGTCACCAACTCGACGTCGAACCCCAGTGACGCGAGGTTCTCGGCGACGTTGCGCCCTACGCCACCCGAGCTGATCTTCACGTAGCCCGGATTCGAGTCATGCTCGACCAGGCGGGCGAACGGACGGCCCACCATGTCGGTGTTCGCACCGCCCACGACCACGATGCGCGGGCTGGTGTTCTCAGGTGACATCGGCTCTCCTCGGCAGGCATGGGCGAGAGTGCCCGCCCAGAAGTTACTACCCCCCACGCGGTCAGCCCCGACACCAGTGACTGATGCCGAGGCCGACTGTGTGACGCGGGTCGTGCGATGTCTCTGGCGCTATGCGACCGCTGCAGACACCGGCGCTGGCGACGAGCCGCGCGAGAGCTTGCGGAACACCATGAAGAAGTAGAACACCGAGACGATCTGGAAGAACGCTATCAGCAGGATCCAGACGACCTTCTCGTTGGGTCCGCGGGTGGGGTACTCGGCATCGGTGCGCAACGCGGCATCGACGAGCATCCACAGCCAGAACAGCGGGAACAGCAGCCCGGCTACTGTCCAGAAGACGACCTGGGCCACGATTCCCAGAGCGAAGATCCCTGCGATGAATTCGAACATCAGAAGCTCCTTCCTTAGCGCGAGCGGTACGCACCGCCCGCGAGTGTATGTGCTGTGGCTCCGGTCTTACGGAACCGAGACCACCCTGACCTCGCCGATTCCCCGGTGCAGCGTTATCTCCATCTTGGTCGTGCTCGTGGCGTAGGCGTCGTTGACGTAGTCGCTGCCGTCCCGATGCAACCCCTCTGCCGAGAAGTCCCCGATTCCGTCACTGATCGACGTAAGGCGCACGCCGATTCCGCGCGGTACGCGCACGGTGAGCTGTCCCAGGCCCGCTTCGATGCGAGCAGTCACGTCGTGTGTGCGTGCACCCGACAGATCGATCGTCGTTTCGCCCACGCCGGTCAGTACGTCCAGCTTGTCCACATCGACATCACGCAGGTCGATCTCGCTTTGCCCCGCACCCAGCTCCACGTTCAGATCGACCGGGATAGCGGAGGCAAGCCGGATGTCCCACTGGTTTGCCTTCTGGCCGAACGGAATACGCTCACTCACGGCGGGCTGATCCACCCGGAGCACGCCCGTCGACGACTCAACCGAATACTCGGTGCGCGGTACCCAGTCTCGAGAGTGCGTGAAGACGGCATCCATCGCACCGGTGCCGCCTCCGGTGAGTGTGAACTCCCCCACAGGCATGGTTATCCGGGCGTCCAGCCGCTCAGCACCGTCCAACGGGATCGAGGCATTCTTGGTCTCGACACCCGATGGTCCTTCTACGTCTTCGAGCAACACCCGTGTGCACCCGGTCGTGCCAAGCACGCCTGCAAACAGAACGACCAGCAGGCCTGCGATCACCAGTCCCTTGCGCATCACAGCTCCCCTCCCTCACTCGCCGAGCGACCCACGAGCATCGCCTTGGCGTAGTTTCCGTGCAGGTAGCCGATGCCTTTGGCGACCCACAGCGTGATGACGTAACCCAGCAGGCCACCAGCCACGAACAGCGGGAACGCCCACGTGTCGATCAGGTAGCCGTACGCTCCGATACGGATAACCGGAGTGTCCGCGATGACCTGCACCACCGGCAGCGCGATCAGCGAAGTCGACAGTGCGATCGCCGTGACCACGATGGTGAAGTACACGATGCCCAGCGGGAGCTGCAGCACCATGTACAGCATCGTCGTCCACGTGCGCCAGTCGGTGAGCCAGCTCTTGATGCGTGTCCAGATGTCTCCCTGCGCGCCGACTACCGTCCGCGGCCTCCTGGGCATACGCACGCCCAGCAGTCCTTCGACGATGCGTCCCTCGGCGAGCGAAATCGCACGCACCACAGCCAGCGTGAGCAGCGCCATCGGCACCCCGACGATCAGGATGAGTGTCCCAAGCGTCACCGAGACGCCCGTCACCACGATCGTGAAGTACGCAACACCGCTGGCAAGCGCGAGCAGCAGGTAGAACAGTGCGCCCCACGCCTGCGGATCGGCGACCACACCAAAGAACCGCGCGAGCGGGTTGGCGCTACGCTGCGCTGCCGGCCTGGGCGCCCGGAGCGCCACAGTGACCGTGTGCTCCGTGTCGATGTAGGCCGCAGCGACCTCTTCGGGTGTGCCGTATGCCTCGACCGCGGTGTCAAACGCTGCCGGGTCGTCGCCCTTCTCGGCGATCGCACTGCGCAGGTACTCGTCGGCGTCGTAGATGGCGTCTTGAACCAGTGCCGGGTCTGCTCCGGCCAGTCGTACCCTGAGTTCAGCGAGGAATCCCTCGACCGTCCTATCCAACGTTACCCTCCAAAGTCGCATCCACGAAGTCGCGCGTACGCGTCCAGTGGCTCTTCCATTCCCCCAGTACGCCTCGGCCGGCGTCGGTGATCGTGTAGTACTTGCGCGGCGGTCCCGCCACGCTGGGTTCCACTGACGACGTCAGCAGCCCGTTCTCCTCCATCGAGCGCAGCACCGGGTAGAGCGTGCCCTGCTTGACGGGGGTGCCCACCTGCCAGCCCTCCTCGATTCGCTTGGCGATCTGATAGCCGTAGAGCGGCTCAGCCGTGCGATCGAGTATGGCCAGCAGCACGAGCGATACGGTGCCCGCATTGAGTTCCTTCTGGAACTTGCGGAGCATCTGCTCGTACTCGGACATGGCCCACCTCCCCTTCGAATTCCGTGTCGGTAGTATCAATCTGGTACTAGTACGAAGTTGATACTACCCACATCTCACAGTAGTGTCAACATCACACTAGTCATTCATTTCGGGAGTCTCTCTATGCGCAGAAGAACCCCTGCCGTCGACATGGAGCGCCACCGGGGCTGGCGCACACCCGTCGCGTAGCGCACGATACCCACAGCACTCACCGAGAAAGATCCACCGTGACCGCATTCGCCTGGACACTCGCCGCACTCTGCGCGATCTCGCTTCTCGAGGTCGTTCTGTTCGCCGTGAGGGTGCCGCAGCTCAGGACGCTCGCCCGGCTCTCCCCGCCTGAGCCGGCACACTGGCCGCACGTGAGCGTCATCGTGCCCGCGCGCGATGAAGCCCGCGATATCGGGCCGGCCCTGGCTTCTCGGCTGGCCGACGACTACCCCGACCTCGAGATTCTCGTCATCGATGACCGCTCCACCGACGGCACTGGCGATGTCGCACGCGCGGTCGCGGGCGCAGACGAGCGCGTGCGCGTGCTGCGCATCGACGCGCTGCCGGACGGCTGGCTGGGCAAGGTGCATGCATTGCAGGCAGGCACCGAGGCGACGTCCGGCGAGTGGCTGCTGTTCTCGGACGCGGATGTCTACATGACACCGGGCGCGTTGCGCCACGCCATCGCGTTGGCCGAGAGCGACGGGCTCGACATGATCGCGCTGGTGCCCGAGTACGGTGCGCATAGTCCCTTGGTGGTCATCGCGTGGACGGTGTTCCTGCGCATCATCGGAGTGGTGCTCTCGCCCAAGGCGATCCGCGATCCGGGCTCGAAACAGGCTCTGGGCTCGGGGGCGTTCAACTTGGTCCGCCGTAGCGCGCTCGACCGCACGCCGGGCTTCGAGTGGCTGCGCCTCGAGACCGGTGACGATGTGTCGCTCGCGATCATGGTCAAGCACCACGGCGGCCGGCTCGAACTCATGGACGGACGCGGCTGTGCCTGCGTCGACATCTACCGGGACTTCGGCGAGCTTCTGCGCGGCATCGAGAAGAACGGCGGAACCAGCGCGGCCCACCCGTACCGGTTCACCGCTGGGATACTCGCCTTCCTGGCGGTCGATTGGGCGCCGCTCATGGGGGTGGCGGTCGGCCTGACGGCTGGCCTGCCGTGGCTCGCCGCGTTGAGCGCCATCACCTTCGCGTCGATGACAGCGATCAACGCGTACGCCCTGCGTCTCAACACCGGGCGTTGGTTGCCTGCCCTGGCGTGGCCGCTGGGCTCGGGCCTACTGGGGTGGGGGCTCGCGCGTTCAACGTGGCTCGTGCGCATGCGCGGCGGGGTCGTGTGGCGCGGCACGTTCCACCCGCTCGATGAGATTCACGAATCGCGCCGCTTCGAGCTGTGAGATCGCGCCGCGCGCTGCTGATATCGGATAGAGCGGCAGCGGTAGACCGCCTACACTGGTCGTATGCCCAACTCAGCTGACATCACCGATGCCGTCGTCTTGGCGATCGCTGCCATCGACTCCGCACTGGCGGACTCGCAGCGCGTACCGTCGCTTGCGGTGCTCGCACGCACGGCCGCGGTAGCCCCCGACCAGCTGCGCAGGGCCTTCCTCGCACAGACCGGACTGACGCCGAAGGCCTATACCGACGCACGCAAAGCCGAGCTACTGCGCGATTCGCTCGCCACCGGTTCGCCAGTGACAGATGCGCTCTACGGTGCCGGCTTCGGCTCGACCAGCCGGGTCTACGAACGGCACGGCGACCTTCTCGGCATGACGCCGGCCGCGTACCGCAAGGGCGCGCCAGGCGAGACGATCCGCTACGCGCTTGCCACGAGTGCGCTGGGTCGCGTGATCGTGGGGCTGGCCACCGGTGGTGTGTGCTTCATCGCATTCGGCGATGACGACGCGACACTCCTCGACGACCTGGCGACCCGCTTCCCGCGCGCTGAGATCGCACCGGCACACCCAGGCGATGCCCAGCTCGTCTCAGCCGTGATCACGCTGGTGGACGACCCGGCGCACGCGCCGGACCTCCCATTGGACGTACGCGGTACCGCTTTCCAGCAGCGGGTCTGGCGAGCGCTCACCCGCATCGCGCCAGGCGAGACCGTGACCTACGGCGAACTCGCGCGGCGCATCGGCAGCCCAAGTGCGGTCCGTGCGGTCGCGCAGGCGTGCGGCTCGAACCCGGTGGCTGTCGCCGTTCCCTGCCATCGCGTGATCGGTGCCGACGGCACGCTCACCGGCTACCGCTGGGGCGTCGAGCGCAAGCGGGTGCTGCTGGAGCGCGAGCGCCGCTGATCCGAGCCGCTCGCTGCACACTGCAGGGCCCCTGCACGCGAGTCGGACCACTCGGCTACACTTCGATTCGCAACCCTGTCCGGAACAGACGTGGGAGAGCCCGTGCCCAGAACGATCATCGTCTCTGACCTCCATGGCAATGCCCGCCTGCTGGCCGACATCCTCACGCACGCGGGCTTCTCGGCAGACGATCGGCTGATCGTCGCCGGCGACCTGCTGGATGTGGGCACCGACGAGATGATCGAGCTCACCGAATCGCTGGGCGCGACGATACTTGCGGGCAATCACGAGGTGGCAGCGGCCATCGGCCTGCGCATCAAGCCGCAGAACCCTGAGACACGCACCATGGCGCCGGAACTCGCTCGGAGGTTCGCGAGTGGCGAATGGCCCTTGGCAGTCGCCATCGACGGCTGGCTGGTGACCCACGCCGGCGTGTCCACAGCGCTCAGCGACATCATCGACACGGCAGGCGCCGACGTGAATTCACTCGCCGAGATACTCAACACACAGTTCAGAGACGAGATCTCCAGCGCAGTGCGGCGCATGCCCCTCGACAATGACCAAATAGCACAGTACCGGTTGATCGGAGGGGAGCTGGGGCCGCTGTGGTTCCGCCCCATGAACCCGGCTCACATCCCCAGCGGCCTGCGCCAGATCGTGGGACACACTCCTCCCACGAGCATGGGCCAGCAACACCTCGCGACACTGAACTCCCGCGGGTGGCTTCTCATCGAGCCCGGCGGTCACCCGCGCGCCCATGGCGACCCGGCGGTTCGCTACGCACTGGTCGAGAACGGCGAAGCCCGCGTCATCGAGGAGTGATTGCGAGCTGTGCTGACGCCGACCCCCTGCGCCCGCATGCTGCAGACATAACATTTGCTCGCATCCTCTATCACCAAAGGTTATGCTAGAGCAGCCCGAGGACGGGTATACCCCCCTTACGGCCACCGTCTTGTCGCACTCCCATGAAGGAGAAACTCCATGAAGCGCACGTTCCTGCTCGCTCTGGCGGCGTTCTCCGTCGCCGCTATCGTTCTGGGCGGCTGTGCCACAAAGCCTCCCGCGGCCCCGGTCCCGGCGGAACCCGCCAAGAAGGACGTCCCTGCCATCAAGGTTGGCTCTCTGCTTGACTCAGAAGGCGCGGTCCTGGGTTCCATGGTCATCCAGATGCTCGACGCCAACGGCTTCGAGACCGTCGACAAGACCAAGCTGGGCACCCCTGACGTCGTGCGCAAAGCGCTCCTCGAGGGCGAAGTCGACGCGACCATCGACTACACCGGTTCTGGCCAGTTCTACATCGCCGGCCAAGAGGGCCTACCCGTGTGGAACGATGCCAAGGGCGGCTACGACACCATCGCCAAGCTCGACAAGGAGCAGAACAATCTGGTGTGGCTCGCGCCGGCACCGGCAAACAACACCGAGCTCGTCTGCGGCAAGACCGACTTCCTCACGGCGAACAACATCGTGACCATGGCGGACTTCGCGAAGTACGTGAATGACGGCGGGAAGACCAAGGTCATCTGTTCGCAGACGTGGGCCGACAAGGTGGGCGGCCTGCCCAGCATGGAGAAGGCCTACGGCTTCAAACTCACCAAGAGCCAGATCATCCCGCTCTCCGACGGCGTCACCGCCCAGATGCTCAAGGCAGTCGCCGAGGGCACGGACGGCGTCAACTTCTCGCTCGCCTACGGCACCGACGGCCAGCTCGCCGACTTGGGCCTGACGATTATCGAAGACCCCAAGAGCGTCCCGCCCGTCTACGAGCCCACGCCCATCTTCCGCGGCGAGATCATCGATGCCGCCCCTGAGATCCCGGGCATCCTGAACCCGATCTTCGAGACACTCGATCAGGCCACGCTGCAGAAGCTCAATGCTGAAGTGGCATTCGCCGGCAAAGACCCCAAGGTGGTTGCGAAGGAGTACCTCGTCGCGAATGGCTTCCTCAAGTAACACCGGCACCCTTCGGCTCTCTGGAGATCAGATCGTCGGAATGGCGGGGGCCCTCTTGGGGGCCCTCGTCACTGCCGTAGGCACCTACCTCGAGCTGAGGCCCAACCGTATCCTGGGCGGTGATTCGGTCACCGCCATCGCAGCCTTCGGACCGGGGGCGTGGGCGCTTCTCGGACTGTGGGCGCTCATGTTCGCGGCCTGTCTGCCGGGCACCGGGCGAACGGGTGCGATGGTGCGCGGCCTGGTGGCCAACACCACTATGGTCGTCTCGGTGCTGCTCGTGGCGCGACGGGCCACAGCGTTCGTCGCCCAAAGCGGAGACGTCGCCCGCGCCTCTTTGGGTATCTCGTTCTGGCTTTCACTGGGCGCCGCCTACATCGTGATCTTCTCGGCATTGCCCCGGGCGAAGAGCCGGAATGCGCGTGCACTCGTGAGCCTGCCGGGCATCGTGATGATCGCGGGCCTGCTATTCACCGGCCAGTTGAACTCACTGTCGATACTGGTCGAATACGCGGTGAACGCCGACTCGTTCAACAAGGCGCTCGTCCAGCAACTGAGCTACACGCTGGGCGCCACCGGAATCGCGCTGGTCATCGGGCTGCTCGCAGGAGTGGGCGCAGCCAAGAACCCGCGCCTCGAAGGACCCGTGTTCGCCACGCTCAATATCGCCCAGGTCCTGCCCTCGCTGTCGTTCATCGGCCTGCTCATCGTCCCCATGGGCTGGCTGGGGCTGAACTTCCCCGCGCTCAAGGCGCTTGGTGTCTCAGGCATCGGCTGGGCGCCTGTCTTCGTGGTGCTGCTCTCCTACGCGCTGTATCCCATCACCCGAAACGTCTACACCTCGCTCAAGACACTCGATGAGAGCATCACCGACGCCGCCCGCGGCATGGGTATGAAGCCGATCCAGCGGCTGTTCACCGTCGAGCTGCCGCTCGCCTTCCCGGTCATCATCGCGGGCGTGCGCATAGCTGCGGTGCAGACCACCGCTGCAGCGATCCTTGCAGCGCTCGTGGGTGGCGGAGGGCTGGGGCAGATCGTGTTCTTCGGCGTGCAACAGACCGCAACCGACCTCATCTTGCTGGGCGTCATCCCCATCGTTGCCCTGTCGCTGACCATCGACGCGTCGCTGAGGTTCGTCGAAACCCTCGTACGCACCGCCCAAGAAGGGGGTCTGACGTGATCAGGCTCGAGCACGTCACCAAGTGCTTCGCCGAGAATACCGCGGTCGATGATGTCTCCCTCGAGATCAAGGCGGGCGAACTCGCCATCCTTCTGGGCCCAAGCGGCTGCGGTAAGACCACCACGCTGCGCTCCATCAACCGTATGACCGACATCGACTCCGGCACGATCTTCGTCGACGACATCAACGTACTCGAGCAGCAGCCCGACGAGCTCCGGCGCCGCATCGGCTATGTCATCCAGTCGATAGGGCTTTTCCCACACCTGACGATCGCCCGCAACGTGGCCACCGTCCCCCGCCTTCTGGGCTGGGACGCCGAACGCACCAACAAGCGCGTCAACGAGCTGCTCGAAATGGTGGGGCTCGACCCGGCACTCTACGCGATGAAGCACCCGCGCGAACTCTCCGGCGGCGAGCAGCAGCGAGTGGGGGTCGCCCGCGCACTCGCCGCAGACCCTGCAGTGCTGCTGATGGACGAACCGTTCGGGGCGCTCGATCCCCTCTCGCGGCAGCGGCTGCAGGTCGAGTTCAGGGCGCTCCAGCGCGAACTGGGCACCACGGTGGTGTTCGTCACCCACGACATCGAGGAAGCCGTACTGCTGGGCGATCGCATCGCACTGATGGACCACGGCAGG
The DNA here is from genome assembly GCA_002841275.1 of Actinobacteria bacterium HGW-Actinobacteria-7. Taxonomy (GTDB): domain Bacteria; phylum Actinomycetota; class Coriobacteriia; order Anaerosomatales; family PHET01; genus PHET01. Next base: position 34,437 of record PHET01000014.1, on the reverse strand, counting down.
CTCATCCAGTTCGACCGCCCCGAAACGCTGTGGCTCTCGCCCGCCACTCCCTTCGTCTCGAGCTTCTTCGGCGAGGAGTTCGCGCTCAAGATCCTCTCGCGCCACACCGTCTTCGGTATCGCGCTCGAACGCGTCAGCCCCGACGGGTTGGCTCAGGTCACCGCAGAGACCTCGCTCAAAGACGCGCTGGCCACGATGGTGTCCTCGGGGCGCGACGCTCTCAGCGTCTCCGACGGGCTGGGCGGCTCGGCTGGCGTGCTGACCTTCTCGGCGCTGGTCCACGCGGTGAAGGAGTAGCCATGGGCGAGTCACTGGGCATAAGGCGAAACTGGCCCATCGTTTCGCTGATGATCGCGGCGCTGGTCTGGATGACACTCGATCAGGCTGGGTTCGGACGGCTCCTGGGATTCCTTCTCCCCGATGAGACCACGCTGCTCTACGAACGCGAGACGCTTGCGACTCTCATGGGTCAGCATCTGGTGCTCGCCGGAGTCTCGGGAGCACTCGCGCTCGTGATCGGCGTGGCGCTGGGACTCATGCTGATCACCCCCGCTGGCGCGAGCTTCAGAGACCTCGTGGTCAGCATCGCCAACTTCGGACAGACGTTCCCCTCGATCGCGGTCATGGCGTTGCTCGTGCCCATCATGGGCTACGGCTGGAAGCCGGTGGTGGTTGCACTCGTGATCTACAGCGTCCTGCCGGTCATGCTCAACGTGGTGGCCGGCATCGAGAACGTACCCCCTGCGATGGTCGACGCGGCCCAGGGCACCGGCATGAACGCTCGACAGCGGTTCCTCGCCGTGCAGCTGCCGCTGGCCATGCCCATCATTCTGGGCGGTGTTAAGAACATGCTCGTGATCGCCGTGGGCGCTGCGACGTTAGGCGCCATCGTGGGTGCTGGCGGTCTGGGCGTTCCCATCATGGCGGGAGCGAACCAGTTCAAGCCGGCGCTTGTGCTCGAGGGCGCTATCCCGTCGGCGTTTCTGGCCCTCATCATAGACAGGACTCTCTAGGTGATCGCAAAGACCAACTGGGCACACGTGGCCTCGGAACTCACCAAAGCCATCGGGCTCTCCCGTCAGCCTGTGGGCATCAAACTGCTCCGTTCCGCCGCCGAGTTCGATTCATGGGACGTCGAAGACGCGCGCGCCGCGACCTACTACTGCGCGGCCGTGAAGCAGGCGAGCAACGGGCGGGCGTTCAAGCTCGGCCCCGAGCAGTTCCGCTGCGAGTCCTCTCGGCAGATCCTGGGGCTCGAGGCGCTACCGCATGAGCCGTACTACTCGGCGAGCTACAGCGAGTGCGGCCTGCACCGCGACAAGCACGTGAGCGGCGGAGTGGTGGGCGACATGGCGGTCGTGCCACGAACCGTGCTGGGCATCGTGGTTCAGCCGGTGGCGCTGTTCACAGACCGCGGCCCGGACGTGGTGATCGTCATGGGAAACGCGTACCAGTCCATGCGGATGATGCAGGGCTACACGTTCCACCAGGGCGAGGTGCCCGCACTGCGCAGCGTGGGCCAACACGGCATCTGCTCGGAAAGCACTGCCGAGCCGATCCTGTCAGGCACCCTGAACGTCTCGCTGCTGTGCTCGGGAACGCGGTTCTATGCGAAGTGGGACGACGACGAGGTCGCCACGAGCCTGCCCGGTTCTTTGTTCGCGGTGACCGTCGACGGCGTGCTGCAGACGATCAACCCGTGCGAGCCGGACAGCCGCAAGCGGGAGATCGCCCTGGACCCGCCGGACGCCGACATCGAGCTGGGCTCGAGCTACTTCATCGAGTAGTCCGCGGCTCGGCATTCGGCAACACCGTGAGTGCGGCGGCGGTCGCCGAAGCCATGAACTGCAGCACCGGCGATATCACCATCATCAGTATCTCCCAGCCGATGAAGCTCGCACGCGAGGTGTAGAGCACTAGCGGAATCCCCCACGCCTTCGCGTCGAACCCTGGGTCGGCAAGAAACCGCAGCTGAGGTCCCCAGAGAGCCAGCATCACCGCCGCCGTGAGTCCCGCCAGCAGCGCTCCGCCCCCGAGCGCTTCGTGTAGTCCCCTACTTCGTGCGAGCCACCAACCCACAGGGAACCCCCACAGAATCGCGAACAGCGGCACGCCCATGCCCGCGCCCACCGCCACCAGATCGACCAGCGCCAACACCACCCACAGCGCCCGGCGGTCGAGCCGCTTCGTCTCGGTCATACGGCCACTCCCTCCCCATCCATGCTCAGGATGCGCTCGCGGCGGCAAGGGCGCCACTCACTCGCCAAGCCGTCGCTCGATCGTTGTCTCACCGATACGAGACGAAAGGTGTTGCGCAACTGCCCTTTGGGGTATCCCTACTGAGTAACAGATGCCGGATGAAGGAGCACACACGATGGCAAGCATTAAGGGCACACGTACCGAAGGCAACCTTCTCAAGTCATTCGCGGGCGAGAGCCAGGCCCGGATGCGCTACAACTACTTCGCTTCGGCGGCGAAGAAGGAGGGCTTCGAGCAGATCGCTGCGCTGTTCACCGAGACGGCGGACAACGAGAAGGAGCACGCGAAGGTCTTCTTCAAGTACCTCGAAGGTGGTCCGGTCGAGATCACGGCCATGTATCCGGCCGGTCGGATAGGCACTACCGCCGAGAACCTTCTCGCCTCCGCTGAAGGCGAGAAGGAAGAGTGGGGCGAGCTCTACCCCGGCTTCGCCGCTATCGCTGATGAAGAAGGCTTCCCGGAGATAGCGACCTCGTGGCGTGAGATCGCCGATGTCGAAAGCTGGCACGAGCGCCGCTACCGCAAGCTGCTCGAGAACGTCGAGAACCGGCGCGTGTTCGCCCGAGAGACACTGGTGCGCTGGAAGTGCCGCAACTGCGGCTATGTGCACGAAGGTCCCTCGGCACCGGAACTCTGCCCTGCCTGCAAGCATCCGCAGGCCTACTACGAGATCTACTGCGACTGCCTGTAGGCCCCGCACGACCTACCAGACGTAGGTGTGGGGATCCTTGCCCAATCGATGGCCACGGTCGAGAGAATCGATCGTGGCCATCTGATCTTCGGTGAGCTCGAAGTCGAAGACATCGGCGTTCTCGGCGATACGTGCGTCATGCACGGACTTCGGGATCGCCGAGTAACCCTTCTGCAGCACCCAGCGGATGGCGATCTGCGCCGGCGACTTGCCGTGCACTCCACCGATTGAGATGAGCTCGGCGATCTCGCTCACACGCCCGCGCATGATGGGAGCCCATGCTTGAAGCGTGATGCGGTTGCTGGCCATGTAGGCCTGCAGCTCGGGCTGTTGCAGCCACGGGTGGAACTCGAACTGATTGAGCGCCGGCGGCACGTCCGCTATGCGGAGCAACTCCTCGAGATGAGGACGCAGGAAGTTGCACACCCCGATCGCTCGGGTTCGGCCCTCGGCCCGCAGCTCCTCCATCGCGCGCCATGTGCCCTTAAGGTGTTCCCTCATGGGCCAGTGGATGAGGTAGAGGTCAACGTATCCCGTGCCGAGCTTGGAGAGCGAGAGATCGAAGGCCTCCCTGGTGCGCTCGTAGCCCTGGTCGTCGTTCCAGAGCTTAGTGGTGACGAAGAGTTGGTCGCGAGACAGACCGCTGGCACGGACGGCCGCGCCCACCCCCTCTTCGTTGTCGTAGAGCGACGCCGTGTCGATCAGGCGGTATCCGTGTGTGAGCGCGAACCGGGCCGAGTGCTCGACCTCTTCACCCGGGAGGGACTTGTACGTCCCCAAACCGAAGCGCGGCATCTCCACGCGCTCGGCAAGCATGACGGTCGATCCTATAGTGAGCACCGGGGCCACTAGACCTCCTGCGTCGGCGGAAGCTGAACAGTCCTCTCATCTCGCATCTTCCCCGCAAGCCACAGTCCTAGTCCGGCCTCGGCGACCAACCAGAAGGCTGAGAGCGCCGCATCACGAGGGCCGATGTTCCACTGTTCGCGCGCCTGCAGGATGATCGGATCCGACGAGAGCCCGACAAAGGCAAGGCTCATCAGTATGAATCCTGTGAGCCAGATACCGATGTGCGTCCACATGCGCTGACGGCCCAGGTACTTGGCGATGCTGAAACGGGGGTGCGAGCCTTCAACGAACTTCAGGCGCATGTGCTCGCGAACCCACAGCAGCCGATTCGCATTCGCCCCGATCCACAATCGGATTCCGCCGGAGATCACCTCGGAGACGATGCCGATCGTGAGAATGTTGGCGGTGAACACGTCTTGGCCGAACGACCCCACGATCACGGACAGGCCGATCGGCACCATGGTCATGAGCATCCACAACGTGACGACCGACCAGGCGCCAAAGCCCACGCCCCACGGCAACGGCAGCAAGAAGGCTCCCCAGTTGAATCGGTGGAGGCCGATGGGCAGATCACCCTCGCCGAAGTCGGCTTCAACCGGCTCGACAGAGGGCAGCTTCTCCTCGGCGTCGTAGATCCCGCCGACGCACTCGGGACCGTGCCCGTTCTGGCACGCCCCTTCAGGGTCGACCCACACCCATTCACCGCACTCGCGGCACCAACCAGCTCGCGGCATCTACTGCTCCTTGATCGCCAGAGAGACAGTGTGCCACACGAGAGCGCACGATGCGTGATGGGCAGGTTACAGTCGGTCGGATCAGCGCACGATCTTGCTGATAGGCATCTCCAGGATATCCTCGGCCCCGGCGGCCTTCAGTCTTGGGATCAGTACGTTGACCTCGCACTTGTCGGCGACCGTGGTGACCTCGTAATCCTCGGAGCCGTAGAGCTTGCTCACCGTGGGGCGCTTCATGGCAGGCAGCACGCCAATGACCGCCTCGAGCTTGTCGTGCGCGCAGTTCAGCGACAGCAGCACGCGCCCGCGCGCCTCGATCACGCCCAGCAACAGCGTGCGGATCTCCTCGATCTCGCGGCGCTTCTCAGGATTCGCCCACGCCTCCTTGCTCGCGACCAGCCTGGTGGTCGAGGTCAGGATCACGTCGACGATCTTCAGGCCGTTGCGGCGCAGCGTCGAGCCGGTCTCGGTGAGGTCCACCAGCGCGTCCATCATCTCGGGCACCTTGGCCTCGGTCGCGCCGTAGCTGAAGTGCACCTCGACATCGATTCCCAGCCCGTCGAAGAACTCCCGTGTGGCCTTGGGAAACTCGGTCGTAATCCGGCTACCGGAGGGAATGTCTCTTGCCGAGGAGATCGGGGACTCCTGCGGCACGGCGAGTACCATCTGCACCACGCCGGTGCCGGTCTTGGCGTAGGGGAGCTCGGCGACCTCGACCACATCGGCGCCGCTCTCGCGCACCCAGTCATGGCCCGAGATGCCGATGTCGAAGTACCCCTGCTGCACGTAGACCGGGATCTCCTGAGGCCGCAGGATCTTCACGCGCTCGATGCGCGGGTCCTCACAGGTCGGGTTGTACTCCCGGCTCGACTTCTTGATGGCGATGTCGGCCTGAGAGAACAGCAGCAGGGTCTGCTCTTCGAGCGAGCCTTTGGGCAGGGCAATCGACAGCATGGCGACCTCCGAGGGCTGCGCGAACGCCTCGTGCGTCCGTCGCGCTCCATCACTCTACCGCGCTGAAGCGCGTGAGGGAAGTCGCCGCTGGCCGGGCGTCGCTAGCCCACGAGCCCCGCTGCTGCCGATCCGCCCATCAACCCGATGAACAGCGCGAAGGTGATCACGACGTAGAGTGCGGGCGGCAGGAACAGCAGCCCCACCCAGAACCGCCGAGAGGCCCACACGCACAGCGCGAAGATGATCGCATCCAGGATGCCCAGAACGGCGAAGATGCCCAGCGGCCCCAGCGCCTGAGCCCACACCAAAGTGAACGGCAGATCGAGGCCCGCGCGCACGAACAGCGAGAGCATCAGCGGCGAGAAGGTGAGTGCGAATCCGATCTGGACTGCGACGAACAGCGAGGCCACGCCAAAGGCGATGAGCATGACGATCGCCGGTCCGCTGTCGCCGGATCGCGGCAACGCCGCACGCGGCATCTCGGTCTGGTTTCCTCGGCCCGGCACGATCTCTCCCCTCGAAGGTGTCGTTGACACGATACCCGTTCCACCTGCCCGACTGACAGTCCGGTGCGCAATCGCACAGAACCGCACTTTGGCCGGGCGTGTTTGCCCGGGAATACGCGGACGCCCCGCGCGGGGGAGCACGGGGCGTCAGTTAGTGCGAAGCGACCACCGCCGGGGGATGCCGGCGGCAGCTGCAAGGGGGGCTAGAGGAGGTGCAGGAACATCGCCAGAACGATTACGCCGGCAAGAAGGGCCAGTCCGCGTCCGTAGAACACTCCGCCTTCGCTGAAGCTGTCATACATGATGGTTCCTCCTTCATTCTCGGCGCATCGCTGTCACCGTGGGTTTCATCTCTCGTTCCTTCTATACGTATCATCGTACCCTCAACGCGAAAGATACATTGTCGCTTCCTTATGTATAGCGTAAGCTGTGCTTCATGTTGAACGTCAACCGATTGAAGATGCTCAGAGAGGTCGCGGGGCGCGGCACGATCGCCGCCGCGGCGGACGCGCTGTTCATGTCGCCCTCAGCGGTCTCGCAGCAGATGGGGGTGCTCGAACGGGAGGCCGGCGTGCCGTTGCTCGAGCGTATGGGCCGCGGCGTACAGCTGACCGATGCGGGGCGAAGGCTCGTGGAGAACACCGAGCACGTGCTCGCCGCCCTCGAGCACGCCGAAGCGGATCTCGCGTCCGCTTCCCAAGGCATCGTGGGCCACGTACGGGTCTCGGCGTTTCCCACGGCGGCTCGCAACGTGCTCGTCCCCGCCCTCGTGACCCTTCGCGAGCGCCATCCTAACCTGCGCATCTCGATGATCGACCTCGAGCCCGAGGAGTCGGTCCCCGCCCTGAAGGCTCGCGAGCTCGACGTGGTCCTCACCTACGAGTGGGACCTGCTGCCCACGCTCGAGGACGCCGGGGTCGAGCGCGAGGAGCTCTTCGCCGAGCCGGTCTACCTCATCTTGCCCCTGGACCATCCCGCGGCTCTGCGGCAGGGCCCGGTCACCATGGCCGAGTTCGCTGAGGAGGAATGGATCGTGGGGCGTGACTCGACCTCCATGCTCGATCTGGTGGCTGCCGCAGCACGCCGCTCGGGCTTCGAGCCCAAAACCGACTTCCACTCGATGGACTTCGAGGTCATCCTCGCGGCGGTGGCGGCAGGGCTGGGAGTAGCGCTGGGGCCCGCGCTGGCACTGGTGGGCGATGTCTCGCACGTCGCAGTGCGCGATCTGGCCGACCTCGACCTCAACCGCTCCATCTGGGCGGCGATCCGCCGTGGCAGCGGCACCAACCCGGGCATCGCAGCCGTGCTCTCGGCCCTAAGAGACGCCGCCGAGACGACCGCCTGTCAGCTGCCGAGGTAGCCGCCGCTCAGCGGTGCCGGCGCGGGGATAGCGTCCCGTCGTCGAGCAGCGCGAGGAGCGCTTCGACGCACTCGGGATCGAACTGGATGCCGCTGCCCAGGCGCAGCTGGTAAGTGGCCTGATCGACCGTCATAGCCTTGCGGTAGGGACGATCGGTCGTCATGGCGTCGAACGCGTCGGCAACTGCGAGCACCCGCGCGCCTTTGGGAATCTCCTCGGCGGTCAACCCGTCGGGATAACCGTTGCCGTCCCAGTGCTCGTGGTGGTACAGAACCGGAACGACCGCCTCTTTCAGAAACGGCATCGACTCGATGATTCGGGCACCCATGACACTGTGCTCCTGCACCTGCCTGAACTCCTCGGGCGTCAGGGTCGAGGGCTTCAGCAGAAGCGCCTCGGGGACGCCGATCTTGCCGATATCGTGCAGCAGGCCCGCGCGTTCGATGTCGAGCGCCTCGCTGGCCATGCCCACCCGTTTCGCGATAGCGCACGCATAGTCGGCCACGTTGACCGAGTGGCTGGCGGTGTAGCTATCCTTCGCATCGACCGCCTGAGTCAGCGCCTGAAGCGTGCCAACCGAATGACGCTCCAGCGAATTCAGGGAGACCGCGAGGCGTTGGTTGACCTTCTCGGTCTGGTTCTGATGGTGATGTATCTCCTTCTCGGCCTGGCGGATCAGCCACCAAGCAAGGAGGTACGCGAACAGCCCACCGAACACGACGACCGCCGCAATCGCCAGAACGGCACCTCGGACGCTCAACTCGACCTGTCCAGCCGCACGTTGCGCGATCACGACGCCCACCGTGTGTACAGGATCGCCCAGTTGAACGGGTGCCCAGTACGTGAGCTCTGAATGGGTCCCGTTGTGTTGGAGCACCGCGGAGACCTTGCCCTTGAGCGCCGCAGTTTCGCGCCTGCCCATCAGACGGCGTGTCCGGGAAGTAGCGGCCTCGCTTGAGAAGACCACCGTCCCATCAGGTGCCAATAGAGTCACATTCGTGAGCACGTCCTGGTTAACGAGGTTGTGGATCGTCTGTCGGAACTGATCCCCGTGCGCTGTTGAAGGGTTGGTGAAATCGTCCGGCGTGTAGCTTCCCGCGATGTGCCCGTTGATGCTGGTCGCATTCATGCGACCGTAGCCACCGACCACGACGCCGCGCACCGCCGCTCCAACTATCACGGCGACTACCAGGGCGGGCACCATGATGATGAGCGCAAGGTAATTGCGGATGGTCGACAGGGTGCTGAGCGTTGCGACCTCATCCAACGTGCGTGCGCCTCCCGACCCCCCCGACCATGGTCAAAGATGAACCGAGATTACGGTACCACAGCACGGCACGCTGCTCAGTCGGCAATCACGATCGTCGCCCGTGAATAGACCGGGGTGGTCGCGGCCTTGAGGCACGCTGATGCGACGTCCGCCCGAGACACTCTATTGGCCTTGCTCAAGAGAGAGCCGTCCAGCGAGACTCGGTAGTTTCCGGTGAGCGGGCCCTCGGAGAGCCCCGCGGGTCGGATGATCGTCCAATCGAGGCCGGAGGCCGCCACGCGCTGCTCCATGCGCTCGAGATCGTCGTAGACCGGCTTGAGCACCGTCGCGATCATGGCGCGAAACCCCAGCGACAGCCGGGGGTCGCTGCGAGCAAACACCCCGGCCGCGCTGAGGACGACCAGTTTGGATACCTCGTGGACCGCCATCGCGTGCACCACATTGCCCGCGCCTTCCGAGAACACCCGCACGTCTCGGCCACCGCCCGAGCCCAATGCCGAGATGACCGTGTCCACGCCGGCTACGGCAGCACTCACCGAGTCGAAATCCATCACGTCGCCTGTGACCACCTCGAGATGCTCATGAACCATCTCAAGCGGCGTCGAGCGCACCAGCGCCCTGACGCGATGCCCGTGGCTCAGCGCCTGCGAGACGATCTGTGTTCCCGTGCGACCTGCGGCTCCAAGAACGAGGACGTGCATGGTTCTCCTTTGCGATGGCGTGACTGCGATTATCGTACGGCTACCGAACCGCCACCACCGATGCCAATTCCTTCCCGCCCACGAAGTAGGGACGGTCCGGGCTCATCTCCTTCTTCATCATGTCAAAGTCGAACTTCCCGGGTGTTCCTCGGTCAGCATGGACTGCGACGATCACATCAGACGTGGTGAGGTTCTTGAGTGCGACCTTCACTGCCGTGCTCTCGCCCTTGCTGACATGTTGCAGGCCGACGCGCTTGCCCGGTTTGCCGTTCTCATCTGCGTGCACCACGATCCACGAATCGCCAGGTGCCAGAACACTGTCGACCACAAGGTCGTTCACGCCCGTCTGGACGTCGGCGACTTCGAGCTTCGCGTTGTCCGCCGAAGCCACGTACCCCCAGACGCCCATCGGCTTCTCGGCGGCGCTCGTACCGCCCGCGCAACCAGTCACCATTAGCGATGCGGCTCCCAGGGCGGCCAGAGCCACTACAAGGATCGTTCGGTTCATCGTCATTACCTTTCGTATGAAGCCGCGGCTAGGCGGCGGTCTTTGCAAGTTCGGGCATCGAGGGCTTGAACCGGCGCAGGAGCAGCGAACTCGTCACGACGCTCACGCTCGAGAACGCCATCGCAGCGCCCGCGACCCACGGCACCTGCGAGAGCAGGCCCACCATGGCGATCGGGATCAGGATGGTGTTGTAGCCAAGGGCCCAGACGAAGTTCTGGCGGATCTTACGCATGGTCGCTCGAGAGAGCTGGATTGCGGTGACGACATCGCGCAGGTCGTTCTTGATGAGCACGATGCCACCGGTCTCCATGGCCACATCGGTGCCTGCGCCCATGGCGATGCCCACATCGGCCTGCGCCAGCGCCGGCGTGTCGTTGATGCCGTCACCTACCATCGCGACAACCTTGCCGGCAGCCTGGAGCTTGGCGACCTCCTCGGCCTTGTTCTCGGGTAGTACCTCGGCAAGCACGTGCGCGTCGTCGAGCCCGGTCTGCCGAGCGATGGCGCCAGCAGTGCGGCGGTTGTCCCCCGTGATCATGTACGTCTCGACGCCCATGCTCTGCAGCCGGGCGACCGCCTCGGCCGAGTTCTCCTTGAGCGTGTCGGCCACAGCCACGATCCCAGCCAGCTTCGCGCCGTTCACGCCAACCAGCATCACCGTCTTGCCCTCGTCCTCGAGGCGGCATATCTCCGGCTCGTACGCGTCGATGTTGATGTTCTCGCGCGCCATGAGCTTGCGGTTGCCAAAGGCGACCCGCATCCCCATGACCGTGCCCTCGACACCGTGACCCGGAATCGCCGAGAATCCCTCGACCTCTGGAATCTCGATTCCGTCGGACTTGGCGCGATTCACTACCGCCTCGGCCAGCGGATGCTCGGAGTTGCGCTCGAGCGCCGCTGCAAAGGTGAACACCCGGGTCACGTCGTGACCTTCTGCGAGCACGATATCGGTGACCTCTGGCTTGCCGTGCGTGAGCGTACCGGTCTTGTCGAAGACGATCGCGGAGATCTTGTAAGCGCTCTCAAGCGCGTCGCCGCTCTTGATCAGGATGCCGTTCTGGGCACCCTTGCCGGTGCCGACCATGATGGCGGTTGGCGTTGCGAGCCCCAGAGCGCACGGGCACGCGATGACCACGACAGCGATGCCTGCGAGCAGCGCAGCGATCCACCAACCGTTGGTGGCGGCCGACATGAGAACGGGCTCGAACAGCAGACCGGCGGCGTTGGGATCAGGATTGGCTCCGAAGATGGCCGGACCGGCGAATCCCCAGAACAGGAAGGTCAGGAGCGACGCACTGATGACGAAGGGAACGAACACCGCACTGATTCGGTCCGCGAAGCGCTGAACGGGCGCTTTCGAGCCCTGAGCGTCTTCGACCAGCTTCACGATCTGTGCGAGCGCCGTATCCGCTCCGACCTTCGTCGCGCGGAAGCGGAACGATCCCAGCTTGTTGATCGTCGCACCAATCACAGTATCGCCGGCGTTCTTCTCTACCGGGATGGACTCGCCGGTGAGCATCGACTCATCCACACTCGACGAGCCGTCCACGAGCTTGCCGTCGACCGGCACCTTCTCGCCAGGCCGGACGACAACCACGTCGCCAACGACAACCTGCTCGACCGGCACGTCGATCTCTTCCCCGCCGCGGACAACTCGCGCTGTCTTGGCCGCAAGACCCATGAGCGCTTTGATGGCATCGCTCGTGCGGCCCTTGGCCCGCGCCTCGAGCAGCTTGCCCAGCAACACGAAGGTGATGAGCAGTGCACTGGTCTCGTAGAAGACGGGCTCCATCTCGAGCGCCGGCACGAACGTAGCGGCGACACTGTAGAAGTACGCTGCGGACGTTCCAATCGCGATCAGTGTGTCCATGTTGCCCGTGCGCTGCTTGAGCGCGCCCCAGGCCCCCTTGTAGAACCGGCGGCCGGCGGTGAACTGCACCACCGTGGCAAGCACGAACATCAGATACTTGCCCAGCAGCATCGGGGCCCAGGCCCCGCCGACAGTAGCCGCAAGCAGCTCAGCCAGGCGCTGCGGCACCTCGGTCATGAACGGCGGGATCATGGCGATGAGCAGAAGCGGAATCGAAATCGCTACCGAGAAGAAGAACATGCGCTTCTCGGCGGAATAGGCTTTGGCCTGCGACTCACGCTGCAGGTCCGCGCCACTGCCGATGCCGGAGGTCGCCTCGACCTTGACCGTCGCTCCATAGCCCGCACCCAGAACCGCACCGATGATCTCGTCGACGCCCACGATCGCGGGATCGAACTCGACAACACCGGTCTCCATGGCGAGGTTCACCGTGGCGGACTTCACGCCGTCAAGCTTCCCGAGCACCTTCTCTATGAGCCCCGAGCAACTGGCGCAGTGCATGCCTGTCAGAACCAAGGTCACCTTGCCCGTATCGCTATGCGGAGCAGCCGCCTCCATGGGAGTCGCGGTGTAGCCCAGGTTCGCGACGATCTGTGCGATCTTCTCATCGGTGATGATGGCAGGGTCAAATGTGGTGGCGAGCCGCTCGGTTGCGAGATTGACCGCACTCGAAGACACGCCAGGTGTCTTGGCGAGCGTCTTCTCGATGACCGCCACGCAACTGGCGCAGGTCATGCCGCCCACCGCGAAGGTCGTGTCCTCAAGCTCGTCGCTTTCAGGCACTGGTTCGGGCACGGAGGGCGAAACCGCACCCTCTTCGGACGCCGGTGCTCGTGGAGTCTCCACCGGCTCCGCCGGCGAAGACGCCCCTCGCAGGGCGTCCTGCGCGGGCGCGGTTTCGCCCTCGGCGGCTTCGGCCTCCTCCATCACAAACGGGTCACCTGGGGTGAACCCCGCATCTATCACCGCGCCGATAAGGTCGTCAGTGCTGACCTCGTGCTCGACCTCGACGATGACGATGCCGGTTTGAGCGTCTGCCTTCACCGAGACGACGCCGTCGATCTTGCTGGCGTTCATGCTTACAAGCTTCTCGCAGGCGCCGCAGTGCATCCCCACTACAGAGAGACTCAGCACCTTGTGCGTTGTGTCAGTAGTCATGTCAGTGTCCTTACTCGACGACGATCTTGCCGAAGACCATCTGCATCCCGCAGGAGAACGAGTACTCTCCCGCAGTCAACGCGGGCAGCTTGACGGTCTTGGCGCCGGTCGTGAGGTCCTCGAAGAAGTTCAGATCCTTGCTCATGACCTGGCCCGTGCAGCCGCTGGACTGCCCGAACGTGATCTCCGCAGGAACGCCGGCCTTGAGTACTATCTCGCCTGGATTGTAGGTACCCGTCGAGAGATCGACGGCTATCGTCTGGACGCCACCGGACAGCTTGGCTGTGTCCCTGTTGACAGCACCTGCGGCTCCGGATGCGGCTCCCGAGGAGCAACAGGCACAGGCGGGACCTCCTGCAGCGGACGCCGGCTGCGGTGCGCCGTTCGCAGCCGCCACCGTCGACACAGCGTTATTGGCAGAGCGTGCTTGAGCGAACTGGAACGCGCCGAAGAACGCGACTCCGATAATCGACAGGACAAGAATCGAGCGGATGAGGTTCCGGTTCTTCATCTTCGTATCAGTCATTGCAGGTGCTCCTTGGATGAGGGGTCGTTACTTCAGTACTCCGCCGAGCGACAGGCCCGCAAGAACTGCGGCTGCCACTGTGGCGACGATGATGGCTAGTTCGGACGGGGTGAAGCCGTAGAGACCTGCGGGCGCGGCGACCGCACCCTTCTTCTTGGTCGACTTCGCAGCCTCCACGCGCTTGTCGCGGCGCTGCGCAACCACCAACGAGGCCACCGCGCCGGCAAGGGCGAGGACGCCCCACAGAAGCGGCGAGCCTAGGAGTGAACTCGCGCCACCCTCACCTACCACCAGCTGGCCGGACATCATGCCCATGCCGCACGTGAGGGTATAGGTTCCAGCGGCCGTCGCCGGGACATCGACCGTCGTCACCGCGTTGGGTGCGAGGTCTTGCAGGATGCTGAGCTGAGGCAGGGCAATCTGGTCTGAGCAGCCAACGTCCTCGCGACGATCGACCACGAGGCGCACGGGTGTATCGGCAGGGATTCGTACCACCTGTGGGACGAACTGGGTGTTCTGTATCAGAAGCGGAATCTCGACCACACCGTCGGCGCCCTTCGCATACGAGGATGTCTGCGCGGCCACGTCGCCAGAAACGCTCGACTTGAGCGTCTGGAACGTCACGGGGGATCCCGTTGCCATGAGGCCGCGGTTGACGAACACCGCGCCAAATAGAATGACGCCGATGGCCAGTACGAACATCATGCGCTGCTTCCACACGCGCGGAATCAGCGATCCCGCCGTGCCGAACGCCACCATAAGAGGCGCCGTACCCAGCGCGAACGCCGCCATGCCTAGTGCGCCACTGATCGCATTACCACTGGCTGCGGCAGCGACCTGCGCGGCCATGAGAGGTCCACAGGGCAAGAGACCGGTCATCAGACCGAAGGTGATGGGGGTTGCGAGCGAGTGCAGCCCTTCCTGGGCGTCAGTCACCGACTTGCGGCGCATCTTCAGAAGGGTGTTCATGAGCCACTTGGGAGGACGCGGGGTCAGGCGGGCAGCCCACGGCACCTTGCCGGTCATGCCCAGCCCGAGAACGATCATGAAGGCGCCCGCAAGGTAATACACGTAGGGGCGCAATGCGTCGAGGTTGAACAGGCCACCTACGGCGCCCAGCAACAGCCCTACGATCATGTAGCTCACGAGCTTGGCGCCCTGGTAGGCGACGTTGGGGGTGAGTTTGCGATACCACGGACCGTCCTCTTCGCCCTTGACCGCATAGGTCAAGACGAGCGGACCGCACATGGATACGCAGTGCAGGCTGGTTCCCAGCCCGAGCACGAACATTGATACGATGAATGCGAACACGTTTAGACTCCTCGTGGATGCGTCAGGGGGCGACCGCAACCGGTCGCACGACGGCCTATTCCCGTCGCAGCATACACACAAGCATGCTGAAACAGGCACGAGGGCTGATTAGACTCGGATTCGCTGCCCCAAGGGGTCTTCGGGCGGGGGTGGGGGCGTAGCGTCGGCGACCAGCGCCAGTCGCGAAACGACCTGCGGGGTCAGACGCACGACAACCACTGCAAGCGCGCCAGCTATCATCAGCAGCAACGAGCTGGAGCCGGCAGGCACGATGCCCGCAGGGCCGGCCGTGCTGAGATACTCGCCGTCACAGGTCGAGAAGAGCCCCGGCGCGGACCCGGAATGCATGAAGCCCATGTAGCCGTTCTCCATCGAGCAGCCGACCATACGACACGTCGGAACCACGATCGCGAGAAGAGCGACCGTGATCGCCAGCACGATCAGTGGCTTGCGGATGTTGAGAAAGTGGCTCACGGGCTCCTCGGGACGGTTCATTCAGCGCCTTGTAGCATGCTCAAAGCAACTCCCATGCCTGATTCGAATCAATCACTACTCATTTTGTAAGAATTCAAGTGAGACCGAGTTGATGCAGTACCTGAGCCCGGTGGGCGGCGGTCCGTCGGTGAACACATGCCCCAGATGGCCGTCGCAGACCGCGCAACGTACCTCAACGCGGACCATGTCGAAGCTGGTGTCTGTGACCTCGACCACCGCATCGGGCTCCACAGGCTCGTAGAAGCTGGGCCACCCACAACCTGAGTGGAACTTGGTGTCGCTGCCGAACAGCGACGAATGGCAGCCAGCGCAACGGTACTCCCCCTGCACCGTGTTGTCGGTGAGCGCCCCCGAGTACGCCGGCTCCGTTCCCGCGCGGCGCAACACCCGAAACTGCTCGGCCGAGAGGATCTTGCGCCATTCGTCGTCGGTCTTGACCCCTCTGTTTCTAACCATGACGACCTCCTTCATGCGTGCATATTCCCTACTCGCCGGAGGCTGACGCGCGCCGCGTTCCCTTCGCAGCCCGGGACTTGCTATCATCCGAACACTGCGTCTCGTGCGACGAGATGCCACATCGACTCGGCCGCGAACCCGCGGCCTCCCCACAGGAGGACTCTGTGAGAGCCAAGAACCTGTCCCTTCTTACTGCCACGCTCGCATTCGCGATGCTGGCGTTCGTGCCCTCTGCGCATGCCGCCACAGCCCAGTGGAGCTCGGTCGAAATCACCGTCCACGACGAAGGCTCGTCTTCGATACTAATGGTGACTGGCCGGCTTCCACAGGAGACCCCGCTTCCCGCACAGGTCGAACTCTCGGTTCCCACGG
Organism: Actinobacteria bacterium HGW-Actinobacteria-7; assembly: GCA_002841275.1. Classification (GTDB taxonomy): domain Bacteria; phylum Actinomycetota; class Coriobacteriia; order Anaerosomatales; family PHET01; genus PHET01. The sequence continues at coordinate 18,417 of PHET01000014.1, read as the reverse complement.
GTGCCGAGATCCAGTGGAGCGGGGAGATCCTGGGCGGGGACCCATCACTTGACCCCTCGGTCACGCCCGAGAAGAAGACCGCCGACGGACTCGACCTCTACTCATTCACGCTGACGAAGTCCCGTGTCGGCCAGATCGAGGTCGTCGCGCCCCGGTTCTTCTCTTTCGACGGCAAGCTCAACACCGGCCTGCTCGCCTGGTCGCTGGCGCACGATGTCGACCAGCTGCGAATGAGCATCCTGGTCCCCGCCGGTGCGCAGATCTCTCAGATGTCACCCGGGGCCAAGGTGGTTCAGGGCGACCAGAACGCGCAGTACGTGGACCAGTCGTTCAGCAACGTCAAAGCGGGCCAGGAGGTCACGCTCTCAGTCAACTACACTGCAGCCTCAACACCACAGGCACCAACTCCGTCTCCGAGCAGCAGCGCCCTCCCGATACTTATCGTACTGCTGGTCGTCGTGCTCGGTGCGCTGTTCGTCATGGCCGTGAACCGCAAGCTCAAGCTCCGCTCATCAAACGGCGACGCCGAGGATGATGTCGAGGACGACGACGATCCCTGGGGAGACGCTGAGGCCGAAGATTCCGGACAGAGCCCGCGCGTCACGCCGAAGCGCGATCTCATAGTCGAATCAACACCCAAGAAGGGCTCGAACACCGCGCTCATCATCACCGCGGGGCTGATCACGGTAGCGGTGGCGGCCGGCATCATGGCAAGCCAAAGCGCCTCAAGCGTCACGGAGGTGCCCAACGGCTTCTCCCAGGAGTTCTCCCAGGGTGATGCGTGTCAGTCGGTGACCTTCGAGCTTCTCGGCAAGCCGAGCAAGCAAGACGCCAAGAAGCTCTTCGACGCGGTCAAGGCGGCGAGCCCCCTGAGGGCGGTCGCCTACACCGACACGCCACGCATCGAAGTCGGCTTCTGCGAGTCGACCACCAGCCAACAGGCCGTCCAGGCCGCGCTGGCACCCACGGGGCTTATCGGCAACGTCGTGCAGGGGACTCCCACAACGACGCCATAGCGGCGCACCCACCGGGAAGATCCACCTGGGTCACGTGCCTCGTGCCGCGCTACGGCCTGCGCTCGAGCTCGCCAACAAGCTGCTCGAGGAACAACCCAACGTCGGTCACCACACCGATCGTCTGCCAGCTGCCTCGGTCCGCGAGCTTGGTGACCACTGCAGGGTTGATGTCGACGCACACCGTGGTCACGCTCGCCGGCAACATGTTGCCCGTGGCGATCGAGTGCAACATCGTCGAGAGCATCAAACACGCGCCCGCCCGCTGCGCGTAGGTGCGCATCTCTGCCTGCGCGACCATCGAATCGCTGATGACGTCGGGAAGCGGTCCGTCGTCGCGGATCGAGCCAGCCAGCACGAACGGCGTACCTGTCTTGACCAGCGTGTACATCAGCCCCTTGCCGATAAGCCCCTGCTCGACGGCCGACGCGATAGACCCTGCGGCGCGGACGGCGTTGATGGCCTTGAGGTGGTGCTGGTGGCCCCCGTGCGTTGGCGTGCCCTCGGACATCGACACGCCCAGCGACGTACCGAACATCGCGGACTCGATATCGTGGACCGCTATCGCATTGCCGCCGAACATGACACTCACGTAGCCCAGCGCGACCAAGCGTGCGAGGTGGTCACCGGCACCGGTGTGCACGACCGCGGGACCCACGACCGCGATGACCTCGCGGCCGGCCTCACGTGTGTCGCGCAGCATACGAGCCACTTCAGCCACGACCTGGGCCTTGGGCTTCTCGGAAGAGACTGCGCTTGCCATGAACTCGAACTGCTGGCTGTCGCGGGGGCGCTCCTGCGGGTGTACCCGGATGCCCGAATGGCCCACGACATAGAGCTCTCCAGCACGGACATCCGCCATAGGAATCGCATCGGCCGTGCCGGTTTGCGAAGAGACGCGCACACCCAGATCCATCTCCGGATTGGCGACCCGTGCCCACGCACCCGCGATGCGGACGTCGGTCTCAAGGTTGGTTGTTGAGTAGAAGCCCTCGGGGAAGACACCGTCCAGCGGGGCGGCGACGAACGCCGCGTCGGACGGTTCACACGCGACCGCGCCGTGCTCTTGGACCGCGAGCAGTATCTCGTCGAGCAGGACGCGCGTCGGAGCACTCACGCGAAGCACGGCCACCGAGGCGTCCTGGTTGGTGCGCCCCACGGTGAACTCGAGACTCTCGAACTCGCCGCCCATGGCGATGATGTGGTCCATGACCGTGGACATGATGCCCGAATCGATGAGATGGCCCTCGATACGGATGTCCTCGAACGCGCGCTGCTGCATGAAGTCCTCCCGCTTACGGATACGCCGTGCTTAAGCGCACGCCGAATACAGTATCGCCGAGTACCTGCGATGCGGGAAGCGAAGGCAGACTAGTAGTGGCCGTGCGGGCCCAACTCGCCAAAGGGGCAGGGCGCAAGCACGCCAACGGTGTTGAGCGTATAGGCGCCCTCCGCTGCCGTGGGGTTGTGAGAATCGACGACGGCACCGGCTGAAGGGCACCGAGGAACGCGCCCGATGATGTGAGCGACGACCAAGGGGTGGGTTCCATTCAAGACGCCGGCTAGGTTCGCGACGTCCCGGCCGTCGCCGCCGGATGCCCATGTGCCCACTACGCCTTCGATCATGCGCTGATTCGCGTAACAGGTGTTCTGAGCTGCCCTCACACGAACGGAAATGTACATAGGAACTGCCATCGCAACCAGAATGGCGATGATCGCAACAACGACCATCAGCTCGACGATGGTGAACCCGCTATCGGTGATGCGCGAACGCGTCATGGCTCCCCCAAGCAGACGCACGTCAGATAGGACTGGTCAGGCATGTCGGTTATCGGCAGTATCATGCCCGTACATGAGCATCCTATCTGCCGTCGGGCCCGCCGTCACTGACGCACTATCCCTGCGCCATGGCGCGCTTGAGGTCGACCACGCGCTCGCGGTAGTCCGGCATGGACGTTCCAAGGATCTGGCATGCCAGAATCGCCGCGTTGTCCGCACCGTTGATGGCCACGCATGCCACCGGCACCCCTGTGGGCATCTGAACCATCGAAAGCAGCGAATCAAGGCCACCCAAGTCGCTCGTCTTCATTGGCACGGTGATGACCGGCAGCGGTGTGAACGCGGCGACAACACCGCCCAGATGCGCGGCCTTGCCGGCGGCAGCGATGATCACCTTGATGCCGCGATCAGTTGCGGTCGACGCCCACTCGTGGACGCGCTCCGGGTTGCGATGGGCGCTGGCGACCAGCAGCTCGAAAGGGACGCCCATCTCGGTCAGACGGTCGGCGCACTTCTGCATCACATCGAGGTCTGACTTCGAGCCCATGATGATGCCTACCAGCGGTGTCTCAGCCATCGGTTCCTCCTGCGGTGTCGTCGGACGGTCGCGTGCCCGGGTCCTGCTGGCCGGATGCGGACAGTGTAGCGGGTTTGGTGCGCAGCGCGAGTGCAGTGCCCAGAAGTGCGGCAGCCGGAACACCCAAGGCCGACATGCTGCCAGCCAGCTCGACCAACCCCCCGCTTAGGCTCTCGCCCAAGATCGGGACGCCGTACCACAGGCCCATGAGGACGTAGACCAGAACGCTTCCCAGGGCGGCCGTCCACAGCGATACGACGCCCGTTCGCTGGGAAACCAGTTTCGCCGAGAAGAACCAGGCGATGAAGACCACCAGCGGACCACCATACGTCATGAGGGCATCAGCCAGGATGCTGGGCTCAGCCTCCATCGGTATGAACCCCACCGCCACATTCAGGGCTGCGGTCACCAACGCCGGGATGATGGCGAGCGCAACGAACGCCACCACGAGCAGGGCGTCACCGGTGAGCGGACGCCCTTCCCAACCAATGAACCCCCAGCCGCGAGAGCCCGGCTTGCGCTTGAGACCTGCGCCCGACTCTTCGTCATCGCCGGAGAAGCCGGTATCGGCCATGCGGGCGAGCGTCACCGTCGAAGCCACCCAGGCCCCCACCACCGCACCAAGTGCCGTGCCGAGTTCGGCGCCGGCCGATCCCAGGACTTCTGCTACCGGGTTGCCCACCAGGTTGATGAACTCGAGGACCACGGCCACCACAGCACCCAACGAGACGAAGAGGGCAAGTGCCCGGGGAGCTCGTGCGACCCGAATCAAGACTGCCAGCAACAGCGCCACCGCTGCGAACTGTGCAAGTGCCTGGACTGCATAGGCGACAACCAGCGGCACGGCGTTCTCGGCCTCGTAGACCGGCATTCTTTCCATCACTTGGAAGCCGAACTCCGCCACGGTCCACATCACTGCCGTACCGCCGAGTGCAAGCCACAGCGCCGTGCGACGCTCGCCGACAGGGAGGAAGCGCTCGACGAACGCCCTCATCGGGGGTGTCCCAGCGGGGTGACCTCTGCGTCCTCCGTCTTGGCGACCGCCTCGACAAGAGGATGCTCCGCGTCGGATCTGCAGCACTCGGCCTGATCGCCGTCGCCGAACAACAGACTCTTCTCGGCCCCAGAAAGCGCGCCACGGGCCTGGTCGCGCAGGTTGTTCACACTGATGAAGAATTCCCGCATCATCACCACGAGCAGGTAGCGCCCCCTCTTGGTGAGTACGAGCTCCTCGGAGTTGTCTACCGAGAAGGCGCCCGAAGAGCGCAGGAACGCCAGCTCGACCGCCAAACCCCTCTCGATGTTCACACCGAAATCTCGAGCGAACTGGCGCTTGTCCAGCGACATGCCGAAAAGCGACATGAGCAGCCGGTAACGCATCAGGTCACCGCGCGGGAAGACGCGCCTCTGGGTCGCAGGTGTCTTGCCAGCTGTGATGCGCTCGCCATACTCCTTGAGCGAGAACGTGTTCACGTACAGGGTGCCGTCCAGAAAACTGAACGCCCCGGAGCCGATGCCGACGTAGTCCTCGTAGTCGACGATGTACTCATCGATCATCCCGCCACCCGTGCGCGAGAAAGTCCATGCGCTGGCGGGTGTGAACCGGTCGGAGAGCCCCTCGACGATCTGCTGGTAGAAACGACCCTCACGGTCGTAGTCGACCTTGCCCACCGTGCGCCTGAGCGACTCCTCGACGGCTGGGGAAGCCATGAGCGGGTAGAACGTGGTCTGGTTGCATCCGCTGGCCTTGAGGATCTCAAGATCGCGGGTCAGCCCTTCTGCGGTCTGCGAAGGGAAGTTGAATATCATGTCGACGTTCATCGAATGGAAGACGTCTTGGATTGACGCGATGCGCTCCACTATCTGGGCACCGGAACCGTACTTCTCATAGCGGTCCATCTGCTTGAGGAGCCCGTCATCGAACGACTGCACGCCAACACTCAACCGGTCCACACGGCCCCGGAGCGGCTCGACCCACTTCGGGTACAGGTGGTTGGGATTCGTTTCCGAGGAGACCTCACGAATCGAGAAGAGTTGCTTGGCCAGATCGATGGTTTCGCACAGTTCGTCGATATCGACTGTGGGCGTGCCGCCTCCCACATACATGGATTCAAAATCGTAGCCCGCATCGGCGACACGTCGCATCTCCTCGCGAAGATGCTTGAAGTAGGCGGTCGCACGCTCCTGGTTGAAGGGAAAGCGGTTGAACGAGCAGTACGGGCAGAGCCTCTCGCAGAAAGGCACGTGAACGTAGAGCAGGTACGGCCTGCCGGGAATCGGCGCCGGCAGGGTCGCCTCGTCATGGATCGCGAGATCGAGGTAGCGAGACGCGCCATGGCGCATCACGGTGGTAAGCAGTCGCTCGGACAGCATCTGTGTTCGCCCGCCTCCTAGATGCCGGTGCGACCGGCAAGTGCCCGGCGCCCGATGTCGCGGCGCGCGAATGCGCCATCGAAATGAATGCGGTCGACCGCCGCGTACGCGGTCTGTATCGCGGTCTCGAAGTCCGGAGCCACTGCCGTGACGTTGAGTACCCGACCGCCCGCTGTGACCAGCACTCCGTCCGTGACACGCGTCCCCGCGTGGTAGACGGTCACGCCCGGCAGCTCCTCAGCGGCCTCTATGCCGGTGATCGGCCTGCCGGTTGCGTACTCACCGGGATAGCCGGCGCTCGCGACGACGACACTCACGGCAACATCTGGGCTCCAGGACAGGTCGAGATCGCCCAGCCGACCCGTCGCGCAAGCCAGTAGTACCTCGGCCAGATCGGTCTGCAGACGCGGCAGGATGACCTGGGTCTCCGGATCGCCGAAGCGCGCGTTGAACTCAAGGAGCTTGGGGCCCTCCTCGGTAAGGACGAAGCCTCCGTAGAGCACGCCGCGGTACTCGATGTCCTCGCGGACCATCGCCAGCGCCGAGTTCTGCATGATCTCCACCATGCGCCCGTACTGGTCGGCCGAGACGAGCGGCACCGGCGAGTACACGCCCATGCCGCCGGTGTTGGGGCCGGTGTCGCCCTCGCCCACGCGCTTGTGGTCCTGCGCGGGCGCCATGGGCAGCACCGTGGCGCCGTCGACGAACGCCAGCAGCGAGCACTCCGGACCGGCAAGGAACTCCTCGACCAGCACGGTCGCACCGGCGTCGCCAAAGCGACCATCGAAGCATTCATCGACCGCCGCGCGCGCGGTGTCGAGATCCATCGCAACCGTGACGCCTTTGCCTGCAGCGAGCCCGTCTGCCTTGATGACGATGGGAGCGCCCCACAGTTCGAGCGTGCGATACGCCTCGTCACGCTCATTGACCGCGAAGGACTTGGAGCGACCTGCCGCGATGCTGTGGCGCTCCATGAGCGCCTTGGAGAACACCTTGGAGCCCTCGATGCGCGCACCAGACGCCCCGGGCCCGAAGGCGGGGATGCCAGCTGCGCGAACGGCGTCGGCCACGCCCGCGACCAACGGGACCTCCGGGCCGATCACCACGAGGTCGACCACGTTGTCGCGCGCGTAGGCAGCAACCGCCGCGGGATCCTCGATCGCCAGCGAGATGTTGGTCGTGTCGCGCTCGAGCGCCGTGCCGCCGTTTCCGGGAGCAGCGAGGATGGAGTCGACAAGGGGTGAAGCAGCCAAGGACTTCACGAGCGCATGTTCGCGTCCGCCCGATCCCAGTACCAGAATGCGCATGCCCATGAGATACCTTCCGACAAACATGATGGGGGCCGCTGGTGATTGTACCGAAAGAGGCAGCTGGAAGGTCGAGCCAGTGCCGCCGTCAGCCTGAGTGCCCTGCCCTGCGGGTACCATCTCATCATGACTCTCTCCCCCCACATCGAGCTCTCGCCGCAGGTCGCGTCTGTCGCGGCCGCTCTCGCAGGTGCCGGCCATCACGCGGTGCTGGTAGGCGGCGCGGTCCGCGACGCACTTCTCGGACAGTCCGGTCCTGACCTCGATCTGGCAACCGATGCGACGTCGGCCCAGCTGCGCGAAGTCCTGCGCGAACTCCCCGATATCCGAGGCGTCTACGCGCTGGGAGAGCGGTTCGGCACAGTGGGGGTGGCTCTCGACGACGGCACGATCCTCGAGATCTCGACACTGCGCGCCGAACAGGGCCCGTTGGCTGAGCGCTTTGCGGCCGATGCCGCGCTTCGCGACTTCACCGTCAACGCGATGGGGCTCGATCTGGCATCAGGCGAGCTGCTCGACCCGTTGGATGGCCGAGAAGACCTCACCCGCTGCATCTTGCGAGCGCCCGGCGACCCCGCCGACCGGTTCGCCGAGGACCCCATCCGGGTGCTGCGAGCCGCGCGCTTCGTGGCACAGTTGGGGTTCGCGCTCGATCCTGTCACGGCCGCTGCGATGCCGCCACTCGCCGCCCGCCTGGCCGACGTGGCGGTCGAACGCGTCCGGGAGGAGCTCACCAAGCTCCTGACCGCTCCCCACGTCGCTGATGGGCTCGCAGCGTTGCATGCCAGCGGAGCACTCGCCGTGGTCCTGCCCGAGGTTGCTGCGCTCGACGGTGTGACCCAGCCGAGCTTTCACGACCTCGACGTGCTCGCACACACCGTCCAGTCGGTCTCAGCCGCTCCACCCACGCGAGCACTGCGCTGGGCCGCGCTGCTGCACGATACCGGCAAGGCCCCCACGCGCACCGTCGACCCAGACGGCCGCATCCGCTTCTTGGGCCACGCACCCGAAAGCGCGCGAATCGCCCAGAAGGTCTGCTCCCGCCTGCGCTTCTCGAATATCGACCGTGCCGCAGTCGTGCATCTGGTCGCCGAGCACATGCGTCTTGGCGAGCTGCATGCCGATAACCCACACGCCGTCGATCGAGCCGTACGCAAGCTCGATCTGCGTCTCGGCCCTGCAGCGGACGTCCCGCCACTTGTCAGCGCCGAAGACGCGCTCGAACTGACGCTGGCGGACTTCTCGGCGACCGCTCACCGCGGCGAGGCCGAGACGGTTCGCGCACAGCTCGAACAGGTCATCGCCCAGTCCCGCGCCCGCGGCACCCACGCCGAGACCCGCTCGCCTCTCAGCGGCACCGAGCTCATGCAAGCGTTGGGCCTTGCCGAGGGCCCCGCCGTCGGCATCGCCACGAACGCGATAGTGGCCGCAATCGATGACGGTACCCTCGCGCCCGACGACCGCAGCGGCGCACTCGAGATAGCCCGTGGCGCAATCTCGAGATTCCGCCGCCCGTAGCAGCGACAATTGGGTATCTTCTCACTCACCAATTGCGAAAGGAGTTCTACATGAGCGATACCGAGAAGGTCCTTGCAGCGATGCGCGAAGCCGGCGAACCGGTTGCCGCAGGCAAGATCGCCGAGATCTCAGGCCTGGAGCGCAAAGCAGTCGACAAGGCCATGGACGCCCTCAAGAAGACCGGCGACATAGAGTCCCCCGTCCGCTGCAAATGGGTGCCCAAGGACTGACACGCCACGAGCGAAGCGACGTGGCTCCCGAGGCTCCAGCGGACCCCGGATGGTGATTTGCACGGGGTGGGGCCGGAGGGTCCGCCGCGAGTTCTGCAGCAAGAAGGCCGCCCACCGGGCGGCCTTCGTAGCGAAGCCTGTCTGAGCGCCGGACCCTCCGGCCCCACCCCACTCGGTAGATTCCTACGGCCGCGATTCCCAGCGCCGCATGATCGTCTGCTCCCTCGACGGACCAACCGCGATCATCGCGACCGGAACCTCGGCCAGATCCTCGATGTACGTGATGTAGTCGCGCGCTTCCTTGGGCAGTTCTTCGAACGTACGGCACCCGGTGATATCGGTCTTCCAGCCGGGCAGCTCGTCGTAGATGGGCTTGGCGTGATGGAAGGCAGTCTGGTGGCACGGCAGCGAGTTGTAGCGGTGCCCGTCGTACTCGTAGGCGACGCAGACCTTGATGGTGTCGAAAGCCGAGAGGACATCGAGCTTGGTGATGATGAGATCAGTCAGCCCGTTGATCTCCACCGCGTACTTCACGATGACCGCGTCGTACCAGCCGGGGCGACGTTCGCGGCCCGTGGTGGTGCCGTACTCATTGCCGACCTCGATGAGCTTGCGCCCGTCGGTATCGTCGAGCTCTGTGGGGAACGGTCCCGAACCCACGCGAGTGATGTATGCCTTGGCGATTCCCAGCACGCGATCGATGCGACGAGGGCCCACACCTGAACCCACACACGCGCCGCCGGCCGTCGGGCTCGAAGAGGTCACGAACGGGTAGGTGCCATGGTCGAGGTCGAGCAGTGTCCCCTGTGCGCCCTCGAGCAACACCCACTGGTCGGAAGCAAGCGCCCGGTTGAGAATCGCGCTCGTCTCGGCGATATGCGGCTTGAGGCGCTCGGCGTAGGGCCGGAACTCCTCCATGATCTGCTCGACGGTGTAGGTGGGCAGCCCGTAGACCTTCGAGAGGATGTCGTTCTTCTCGGACAGCGACGCCTCGATCTTCTGGGCCAGGATGTGCTCGTCTTGCAGGTCCTGGACGCGGATGCCCAAGCGGCTCGCCTTGTCCATGTAGGCAGGGCCGATGCCACGGCGCGTCGTGCCGATCTCGGCCTTGCCCAAGCGGTGCTCGGAGGCGCCGTCGAGGTCCTTGTGGTACGGCATGATCAGGTGCGCGTTGCAGCTGATGAGGAGGCGGTGCGTGGACAGGCCGTCTGCCTCAAGGCGATCCATCTCTTCAATGAGCACGCCGGGGTCGATGACGCACCCGTTGCCGATGACCGGCGTGATGTGCGGGTACATGATCCCCGAGGGAATCAGATGCAGCTTGAGCGTGCGGCCGCCGTGGATGACGGTGTGACCCGCGTTGTTCCCGCCTTGGTACCGGACGACGTAGTCGAAGTCGTCGGCGATCAGGTCGGTGATCTTACCCTTGCCTTCGTCGCCCCATTGGGCGCCGACAAGCACGATTCCGGCCATGTGAGGTGTCTCCCGATGAATGCGGGGCTCCGCGGACACTCTAGCCGCTCCCGAGCCCTGCACGCCGCAGCTCCCGCGCGGCACGCGTGCACGCTCCAGCGTGGTGAAGCGTGCGGGTGCAGTATGCCGCAGACCGCCGAGAAGTGCCAGCGCGCCGCGTGCCCCAAACGGAATCGCGCTATGTTCGCGCGATCGCTCTCGCCGCCAGAACCCCGCTGGCGCCGGCCTGCACCAGCCCACGAGTGATGCCTGCGCCGTCACCGATGGCGTAGAGGCCGGCTACCTGCGTCCCCAGATGCTCATCGACCGCAAGGCGCGAGGAGTAGAACTTGACCTCCACGCCGTAGAACAGGGTGTTGGGCCCTGCGAGCCCCGGAACCAGCGTATCCATGGCCTCAATGAACTCGAGTATGTCGGTGAGGTGGCGGTAGGGCAGCACCGCCGAGAGATCACCCGGGGTCGCGTGTCCCATACTCGGCTCGATGATCGACTGGGCGAGGCGCTCGGGAGTGGAGCGGCGGCCGGCCTTCAGGTCGCTGTAGCGCTGAACCAGAATGCCGTCGCCTAAGAGGTTCGCGAGCTTGGCAATTGAGCGCCCGTAGGTGATGGGGTCGTCGAACGGCTCGGTGAAGCGAGTGCTCACCAGCACGGCGAAGTTGGTGTTCGCGGTGCGGCTCTCGGCGAAGCTATGGCCGTTGACGGTGACCACGTCGCCGTAGCTCTCGGTGGTGACCTCGCCGTAGGGGTTCATGCAGAAGGTGCGGACTGTATCGCCGAACGACTTGGTGTGATAGACGAGTTTGGCCTCGTAGAGCGGCGTGGTGAGGCGCTCCATGACCGGCGCAGGGCATTCGACCCGCACTCCGATGTCGACCGCGTTATTGGAAAGCAGGATGCCCAGTTGCTTCGCCTGCTCGGCGAGCCAGTTCGCGCCCTCCCTTCCCGGAGCGGCAATGACCGTGGTTGCACTCACTACGCTGCCGTCGCTTAGCTCCACTCCGGTCACCGCGCCGTCTTGAGCCAATATCTGCGTGGCCGAGAGTTCCGTCCGTACCTCGACGCCCGCAGCCTCAAGGTGCACGCGCATGGCGTCCAGCACCTCAGGAGAACGATCCGTACCCAGATGGCGGATGGGCATGGGCACAAGCTTCATCCCCGCAAGCGTCGCTTCCCTTTCCAGCTCCAATGCCGTCTGCGCGTCGGCTCCATGGACCTCGCGTGTGGCCCCGAACTCCAACCACAGCTGGTCCGAGTACTCGATCAACTCCTCGAGCGCCGGCTTGGATACGTAGTCACCAAGCCAGCCGCCGACCTCCGTGGTGAGCGTCAGCTTGCCGTCCGAGAAGGCCCCGGCACCGCCCCAGCCGGTCATGATGTCGCAGGTTCGGCAGCCCACGCACGACGTCTCGCGTGCAGGGCACTTCCGTTTAGCGATCGAATGGCCCTTCTCGACCATCAGAATGGAGCGCCCACCCAGCCGGGTAAGCTCGAGTGCAGCGAAGATGCCGGCCGGACCGGCACCAACGATGATGACGTCATAGGTTGATGACACGTGGAATACCCTCTCAGCGCGGGTTCCTCAAGCGCCTCCTGCGCCCAAGCACCGCCGAGTATCATATCCCCCCTGTCAAGCACACGGCGACGCACGGTCGTGTCTGGGCGACAATCGGCAGTGTGTAGGCTCTCAAAGGCTCCTGTGGCCGCGTACTCGCAGGGCACGGTCCTCGGGAACCCGCAATAAACACGCGAAGCCAGTGCACGAAGGGTTTCCGAGGACCGTGCCCCTCCCGACCCCCCGGCTACGCCTTGTTAGTCATGTTGACGAACTTCGTGAACCGGTCCATGAACACCAGTGGAATCGTATCGAGCGGTCCGTTGCGGTGCTTGGCCACGATGAGCTCGGCCGTGCCTCGCGGCGGACGCCCGTCTTCGTCCTCGCCGCCCGGCATGGTGTTCCTGTCGAGGAACATGACAACGTCCGCGTCCTGCTCGATGGCACCGGACTCACGCAAGTCGGAGAGTTGTGGACGCTTGCCGGCACGCTGCTCGACCGCACGTGACAGCTGCGAGAGAGCTACCACCGGGACCTTGAGCTCCTTCGCCAGAATCTTGAGACCACGCGAGATTTCGGAGATTTCCACCTGACGGTTCTCAGAGCGACGGTTCTGCGGCTGCATGAGCTGCAGGTAGTCGACGATGATCAGGCCCTTTTCCTTGTTACGCAACTGGCGTCGTGCTTTGGCTCGCACCTCGAGGATAGAGATGGACGGTGTGTCGTCGACCCAGAAGTCCAACTTGGCAAGCTTGCCCATCGAGGTGTGGATCGCGTGCCAGTCGGTCTCCTTGAGATAGCCGGCACGAACGTCCTGAAGGTTGATGCGCGCCTCGGCACACAGAACTCGCTGAACGAGCTGCTCGGCGGACATCTCCAACGAGAACACAGCCACCGACGTTCCCTCTTTGGCAGCGTTGACCCCCATGTTCAGGGCGAGCGCGGTCTTGCCCACCGAGGGGCGGGCGGCCAGGATCACCAAATCGCCTGCGTGCAGGCCCGCAAGGAGCTTGTCGAGGTCCTTGAATCCAGTGGGGACCCCAACGACGTGCTCCCCGCGCTCGAACATCTCCTCGAGCTGCTGGAAGGAGCCCTTGAGCAGATCGTTCATCTCGCGGAAGTTGCTTGAGACGCGCTTGTTGGTCACCTGGAAGATGAGCCGCTCGGCATCTTCCACCACCGCGTTGAGGTCGTCTGGAGCGTCATAACCCATTGCCACGATCTGTGTCGCGGCGCCGATAAGTTGCCTCAACATCGACAACCGCTTCACGATCTCGGCGTAGCGCTGCCAGTTCGCGGTTGTGGGTACTGCTCCCGAGAGGTCCAGCAGGTATGTCTTGCCCCCCGCGACCTCGAGCATGTCCGTCGACTCGAGACGATCGGCGACCGAAAGGTGGTCGACCGGAACCGAACGAGCGTAGAGATCGTTCATCGCCGTGAAGATCCGCCCATGTGCTGGCCGATAGAAATCGGTGTCGACAAGCATGCCCAGCGCGCCCTCGACGGCATCACCAGATAGCAACATGGCGCCGAGAACTGCCTGCTCAGCCTCCATATTCTGCGGCGGCACTCTATCATTTCGCTGCCGGCGTACTTCGGTGTCCATCACATCTGCCATGCGCGTGTCTGTCCCTTCGAGGGTGCGTCATAACCGACGCCTTACCGATGATAGCCTTGCGGACCGACATGTGAGCGCCCCACAAGCTCATGTCCACAAGTCAAGGTGGACGATTCTCGCCTCCCGCCAGCGGAGACTGGAGTTATCCACGTTATCCACAGAACGAGCAGCTGCCTTCAAGGTCACTTCCGGACACGCAAAGACGACGCCACCCGGCCGGGCGACGTCGTCTAGGAAACGCGGGAGAACTCTACTCCGCAGCGGCCTCGTCGGCAGCCTCTTCGAGTGCTACATCGGTCTCGGACTGCTCTACAGTCTCCTCGACCACCTCGACGAACGGCTCGCCCTCGGCCGTGACGCCTTCGACCTCGGCGACAACCGTGGTCGGGGCGGTCGGGGCGACCGGTGCGCCCTCAGCAACGACCTTGACGGTCAGCTGTGACTTCACATCGCGATAAATGGCGATGTTCACCAGATGCGGTCCGACTTCCTTGATATGACCGTGCGTCTCGATCTTGCGACGATCCAGCTCGATGCCGAGCTGCTCGCGAATGGCTTCCTCGATCATCATCGTGGTCACCGAACCGAACAGACGGCCTTCTTCGCCGGCCTTCGCTGCAATCGTGACGGTCTTGTCCGCGAGAGCCGCCGCCAGCGAACTTGCGTCGCCGATGCGCAGATCCTCACGCTTCTTGATGTTGTGCATACGGTGCTCGAGCTGCTTGACGTTACCCGGGGTCGCCTGGATGGCGATCTTACGGGGCAGCAGGTAGTTGACGGCGAAACCCTGGGCGACGTCGATAACGTCTCCCTCACCACCACGACCCTTGAGCTCATGCAACAGGATGACCTTCATGGCATTCCCTCCAGTGACGCGCGGGCCTAGCGGCCCTTGCCGCCCACGCGACCGCTGACGACCGGGACGGTGTACGGCACCAGGGCCATCTCACGGGCGCGCTTGACGGCCGTGGCAAGACGGTGCTGATGCTGGGCGCAGTTACCTGAAACCCGACGCGGCTTGATCTTGCCGCGGTCGGTCATGAACTTGCGCAGCAACTGCGAATCCTTGTAGTCGATGTACTCCGCGTGGTCTTTGCAGAACTGGCAGTACTTGCGCCTGGGCTTACGACCAAAATCGGACATGTTCTGACCCTCCTTCCGCGAATCGTTTCGCGGGATTGAAACGGGCGCTCTTGTGAGCGCCGGTGGTTCACTTAAAACGGAATGTCGTCTTCGAACGTGTCGGAAGTCTCGGCCTTCTTCGCCGGGGCGGCAGGAGCTGTGTAGCCTCCACCGCTGTTACTTCCGCCGTCACGAGATGACATGAACTCGATGTCATCGGCGATGATCTCGATCTTGCTGCGCTTGTCGCCCTCGGGGGTCTCCCAAGAACGCCAGCGGAGCTTGCCTTCGATCGCGACCTTGGAGCCTTTGGAGAGAAAACGTGAGATCGACTCTCCGCGCTGGCCGAAAACGACCACGTCAAAGAAGTTGGGCACGTCTTCCCACTCGCCGCTCTGTTGGTTCTTCCGACGATCGTTGACGGCGATGCCCATCTTCAGGATGGCCATTCCGCTGCCGGTCGACGTCAGCTCGGGATCACGGGTGAGATTACCGGTGATGACTACTCGATTGATGCTCATCTCAAAACCACCTTCGTACGTTCACGGACCTGGACAGGTTGATCCACGATCCGCGGATGTCCTGCGAGGTCGGGACTACTCCCTATCCTCGCGATGCAGGAGCATATAGCGGAGCACGGGATCTGTGATGTGCAGCACGCGGTCCAGCTCGGCGATGGTGCCCGGCGTCGTGTGGAAGTCGATGAGTGCGTAGTCACCCTCGGTGTTCTTGTCGACCTCAAAAGCGAGCTTGCGCTTGCCCCAAGAGTCGAAATTGTCCACCACGCCCCCGTCTGCAGTGATGAGCCCCTGGACCTTGTCCAAGAGCGCAGCACGAGACTCCTCGTCGAGTGAGGGGTTGAGTAGAAGCAGTAGTTCGTAAGCCTTCACTTTGTCACCTCCCCTGGGCTAGACGGCCCCGGAACTGTGAAGGCAGTTTCTCCGGGGCAGGATGTGAGCCCGCGTAGTGTAGCACCGGTCCGCAGCTGCTGCAACAGTCTCCCCAACCGGTCTGACACTGGAGAACGCGAGGTCAATCGACGCTCGAATGCCCGCAGGCTCAAGATGAATACGGAACTCAGGAGCGCAGCCACGATGACCAGGTAGGTGATCGGGCCCGCAGCGGATGCCTGCCTCGCCGCAGTATGGGCGAGGGTCACCGACGCACGCTTCAGCGAGTCGATCGGGGCATCCGCGGCAGGCGCATGTGCGCCATCTGTTGTACCGGCGAGGCTCAACAGCGGCGCCTCGGGCGTGCCCATCGGCGCCAGCTCGACACCCTCTCCCATCGACGAGCCCACCCTGTGCGTAGCGGCATCGACGCGGGGGCCGTCAGCAGAGAGTGCCGCTCCCGCGGATGCCGCCGTCATTTGAGTGGCCCCCGGACGCGCCGTGGCGGAGAGACACACGCCCTGTGCCATAGCCGAAGCTCCCAGCGCGGTTGGTCTTGGTTCGGCCGCAGCTTCCGATGCCATCTCCGGGCTGTTTCCTTCAGATGCGATGCCGCCTGGAGTCAACAGCCCGATGGGATCCAGGTAGAGATCACCACTGCGCAGACTCATATGGAGATGTGACGCCTCGCTCGAGGGGTCACCGGCCGCGGCCAGTGTGCCGATCTCCTCGCCCTGAGCGACACGCTGCCCACTCGTCACCTCTGCCCGTTCGAGCGGAGTCAGGGTCACCCTGCCCTCGTCGCAGTCAATGCTGACCGCCAGCACGGTGCCCCCTGCGCTGCCCGGAATGCGGCCAACGAAGCCGATGGTGCCCTCAACCGGGGATTGAACCCCGTCACCCGCAGAAGCTGAGATATCAAGCCCACGGTGCACCCTGGTGCTGCCATCAGGCATGCGGTAGCTATCGCCGAACCCCAGGTTCACTTGCCCCGAGCATGCCGCGGCAGAGGCCAAGCCTGGCACGGCGCTCATGATCGCAATCGAAAGGACGGCCGTTGTCAGATACTTCGGAACCACACGAAACACCCCGCATCACGCGGTGGGAAGCGGGAGAAAGGGCTTCTTACGAACAGGTGTTCGACACCAAAGGTGGAATTCCTGCCTTTGATTTGAAGAAAAGATCGGCCGCCCAATCGTCCGGCAGCCGATCCATGTGTCGTATGGAGCGGGTGACCGGACTCGAACCGGCAACATTCAGCTTGGGAAGCTGACGCTCTACCATTGAACTACACCCGCGCGCCGTGCAGTTTATCCCAGCCACAGGCGGCGGGCAAACAACCACCCTTCCTCCTAGCGTCGCCGAGACAGCCCGGCCCTCTCTCTGATGCCAGCATGCCCCTCGGCCCACCACAGCGCCCCGGCAGCCAATGTGAGAACGACAGCGAGAAGCGCCTTGTTGGGATGAACCGGGTCCTTGGCGTCTCTTCCAGGCGCAACGTGCTCTATGCTCGTCGCATGGATGTCCATGTCTCCCCCGTGCTGCGCGCACGCCGCGTTGAACGTGCCCTCGACTCGAACGATCTCCCCTTCGTGCTTGTAGTCACCGAAAACCTGAATCGACCGAGCTTCATCGGCGGGAATCCACACGGGCATACCGGTGTTGTATCCCCCCAGCGCTGCGCCTTCTTCGACGTTCTTGAGCATGTATGCGTCGTCGTTGAGATGAATCCACGCGTAATCGCCACGCACCATCGCCTCTCCGATCGCCTCGCCCTGAAACGTCACGGTCTTGCCATCGTAGGTGCCGGGATGCTCGACCAGCTCCACACTCGAAGGGGCCGAATAGACTTGCGGCGACGCCCACGCCACCGCCGAGAGCCCCGGTGCGATCAGCAGCGCGCCGCAGACGGCGCCCAGCGCCACGAGCCGTGTGATGGTCCGCCCGCACACTAGCGTCCCCTCACGATCGAGATGCCATACCCCAGAAGTGCGAAGACGCTCACGAACTCGAGCCTTCCAAGCCACATGGCGACGATGTAGAGCACCTTCATGTCCCACGGCATCGTAGGTGCGACAACTCCGCACGACATCCCCGAATTGGAGCCCGCCGAGACCCCTTCGAACAGCGCTTGTGCGAAGTCATAGCCATGCATCGTCCCCACCAGCGCAGTGAGTAGGTACATCGCCATGTAGGCGATGGTGATCGTCATCGCTGTCCTGATCACTCCGTCCCCAAGCCAGTTGTCGCGAATGTGGTGATACCGCTCGCGAATGACCGCCGACTCGGGCGCGACCATCTTGCGAACGTCCAGGATAAGGGACTTGAACATGACTCCCATGCGCATCCCTTTGATGCCGCCGCCTGTGGATGCAGCCGAGGCTCCGATTGCCATCGCGATGCTGGTCGTCAGCAAGCCCACCACCCCCCATTGCGTGACGAACGCGCGGGAGTAGATCGTCGAGAAGCCTGTGGTGGTGTGCCCGGAAGCCAGCTGATAGAAGGCCTTTCGGAACAGCGACATCGCATCCGGGTAGATTCCCTCCTTCGCGAGCCAGAACGTCGCCACCAACGTGGTCACCGACAGCGTTATCGCGAAACTCACGGTCTCGATGTTGCGGACGATCTCACGCCGCCTGCCAGTCCACACCGCCCAGTGCAAGGCGAAGTTGAACGACCCCGCAATCATGATGATCACGGTGATGACCTCGAAGACAAGTGAGTGGTAGTACATGGTGTTGTAGCTCTGCGGAGCGAAGCCGCCCGTCGACCACGCCCCCATGAATACCCACAGCGAGTGCAGGAAGCCTCTTACGGGACTCATGCCGAGAAAACCTGAAGTGACCCACAGCGCGAGCGTTCCCACAACAAGGTAGGCGAGCGAGATCAACCAGATGGCGCGAGCTGTCTGCACGACGTTGGGCAGAAGACGCTCGTCCTTGCCTTCTCCCACGTACACCTTGTA